>QFPJ01000053.1 GCA_003241685.1 Sphingopyxis macrogoltabida
AAAGAGGACAGGCGATGATTCGCGATGACATCAAGGCTGCGCAGGTTGCCGCGATGAAAGCGGGCGACAAGGCGCGTTTGGGCACCATCCGGCTGATGCTGGCCAAGATCAAGGACCGCGACATCGAACTGCGCACCGGCACCGCGCCGGCCGACGACGACGTGCTCGTCACCGACGTGCTGCAGAAAATGGTGAAGCAGCGCCGCGAATCGATTGCGATGTACGAACAGGGCGGACGCCAGGAACTCGCCGACATCGAGGCGGCCGAGGTCACGGTGATCGAGGATTTCCTGCCCGCGCAGCTCAGCGAAGAGGACGCCACCACCGCGATCCGGGCGATCGTGGTCGAACTGGGCGCGGAGAGCCTCAAGGATATGGGCAAGGTGATGGCGGCGGTGAAGGAACGCCACGGCAGCCAGCTCGACATGAGCAAGGCGAGCGGCTGGGTGAAGGCGGCGCTGAGCTGATTTCGGGCGCCGCCGCCCTCCCCTAGCGCCTTCCGCACCCATGGCGGCTTTCGCGCTTCTCCCCTCCCGCTTGCGGGAGGGGTCGGGGGTGGGCATACGCCCTGTGATGGACGGACAGTTTCAGCCCCGCGATACACCGCACGCCAAGGAGTTGCGAAATGCCGCGACGCCGGCGGAACGGCTGCTGTGGCGCCGTCTGTCCGGTAGAAAGCTGGGCGGCTGGAAGTTCAGCCGTCAGATGCCGGTGGGGCCCTACTTCGCCGACTTTCTTTGCCGGGAGGCGCATTTGGTCGTCGAACTCGACGGATATTCGCACGACATGCGCCAAACCTGCGACCGTCGCCGCGATCAGTGGCTGGCTCGGAACGGATATCGCACGCTGCGTTTCACGAACGAGGACGTGGTGAGCAATGTCGAAGGCGTCGTGCTCCAAATCCAGCGCAGCCTGGGCCATCTGCCCACCCCCGGCCCCTCCCGCAAGCGGGAGGGGAGTTAAGTGACCCTCACCCCGCAATGGCTGGACGAACTGCGGTCGCGCATCACGCTGTCGACGCTGATCGGCCGCACGGTCAAGGTCACGCGTGCCGGCCGCGAGTATAAGGCCTGCTGCCCCTTCCATAACGAAAAGACGCCCAGTTTCACGATCAACGACGAAAAGGGTTTCTATCACTGCTTCGGTTGCAGCGCGCATGGCGATGCGATCCGCTGGATGACCGATCAGCGCGGCCTGTCGTTCATGGACGCGGTCAAGGAACTGGCCGCCGAGGCGGGCATGGAGGTTCCCGCCCCCGACCCGCGCGCCGCGAAAAAGGCCGAGGAGCAGGCGAGCCTGCGCGACGTGACGCAGGCGGCGGCCGACTGGTTCGCGCAGCAACTGGCGAGCGGCAATGGCGCGCCGGCGCGCGACTATCTGACGCGGCGCGGCATTTCGGATGCGACGCGCGCCGCCTTCGGCTTCGGCCTCGCCCCCGACAGCCGCAGCGCGCTGAAAGAAGCGCTGAAGAAGTTTCCGACCGCGATGCTGGTCGAGTCCGGCATGCTCATCGCCGTCGACGACAAGGAACCCTACGACCGATTTCGCGGCCGGCTGATGATCCCGATCCGCGACGCGCGCGGACGCGTCATCGCCTTCGGCGGCAGAATTCTTGGCGACGGCGAGCCCAAATATCTGAACTCGCCCGATACGCCGCTCTTCGACAAGGGCCGCACGCTCTATAATCTCGACAAGGCCTCGCCCGCGTCGCGCCAGACGAACCGCGTCATCGTGGTCGAAGGCTATATGGACGTCATCGCGCTGGCGGAGGCGGGCATTGCCGACGCCGTCGCGCCGCTGGGCACCGCGTTGACCGAAAACCAGCTTGGCATGTTGTGGCGGATGGTGTCCGTGCCGACGCTCTGTTTCGACGGCGACAGCGCGGGGCAGAAAGCCGCGATGCGCGCGGCGATGCGCGCGCTGCCGCTGCTGCGCCCCGGTTTCAGCCTGTCCTTCGCGACGCTGCCCGCCGGGCAGGACCCCGACGACATCGTCCGGGCGCGCGGCGCGGCCGGCTTTGCCGACATTCTGGCGGACGCACAGCCGCTGGTCGAACGGCTGTGGGCGCATGAGGTGAATGCCGGCCCGCTTGCGACGCCGGAGGAACGGGCGGCGCTCAAGACCCGCCTGCTGGCCCATGCCGACGCGATCGAGGATGCGGACGTGCGGCACCATTATCGCGAGGCATTTCGCGAAAAGCTGGACGCGCTGTTCGCCCGGCAACGTCCGGAGCGCGGCCCGCGCGTTCCCTGGGCGCCGCAACCGCCGCGCGGCGGGCGCCGCTTCACGCCCGACCCGCGCCTGCAACCGCCCGCCGAAGAGACGAAGGCGATCGGGCAGACGGGCATCGCCGCTCCCCTGGCGGCCGCGCTGATCGCCGGATTGCTGCGTCATCCGCAAGCGATTCGGCGCAACGAGGAAGCGCTGGTCCGCCTTGCCATTCCCGATTCCGGCGACGCCGAACTGCTTTCCCTGATGCTTGACATCGCAAATGCCCAAGAAGGGCTTGATTGCGAGGGGTTGCTTGCCATATTGGAACCCATGAAAGTGTATAATAGGGCGACGACATTGCTCAGAGCCGACGGAATGCACTTCTCATTCAATCGACGGCTGGAAGGCGATGGGGTCGATGCGGCACGGGAAACCGCGCTTCGCGACCTTGACGAATATATCGGCGTGCTGGTGACGCAGCCCGAAATCCGCGCCCGGCTGGCGGAAGCCACCGCGGATTACATGCGCACGATGGACGACGAAGGCCACGCGCGGCAGCAAAAGCTGCGCACGATGGATGAGGAACTGACCCGCCGGCTGGCCGCGCTGTCCGACAGCAGCCAGTTTTGACCATTTGATTGATGCCCCAAGGCAGGAACGACGAACGACCATGGCCACCAAGAACACCGCCGTCGAAAACGAAGCCGATACCGACGGCCCGCTGATCGACCTCAACGAGGCCGACGTCAAAAAGCTGATCGCGCGCGGCAAGAAGCGCGGCTACCTGACCTATGACGAGCTTAATGCGGCGCTGCCGCAGGACGAGATGTCGTCCGAGCAGATCGAGGACATCATGTCGGCGATCTCCGACATGGGCATCAACATCGTCGAAAGCGACGAGGATGTGCAGGAAGAAGCCGAGCAGGAATCCGACGAGGACATCGACGTCACCGCCAATTCGGGCTCGATAACCGCCCCGGCGATCGAGAAGAAGAAGGAAACGGTCGATCGCACCGACGATCCCGTTCGCATGTATCTGCGCGAAATGGGCGCCGTCGAACTGCTGAGCCGCGAGGGCGAAATCGCCATCGCGAAGCGGATCGAGGCCGGCCGCGACACGATGATCCTGGGATTGTGCGAAAGCCCGTTGACCTTCAACGCGATCATCGAATGGTCGAACGCGCTGAACAATGGCGACATGCAACTGCGCGAAATCGTCGATCTGGAAGCGATGCTGTCGAAGGACCCCGCGCCCGAAAATCTCGATGACGAGGGTGAAGGCGACGACGGCGAAATCAGCGAGAAGACCGCCGGCGTCTCGTTCAAGGACGAGGATGAGGTGGAGGAAGAGCCCGCCGCCGACGGCGACGACGAGGACGGCGAAAACTCGTCGGGCAAGCGCGAGAATTTCGACGACGACGACGAGGACAATACGCTGAGCCTCGCGGCGATGGAAGAATTGCTGAAGCCCGATGCGCTGGAGAAATTCGCCGCCATCACCAAGAGCTTCAAGGCATTCCAGAAGCTGCAGGACGCGCGGCTGGAATCGCTGTCGGGCGGCGAGGATTTCCCCGCGGCGTCGGAAAAGAAATATCACAAGCTGCGCGAGGAACTGACCGCGCAGGTCGAAAGCGTGCAGTTTCACGGCACGAAGATCGAATATCTGGTCGACCAGCTTTACAGCTACAACCGCCGCCTGACCGCGCTCGGCGGCCAGATGCTGCGTCTGGCCGAACGCCACAAGGTGCCGCGCAAGGCGTTCCTCGATCATTATATCGGCCGCGAATTGGAAGAAAACTGGCTCGACCAGGTGTCGGGACTCGACAAGAAATGGGCCGCCTTCGCCGAAAATGAAGGCGGCGCGGTCGATCGCATCCGCGTCGAGATTTCGGAAATCGCGCAGGCGGCGGGCATGAGCCTGGTCGAATTCCGCCGCGTCGTGAACATGGTCCAGAAGGGCGAGCGCGAGGCGCGGATCGCCAAGAAGGAAATGGTCGAGGCGAACCTGCGCCTGGTCATCTCGATCGCCAAGAAATATACGAACCGCGGCCTGCAGTTCCTCGACCTGATCCAGGAAGGCAATATCGGTCTGATGAAGGCGGTCGACAAGTTCGAATACCGCCGCGGCTACAAGTTCAGCACCTATGCGACCTGGTGGATCCGGCAGGCGATCACGCGATCGATCGCCGACCAGGCGCGCACCATCCGCATCCCGGTCCACATGATCGAGACGATCAACAAGCTGGTCCGTTGCAGCCGCCAGTTCCTGCACGAAAGCGGCCGTGAGCCGACGCCGGAGGAAATGGCGGAGCGTCTGTCGATGCCGCTGGAAAAGGTCCGCAAGGTGATGAAGATCGCCAAGGAACCGATCAGTCTGGAAACGCCGATCGGCGACGAGGAAGACAGCCACCTCGGCGATTTCATCGAGGACAAGAATGCCGTCATCCCGGTCGATGCCGCGGTGCAGTCGAACCTGAAAGAGACGGTGACGCGCGTTCTGGCGTCGCTCACCCCGCGCGAGGAACGCGTGCTGCGCATGCGCTTCGGCATCGGGATGAACACCGACCACACGCTCGAGGAAGTCGGCCAGCAGTTCAGCGTGACGCGCGAACGCATCCGCCAGATCGAGGCGAAGGCGCTGCGCAAGCTGAAGCACCCGTCGCGCAGCCGCAAGATGCGCAGCTTCCTCGACCAGTAAGCAGCAAGCGAGGCTATTGGCCCATCCGCACCCCGCCTCCGGGCGGGGTGTTTGCTTTCGTCGGGGTGCAGGCACCGCGGCCGTGCCTTAAGCTGCGGTTCAGACGGCGCCAGCCATTGGCGAATCATCCCATTCGATGGGAATAATTTCTCAACGACAGGGGTGCAGGGCGCGTCGCGTGCCGGAAAAACCCCGAAAAACGGAGAGAATGTCCAATTGGCACGCCCGTTGCTTTGCATCGGGCATGGGCACGGATCCCCCCCGCCGCCGCCAAGAGGAACAACGACCATGACGAACGAAAACAGCAATCTCTTCTCCCGCCAGGACACGTTCTTCGGTATCTGCGAAGCCGTCGGCCAGGATTTCGGCTTCAATCCGCTGTGGCTGCGCCTTGCCTTCCTCGCGCCGTTGTTCTTCTTCCCGGTGCAGACCTTCGTCGCCTATTTCGCGCTCGGCGCGATCGTCCTCGCCTCGCGCCTGCTCTTCCCGGCCCGCACGGCCACCCCGGCGGCAGCCGATGCGATGACGCAGCCCGAAGCGCAGCCGGTTCTGCCGGCTGTCGCCAAGGCGGAGGAAATGGCGCTCGCGGCCTGACCCGACGTCGCGGGCCCGCCCCCCTCTCCCGCAAGAGTCCGTAAACCCGCGCCGCGATGCACCCCCGATCATCGCGGCCGACAGCGACCGGCAGACCCCGAGTCCGCCGGTCGCTTTGCGTCGCAGCCGGAACCCGGACGCGCGCACTTGTCCTGTCCTGATACAGAGCGGCTGAAAATCGCATGCCCCTCATAAACGGGGCGTTTACGACGTTGCGCTATGGACGATGCTTGGAATTCGCCACGGCGCCCCCGCCGCAGCCAAGGATCAAGCGTTGAGCCAGTCGACCCAGCCCCAGCTTCCGACGCGCGGTGTCGCCGAACTGCTCGATTCGCTCGTCGCGAGCGAGGGCACCGGCGCGCATCCGCACGTCAAGTCGGGCGCGCTGTCGAACGGCCCCGACGCGATGCGGAACCTGGCCGATGCGGTCCATTTCCTCTGCCTGCTGCACGGCCGTCATCCGGGCGTCATCGACAGCGCCGCGCGCAAGGCCGTCGACCCGGCGTCGCGCGAATGGATGGACGAAGCGGCCACCGCCTTCGCCGAGGAACGAGCCTTTCTGTCCCGGATCACCGCGGCGGTCGGCCCGGTCCCGAGCACGCAGGGGCAGGACCAGTGCGAAGCCGCGGTCGCGGCGCAGCGCAAGGCGCTCGACATGCTTGCCGAATCGGACCGTCACGGCTGCGCGGTCGGCGCGGCGATCGCGCTGACGCTCGACTGGCGGACGATCCGCGTGCTGCTCGACATCAGCGCCCAGCGTCTCGACATGACGGCGCCGCGCTGCACCCTGCCCGATCTGCCCGGCACCGCGCGGCTCGCGACCGCCATCGGCGACACGCCCGCGACCGAACGCGCGCTGGCGTTCGGCGCGCAGCAACTGATCGCGCAGCATAGCGGCCTGTGGGACCTGCTCGCCGCCCGCGCCGCCAGCCGCGCGCACGCCTGACAAACCCCTTTTTGGGGGAGAGTGACTTGCACCCCAACCGCCGCTGTGCCATTTCGCTTGACGTTCACGTCAAGGGAAAGGCCGCCAGCCGATGCGTTTCGAGGGAACCTCCGCCTATATCGCCACCGACGATCTGAAGGTCGCGGTCAACGCCGCGACGATGCTGCGCCGTCCGCTGCTGGTGAAGGGCGAGCCCGGCACGGGCAAGACGGTGCTGGCCGAACAGATCGCACAGGCGTTCGACGCCCCGCTGATCACCTGGAACATCAAGTCGACGACCAAGGCGCAGCAGGGCCTGTACGAATATGACGCGGTTGCCCGCCTGCGCGACGGCCAGCTGGGCGAAGAGCGCGTCCACGACATCCGCAATTACATCCGCAAGGGCAAGCTGTGGGAGGCCTTTACCAGCCCCAAGCTGCCCGTGCTGCTGATCGACGAGATCGACAAGGCCGACATCGAATTTCCGAACGATCTGCTTCAGGAACTCGATCGGATGGCGTTCCACGTCTATGAAACCGACGAGACGATCACCGCGAAGGAACGCCCGATCGTCGTCATCACGTCGAACAATGAAAAGGAACTGCCCGACGCTTTCCTGCGCCGCTGTTTCTTCCACTACATCAAATTCCCCGACCGCGACACGATGGCCGAAATCGTCGAGGTCCATTTCCCCGGCATCCAGAAAACGCTGGTCAGCCGCGCGATGGACATTTTCTATGACGTGCGCGACGTGCCGGGATTGAAGAAGAAACCGTCGACCAGCGAACTCATCGACTGGCTGAAGCTGCTGCTGGCCGAGGACATGCCGCTGGAAGTGCTCCAGAACCGCGACGTCGGCAAGGCGATCCCGCCGCTCCACGGTGCCTTGCTCAAGAATGAGCAGGACGTGATGCTGTTCGAAAAGCTAGCCTTCATGGCGCGGCGCCAGGGCAGCTAGGTTCGGGCCTTAAGGGTCAGATCTGGTAGGCCAGTTCGACGTCGCCCCAACGGCGACCGTGGATGACCACGGGCATATAGACGTTGCGAACCGTCACATAATTGGTGCCGTCGCCTTCCTGGCGATAGGCGGCCATGAAGAAGGGCGCGTTGCTGCGTTTCGCCTGCCGGTCGACATCGCTGAGCAGGATGCGGCCGTTGCGGCAATGCGCCGTGTCATGGGCGATGTCGCCCGTCGGACGCCGCGAACAATCGCTGATATGCGTCGGCAGAAAGCCGTTCATGTCGCTGGCCGACGACATGATGACGTCGGACCGCTCACCGACCAGCCGGTCGAACAGCGGCCGCCAGTTCGCATCGGCCCAATCGGACAGCGTGGTGCGGAACAGCGGCGGATTGGACCCCGGCACCGGCACATAATCGGCATCGAACAGTTGATCGGTGGTCAGGTCGCCCGCCGCCAGCGCCCGTTCGGCGATCGCGACGAAATCGTCGCGGACCAGCGCCGCCAGCTCGACATAGGCCGAATCCACCGGCGAAACGCCGGCCGTGATGACCGCATTGAACATGCGGTTCGACACCTGCTCCATCGACAGGATCGAATCGCGGGTGTCGTTGAGCGTCGCGCTGTTTTCGCGCACCGATCCGACGACCCGGTCGAGCGCCTCGCGCACCTTGGCGCCATTGGCATGGACCATCGCGCTCGACTGCGCGATGCGGTCGCTCTGGTCGTCGAGCAGCGCCACCAGATGCGTCGCGTCGTGCAGGGCGTCGGTGATGGTTTCGAACTGCGCCTCGGCCCGGCTCGACTGTTCGACGCCCGACTGGATTTCGGTGACCAGCCCGCCCGCCTCGGTCGCGAGGCTGCCGATGCTGCGGCGGATTTCGTCGGTGGCGCTGCGCGTATTCTGCGCCAGCTTCTTCACCTCGGCGGCGACGACCGCAAAGGTCCGGCCGGCATCGCCCGCGCGTTCGGCCTCGATCGCCGCGTTCAGCGCCAGCATGTTGGTGGTCTTGGCGATCTGTTCGATCGACTGGCTGACCTGCTGCACCTGTTCCATCACCGATGCAAAATTGGTGACATGGGTGCCCAGCCGCGCGACCAGGTCGATCACGGCGCGAAATTCGGTGACGGCGCTGTTGACGCGGTCCGCTCCGCTGTCGAGCTGTTCGCAGGCGCGCGCCGACAACAGCTTCGCCTCGTCGGTCGAATCGGCGATCTGACGCTGATCGGCTTCCAGGCTGACGACATATTGCTCCAGCCGGCCGAGTTCGGCGACCTGCCGCCCCATATGATCGGTTGCGCGCTTGATCCGCCCCGCGGCGTCGCTGCACCCGACGGCCAGCTCACCGCAGTCGCTGGCGACCGACTGGTCGAGAATCGGCGCCGCCGCCGGATTGATCGGATCGAACTTCATCGGGCCACCCACATCATGATGATCGGCGAGTGATGACGAACAATGGTTAACGCCGGGTCAATGCGGCACTGGACGCCGGAATATGCCGTTCGTTCCGTCGCCGGATTCCGGTGGGTGGAGTCCGGCCGGTAGCGGACATTCGGTATATCCTGCCCTTGTCATCCCCGCGAAAGCGGGGACCCAGTGCGGAGGCAGCCGACGAACGCCCTGGGTTCCCGCTTTCGCGGGAATGACACAAGCGGGGTTATCAGCAAACGAGCGGAACGCGGCATGTATAGCATCGTCATTCCGGACCCGATCCGGAATCCGCGACGGCACTGGTCTCATGGACCCCGGATCGGTTCCGGAATGACAAAAGGCAGGAGGCGACCGGAATCTGCCCCTCCCTTCGCCATTACAGCCGACGCAAGCCGCCCTAATTCACCATCCGCTCACGCCCTTCCCAATAGGGCGCGCGCAGGTCCTTGCGGAGTATCTTGCCGCTGGCGTTGCGCGGCAGGGCGGGAATGACGTCGATCGACTTCGGGCATTTGAACGGCGCAATGCGGTCGCGCGTCCACGCGATCACGTCGTCCGCGTCGATGTCCATGCCGGGTTTGGCGACGCAGACCGCCTTGACCGCTTCGCCCCATTTGTCGTCGGGGATGCCGATCACCGCCACCTCCTGCACCGCGGGATGGCCATAAATGGCGCTTTCGACCTCGGCCGGATAGACATTCTCGCCGCCGGAAATGATCATGTCCTTCACCCGGTCGTGGATGAAGAGATAGCCGTCCTGGTCCAGATATCCGGCATCGCCGGTATGAATCCATCCCTCGGCCGTCATCGTGTTCGCGGTCGCTTCGGGCAGGTTCCAATATCCGATCATGTTATTCGACGATCGCGTGACGACCTCCCCCACCTCGCCGGTCGGCACATCCTTGCCATCCGGGCCCAGCACGCGGATTTCGACGCCGGGGAGCGGTTTTCCGGCCGAGCGCATCCGCTTGTTGCCCTCGGGATCATGGTCCTCGGGCGGCAGCATGCAGATCGTGCCGGTGGTCTCGGTCATGCCATAGGCCTGGATGAACTGCGCGCCGAACATCCGCATGCACTGGCGCAGCAGTTCGAGCGGGATCGGCGCGGCGCCGTAGAGGATATATTTGAGCCGGCTGTAATCGACGCTGGCGCAGCGCGGGTGGAGCAACAGCATCTGGAGCGCCGCGGGCACGATGAAAAAGCGGGTTACGCCATATTTCTCGACCGCGTCGAACACGCCATCGGGATTGAATTCGGCCAGGATCACGCCGGGCAGCCCCGCCGCCAGCGCCATGATGCCCAGCCCCGTCCCGCCGATATGCGCGCACGGCATCGCGACCAGCACCGCCTCGTCATCATCCCATTTGGTATAGGGAAGGTCGAGTTCGTCCGAATGTTTGCGCAGGCCAAAGAGATTGCGGTTCGACAGCACCGCGCCCTTCGGATTGCCGGTGGTCCCCGATGTATAGAGTTGCAGCACGGCATCGTCGGGCGAAGAGGGGCGGAAAGCGGCCCGCTGCGTCGCATCGATCAACGCAGCGGTTTCCGCCGCGCCCATGATGCGCGGTGCATGGTCGAGCTTGCCGGCAAGCTGGCTTTCGACCTCTTCGAAACCCGGTCCGGTGAAGACGATCTTTGCCCGCGTGTCGTTGATGACATAGGCCCATTCGGCGGGCGCGAGCCGCCAGCCGATCGGCGCCATCACCACGCCAGCCCGCGCCGCGCCGAAAAAGAGGGTGAAATACAGATCGCTGTTCTTGCCAATCCACGCAATGCGATCGCCCTTCGCCAGCCCGGCGGCGAGCAAGGCGCTGGCGACGCGCGCGGTGCGCTCTTCCAGTTCGCTATAGGTGAAGACGCGGTCTTCCTCGCGCATCGCGGCACGGTCCGGGCGATCGACCGCCCAGTGGGTCAGATAGTCATCGAACGTCGTCAGGTCGGAAACATCGGCGGCCATCGGCCCTCTCTCCTCGAATCGCGTTGCATTTTGCAATCTGTAACCGAAGCTAACGGCTGTGCGCCCAAGGTAAAGCGCAGAAACGCCCGACCTGTCACCCCTGCCAGCCCGGCGGCGTCAGACCCGGCGAAAGCACAGCATGATGTTGTTCGCGGGCATCGCCCGGCGTTCGGCAAAGACGAACCCCGCGCATGCGGCGGCCTCCCGCAGCGCCGCCGTATCGCGCAGCCCCCATTCGGGATTGCGCGCGCGCAGGCTGGCATCGAAGGCCAGATTGCTGTCGGCGGTGACGACATCCGCCTCGAGATAAGGGCCGTAAAGGATCAGCGGCGTCCCGGAGGCCAGCAGGCGCGCGGCACCCGCGAACAGGCCCAGCGTCGCCGCCCATGGACTGATATGCACCATGTTGACGCACAGGATCGCGTCCGCCGCGTCGACCGGCCAGTCCCGAGCGGCGGCATCGAGATGCAGCGGCGGCGCGAGATTGGGCCGCGCCGCCTCTTCGGACCATGCCGCGATCGAGGCGATGGCGGCGGGATCGGGATCGCTCGGCTGCCAGCGAAGCTGCGGAAAGGTCGCGGCGAAATGAACGGCGTGCTCGCCCGATCCGCTGGCGATCTCCAGCACCAGCCCCTCACGCGGCAACCAGTCGGCAAGCACGTCGGCGATCGCATCGCGATTGCGCGCGGTCGCGGGCGCGTGACGGCGGGCGGCAGAACCGCCCTCCCCCGGCGTCCAGGGCTGCGGCGTCACGCCGCCGCCCGGCGCTTCGCCTGCGCCCGTGCGCGGCGTTCGCGCACGATCAGCCACAGGAAAAGCCCGACCGGCCCGGCGAGCAGCGTCAGGAGCAGAAAGGGGAATTGCGCGATGCGACCGAACCCCTTCTGATCGGCATCGCGCGCAATCCACAGGCCCGCGAACAGGTCGAAAGCGAGATAGTGAATCCAGCCAAGCGTGGCGCCGCCGGGCGTGTCGAACAGCTTCATCACGCCCGCCAGCGTCGTCAGGTCGCCGCCGCTTCCCGGCCCGCCGGGATCGATCCCGCCCGACAGAAAGCCCGCGATCAGGACGGTGTAGGCGAGACACAGAAGGAAAACGCCGAGATAGAGGATCAGCGCGAGAATCTTTGGCCCGCGCGGCAGAAAAGCAAGCGCGATCCAGGCAGCGATTGCCCAGTAATTGGCCAGTTGAAAGATCGTGTCCCAGTTCATCGGCCTGCTGTGCCAGCCTCAGAGCAGTCCGCCAAGCCCGAACAGGAGGATGCCGCCAAAGAGGGCGAGCAGCCCGATGGTCAGGACCAACATGGTCATCCTGGCCGCCGAAAATCGCCGCGCCGCGAAGAAAGCGGCCGCAAGGCCCAGCCCCGCGGCGATCAACGGCGCCCACAGAAACACCCAGTCATAGCTGAAGTCGCGGCGGACGCGGACCATCTCCCATTGCTCGACGACCAGCCCATAGAGGGTAATCGCCGCCAGCCACACCGCGACGAAGACCGCGGCGAACAGGACGCCGCCGATCAGGCAGCCGGAGCCGCCGCGCCGGGACGCGCCATGCGGTCCTTCGCTCAACTGCCCCCCATCTCGCTCAGCGACGGCGTTCCCGGCGCGACGGCGGGCTCGCTCCAGCTCAGCACCGGCTTGCGCGCCGCCTGCGTTTCGTCAAGCCGCGCGCGCGGCGCGAAATGCGGCGCCGACTTCAGCCCCGGATCGCCGTTCTTCGCGCGCAGCGCAACGCTGCGCAGCGCCCCGATGAACTGGTCGAGCACCGCCTTGCTCTCGGTCTCGGTCGGCTCGATCAGCATCGCGCCATGAACGACGAGCGGGAAATAGACGGTCATCGGATGATAGCCCTCGTCGATGATCCCCTTGGCGATATCGAGCGTCGAGAAACCCTCGGCCAGCCCCTCGTCGGTGAACAGCGCCTCGTGCATGCACGGCCCCGACCCGCCGAACGGCGCGTCGAGCACATCCTCCAGGCTGCGCAGGATATAGTTGGCGTTGAGCACCGCGTCTTCCGCCACCTGTTTCAGCCCGTCGGCCCCGTGGCTGAGGATATAGGCGAGCGCGCGGGTGAACATGCCCATCTGGCCGTGGAAGGCGGTCATGCGGCCGAAGGTGTCGGGATGCGCCTCGTCCGCGCTTTCCTCCTCGATCAGCTTGAACGAGAAGCCTGCCCCGGACTCCGATCCGGGGTCGGCGTAGCGCGCCGAATAGGGGATCGGGCCATAGGGCGCGAGCGCCTCGGACAGCACGACCGGGCCCGAGCCGGGGCCGCCGCCGCCGTGCGGGGTGGAGAAGGTCTTGTGGAGGTTGATGTGCATCGCATCGACGCCCAGGTCGCCCGGGCGCACCCGTCCGACGATCGCGTTGAAATTGGCGCCGTCGCAATAGACGTAGCCGCCCGCCGCGTGCACCGCGTCCGAAATCGCCTTCATGTCGCGCTCGAACAGGCCGCAGGTGTTGGGGTTGGTGATCATCACGCCCGCGACATCGGGTCCGAGCCGGGCCTTCAACGCCTCCAGATCGACGCGGCCTTCCCTGGTCGCCGGAATATCCTCGACCGAGAAGCCGGCGAAGGCCGCGGTCGCGGGATTGGTGCCGTGCGCGCTTTCGGGAACCAGCAGCACGCGCCGATCCTCGCCGCGCGCCGCGAGTGCGGCCTTGATGCACAGGATGCCGCACAGTTCGCCATGCGCGCCGGCCTTGGGCGTCATGGCAACGCCGTGCATGCCGGTGAGCTTGATCAGCCAGACCGCGAGTTCGTTAATGACGGCGAGCGCGCCCTGTACCGTTTCCTGCGGCTGAAGCGGATGGATGTCGGCGAAACCCGGCATCCGCGCGACCTTTTCGTTGAGGCGCGGATTATGCTTCATCGTGCACGACCCGAGCGGGAAGAGGCCGAGGTCGATGGCGTAATTCTGGCGCGACAGGCGCGTGTAGTGGCGCACCGTCTCGCCTTCGCTCAGCCCCGGCAGGCCGATCGGCGCCGAACGCGCGAGAGCGCCGAGGTCGAACACCGGCGCATCCTCGTCGAAATCGACGCCGGTCGTCTCGTTCGATCCAATTTCGAAAATCAGCGGCTCTTCCAGCATCAGCGCGCGATTGCCGGTAAAGGTCGTGCTGTCGTCGGCACCGCCCGCCCGCATTTCGGGACGCCAGCCGGTGGGGTTGAGCGCGGTCATGCCAGCACCTCCTTCAGCGCCGCGGCAAAGGCGGCGACATCCTCCGCCGTCGCGGTCTCGGTCACGGCGACGACCAGCCCGTTGGCAAGGCCGTCGTTGCCGGGATAGAGGCGGCCCAGCGAGACGCCGCCCAATATGTCGCGTTCCGCCAGTTCGTGAACCACCGGACGCGCTTCACGCGGGAGCCGCAGGGTGAATTCGTTGAAGAAGGCGCCGTTCAGCACCGACACGCCCGGCACCGTCGCCAGTTCGGCCGCCGCCGCCTGCGCGCGGCCATGGTTGATCGCCGCCAGCCGGCGCAGCCCGGCCTCGCCCAGCAAGGTCATGTGGATGCTGAACGCCAGCGCGCAAAGCCCCGAGTTGGTGCAGATATTGCTGGTCGCCTTTTCGCGGCGGATATGCTGTTCGCGCGTCGACAGGGTCAGCACGAAACCGCGCTTGCCGTTCGCGTCGACGGTCTCGCCGCACAGGCGCCCCGGCATCTGGCGGACATATTTAGCCTTGCACGCGAAAAGCCCCACATAGGGTCCCCCGAACTGGAGGCCGACGCCCAGCGACTGCCCCTCGCCCACCACGATGTCGGCGCCCATTTCACCCGGCGATCGGATCAGGCCGAGCGCGACGGGTTCGGTGACGACCGCGATCAGCAGCGCCCCCGCCGCCTGACAGGCGCTTGCCAGCGCGCTCATGTCGTCGATGCGGCCCAGAATGTCAGGATATTGGACGACGACGCAGCTCGTTTCCTTGTCGATCGCCGCTGCCAGCGCCGCCCAGTCGGTGCCGGGGACCAGGTCGGGATCGCCATCGACCAGGCTGTCGCCGGTATATTTCGCCATCGTCCGCGCGACGCTGCGATAGTGGGGGTGCAGTCCCGTCGACAGCAACGCCTTGCCCCGCCGGGTGATGCGGCGCGCCATGACGATCGCTTCCCAGCAGGCGGTCGATCCGTC
>QFPJ01000088.1 GCA_003241685.1 Sphingopyxis macrogoltabida
ACGCTCTGAAATAATGTAAAGGGACGTTGGTAGGAAACCGCAGATACCAGCCAATCTGGCCGCGTTCCTTCACATTATCGACACCTCGCGATTACTCGACGTTCTGCGCGAGGATAACCGCGCCATCTTTCGCGCCGCCAGCGCGGCCTCCAAGGCCGCCGACTGGCTGCTCTCCCGCCATCGCGAGGCCGAAAGCGCCCGCGCCGATGAAAGGATCGCGGCATGATCCTGCTCACCGATGACCTGTGCGAGGCACTGCGCGCAAACGCCATTCGCCATGGCATCGCCCTGCGCGGCGGCCTTGCCGAACCGGACTTCCTGCCCGTCCTCAAGCTGTTCAATCCGCTGGGCGCGGCGACATGGCTGGCGACAGAACTCGCCGAGGACGGCGATACGCTTTTCGGCCTCGCCGATCTTGGCTTCGGTTGCCCGGAACTCGGCACGTTCAGCCTGTCGGAAATCGCCGCTGTCCGGCTGCCCTATGGCATGGCCATCGAGCGCGATCTCGCTTTCGAGACGGCTCATCCGCTTTCCGTCTGGGCCACATGGTCGCGCCGGTCTGGCTCGATCCTCTGGGCGCAGGCGATGCTCCGCCGCCATGGCCCGGCTTCGGGCGAGACAACTGCAGACCCTGATCTTCCACCGTCCTGACGGCGGATGACGCAAGGCGGCGCGTCATGCCGCCACCCTCAGTGCCGGTCACGTCCTGAGCATCGCAAACAGCGATGTCACCCGCGCAGAGGCCCGCCGGATCGAGCGCGGCGACGCCGCCACGCCGCCCAAGGTCCAGCGGCCCGAACTGACATCCACGCTCCAGACCTATGTCGACCTGCACCGTCATGCAGCCGTGCGCGCTGCGCTGATCGGCCAGCCCGGCCTCGCCATGCGACTCATGGTCGCGCACGCCATCGTCGGCTCATCCCTGTGGACCGTCCGTCCCGAACCGCAGGCGACGCGAAGCGATGAGGTACGCGAAAGCATCGAGACATGCTGGGGAGAGGCAGTGTTCGACGCGGAACGGCGCGTGGTTCTGGATACGCTGGGCCTCGCCGCGGAAGAGCCAACCATTACAGGTGGCAACGGCGACGACTATGGCGTGGCCGGGCTGTTCCTGCGTCTTATCGCGCTGCCTGACGAGGCGGTGATGCGCGTCCTTGCCGTCGTCATGGGCGAGACATTGGCGGCGGGGTCGGCAGCGGTCGAGGTGGTCGGGATCGCCATGGCCGACTGGTGGCAGGCCGACGAAGCGCTCTTTTCCTTGATGCGCGACCGCGAGGTGCTGGGCCGGATGACGGCAGAGGTAGCCGGGGAAACGGTCGCCAGCGCCAATGCGGGCGAGAAGGCGAAGACCTTGAAGCGGATCATCGCCGATCATCTCGAAGGCGCGGAAGGCCGGGACAAGGTCGAGCGCTGGGTGCCGCGCTGGATGCAGTTCCCACCCTCTGCCTATACCGAAAGGGGGGGCGTCGGAACGGTTGCCGCCCATGCCAAGGTCGTCGCCGCGCGTCGGCTGGCCGAAGATGAATGCCGTGCGGAATTGCAGAAAGAGGAGGAGAGGCCTTTGCCTCAAGCGGCATGAACGAAGGCGGGCGGGAGCGATCGCGCCCGCCCACCACATGCTGGAAAATTGCGCCGCGCGGCCTCGCCCGATGGGCTCGGTCGCGCGGCTTTGTCCCGTTTCCATCCATGCTGGAACAGGCGCGCATGGCGCATTATGACAGGAGCGCGGCGTTCGGAGGCGGAACGCGCGAGCAGGGAGAGCGGTGATGAAGCGCGCGGACACTGCGGAAATCGCGATGCGGATCATCATCGCGTGTGGCACAGCCTCCAATCCAGGGACGGCGCCCCGCTTGATCCCCAAGGATCTGCCGATGGTGAACCGCTCGCCTTCGACTTCGCCGTGCGGGTCGGGCCCGGTCCCAAATTCTTCGGTGACCAGGTTCGACCCGAGGGACCCTTGCGCCGCTTCGTCTATGTGCGCGTAGGTCAGGCGGCGGGCGATCATGCCTCGCCCTAGTCCCGCCGGATGAAGGTCGACATCCATGATATCGATCCGGCGCTGCTGGCCCGCGCGGCGGGAGGCGGGATCATCGTCACCACCATTTGGGGCACCGCCAGGGATGGCAGCCCCGCCTGCGCGACGGTCCCCGCGCTGCGCCGGGAGCTTGTCGAGCGCTAGGACGCGCAAAAGGCTGGCAGCGGGCGAAGCGATAGGGCGACTTCCCCCGACGGGCTCATCCTGCATGGGGTTCGGACCTGGATCGTGCCAGCAAGGTCTCCTTTTTCCGATGACCCGTGCCGCCCCTGGCCTCTCTTGAAGGCTGGTCTGGCGGCGTGCGCGCCTTGTCCGCGCAACGGCTTCGCGCCTGTTTCTTCCCCGCCCTGACGGGCTCCTCGCGCAACCAAGAAACAGGCGCCTCGCCGTCCTTCGCTCCCGCTGCGGCCGTCCCGGTGCACGGCGGCGCGACGCCGCCCGATCGACCGCCATCGAGGCCGCATCGGGCGGCACTCGGGCAA
>QFPJ01000089.1 GCA_003241685.1 Sphingopyxis macrogoltabida
AGCACCAGCGATCCCGCGCACGTCGCGATCGCGTCGTGCGCGATCGCGCGGCTGTTCGCGAAGATTTCGCTGTGGGTGCGATAGGCGGGGGCGATGTGGCAGGCGCCGCCGCCGATCAGCGCGGCGGCGATCCGCAGGCCGGTCTCGCTGCCCGGCACCGCGCAGACATGCGCCGGGTCGACGCCGAAATGACCGGCGGCGGCGGCTTCGAGCGCGGCGAGCGCGTCCGTTTCGGGCAGGCGGCGCCAGTCGATCGCGACGTCGCCGTCCCAGCCGTGCGGATTGATGCCGGTCGACAGGTCGATCCACGGTTCGCCGTCATCGCCGAAATGCGCTCTGGCCGCCGCCAGCGCGCCGCCATGCCAGGTCCAGGGGGCGGTCATGCGACGCTTGTCCCGATGAGCGCGGCGAGCAGCAACAGGCTTTCGCTCACCTCGATCCCCGCGCCGTGGCCGTCGCCCGAAATGCCGCCGATACGCCGCATCAGCCACCAGCCCCAGCCGAAGATCAGCGGCGCGGCGGCGAGCAGCGATGGCGACACCGATGCCGCGACCAGCCACAGCACGCCCCACAGGGCCAGATCGACGGGGCGGACGACGCCGCGAAACTTCGACCCCAGCCCATCGTAGAGGTCGGGCAGCCAGCGCGACCAGATGAGCGGCCCGATCCGCGCGGCGAAAGGCACCAGCGCGACCGCCACGAAGGCGTCCGCGTCGATCAGGCCGTGCAGCAGGACCAGCTTGGCGATCAGTTGCAGCGCGATGGCGACGATCGCGAAACTGCCGGCGTGCGGATCGCCCAGCACCGCGCGCAGGCGGTCAACGTCCTTGTGCGCGGCGCCGCTCGCGTCGGCGATGTCGCCAAGCCCGTCGAGGTGCAGCGCCCCCGTCACCGCGACCCACAGCAGCAGCGCCGCGAGCGCCCCGGTCCATGCGTCGATGTGCGCCCCCGCCCATGCGCCGCCCGCGACAATCGCGCCGACGATCAGGCCGACGGCGGGGAACCAGCGCATCGACGCGGCAAACTCGGCGCCCGAGACGGTCAGGCGCGGGGTCGGCAGCCGGGTCAGGAACTGGATCGCGACGATCAGGCCCTTCATGGCCGCAGCCCGGTGACCTGCGCGGTCGGTGCGCTGCCCGGCCACAGCCGCAGCGAAAGCAGCGCGCCATAGGGCAGGTCGAACGCCCAGCACTGGCGCGCGCCGAACCCGCAAAGCCGGTGCAGCGCCGCGCGCATCGCGCCGCCGTGCGTCACGACCAGCGTGGCGGCGGCGGGCAGGTCGCCCAGCGCCGCCGATACCCGGTTCACCAGCGCCGACCAGGGTTCGCCGCCCGGCGGCGGGTTCCGGTCGGGATCGTCCCAGAAACGGCCGAGCGCGTCGGCGTCCAGGTCGCGCGCCGCGCGTCCGTCCCAGTCGCCGAAATCCAGTTCGCGCCAGCGGGGATCGGCGACGGGCGCCAGACCGCGCGGCGCGGCGATGGCAGCGGCGGCGGCATGGCATCGGCGCAGGTCGGAGGTGACGATATGATCGACCGTCAGGTCGCGCGCCTGTGCGGCGCAGACGGCTAACCCCTGGGCCGTCGGTGCGCCGTCGGTGCGGCCCATCATCAGTCCGGGCGTTTCGGGTGCGCCGTGGCGCAGCAGATGGAGGGCGATGCCCGCGCTCACAGCGAGGCGGATACCTGCGCTTCGGCAAAGGTCGCCATTTGATCATGCGCGGCCAGCGCGGCGCGGACGATGGCGGCGGCGACGGCTGCGCCGCTGCCTTCGCCGAGCCGCATGCCCAGCGCCAGCAGCGGGTCGAGACCGAGCCGGTCGAGCAGGCGGCGATGCCCCGGCTCGGCCGAACAATGGCCGGCGAGGCAATGGTCGACGATCGCTGGATTGTCGGCGAACAGCGGCGCGATCGCGGCGGTGCCGATGAAACCGTCGAGCAGCACGGGAACGCCAAGCCGCCGCGCGTGGACGATAGCCCCCGCGATCGCGGCGATTTCGCGTCCGCCGACGCGGCGCAGCGTTTCAAAGGCCGAGCGGGCGGCGTCATCATGCACCGCCAGCGCACGGTCGATCACCCCCGCCTTGCGCGCAATGCCCGCGGCATCGACGCCCGTTCCGGGGCCGATCCAGTCCGCCGCGCCGCCGCCCAGACTGCGCGCGCACAGCGCCGCCGCCGCGGTTGAATTGCCGATCCCCATTTCGCCCAGCACGATCAGGTCGGGCCGGTCGCCGACCACCGCCGCGCCCGCATTGAGCGCGTCGAGGCATTCGGCAGGGCTCATCGCCGGGGCGGCCGAAAAATCGGCGGTCGGACGGTCGAGATCGAGCGCGATGACGGTCAGGTCGAGCCCCGCCGCGCCCGCCAGCGCGTTGATCGCGGCGCCGCCGGATTCGAAATTCGCGACCATCTGAGCGGTGACGGCGGCGGGGAAGGCGCTGACGCCGTGGACGGTGACGCCATGATTGCCCGCGAAGATCGCGGCGCGGCC
>QFPJ01000013.1 GCA_003241685.1 Sphingopyxis macrogoltabida
GGCGCCGCTCATCACGATCGGTTCGCCCGGCGCCCAGCGGATGATCAGGTCGCCGCCGGGCAGCGACACGGTGACGGGCGACTGGACCAGCCCGGCGCGGATCGCGGCGACCGCGGTGGCACAGGCGCCGGTGCCGCACGCCTGCGTCAATCCGACGCCGCGTTCCCACACGCGCAGCTGCAACTGATTTTCGCCGTCCAGGCTCGCGACATTGACGTTGATGCGTTCGGGGAACAGCGGGTCGGTCTCGATCCGCGGGCCCAGGTCGGCCAGCGGCACGGCGTCGGCTTCGGGCACGAAAAAGACGATGTGCGGATTGCCGACATTGACCGCCGATCCATGCTCCAGCTCGTCCCAGGCGACGGGCATGTCGCGCGTGTCCATCGGCATCGCCAGCGGCACATGCTCCCAATCGAACACCGGCTCGCCCAGCGTCACTTCGGCGCCGCCGTCGGCCGGGGTCACGCGCAGCATCCCGCCCAGCGTTTCGATCACCGCGGGCTTGCCGATCAGCGTCGCGACACAGCGCGTCGCATTGCCGCACGCCTCGACCTCGCCGCCGTCGGCGTTGAAGATGCGCATCTTCACATCGGCCTTGGCCGACGGTTCGAGCAGGATCAGCTGGTCGCACCCGATGCCGTGGCGGCGATCGGCGATGGCGTGCGCGCGCGACGGCGTCATCTCGACAGGCGCGGCGCGCGCGTCGATCACGACGAAGTCGTTGCCAAGGCCGTGCATCTTGGTGAAGCGGTCTGCCATAGGGCGCATTTAGGGGCGGGGGGCGGCGAAGTCTAGCGAGGCGTCGGGCGCTGCGCCGGGGCAGGGGCGCGGTGCAATTGTTTCACGCGCCGACGCGAAGACGCGAAGGGGGCCGCGTCATGGTGCTTTGGCAGCGCGCCGATCGCGCGCAGCGCCTGTCGGGGTTGCGGGCCGCGGCGCATGAAGGGCGAGATTCATTCGGAATATTCTTCGCGTCTTCGCGTGACATTCCCCTGGCCCGGCGCCGTTTCGGCAGCCGCCCGGCCGCGTCCGAAATCAGGCTCTCTTGCGCCGCAGTTCTTCCTCGCCGGCGTCGGGCGCCGCAGGCGGCACCATCGGCGTCCGCAGCAGGCCGCGCTCGGCGAGCAGCAACAGCGTGTCGGCGGCCGACGCGGCGCGGCCGTAATACCAGCCCTGCGCCTTGGTACAGCCCAGCCGCGTCAGTTCGATCGCGCTCGCTTCGTCCTCGACGCCTTCGGCGGTGATCGGCATCGACAGGCTTTCGCCCAGCCGGATGATCGCGATGACGATCGCATGGGCATCGGGGCTGCCGCGCATCGCGGCGACGAAGCTGCGGTCGATCTTGATCCGGTCGAAGGGCAGCGCGCGCAGGTGCGACAGCGAAGAATAGCCGGTGCCGAAATCGTCGAGGCTGAGCGACACGCCCTGATTTTTCAGGCTGGTGACGATCGAGCGGACGAGCGGCAGGTTTTCGAACAGCGATGTCTCGGTGATCTCGACTTCCAGCTGGCTCGGCGGAAATCCCGTTTCGACGAGCAGCTTCATCAGTTTCTGGCTGAACCACGGGTCCTTCAGCTGATGCGGCGAGATGTTGACCGCCAGCATCACCGACGGGTCCCATGTTTTCGCCACGTCCATCGCCTCGCGGATGACGTGCAGCGACAATTCGCCGATCAGGCCGCTTTCTTCGGCGATGGGGATGAAGCGTTCGGGCGGGATGATGCCGTTTTCCGGCGAATTCCAGCGCATCAGCATTTCAAAACCGACCAGCCGGCCGCTCGCGATGTCGACCTGAGGTTCGAAATAGGGAAGAAACTCGCCGCGCGGCATGCCTTCGCGGATGCCGGTTTCGATCTGGTTGCGGACCTGAACCGCCATTTCCATGCCGGTTTCGAACCAGATATGGCGGTTCCGGCCCTCGTCCTTGCAATGATACATGGCGATATCGGCCTGGCGCACCATCGTGTCCATCGTCATGCTGGCATCGTCGGCCAGCGCGATGCCGAGCGAGGCGCCGATGCGGATCTGCTGCAATCCGTGCGCGACCGAATCCTCCAGCGCCGCGACCAGTTCCGCCGCCAGCGCATCGATATCGCCGCGTCCCGCCGGATCGAAGGGCAGCATGGCGACGAATTCGTCGCCGCCCAGCCGGGCCTTGGTCGCGCTCGGCGGCAGCACGTTGGAAATCCGTTCGGCCGCGACCTGCAACACGCGATCCCCGGCCGCGTGGCCGTGAATATCGTTGACGGTCTTGAAATGGTCGAGGTCGAGCAGGAACAGCGCGACGTGACGGCCCTCCGCGGTGGCGACCGCGATCATCTGCTGCCCCGCGGTCATCAGCGCGCGGCGATTGAGAAAGCCGGTGAGCGGATCGGTATCGGCCAGATAGCGCGCCCGTTTTTCGGCGTCGGTGCGCTCGCGAATCTCGCGGTTGAGGTCCTCGTAGCGGCGCCAGCCGAACAGGATCAGCGCGATGTTCAGCACCAGCGCGACGGTCAGCACCTTGTCGGGGCCGCCGCCGAAGCCGATCAGCGTCTGGACGACGGATTGCAGGACATTGCTGCCCGTCCCGACGAACATCAGGATGGCGGCGACGACGATGCCGCCGGTCAATATATCGCGCCTGGCGTCCTCGCTCCGGTCGCGGGCTTTACGTTCGGTGATCATTTGGTCCCCCACCATCGTGCCCCATTTGCGCGCAAAGCGGTGAAATTTGCGTTAAGCGGGGGGCGACGGAGGGAAAGACGGCAATGGCCGGCGGACTTGCCTTTACCGGCCCGCTGGCGTAAAGGCGCCGCGTTCGGCCGCATCATGCGGACGGGCGAATACGACATCCGCGACGGAAAAATCTGTCCACGGGTAGCCGCTGGTTGGCGAGGTTTCGCTCACCGGCGTGTTTTGCGTTGCGGTCTGTCAGAAGGGATTTTTGGCGCATGTTCGACAGTCTGAGCAATCGGCTTGGCGATGTTTTCGGAAAGCTCCGCGGTCGCGGCGCGCTGACCGAGGCTGACGTGCGCGCGGCGATGCGCGAAGTGCGAATCGCCCTGCTGGAAGCGGACGTCGCGCTGCCCGTGGTGCGCAGCTTCGTCGACCAGGTCACCGAACTCGCGATCGGTCAGAATGTCCTGCGCTCGGTCACGCCGGGGCAGCAGGTGGTCAAGATCGTCAGCGACGCGCTGACCGAAATGCTCGGGTCCGAAACCGCCGAGCTGGAGCTTGCCGTCGCGCCGCCCGCCGTCATCATGATGGTCGGCCTTCAGGGGTCGGGCAAGACGACGACCACCGCGAAGATCGCGAAGCGGCTGAAGGACAAGGAGCGCAAGAAGGTGCTAATGGCGTCGCTCGACGTCAATCGCCCCGCCGCGCAGGAACAGCTTGCCGTGCTCGGCACCCAGATCGACGTCGCGACGCTGCCGATCGTCGCGGGGCAGCAGCCAGTCGAGATCGCGCAACGCGCGCTACAGGCGGCGAAGCTGCAGGGCTATGACGTCCTCATGCTCGACACCGCGGGCCGGCTCCACGTCGATCAGCAGCTGATGGACGAGATGCAGGCGGTGTCGCGCGCGGCGAACCCCGCCGAAACGCTGCTCGTCGTCGACAGCCTGACCGGCCAGGACGCGGTTCAGGTCGCGCAGCGCTTCACCGATCAGGTGCCGCTGACCGGCGTCGTGCTGACCCGCATGGACGGCGATGCGCGCGGCGGCGCGGCGCTGTCGATGCGCGCCGTCACGGGCAAGCCGATCAAGTTCGCGGGCACCGGCGAAAAGCTCGACGGGCTCGAACTGTTCCAGCCGTCGCGCATCGCGGGCCGCATCCTCGGCATGGGCGACGTCGTCAGCCTGGTCGAACGCGCCGCCGAGACGATCCAGGCCGAAGAGGCCGAGGCGATGGCGGCGAAGATGGCCAAGGGCATCTTCGACCTCGACGACCTGCGCACGCAGCTCAATCAGATGCGCCGGATGGGCGGCCTGGGCGCGCTGGCGGGCATGATTCCGGGGCTGAAGAAGGCACAGGCCGCGATGGCGCAGAGCGGCACCGACGACAAGACGCTGGTCCATATGGACGCGATCATGGGATCGATGACGCCCAAGGAGCGCGCCAGGCCCGACATCATCAACGCCAAGCGCAAGATCCGCATCGCCAACGGATCGGGCACGACGGTGCAACAGGTGAACAAGGTGCTGAAGATGCACCAGGAAATGTCCACCGCGATGAAGAAGATTCGCAAGATGGGCGGGCTGAAGGGTCTCGGCGCGCTGCTCGGGCGCGGCGGGGGGATTCCCGGTATGGGCGGCGGCGGCCTGGGCGGTCTGCCCGGCCTCGGCGGCGGCGGTCTGCCGCCCGATCTCGCCAACATGATCAAAAAGAAGAAGTGACGGCCCCGACAGGCCGTCATCCCGGCGAAGGCGGGGATCTCCAACGGAAAAAGTTCAGGTTTTTGTTGATATTGGACGTTTAGAAAGAAGGACTTACATCATGGCTACCTCCATTCGCCTGTCGCGCGGCGGCTCCAAAAAGCGCCCCTATTACAAGATCGTCGTCGCCGATTCGCGCAGCCCGCGCGACGGCCGCTTCATCGAACGCATCGGCAGCTACAACCCGCTGCTCGCCAAGGACAATCCGGAGCGCGTGAAGCTCGACGCCGAACGGGCGAAGCACTGGATTTCGGTTGGCGCGCAGCCGACCGACCGCGTCGCCCGCTTCCTCGACGCCGCGGGCGTCAAGGAACGCGCCGCGCGCAACAATCCCAACAAGGCCGAACCGGGCGAAAAGGCCAAGGAACGCGCCGAGGAAAAGGCCGCGAAGCTGGCCGAGGCTGAAGAAGCTGCCAAGGAAGCCGCCGCCGCTCCGGCCCCCGAACCCGAAGCCGAAGAAGCCGCTCCGGAAACCGCCGAATCGGATGCGACCGGTTCGGTGAAGACCGAAGAAACCGCCGAAGCGGTGGCCGATGCCGTCGCCGACGAAGTCCCGGCCGATGCGACCGCCGAAGACGCGACCGCGATCGCCGAGGAAGTTTCGGAAGGCGGCCCGGTGGCCGAAGAGGCTCCCGCCGGCGAAGAAAAGGCCGAAGGCTAAACCCTTGGCCGACGCCGACCGCCCCGTCACCCTGGCCGCCATCGCCGGCGCGCACGGGGTGGCGGGCGAGGTGCGTCTGAAACTGTTCGGGGAAGGCGCGGAGGCTCTTCGCGCCTTTTCCGTTTTCGATGCGGGGCCGCGCAAGCTGACCCTGGCATCGGTGCGTCCCGCCAACCAGGGCGCGGTCGCGCGCTTTGCCGAAGTAACCGACCGCAGCGCGGCCGAGGCGCTGCGCGGCACGTTGCTCACCGTCCCGCGCTCGGTGCTGCCGGCGCTGGGCGAGGGCGAATATTATCACCACGACCTGATCGGCCTGCCGTGCCTGACCAGCGACGGCACCGCGATCGGCCATGTCGCCGCGGTCGAAAATTTCGGCGCGGGCGACATCCTGGAAATCGAAAAGCCCGGCGGCAAACGCTTCATGGTGCCGATGACCGCGCAGGCGGTTCCGGCATGGACCGACGACGGCGTGATCGTCAACGCCGCCTTCGTGGCATAGCGGCGTGGGCCGCGGAGAGTATCCCGTTTGATCCGTAGCGCCCGTTCCGTCCTTGCGAGGAGCGGAGCGACGAAGCATCTCCAGCGATCGGCAAGGCGGGACGATGGCTTCTGATCGCTGATTGTCGGCCGTTCCCCGCGATGATAGCCTGACGGCAATCGGCTATGGAGGGCGTATGCGCTGGAAATCGGGTTTCTTTCTTGCTGTGATGCTGGTCGCGGGCAGCGGCCCCGCGGCGGCGCAGGATGCCGCCCCCCAAAGCCTCGACCGGCTCGCTCCCGAAATCGACGCCCTGTTCGCGCGCTATCAGGCCGATCAGCATATTCCCGGCATGGTCTATGGCGTCGTGCAGGACGGCCGGCTCGCCTATGTGAAGGGCATCGGCGTGCAGGATCTGGACGCAAAGCGCCCCGTCACGCCCGACAGCCTGTTCCGCATCGCGTCGATGACCAAGGCCTTCACCGCGCTCGCCATCCTGACGCTGCGCGACGAGGGCAAGCTGCGGCTCGACGATCTGGCCGAGGATCATGTGCCGGAGATGAAGGGCTGGACCTATCCGACGACGGACAGCCCGCGCATCCGCGTCCGCGACCTGCTTCAGCATGTCGGCGGGCTTGTCACCGACGATCCGTGGGGCGACCGGCAACAGGTGCTGCCGCAGGCGGCGTTCACGCGGATGATCGCGGCGGGCCTGCCATTCAGCCGCGTGCCGCAGAGCCAACATGAATATTCCAACTTCGGCTATGCGCTGCTTGGCCGCATCGTCGCCAATGCGTCGGGCATGGCCTATACCGATTATGTTCGCCGGACGATCCTGACCCCGCTCGGCATGACGGCCAGCGGCTATGACGCGCCGCACGCGCCGAAGACGCACTATGCGCGCGGCTACCGCTGGGAAAACGACCGCTGGACGGCGGAACCCGAAATGGCCGATGGCGCGTTCAACGCGATGGGCGGGCTTCAGGTCAACGCCAACGACTATGCGAAGTGGGTCGCCTTCCTGCTGTCGGCATGGCCGCCGCGCGACGATGCCGACACCGGCCCGGTCAAACGGTCGACGGTGCGCGAGATGGCGCAGGGACTCAATTTCGTGTCGGTGACGAATCGCATCGGATCGACCGGCGCCACGGCGTGCAAGCAGGCGGCCGCCTATGGCATGGGCTGGCGCGTCGCGCAGGACTGCGATCTGGGGCTGACCATGGCGCATGGCGGCGGCTATCCCGGCTATGGCAGCCATATCATGCTAATGCCCGACCATGGCGTCGGCGTCTTTGCGCTGTCGAACCGCACCTATGCGGGGCCGTCGGCGCCCGCGTGGGACACGGCGGTGCTGATGGACAAGGCGGGCCTGCTGGAAACGCGCGCCGTGCCGGTGTCGCCCGCCGTCGCCGACGCCTTCGCCGCGACACGCGCGGCCTATGCGGCGGGCAACATCGGTCCGCTGAACGGCAAGCTGGCGATGAATTTCCTGCTCGACCGGTCGGCGGAAAACCGTGCGGCGGACCTTGCGAAGCTGAAGGCCGAGGTCGGCGAATGCCCGGTCGCCGAACCGCTGGCGCCCCACGGCGCCCTGTCGACCGCCTTCCGCCTGAATTGCGAGCGCGGGGCGATCGACGGGGTGCTGCTGCTGGCCCCCACGACGCCGCCGACGATCCAGGCGTTGCGGCTGCGCGTTGCGGCGGAGTGACCTTGCCGGTGAGCCGATGACGATGTATATACATGATGTATATACGGAGGCAGGCGTGACCAAGGAATATCGGGCAAAGGTTTTCAAGTCAGGCAACTCGCTCGCGCTGCGTCTGCCCAAGGCCCTCGGACTGGAGGAGGGCACGGAGATGATCGTGCGCGAGGAACGTGGCGAATTCCGCTTCGAGCCCGCCGAAAAGCCGAAAGCGAAAATCGATGTAAGCGGCTTTGCCGGCAAGGCGCCGGGCATCAGGTTGGCGCCGCGGGAAGAGTTCGAAGAGCGCCCCAGCGCAATCGCTGCGCGCGAGGCTTC
Organism: Sphingopyxis macrogoltabida; assembly: GCA_003241685.1. Classification (GTDB taxonomy): domain Bacteria; phylum Pseudomonadota; class Alphaproteobacteria; order Sphingomonadales; family Sphingomonadaceae; genus Sphingopyxis; species Sphingopyxis macrogoltabida_A. The sequence goes on from QFPJ01000013.1 coordinate 7,575, forward strand.
GGAAGAGGCCAAGGCGGCAAAGCAAGCGTGATCCGCTATCTGATCGATTCCAACGCCGCCGTGTATGCGATGGATGCCGGACATGAGGCGCTGACGCAACGGATCGCGGACTGTGCGCCTGGAGAAATTGCGATGTCCGTCATCAGCTATGCCGAAGTCGCCTTTGGCACATATGTCGGTAAACCGCCGCCGCCTGCGGTTCTGGAGGCCTTTGTCCAAGCGATCCCGCTCCTGCCCTTCGATGAGGCGGCGGCCCGCGAATATGCGCGGCTGTCTTTCAAGCGCGCCCGCTTCGACCGTTTGCTTGCCGCTCATGCGCTCAGCATCGGCGCTACGGTTATTACCAACAATGAAGCCGATTTCGTCGATGTGCCGGGGCTGACGATCGAAAATTGGACGCTATAGGCGACCCATGACCTTCGCCGCCGTCCCCCTGACGCTTTATCCCGACATGTTTCCCGGTCCGCTGGGGCACAGCATGGCGGGGCGCGCGCTCGACAGCGGGCTCTGGTCGTGCGCGCCGGTGCAGATCCGCGATTTCGCGACCGACCGGCACCGCACCGTCGACGATACGCCGGCGGGCGGCGGGGCGGGCATGGTGCTGAAGGCCGATGTGCTCGCCGCCGCCGTCGATCATGCGACGACCGCGCATCCGGGGCTGCCGGTGCTGGCGATGACGCCGCGCGGCATTCCGATCACGCAGGCGCGTGTGCGCCAGCTTGCGGCGGGTCCCGGCGCGATCATCCTGTGCGGCCGGTTCGAGGGATTCGACGAGCGTATCTTCGACGCGCGCCCGATCGAACAGGTGTCGATGGGCGACATCATCTTGTCGGGGGGCGAGATGGGGGCGCTGCTGCTGCTCGACGCTTGCATTCGGCTGCTCCCCGGCGTAATGGGCGCGGCTTCAAGCGGTGACGACGAATCGTTCGAAAACGGTTTGCTCGAATATCCGCATTATACCCGGCCCGTTACGTGGGAAGGGCGCACGATCCCCGAAGTGCTGCGATCGGGGGATCATGCGAAGATCGCGGCCTGGCGGAAACACCAGGCGGAAGATCATACACGGTTACGCAGGCCGGACCTTTGGGAGCGCCATGAGGGCGCTCGGGCCCGACCTGCCTCTGGCGCGCGGCGAAAAGAAGAGGACTAGAGGACATGAACCTCATCCAGACGATCGAAGCCGAAGAAATCGCCAAAGCGGCGAAGACCATTCCGACCTTCCGCCCCGGCGACACGCTGAAAGTCGGCGTGAAGGTGGTCGAAGGCGAACGCACCCGCGTCCAGAATTTCGAAGGCGTGTGCATCGCACGCTCGAACAAGGGCATGGGCTCCAACTTCACCGTGCGCAAAATGTCGTTCGGCGAAGGTGTCGAGCGCGTCTTCCCGCTCTATTCGCCCAACATCGACAGCATTACCGTCGTCCGCAAGGGCGCCGTCCGTCGTGCGAAGCTTTACTATCTGCGCGGGCGCACGGGTAAATCGGCACGTATTGCGGAACGCCGCGATTACCGGTCGGAAGCCGGCGAAGGCTAAGGAGAGCTTCTCTCACCCAAAGCCGAAACAGCTTTCCAAAACGACCGGTTCCGCCAACAGGCAGAGCCGGTCGTTTTTCGTTTCAGCCACAGGTTTTTCATCGACGCCGATTATCCATTCGTCAGGGAGTGTTCTCAGCTTTGAAAAACCCTGTGCCCCCGCGAAGGCGGGGGCCCATCTCCAGCTGGTGCCATCTTGCACCCTCTGGTGCCGGATCCCCGCCTTCGCAGGGATACACAAGGTGGTTCAAGGCGGTGGGGTAAGAGGATCATGCCGCAGCCCATGCCTTTCCAATCGACACGGCGCGCCATCCTTGGCGCGGGGCTGTGCCTTGGCGCGTTGGGGCTGCCGGGCCGGGCGCTGGCCGCGACGGCTGCCGAACGGCTCGTCGCGGCGGCGCGGCGACAGGTCGGCGTGACGCTTGCCTATGACCCCGCCTACACCGTGCTGCCCTTTCCGAACGGCGATGTCGACCGTGCAAGGGGCGTGTGCACCGACGTCGTCATCCGCGCCTATCGCGACGCGCTGGGCCTCGATCTTCAGGCCCTTGTAAATGCCGACATGAAGGGCGACTTTGGGGCCTATCCAAAGAATTGGGGCCTGCGCGGCGCGGACCGCAACATCGACCATCGCCGGGTGCCCAACCTTGCGACCTTTTGGACGCGGCAGCGCGCCCGGCTTCCCGTCAGTCGCGATCCCGCCGATTGGCGGCCGGGGGACATTTTTACCGCGATGACCGGCGGGCGGTTTCCGCACACCGGCATCGTATCGGACCGGCGGAGCGCGGCGGGCGTTCCGTTGATCCTTCACAATATCGGGCGCGGCACGCGTGAGGAGGATGCGCTGTTCGCCCATCCGCTGACCGGCCGCTTCCGCTGGAAAGTCTGATTTTCAACCGAGTTTCATCCATCGAGGAGTGCGTAAATGGGTTATCGTATCGTTGTCGCCGGCGCGACGGGCAATGTCGGGCGCGAAGTGCTCGCCATCCTGGCCGAGCGCGAATTCCCGATCGACGAGCTGGCGGCGGTCGCCTCGTCGCGCAGCCAGGGCGACGAGGTCGAGATCGGCGACACCGGCAGGACCGTCAAATGCCAGAATATCGAAAATTTCGACTGGGCCGGCTGGGACATGGCGATCTTTGCGATCGGCAGCGACGCGACCGCGATCCACGCACCGAAAGCCGCCGCGGCCGGCTGCGTCGTGATCGACAATTCGTCGCTCTACCGGATGGACCCCGACGTGCCGCTGATCGTGCCGGAGGTGAACCCCGATGCGATCGACGGCTATACGAAGCGAAACATCATCGCCAACCCCAATTGTTCGACCGCGCAGATGGTCGTCGCGCTGAAGCCGCTGCACGATGCGGCGACGGTGAAGCGCGTCGTCGTTTCGACCTACCAGTCGGTGTCGGGCGCGGGCAAGGCGGGCATGGATGAACTGTGGAACCAGACGCGCCAGATCTTCGTCGGCGACGAAAAGGACATCAACAAATTCACCAAGCAGATCGCCTTCAACGTCATTCCGCACATCGACAAATTCCTCGACGACGGGTCGACCAAGGAAGAATGGAAGATGGTCGTCGAAACGAAGAAGATCCTCGATCCGAAGGTCAAGGTCGTCGCGACTTGCGTCCGCGTGCCGGTGTTCGTCGGCCATTCGGAATCGATCAACGTCGAACTGGAACAGGAATTGTCGGCCGAACAGGCGCAGGACATCCTGCGCGAAGCGCCCGGCGTGATGCTCGTCGACAAGCGCGAGGACGGCGGATACGTCACCCCGGTCGAATGCGTCGGCGACTATGCGACCTTCGTCAGCCGCGTTCGCGATGACAGCACCGTCGACAACGGCCTCGCTTTCTGGTGCGTGTCGGACAATCTGCGCAAGGGCGCGGCGCTGAACGCGGTGCAGATCGCCGAACTGCTGGGCCGTCGGCATCTGAAGAAGGGTTGATGCCGCGTCCCCTCCCCGCCGCGGCGGGGAGGGGACGCCGCCGCGCAGGGTCTGTCCTACAAAATCGATGCGCGCTACGCTGCGGCCATGATCCGTTCGACCGCTCCCTCGCCTTGTGCAATCGCGAATGAAGTTGCGCAGTTTTCCGGGCTTTTTGAAACGACGCCCCGGTGCCGGTGACGGCGCTTTCATCCCTGCCGCAACCGCAGCGCCGCCTGCTCGGCCTGCTGCTCGCGCTGCTGGCCGTGGCGCAGATCGACCAGCCCTATCCGTCGATCGCGCTGTTGCAGCATATCCCGACCCTGTTGCTGCTGGTCGCCGCGCCCTGGCTGCTGCGCCGCTGGCCGCTGTCGACCGCGTCGGTCGCGTGCATCGTCCTGTTCATGGCGCTGCACACGCTCGGCGGGCGCTATGCGTACAGCAATGTGCCCTATGACGACTGGGCCCGGGCGTTGACCGGCGGCACGCTCTCGGAAGCTTTCGGCTGGACGCGCAATCATTACGACCGGCTCGTCCACTTCGCTTTCGGCGCGCTGACCGCCGTTCCGGTCGCGGAAATCGCGCGCCGCTGGGCTGGGCTGGGGCCGCGCGGCGCGGCAGTCGCGGTGCTGGGATGGGCGCTGGCCCTGTCGTGCCTGTACGAAATCTTCGAATGGCTGCTGACCATCGTCGCGGCGGACGAGGCCGCCGATCGCTATAACGGGCAACAGGGTGATATATGGGACGCGCAAAAGGATATGGCGCTGGCCGCCCTGGGTGCGGTAGTCATGCTGCCGTTCCTCGACAGGCGCGGGGGCGGGCGCAGGAGATGATGATGCGAAAACTGGCGGTGCTGACCCTCGCAACCTGTCTGGCGGCGTGCAAGCCGGCGGCGGACAATCCGGGGAAGGGCGGGGCGGCCGACGACGGTGCGGCGATCCCGGCGGCGCCCGCGGTGCCCGAGGCAAAGGCCGATGGCCCGGCCGCGGCGACCACGGCGGTCAGCCTCGACGGCGAAGGGCTGCGCTTCATCGACAAGGATAGCGGCAAGGCCAGCCTGCTGGCGTTCGGCGCGCCGCGCGCGCAGGCGGAGGACGCGCTGGCCCGCGTCGCGGGTCAGGCCGACGACCGCAGCAGCAACGACGAATGCGGCGCGGGGCCCATGGAATTCACCCGCTATGACGCGATGACGCTGAACTTCCTCGACGGGAAATTCATGGGCTGGTTCCTGGGCAACGAACCGGGCGCCGACAGCTATACGACGATCAGCGGCATCGGCGTCGGGACGACGCGCGCCAAGGCGGGCGAATCGGTGTCGCTGGTCGCGGTCGAGGGCAGCACGCTGGGCGAGGAAGTGACCTTCGGCAGCGGCGAGAATGTCGTCGGGGCAATTTTCGCCGCGCCGGGAAATACCGCGAAAATCGACGCGCTGTTCGCGGGCGCGAACTGCTTCTTCCGATAGGGCCCTTACCGGGTCGCCGCGCCGCCGGTCAGCGGTCGACGACCAGACAGGCCTGACCGCCTTTGCGGACCGTGTCGCAGAACTTCGTCGCTTCGGCCTTGCCCGCGAAATCGCCGACCTGCAGCCGCGTCAGCTTGCCGGTCTTGACCAGATAGGGCTGGCGGCCGGCAAAGTCGGGATATTTGCGTTCCAGCGCGGTCCACAGATTGCGCGCATTGCCCTCGACGCCGAACGCGCCGAGCTGCGCGCGCCACGGGCTGGCAGCGGCGGCGCGAACCGCAGCGGACGATGAAGCGGGCGCTGCGGCCGCCGGTGTTGCCGGTGCGGGCTGCGGCGCGGGTGAAGGAGCCGGAGTTGGTGTCGGGGTCGGCGCGGGGGTCGGCGCCGGAGCGGGAGCAGGCGCCTTTGCGCCGGGCGCCAGCGGCGGTGCGGGATAGCTGGTGCCGGGTTCGGCGGGCGGAAGCTCGACGGTGCCGATCGGCGCGGGGACGCTGCGGATCGGAGCCGGCGCGGCCGTTGCGGCTGCCTCTGCGGCGGCCGTGGCTTCGGTTGCCGCGGCGGCCGCGGCGGTGGCGACCGGGCTGGCGGGAGCTGTCGATGCGGGAACGGGTGCCGGAGCCGGAGCGGGCGGCGGTGCGGGACGCGCGGCCGCAGCGGCGGGCGGCGGCGTATAGCTTGTCCCCGCGGTCGACGGCGGCAGCGCGGCGGTTCGGATCGGCGACGGGGCGGGTGTCGGCGCTGGTGGCGCGGCCGCGTTGACCGCGGCGAGGCGGGCGCGCTGTTCGTCGCGTTCCATCACCGGCAGCAGCGCGAGGCCGGCCTGCCGCTGGTCGAGCGGGATCAGCCCGTCGAGCTGCGACAGGCGCGCCGATGCGATGCCCAGCCCGGCGTCGCTGGCCCGTTTGGTCAGCGCATAGGCGCGCGGCCAGTCGCGCGGCGCAAGGTCGCCGTTGAAATGGGCGGTGCCGAGGACATATTGCGCGCGCGGTTCGCCGCGTTCGGCCGACCGGCGGATATAGCTCATCGCCTCCTGCCGCCGGTTGGCGGTGAAGAGGACGAGGCCCAGATTGTCCTCCGCCTGCAGATGGCCCTGCTTCGCGGCGCGCTGATACCAGCCTTCGGCTTCGCCAAGGTCGGTCGAAACGCCCCGGCCCAGCTTATAGGCTTGGCCCAGATTGAATTGGGCATCGGGATCGCCCGCGATCGCCAGCGGCCGCCAGATCGCCACCGCATTCTTGTAATCGCCGCGTTCCCACGCACCGACGCCCGATTTGACGCTGGATGCCGCAGCGGCGGTGGTCGGCGCCGCATGGGCCGGTGCGATCGAAATCGCCCCGATGACGAGCGGCAGCGCGAAGGACAGGGCGGTGCGGAACGAACGCATATTATATCTCCAATGACATGCGCCCGCCGCTCCCACGGCGTTGGCGGAGCGCAGTCCCCGGAAAGGCCCTTAGCCCAAAATGGCTAACAGCGCGTTATCGACAAACGCGGCTTGCGGCGCTTTGATCCGCATTGGGACAGTTTTTCGACAAGCGATCGTTTACCACATTCGCGAAGAATCGGTTCACCCTCTTTTTATCATCGTTAACTCAATTTTAGCGCCCCGCGTGCCATTCCCCGCCCGATAGTTGGATTTTCAGGGGGACGGCAGTGCGCGTTTTGGCATTGGCTTCACAAAAGGGCGGGTCGGGCAAGACCACCTTGTCGGGACATCTGGCGGTGCAGGCGCAACTCGCCGGCGCCGGCCCTGTCGTCCTGATCGATATCGATCCGCAGGGGTCGCTTGCCGATTGGTGGAACGAGCGCGAGACGGACCTTCCGGCCTTTGCCCAGACCACGGTCGCCCGCCTGGCGTCCGATCTGGAAATATTGCGCCAGCAGGGGTTCAAGCTGGCCGTCATCGATACGCCGCCGGCGATCACCATGGCGATTCAGAGCGTCATCGGCGTCGCCGAACTGATCGTCGTGCCGACGCGGCCCAGCCCGCATGACCTGCGCGCCGTCGGTGCCACCGTCGATCTGTGCGAACGCGCGGGCAAGCCGCTGGTGTTCGTCGTCAACGCCGCGACGCCCAAGGCGAAGATCACCAGCGAGGCGGCCGTCGCCCTGTCACAGCACGGCACCGTCGCGCCCGTCACGCTGCACCACCGCACCGATTATGCCGCGTCGATGATCGACGGCCGCACGGTGATGGAAGTCGATCCGAACGGCCGCTCGGCCGAAGAAGTCCGCCAGCTGTGGACCTATATCAACGACCGGCTGGAAAAGAATTTTCGCCGGACCATCTTCTCCGCGCCGATTCCGGCGCAGCCGGGCTATGGCACGGTGCGTCCGATGGGCGGCGGCTTCGGCCGTCGCATCGCGGGCCAGTGAAGGGGGCGGGCGACATGGGCGAACCCAAACCTCTCGCTTCGCTGAGTGCCGGTCTGCTGGCGCGCAAGGGCGCCGCGCGCCCCGCGATGCGGCGCCAGCCGCTGGGCAGCGGTCCCGCGCCGGTCAGCCCCAGCGGCCATTATGACGATCTGGGCTGGAACGACATGGGCTATGATGTCGATCCGGTGCAATCGTCGGAACCGGCGCATCTGGTCGATTTGAAACCCGTGCTGGCGGGATCGATGCTTGCACACAATCCCGAGGCCGAGCAGGCGGTGGACGACAGTGCTCCGGCGGCGCCGGTCGAAGCGTTGCACGACGCTGCCGACATCGACGTCGAAGCGGCCGAGGTGCCCGAAATCGTGCGGCAGCAGGAATCGCTGATCGATCGCGTCGCCGCCGTGGCCCGCAAGGTCGAACAGCGCCCCGACCCCAGGGCGCCGCGCGCGCCCCGGACACCGCGCGCCCGCGACAAGGCGGCCTTCACACTGCGGCTCGACGCCGAACGTCATCTGCGTCTGCGGCTGGCGAGCGCGGTCACCGGCCGGTCGTCGCAGGTGATCCTGACCGAATTGCTCGACGAATATCTTTCGTCGCTGCCCGAAATCGACGCGATGGCGAGCCGCCTGCCGGCAGCGCGCCCGCTGCGTCAGACGAAACAGCGCTGACCGCGCGGCAGGGACCGAAAAGAGGGGGATTTCAGATGAACCGCAAACTGCTGATGAAACTGGCCGTTTCGGGCTTCGTTCTCGGCGTCACGACGACGGGTTGCACGAGCATGGGCTCAACCGCAGCCGCGCCGTCGGGCGCAGCGGGCAAGCCCGTCGGCGCGGCCAAGTCGGCCGACGGTGCTCGCGCGGCACTGGAGGCGGGGAAGGCCAGCCGGGCCGTCACGCTCGCCGAGGCGGCGGTTGCGGCGAGCCCGCGCGATGCCGGGTATCGGGCGCTGCTGGGGCAGGCCTATCTCAACGACGGACGCTTCGTTTCGGCGACCGGCGCGCTGCAGGAAGCGATGGAGCTGGGCGCCGTCGACGGCAACACCGTCATCGCGCTCGCGCTCGCACAGATTGCGCGCGGCCAGGCCGCCGACGCGGTCAAGCTGCTCCATGACAATCGCGACAAGGTTCCCGCGTCCGACATCGGCCTCGCGCTGGCGCTCGCCGGCGACAGCGAATCAGCGATCTATGTGCTGACCGAGGCTGCGCGCGCACCGGGGGCCGATGCCCGCACCCGCCAGAACCTGGCGCTGGCGATGGCACTGTCGGGCCGCTGGGCGCAGGCGCGCATCTTCGCATCGCAGGATCTGACCCCGGACAAGGTCGGCGCGCGCATGGCCGAATGGTCGAAACTGGCCGAACAGCAGGACAGCGGTGTACGCGTCGCGAGCCTGATCGGCACGCAGCCGCGCGTCGATGCGGGCATGCCGGTGCAGCTTGCGCTCGCCAATTTCCCGGACGAAACCCAACTGGCTGCTGTCGACGCGCCGGTTGAGATGGCCAGCGCCGATCCGGCGCCGGTTGAAGACTATGCGCCGACGCCCGTTGCGGCGCCCGTTCTGGCCGACGCCGGAGGCGCGATCCGCACGGTCGAACTGCCGATGCCCGAACGCACCGCCGATGGCGTCGTGCCGGTGACTGAACTGCCGCAGCCGCAGCCCGCCGAAGTCATCACGGCCGATGCCGCGCCCTATCGCCACGCGCCGCGCGTGGCCGGCGGCGCAGCAGAAACCGTCCGTCCGGCCCAAAAGCAGGCGCTCGACATGGCGACGCGCCTGGTGCCGAAAGCGATGGGCTTCGACGCACAGAAGCCGTCGGGTTGGGCCGTTCAATTGGGTGCCTATGACAGCCTGGGCATCGCCAAGGAAAAATGGGGCGTGCTGAAACGCGGCAACACCGTGCTCGCCAATTTTCCGGCATCCAGCCATGCCGCAACGGTCAAGGGCCGCACCTTCTATCGCCTGACGGTCAACGGCCTGGCGAGCCGCGCCGACGCGAACAATCTCTGCCAGCAGCTCAAGGCGCAGGGGCAGCGCTGCTTCATCCGCGCGATGGGCGGCGATGAAAGCATCCAGTGGGCCGCAAAGGCCAGTGCCGTGCGCCTCGCCTCGCGCTGATCGATCCGTTTTTGGAGAGGCCTCGCCCGGCCGGGTGAGCGACAGGAGAGGCGCGGCCGACAGGGCGGCGCCTCTTTTGCCGGGCGGGAAACAGACTGGACCAGCGACGCCCCGCGGTTCATGGTGGGACGATGGACACCGCGCCACCTTGGTTCACCGGCCAGCTTCTGCTGGCCCTACCCGGAATCGGCGACCCGCGTTTCGACCGTTCGGTGATCGCGATGATCAGCCACGACGAAGAAGGTGCGATGGGCATCGGCGTTGCCGACCCGATCGACGGCATGACCGTCGGTGCCGTGCTGGACCAGCTTGAAATCGATCATGACGGTTCGCTCGATCAGCCCGTTTTTCTGGGCGGTCCGGTCGAGCCGTCGCGCGGATTCGTGATCCATAGCCGCGATTGGGGCGGCGAGGGGGCGGTACAGGTTGCGGACCGCTGGATGGTGTCGAGTTCGCACGACATATTGCGCGCGATCGCCGATGGACGCGGTCCGGCGAACTGGCTGATCGCGCTCGGCTATGCCGGCTGGTCGCCCGGGCAACTGGAAGGCGAAATGGTGCACCACGGCTGGCACGTCACGCCGGGCAGCGACACGCTGTTGTTCGAAACGCCGCCCGCCGCGCGGTGGCAGGCGGCCTTTGCCGAGGCCGGCATCGACGCGCGCCTGCTCACCACCGAGGGCGGCGAGGCCTGACCGCCGAACGTCGCGGCGTCGGTCGAGAAAACCCGTATCAACGGGCGAGCGCGATCCGTTCGCCGCCACCGTTCAGATTGGCGCGCGCGGAGCGGGCGGCCCAGCGCGAATCGACGTAGCGTCCGTCGGCCAGTTCCACATCATAGCGGATCGGGCTGGTCGCCGCGGCGTCATAAGCGGCCGCGGCGTCCGCGACACGGCCCAGGCGGGCATAAGCGGTGCCGAGGTTGATCAGCCGCGACGGGTCGCGGGCGTCGAGCGTCGTTTCGCCGGTCAGCTTGACGATTGCCGCGCGATTTTCGCCGACCTTCAGTTCGGTGAAGGCCACCGGAAGGACGACACCCGAATCGACCTGAGGTGCGGTCACGACAACGATCGACTGAGCCGCGGCGGGTGTGCTCATAATCAGAGCGATCAGTGGCAGGACTATTTTTTTCATCGCGATAACTCCCCGAAAACTTGAGACGATTTTCTGTCCGCTGCCTGGAAAAGTCAATATTTCAGCCCTGATGTAACATGCATGTCACATAAGCGGACTATGCTACCCGCATGGCGCATTATAAGCGCATTTTTTCATAGCGTTGGCGCGGGCCGGGCGATGTCATATTTATGTGCGCGCGATTGTCACAATTGCCGTGGCGAAAAATTTATTTTGGCGGGCCGGTCTTTTCGGGGCGGCGAGGCGTGCCCGGGCCGCGATCATCGGCGGGCTCTTGCTTGCGGATATAAAGAAAAGTTTATATTTGATCGGACGCGCGCATTGGGCTAGGGCGCGCAACATAATTACACATGCTTTCGGGGCCGCTCGCCTGCGGCCGACCTTGCCTGACAGGAGATCTATCCGTGGCCACTCTCGCCGCCGACACCCGCGATTTTGTTGTTGCCGACATCGACCTTGCCGATTTCGGCCGCAAGGAAATCAACATCGCCGAAACCGAAATGCCCGGCCTGATGGCGCTGCGCGCCGAATATGGCGCCGCGCAGCCGCTGAAGGGCGCGCGCATCACCGGTTCGCTGCACATGACGATCCAGACCGCGGTGCTGATCGAGACGCTGACCGCGCTGGGCGCCGAAGTCCGCTGGGCCACCTGCAACATCTTCTCGACGCAGGACCATGCCGCCGCCGCGATCGCCGCGACGGGCGTTCCTGTGTTCGCGGTGAAGGGCGAGAGCCTGGCCGATTACTGGGATTATGTCGGCCGCATCTTCGACTGGGGCGTCGCAGACGGCACGACCTGCAACCTGATCCTCGACGATGGCGGCGACGCCACGATGTTCGCGCTGTGGGGCGCGAAGCTGGAAGCCGGCGAGACGATGCCGGCGCCCGAGAATGAAGAAGAGATCGAGATGCAGCGCGCGCTGAAGGCGTTCGTTGCCGCCAACCCCGGTTATCTGACCAAGACCGTCAAGGCGATCAAGGGCGTTTCGGAAGAAACCACGACCGGCGTCCACCGACTGTACCACATCGCCAAGAAGGGCGAACTGCCCTTCCCCGCGATCAACGTCAACGACAGCGTTACCAAGTCGAAGTTCGACAACCTCTACGGCTGCAAGGAATCGCTGGTCGACGCGATCCGCCGTGGCACCGACGTGATGCTGGCCGGCAAGGTCGCGACCGTCGCCGGCTTCGGCGACGTCGGCAAGGGCAGCGCCCAGTCCCTCCGCAACGGCGGCGCGCGCGTGCTGGTCACCGAAATCGACCCGATCTGCGCGCTGCAGGCGGCGATGGAAGGTTTCGAGGTGGTGTCGATGGATGAAGCCGTCCAGCGCTCGGACATCTTCGTTACCGCGACCGGCAACGCCGATGTCATCACCGCCGAACATATGGCGGCGATGAAGAATATGGCGATCGTCTGCAACATCGGCCACTTCGACAGCGAGATCCAGATCGCGGCGCTCGCCAATTACAAGTGGACCGAAGTCAAGCCGCAGGTCGACCTGGTCGAATTCCCTGATGGCAAGCAGATCATCATCCTGTCGAAAGGTCGACTCGTGAACCTCGGCAATGCGACCGGCCACCCGTCGTTCGTGATGTCGGCGAGCTTTACCAACCAGACTTTGGCGCAGATCGAGCTGTGGACGCGCAGCGAGCAGTATAACAACGACGTCTATGTCCTGCCCAAGCACCTCGACGAGAAGGTTGCGGCGCTGCACCTCGAAAAGCTGGGCGTGAAGCTGTCGACGCTGACGCAGAAGCAGGCCGATTACATCGGCGTGCCGGTTGAGGGGCCATTCAAGCCCGATCATTATCGGTATTGATTTCTTCGCCTGACGGCGAAGGCGGCCCTGGCCCGCGCCCGCTCCCGGCACCCCACAGGCTGTTATCGTCGGGGAGGCCTGGAGCGGAAGCGGGCCGGGGCCACCATGTTTCCATATGGTGGAAACGACCGAAAACTGTGGACGGCGCGCCCATCGGAAGGTGGGACGCGCCGTTTCGCCATGACATGCGATTGAAACATGACTCCATCGCCTTTAGGGCAGGCGATCATGCGCGCGAGACGGCCGAACATGCGGGGATTTGAGAGGGGATGAGTGACGCGCTCTCCCCCGGGCTGGTGTTCGCGCTGGGCCTGTTCGCCGCGCTGTGGCTGCTCGCCGGTCTGTGGGCGGTCGGACGCGGTATCGCGATGCAGCGCCGGTCGGCCTTCGTCGCCGGTCAGACCGATCGGCTGGCGGCACTGCTCGACGCCTCGCCCCATATGCCCGTCACCGTGCGCAGCGACTGGCGGATCGAGGCGGGCGAGCGGCTGGGGCGCTGGCTGGGACTGGAAAGCGGACCGCGCGATTTCGACGAATTGCGCGGCCTCGACGCTGGGCTGGAGGGCGCTAGCCACGAGGCGCTGCGCCAGGCAATCATCGGCGCACAGCGCGGCGCAAAGCCCTTTTCGATGACGCTGCGGCCGGTCGGCGGCAATCGCACCATCGTCGTCCACGGCGCGTCGGCGCCGCCCGCCGTTGGTGGATCGGGCAGTGTGCTGTTGTGGTTGAGCGATGCGACCGACGCGCAGCACATGCTGGCGCAGATGCGCACCGAACGCGACGAGGCGATGGGGGCGTTCGAGGCGTTGTCGGGACTGATCGAAGCAGCACCCTTTCCGATGTGGTTCCGCGACACGACGCTGAACCTCGCGCTCGTCAACCGCGCCTATGTCCGTGCGGTCGAGGCGGCGGACGCCGATGCGGTCATCGCGGATGGGCTTGAACTGTGCGAACCCGTCGCCGGGGTCAGCGCGGCGGATGCGGCCGAACAGGCGATGGAGGCGGGCAGTGCACAGCAGCGCACCGTGCCGGTGACCATCGAGGGCGAGCGCCGGATCATGCGCGTCGCCGATGTGCCACTGGTTCCGGAGGGCCGGCGTGCGATCGGCGTCGCGGGCTATGCGATCGACATTCAGGAATTGGAGAGCGAGCGGGGCGCGCATCGCCGCTTTGTCGAGACGCAGCGCGAACTGCTCGACCGGCTGTCGGCGGCGGTGGCGCAATTCGGGTCCGATCAAGCGCTCGTGTTCGCGAATCAGCCGTTTCGGCGGTTGTTTGGTCTTGACGCCGACGATGTGACCGAGGCGCGGCCGTTTGCCCGGCTGCTCGACGCGTGGCGGGAGGGGGGGCGCACGCCCGAAGTGCGCGACTATCCCGAATGGCGGCAGGCGCATGTCGACTGGTTCGCCCGCGCCGACGCCAGCGAGGAGGACTGGCTGCTGCGCGACGGCACGCATCTGCGCGTCGTCGCCCAGCCGACGCCCGACGGCGGGCTGTTGCTGATCGCCGAAGACCGCACCGAACAGGTGCAGCTGGCGGGCGCGCGCGATACGCTGCTGCGCGTGCGCACCGCGACCTTCGACAATCTGTTCGAGGCGATCGCGGTGTTCGCGCCCGACGGGCGGCTGCATCTGTGGAACCAGCGGTTCCGCCGCCTGTGGGCGATCGACGAACCGGCGCTGGCCGCACACCCGCGCGTCGATGCGCTGATGGGCGGTCTGGCCGACCGGCTGGCCAAGCCCAACCAGATCAGCATCGTGCAGGAAGTGATCCGCGCCGCGACGCTGGAACGCACGCAGCGCGCGGGCGTGATCCGCTTTGCCGACGGCCGCCATTTCGATTTCGCCTCCATCCCGCTGCCCGACGGCAATGCGCTGCTGATCATGCTGGACGTCACCGCGAGCCGGAAGATGGAAGGGGCGCTGCGCGAGCGCAACGAGGCGCTGGAGGCGGCGGACAAGGTCAAGACCGCCTTTCTGTCGCGGATGAGCTATGAACTGCGCACGCCGCTGACGTCGATCGGCGGTTTCGGCGAAATGTTGCAGGCGGGCTACGCCGGCGATCTGCCGCCCGCCGCGCGAACCTATGTCGATGCGATCATGGATTCGGTCGCGGTGCTGGCGCGCCAGATCGACAATGTGCTCGACCTTGCCCAAGGCGAGGCGGGCACGCTGGCGGTCGAGCGGGCGCCGGTCGATCTGCGCGCGCTGCTGAACGCCGCGCTGACCGATGCTCGGCCGCTGGCCGACGGCGAACGGATCGACCTGGCGGCGCAGGTCGCCGCCGATGTCGGCGTGATCGCGGGCGACGCACCGCGCCTGTCGCGGCTCGTCGCCGGGCTGCTGGACAATGCGATCCGCTTTACCGCAGCGGCCCGGCGCAGCGGCGGGCGCGTGCTGCTTCATGCCGAAGGCGACGCGCGGCATGTCGACATCATCGTGTCGGACAACGGCCCCGGACTGCCCGACGCGGTGGTCGCGGTGACGCGCGGCGAACAGGCGGGAACCGCGACCGGCGGCATCGGCCTGGCGCTCGCGCGCCAGCTGGTCGCCGCCCACGGCGGGACGATGGAAGTGATGAGCGAAAAAGGGCAGGGGACGCTGGTGCGTATCCGCCTGCCGCGTGGGGCATAGGGTGTCCTTGCCCCCGCTGGGGAGAGATTCGCGCAGCGGCGTGGAGAAGAAGATGGAATTCACGCGAAGACGCGAAGACGCGAAGAAGGAGCGCGGGGCCGTCAGGCCCCCTGTCACTTCGAAAGGCTCGCCCGGACGCGGCGGAGCAGTCGGAAAGCCGCTTCGCGGTGACCGCCACATCTTCGCATCTTCGCGTCTTCGCGTGCACCGAGAATCTTTGCGATCTCCGCGCCTCCGCACAAATCCGTTGCCAAATCGCCATGCAATCCCGTCATTTCTATAATCTTGACGACGCCGATCGGATCGGCGCCGCCATCGGCGCAGCGCTGCTGCCGGGCGACGTCGTGCTGCTGTCGGGCGATCTCGGCGCGGGCAAGACCACGCTGGCGCGCGCGATGCTGAAGGCGCGCGGGCTGGCGGGCGAGGCGCCCAGCCCGACTTTCGCGATCGTCCAGCCCTATGCGCCGCCCGAGGTCGACCTGCCCATCGCCCATGTCGACCTGTACCGGATCGAGGCGGCGGACGAACTGATCGAACTGGGGCTCGACGACTATCTGTACGACGGCGTGCTGCTGATCGAATGGCCCGAACGGCTGGGCGGCGAAGGCTGGCCCGGCGCGCTGACGCTGACGATTTCGGGCACAGGCGACGCGCGCGTCTTGACAGCCGACGTGCCGACCGCTTGGGGGAGCCGATGGCCGCTCCGATGATTCCACCCGCCCATGCCCCGGCTTTCCTCGCCGCGCATGGCTGGGGCGAGGCGCAGATAACGCCGCTGGCCGGCGACGCCTCCTTCCGCCGCTATTTTCGCGTTCGCGACGGCGACCGGCGCGCCGTTCTGATGGACGCGCCGCCGCCGCACGAGGACCCGCGTCCGTTCGTGGCGGTCGCCGAATATCTGTGCGCTCTGGGGCTCAACGCGCCGACGATCCTGGCGCGCGATCTCGACCGGGGGTTGCTGCTGATCGAGGATTTCGGCGACGTCCGGCTGCGCGAAACGGTCGATGAGCGGCCGGGCACGGAAAGCGGCTATTATGCCGGCGTGACCGACCTGCTCGTCCACCTCCATGCCCGGCCGGCGATGGACGGATTGCCGGTGCACGGCATCGCGCAGTGGCTGGACGAGGTGATGCTGTTCACCGACTGGTATTGCCCCGCGCTCGATCTGGATGTCGATCGCGACGCGTTTCGCGCGGCGTGGCAGGCGGTGTTGGCGCCGGTCGAGCAGGACGGCCTGCCGCGCGTCACCGTGCTGCGCGATTTTCATGCGGAAAACATCATGCTGGTCGGCGGCCGGGACGGGCTGGCGCATTACGGCCTGCTCGATTTCCAGGACGCGCTGGTCGGTCATCCGGCCTATGACCTGGCCTCGGTCCTGGAGGATGCGCGGCGCGACGTGACGCCCGCCGTGGAGGCCGCGATGCTGGACCGCTATATCGCCGCGACGGGACGCGACGACCGCTTCCGCGCCGCCTATTGGGCGCTTGCGGCACAGCGCAACACGCGCATCCTGGGCGTCTTCGTCCGCCTGTGGAAGCGCGACGGCAAGGCGGGATACCGCAAGTTCCAGCCGCGCATGTGGGGGCTGCTGGAACGCGATCTGGCGCATCCGGCGCTCGCCCCCCTGAAGGCCTGGTTCGATGCCTATGTTCCGGCGGACAAGCGGGCGGAGGCCTGGGCATGAGCGCCGATACGCCCGTGCGCATCGACAGCGCGATGGTGATGGCGGCGGGGCTGGGCAAGCGGATGCGGCCGCTGACCGCGACGCGGCCCAAGCCGCTGGTCCGCGTCGCGGGCAAGGCGCTGATCGATCACAGTCTCGACCGCATCGAGGCCGCGGGCATCCGCCATGTCGTCGTCAACGTCCACTATCTGGCCGACGCGCTGGAGGCGCATCTGGCCAAGCAGAAGCGGTCGTTCGACATCGCCATATCCGACGAACGCGATCAGCTGCTCGAAACGGGCGGGGGAATGGTCAGGGCGCGGCCGCTGCTGACCGGCGACCCGGTGCTGATCGTCAACAGCGACAATATCTGGACCGACGGGCCGCAGGACAGCATCCTGAACCTGGCGCGGCACTGGGACGGCGACCGGATGGATGCGCTGTTGCTGGTGATCCGCCAGGCGAGCGCGACGGGGCATGGCGGCCTGGGCGATTTTCACATGGACCCGGCGGGGCGCCTGTCGCGGCGCCGGCCCGGCCGCGTCGCGCCCTTCGTCTATACCGGCATCCAGCTGATTTCGCCGCGTCTGCTGGACGATGCGCCGACGGGACCGTTTTCGACCAATATCCTGTGGGACCGCGCCATCGCGGCCGGGCGGCTCTACGGCCTGTCGCACATGGGGCAATGGTTCGACGTCGGCACGCCCGCGCGCATCGCGCCGACCGAAGCCGCGCTTGGCGAGGTTTGATCCTGTTCCCGCGTCATCGCGCGCGGCGAGGCCGCGCGGCAATCCAGAGCTTGCGTAAACCGCTCCGGATTGCTTCGCTGCGTTCGCCATGACGCGCGCGGACATATATTCCATCCCGGTCCACCGGGCGTTCGCCGATGCGCTGGCCGCAGGGCTGATCGACCGCTTTGCCGATGGCGCGCTGGGCCTTGCCGAAGGGTTGATCCTGTTGCCCAGCAATCGGGCGCGGACCGCGGTTCAGGCGGCGTTCGTGCGCGCGGGCGGCGCGGGGTTGCTGATGCCGCGGCTGGCGGTGATCGGCGACGCCGACCTCGACGAATCGGTGGCGCTGGCGCTCGATGCGATCGACGCCGATCCTATTCCGCCCGCGATCGACCCGCTGCGCCGCCGCCTGCTGCTGGCGGACCTGATCGAACGGCATACCCCGGCGGGCGAAACGCCGATCGCGGGCGCGGCGGCGTTCCAGCTCGCCGACAGCCTCGCGCGCGTGATCGACCAGCTTCATTATGAAGAGGTGGCGGTGTCGGCGTTGGTCGACCTCGACCTTGGCCCCTATGCCGAACATTGGCAGGCATCGCTTGCGCGCCTGCGCCTGCTCGTCGATCACTGGCCGGTGCTGCTGGCGCGGTCGGGCCATATCGACCGCGCCGATCGCCGCAACCGCCTGCTCGCGCGCGTTGCCGACGGCTGGCGCACCGCACCGCCGGCGCGCTTCGTCGTCGCGGCAGGCATCACCACGGCGGCGCCCGCCGCCGCGCGGCTGCTGCGCACCGTTGCCGGTCTGGCGCGCGGGATGGTCGTTCTGCCGGGGCTCGACCAGCAGATGGCGGACGCCGAGTGGGATGCGCTGGGCGCGGTGCGGGGCGATGACGCCGATGCCGGCCGGCCGCTGGAAACGCATCCGCAATATCATCTGAAGCTGCTTCTCGACCGCATGGGCGCCGCGCGCGCGGAAGTGCGGACATGGGACGCGGTGTCGCCTTTCGACGGGCCGGAGGCGCGCGCGCCCTTCGTATCGCTGTTGTTCGCGCCGGCCGATTATACCGCGCAGTGGCAGACCGCGGGCGACCTGACCGCCGCGACCGCCGGAATGTCGGGCGCCATCTTTGCCGACGACGGGCAGGAGGCCCAGGGCATCGCGCTGATGATGCGCGAAGCGGTCGAAACGCCGGGCCGGACGGCGGCGCTCGTCACGCCCGACCGCGCGCTCGCGGAGCGGGTGGCGGCGGCGCTGGCACGCTGGGGGATCAGCGTCGACGACAGCGCGGGCCAGCCCCTGTCGCGCAAGCCGCCGGGGCAGCTGTTGCTGCTGCTCGCCGACCTGGCGGCGGATTTCGACGTCGTTGCGCTGATGGCGCTGCTGTCGCATCCGCTGGTCGGCAAGGGGGCGGGCCGGGGCGACTGGCTCGACCAGGTGCGGCGGCTCGACCTGACCCTGCGCGAACCGGGGCTGGAGCCCGGATGGGCGGGGGTGGGCGCCCGCATCGCGGCGCGCGCCGCCGATCCGAAGGCGCGCGGCCATGCCGACGCCGTCCTGTTGCAGCCGTGGTGGGCGGAGGTGTCGGGCGCGCTGGGCGCGGCGCTCGCGCCGTTCGCATCGGGGTCGGCGCCGCCGCTGACCCTGCTGGCGGCCCTTCGGGCGGCGGGCGAGTCGCTCGCCGGCGATGCCCTGTGGACCGGGCCGGCCGGGCATATGCTGAGCCAGATCGTCGATCAGTGGACCTTGGCAGGCGGCGACGGCCCGGCGGTGATCGACCCGGCCGAATTTCCGGCCATGATCGGCCAGCTTTTGAACGAGGCGAGCGTGCGTCCTCCCTATGGCGGGCATCCCCGGCTGTTCATCTGGGGGCTGCTGGAGGCGCGGTTGCAGCGCGCCGACCTGATGATCCTGTCCGGTCTGGACGAGGGGCGCTGGCCCGCCGCGGCGCAGCCCGATCCCTGGCTGGCGCCCGGCATCCGCCGCCTGCTCGGCCTGCCCGCGCCCGAACGGCAGCAGGGCATGGCCGCGCATGATTTCGCGGGTGCGCTCGCCGCGCGCGAGGTCGTGGTGACGCGGGCGCGGCGCAGCGGCGGCGATCCCGCCGTCGCCTCGCGCTTCTGGCTGCGGCTCGCGGCGCTGGCGGGCGACCTGCCCGAACCTGGGCGGGGCGGCGTGCCGCTGACGCGTCTGGCGGCCGAGATCGACATGCCGCCCGACGGTCCCGTCCCGGCGACGCGGCCCGCGCCCGCACCGCCGGCCAGCGAGCGGCCGCGCAAGATCAGCGTCACCGCCGTCGACCGGCTCGCGCGCGATCCCTTTGCCTATTATGCGAACCAGATATTGGGCCTGTCGGCGCTCGATCCGCTCAGCGCCGCGCCCGATCCGCGCTGGCGCGGCACGCGGGTGCATAAATTGTTCGAGGATTGGGTGCGCGGCGGGGCGACGGCCGAGGGGTTCGAGGCCGAACTCGCCGCGCTGCGCGCCGACCCGGCGCTCGACGCGATCGCGCGCGCCTTCTGGCTGCCGCGCGTCGAACCGGCGCTGCGCTGGGCGGCGGCGCAGGTCATGGGCGGGGATCGCCGGCCGATCGATGTCGAGGTGCGGGGCGAGATGGCATCCGGCGGCATCACGCTGCACGGCAAGGCCGACCGGATCGATCGCGCCGCCGACGGCAGCCTGGCCATCGTCGATTATAAATCCGGCGGCGCGCCGAGTGCGAAGGCGGCATTCGACAGGCTCGACAATCAGCTCGGCCTGCTCGGGCTGATCGCGCGCGACGGCGGCATGACGGGTATCGACGCCGCGCCGGTCGCCGCGCTCGAATATTGGAGCCTGCGGCCCGACCGGCAGGCCGACGGGGCGGGCAAGGTTTCGAACAGTTACGGTTCGCGCAGCGGGCTGAAGACCGCCGAACAGGCCATCGACCATGCGGCCGACGCGCTGTCGGACCTCGCCGGGCGCTACCTGCTCGGCGACGCGGCTTTCGCGCCCGGCACGCTGGCGGGCTATGGCGACTATGACCAGCTCATGCGCCGCGACGAATGGTTCGGGCGCGGGGAGGACGGGGCATGAGCAAGCCGCCGGGCCTTGCGACCCTCGACCCGCGGCAAGGCGCGGCCGCCGATCCCGCGCACCATGTCTGGCTGGGCGCGTCGGCGGGGACGGGCAAGACGCAGGTGCTGTCGGCGCGCGTGCTGCGGCTGATGCTGGACGGCGTGTCGCCCGACGCGATCCTGTGCATCACCTTTACCAAGGCGGGCGCCGCCGAAATGGCGCACCGCATCCACGAACGGCTGGCGACGTGGGTGCGAATGGCCGACGGCGACCTGCGGCTCGACCTCCATGCGCTCGGCCTCGACTGGCAGTGGCCGGGGCTGATGCGCCGCGCGCGATCGCTGTTCGCGACGGTCATCGACAGTCCCGGCGGCGCGATTCGGGTGCAGACGATCCACAGCTTCTGCCAGACCCTGCTCGCCAGCTTTCCGCTGGAGGCGAAACTGCTGCCCGGTTTTCGCGCGATCGAGGAGGATGAGGCCGCGGCACTGCAGCGCCGGGTGCTGGCCGATCTGCTCGAAGCGGATGACGAGGCGCCGGTGCTGCGCGATGCGGCCGCCATGCTGTCGCGGCGGCTTGGCCCCGACGCGGCGCTGTCCTTCCTGTCGGACTGCGCGCCGGTGTTCGGCGGGCCGGGCGCCGCCCTGCCGCCGCGCCGCCGCGATCTGCGCGACGCGTTCGGCCTGCCGACCGACGATCCCGATGCGTGGCTGATCGGGCGGCTGGCGGGCGGCGCGGTCGCCGATGACGACGTCCGCGCAGTCGCGACGAGCGGAGCGGGCTGGGGCACGAAGACCGGCGAAGCGCGGTCGGACATGATGGTCGGCTGGATGATGGCCGATGCGCCCGCGCGCGCCGCGATGCTGCCCGATCTTCTCGGCTGTTTCCTGACCGGCAAGGGCGATCTGCGCGCCGACTATGCGGGCGACAAGGGCGGGATGAGGGACTGCCTGGACAGCGCGAGCCGCATCGTCGCGGCGGTGCAGGATCTGACCGCGACCGCGACCGCGATGCGCGTCGCCGACGATCTGGCCGCCGCGTGGCATTTCGGCAGCCGCTTTTCCGGGGCCTATGCCCTGGCGAAACGCGAACGGGGGCTGGCCGATTTCGACGATCTGATCACGCTGGCAGGGTCGCTGCTGCGCGTCAGCCGCTTCGGCGACTGGGTGCGCTTCAAGCTCGACCAGCGCACCGACCATATATTGGTCGACGAGGCGCAGGACACGAACATGCGCCAATGGGGCATCGTCCTGTCGCTGGCCGAGGAGTTTTTTGCGGTCGCGCCGGACGACGCCGACCGCATCCGCACCCTGTTCACGGTCGGCGATCGCAAGCAGGCGATCTTCGGCTTTCAGGGGACGGAGCCCAAGGCCTTCGCGACCGCGCGCGCGCTGTTTCACGCATTGGGCGAACGCGCCGGGCAGGCGTTTCACAATGTCGATCTCGTCTCCAACTACCGTTCGACCCCCGCGGTGCTGGACGTGGCCGATGCCTGGCTGGCGGCGGGCGGGACGGCGGCGATGGGGCTCGACGGCGAGGAACCGCCGCACCGTCCCTTCCGGTCGGCGCAGGCGGGGCAGGTCGAACTGTGGGCGCCGCTGCCCGTCGGCAAGGCGCTCGATGCCGACGCGGCGGCGGGGGACGACGGCGGTGAAGGCCAGGGCGACGCTGCCGATGGCCATGCGCCGGCGTCCGATCCCGCCTCGATGCGGCTCGCGCGTGCGATTGCCGACGAGGTGCGGCAGTGGATCGACCATGGCAAGGACGGCCGCCCCGTCGCGCCGGGCGACGTGATGATCCTGGTCCGCCGCCGCCGCGACCTGGCGGCGCGGATCGTCGCGCGTCTGCAGGCGCTGGGTGTGCCCGTCGCGGGCGTCGATCGCTTCGCCCTGACGCAGCCGCTGGCGGTGCAGGACCTGATCGCGGCGATGCGGTTCGCGGCGCAGCCGCTCGACGACCTGAATCTGGCCGCGCTGCTGGTGTCGCCGCTGATCGGCTGGACGCAGGACGAATTATATCGGCGCACCAAGGGGCGTGGGCGCACGGCGATCTGGCCGCATCTGCGCGCGCAGGAGGGCGACATGCCGCCCGCGACCATGGCGGCGCTGCGGCACTTGCTGGCGATGGCCGATTATACGACGCCGTTCCGCTTTCTGGAATCGGTCTTGTCCGGCCCGATCGACGGGCGCCGCAAGCTCGCCGGACGGCTGGGGCGCGAGGCGCGCGACCCGATCGACGAATTGTTGAATCAGGCGCTGGCGTTCGAAGCGCGCGAGACTGTCTCGTTGCTCGGCTTCGTGACGAAGGTCGCGGGCAGCAACGCCGATATCAAACGCCAGACCGAGGCGCGCAGCGACGTCGTGCGCGTGATGACCGTGCACGGGTCGAAGGGGTTGCAGGCGCCGATCGTCATCCTGGCCGACGCGACCGACGATCCCGGCATCGGCCACCGCCCCTTCACCGTCGATGTCGCGGGGTGGGATAAGCTGCCGGTGTTCGCGGTGCCCGGCGACGAACGGCACGGCGCGCTGGCCGACGCCTATCAGAAGGCGGCCGATGCGGCGGCGCAGGAGCATTGGCGGCTTTTCTATGTCGCGATGACGCGGGCGGAGGAAATGCTGGTGGTGGCCGGCGTGACCAAGGCCGCCGATCGTTCGATCCCGGAAGAAAGCTGGCACGCCGCGGCTGAGCGCGTGCTGTCGGGCATGACATGCGAATGGGAAGCGGCCGGTCCGATGTGGGGCCAGCGCCGCGTCCACCGCGCCAATCACGGCAAATGGGCAAAGAAGGAAAAGGCCGCGGCCATCCCGGCGCCGCCGCTATCGCTTCCCGAATGGGCGCGGACACCCGCGCCGGAGGAAGCGCGTCCGCCGCGCCCGCTCGCGCCCTCCGCGCTGGGCGAGGACGAGGTGGCGGTGCCGCCGCAGGGCGGTGCGCGCGGCGCGGCCATCGAACGCGGCCTGTTGCTGCACGCGCTGTTCGAGCGGCTGCCGCCGGTCGCGGCACAGGCGCGGCGCGAGGCCGCGCTGCGCTGGCTTGCCGCGCAGGCGCCCGCCATCGACCCGGCGGCGCGCGCGGCAATGGCCGACGAGGTTCTGGCGGTATTGTCCGACCCTGATCATGCGGCGCTGTTCGGACCCGACAGTCTGGCCGAAGTGCCGCTGTCGGCGGTCGTGGACGGCGCGGTCGTGGCGGGGATCGTCGACCGGCTGCGCGTGACCGACGATGCGGTGACGGTGATCGATTACAAGACCGGGCGCCATGTTCCGGCCGATAGCGGCGCGGTCCAGCCGGCCTATCTGCGGCAGATGGCGGCCTATCGCGATGCGCTGCGCGTCATCTTTCCCGGCCGGACCGTGCAGGCGGCGCTGCTCTATACCGCTGCACCGCGGCTGATGATGCTGGATGACGCGATCCTCGACCTTCACAAGCCGGGCTTGACGGCAACCAAGGCGAATTTGCCGGGTTCCCCTCTTGAGCCGGGCGCCCGCGCCCCCTAGCTTGGAAGCCAAGAGAATTTCAGGAGACCGTCCATGACGACCAAAGCCATTACCGACGCCAGCTTTCAGGCCGATGTGCTCGACAGCGACACCCCCGTGCTCGTCGATTTCTGGGCGGAATGGTGCGGCCCGTGCAAGATGATCGGCCCCGCGCTGGAAGAAATTTCCGACGAACTGACCGGCAAGGTCGTGATCGCCAAGCTGAACATCGACGACCATCCCGACGCCCCCGCCAAATATGGCGTGCGCGGCATCCCGACGATGATCCTGTTCAAGAATGGCGAGATCGCCGACACCAAGGTCGGCGCGGCGCCCAAGAGCGCGCTCAAGGGCTGGCTCGAAGGGGCGCTGGCCTAACTTCACCATTTCGGCTATTTCTCTTCCCCATGAACGCTCCAATCGGACATAATCGGTTTGGCCCGCGACGTGGGGGAAGGGAAGGAAGCATGTACGCCATCGTCTTCGATCTCGATACCGCGACGCTCGAGCAAACCTATCCCAATTCGTCGTGGCGCAATGCCTACGCTGATGTGCGGCGCATTCTTGAAACCAAGGGTTTCGATTGGCAGCAGGGATCGACCTATTTCGGCAATGAAGCGGTCACGGCGGTTGATTGCGTTCTGGCGGTTCAGGAATTGAAGCGCCAGTTCGAATGGTTTCAGCCCTCGGTTCGGGATATCAGAATGCTTCGGATCGAGGAAAATAATGATCTCGGTCCTGCGCTCGATTGATCAACTCCGATAGTCGGCGTTGATGCTGATGTAGCCGTGCGTCAGGTCGCAGGTCCACACCGTCGCGCGGCCGTCGCCTAGGCCGATGTCGGCGCCGACGCGGATGTCCGGACCCTGCAGATGCGCCGACACGGGCGCTTCGTCATAGCCATCCACGGGCAGGCCGTCCCTGGCCACCCAATGGTCGCCGAAGCGGATCGCCAGGCGGTCGCGGTCGGCGGGTTCGCCCGCCTTGCCCACCGCCATCACGATGCGGCCCCAATTGGCATCCTCGCCCGCGATTGCGGTCTTGACCAGCGGCGAGTTGGCGATGGCGAGCGCGATGCGCTTCGCGCTGTCGTCGCTCGTCGCCCCCGTCACCTGCACCTCGATGAATTTCGACGCGCCTTCGCCATCGCGCACGACCTGATGCGCGAGGTCGAGCGCGACCTGACGGATGGCGGCATAGAGCGCATCGGCCCCCGCATCGTCCCACGAGGCGAGCGGCGGGTTGTCCGCCCGGCCCGTCGCGAAGAGCAGCACCGTGTCGCTGGTCGAGGTGTCGCTGTCGACCGTGATGCTGTTAAAGCTGCCGCCGGTCGCCTGGCTCAGCATGTCCTGCAACAGCGCCGGCGCGACCGCGGCGTCGGTGAAGATATAGCCGAGCATCGTCGCCATGTCGGGCGCGATCATCCCCGACCCCTTGACGATTCCCGCGACATGGACGGTCCGGTCGCCGATCACGGCGCTGGCGGTCGATCCCTTGGCGAAGGTGTCCGTCGTGCCGATGGTTTCGGCCGCCGCTTCCCATGAGCAGGGTGCGGCCCCCAGCGCGGCATCGACCCCGGCCCGCGCCTTGTCTTTGGGCAGCGGAACGCCGATGACGCCGGTGGAACTGACGAAGACGTCGCCGGGCGCGCAGCCGAGGCGATCGGCGACCTGCGCCTGGATCTGTTCGACCGCCTCGCGTCCGCGATAGCCGGTGAAGGCATTGCTGTTGCCCGCATTGACGATCAGCGCGCGGGCGGTGCCGTCCTTCACCTGTTCGCGCCCCAGCTCGACCTCGGACGAGCAGCAGATGTTGCGCGTGAAGACGCCCGCGACCGCCGTTCCCGGCGCCAGCTCGACATAGGTGAGGTCGCAGCGGTCCCATTGCTTGTAGTGCGCGCGCGCGACGCGAAGCGTCACGCCGGCGATTTCGGGCAGGGCGGGGAAGGATGCGGGAGCGAGGGGGGAGCGGGTGGTCATGATGCGTTCGCGCATAATGACAGTTCGTCCAAAGCAAAACCCCTCCCGTGTACGGGAGGGGCAGTGAGGCTTGCGCGCTTGCTCGCCCGTCGCGGCGGGGTGGGCACGTTCGACGTGGCTGGCCCACCCCCCAACCTCTCCCGCTTGCGGGAGGGGAGCGGCTTAGGCCGGAATGCCGCTGATGGCCTTCATTTCCATGAAGTCCTTGAGCCCGAAGATGCCGCCCTCGCGGCCGTTGCCGGATTGCTTGTAGCCGCCGAAGGGGGCGCCGGGTCCGGGGCCCCAGGCATTGACCGCGACCATGCCGGCGCGCAGTTTGGGCGCGACGTCGGCAGCCTTGGCCGGGTCGCCCGACACGACGGCGGACAGGCCATAGTCGGTGTCGTTGGCGATATCGATCGCCTGGTCGACGCTGTCATATTCGATGATCGTCGCGACGGGGCCGAAGATTTCCTCCTTCGCGATCCGCATGTCGGGGGTCACGCCGGAAAAGACCGTCGGCTTCACATAATAGCCGCGGTTGACGCTCGACGGCAGGCCGGTGCCGCCCGTCTCCAGCGTCGCGCCCTCGTCGATCGCCGACTGGATCAGCCCCTGAATCTTGTCATATTGCGCCTTGTTGACCACCGGGCCGATATGCGCGCCCTCGGCCTGCGGATCGCCGACGCTGGTGCCGTCGAACATCGCCTTGATGACACCGACCGCTTCGTCCTTGCGGTCCTTGTGCACCAGAATGCGCGTCGGCGCGATGCAGCTTTGGCCGCTGTTGACCAGCACGCCCTGCACCGTGGGGGGCAGCACCGTTTCCAGGTCCGCGTCGGGCAGGACGATGTTGGGCGACTTGCCGCCCAGTTCCTGGTGCACGCGCTTGACCGTGTCGGCCGCCGCCTTGGCAACCATGATGCCCGCGCGCGTCGATCCGGTGAAGCTCACCATCTCGATGCCGGGGTGCGAGCTGATCGCGTTGCCGACGGTCGGGCCGTCGCCCTGGACCAGATTGAACACGCCCGGCGGCACGCCCGCCGCATCGAGAATCTCGGCCAGGATCACCGCATTGCCGGGGCATTCCTCCGACGGTTTCAGCACCATCGTGTTGCCCGCCGCCAGCGCGGGGGCGACCTTCAGCGCGATCTGGTTCAGCGGCCAGTTCCACGGCGTGATCATGCCGACGACGCCGATCGGTTCGTAAACCACCTTGTTCGCGCCATGCTGTTCGCTGAAGCTGAAGTCCTTCAGCGCCGCGATCGTGCCCAGAAAGCCGCCGATTCCCGCGCCGACCTGGGCCGTGCCCGCAAAGCTGACCGGCGCGCCCATTTCGCTCGCCATCGATTTCGCCAGATCGAGGGTGCGCTTCTTATATTCCTCGACGATCCGGTTCAGCAGGTCCAGCCGCTCCTCGCGGCTCGTCTGCGAAAAGCTCTTGAACGCTTCCTTCGCCGCCGTAACCGCCGCATCGACGTCCGCCGCCGTGCCCAGCACCACCGTCGAGGCCGTTTCCTCGGTCGCCGGGTTGATCACCTCGTGCAGTTTGCCGCCCGCACTGTCGACCCAACGGCCGCCAATGTAATTCTGTTTCAGATGCGTCTCGGTATCGCTCATCTTATGTCTCCCAGGGGCGAGTAAAACGGTATCGGATTGCTACCTAATCGTTGATGCCGACGAATCAAGGCGTCGAAGGCCGGGCCGAGCGTTTTTCCGCCGCGAGCCGCGACATCAATATGGCGGCGCGCGTCGCCTGGCGCGCGATGCTGGGCAGGTCGACCGTTTCTTCCGGCCCATGGTCGCCGGTGCTGTAGGCGCCGAGCCCGGCGAGCGAATCGACGAAGGGCGCGACGAAGCTGATGTCGGCGGCGCCCCGCTTCAGCGGATCGAGCGCGGCCATTTCGGGAAGCCCCATGTCCAGATTGACCGCATTGAGCCGGGTCAGCAGCGCGCGATTGCCATCCGTCGGCGACATCGCCGGATAGCCGCCGGGATCGAAGGCCAGGGTGGCGGCGGTGCCCGGCGCATGGTCGGCCACGATCGCCTCCATCCGCGCCTTTACG
Organism: Sphingopyxis macrogoltabida; assembly: GCA_003241685.1. Classification (GTDB taxonomy): domain Bacteria; phylum Pseudomonadota; class Alphaproteobacteria; order Sphingomonadales; family Sphingomonadaceae; genus Sphingopyxis; species Sphingopyxis macrogoltabida_A. The sequence goes on from QFPJ01000013.1 coordinate 35,524, forward strand.
CGCGCGGCCTGTTCGGCCGACAGCGTGCGCAGGTCGCCGCGCGCGATCGCGACGGGGGCGATGATGTTGGTCTTGCCGCTCGCGGTCGCGCGGATCTTGTCGGTGTCGAGCATCGCTTCCTGTCCGCCCGCGATCAGCCCGACGTTGAAGGTCAGGTTCGGTTCGGGCAGTTCGCTGCGAAAGCGGTGGATGATGCGTGCCAGTTCATAAATGGCGCCATCGCCGGCCGTGGCCCCGAAGATGCCCGAACTATGCCCGGTCTTGCCGGTCGCGGTCACGGTCCAGCTTTCCGACGAGCGCCGCGCTATCGAACTCATGTCGGCGCCCTGGTCGCGGACCAGCCCCTCGAACCCCAGCGCGACGTCGCTGCGCTTGCCGGCGGCGATCAGGTCGGCCCGCGCCACCGCGATCGGGTCGCCCGAATCCTCCTCGTCGCCGGTCATGTGAAATTCGATATTGGCATCCTTCAGCGTCCCGGCCGCCTGCATCGCGCGCAGCGCCGCGATGACGACCACCATGCCCCCCTTGTCGTCGCCGGCGCCCGGCCCCCTGGCCTTGTCGCCCATCCGCTCGAAACGCTGAAAGGGCGAATCGGGTTCGAACACCGTGTCGAGATGCGCGATCAGCAGCAGGCGTTTCGCGTCGGGGCGCCCCTTGTGCACCGCGATCAGATGCCCGGCGCGGCCGGTTTCGCGCATCGGCTTCCACGTCACCGCAAAGCCCAGCGGTTCCAGTTCGGCGCGCATCATCCGCCCGACCTTTTCGACCCCGTCGAGGTTCAGCGAGCCGCTGTTCTGGTTCACCAGCGTTTCGAGCAGCGCGATCGTGCGCTCGCGTTCGGCGGTGACGGTCTCGGCCATCCGGCTTTCCTGCGGCGACAGTTTCGCGGCGGCGGCCGGGGCAAGGGCGAGCGACAGGGCAATGGCGGCGGCGGACAGGCATTTCATGGACAGCGCTCCTGACTGGGCGCCGACTGTGCCCCGTCCGGAGCCGGCCGGCAAGGGGCGCGGCCATAACGAAAAGGGCGCCCGGTCCCCCCAGACCGGACGCCCCCATCGCGTCGCTGATCCGAAGGATCAGGCGCTGTAGTACATGTCGAACTCGACCGGGCTCGGCGTCTGTTCGAAGGTGTAGACCTCGTCCCACTTCAGCTCGATATAGGCGTCGATCTGGTCCTTGGTGAACACGTCGCCTTTCAGCAGGAACTCGTAATCGGCGGCCAGGCTGTCGAGCGCCTCGCGCAAGCTGCCGCAGACGGTCGGGACTTCGGCCAGTTCCTCGGGCGGCAGGTCGTACAGATTCTTGTCCATCGCGTCGCCGGGGTGGATCTTGTTCTGGATCCCGTCGAGACCCGCCATCAGCAGCGCCGAATAGCAGAGATAGGGATTGGCCATCGCATCGGGGAAGCGGAATTCGACGCGCTTCGCCTTGGCGCCCGCGCCATAGGGGATGCGGCACGAAGCCGAGCGGTTGCGGCTGGAATAGGCGAGCAGCACCGGCGCTTCGAAACCGGGAACGAGGCGCTTGTAGCTGTTCGTCGTCGGGTTGGTGAAGGCATTGAGCGCCTTGGCGTGCTTGATGACGCCGCCGATGAAATAGAGGCACATGTCGGACAGGCCGGCATAGCCGTTGCCCGCGAACAGCGGCTTGCCCTTTTCCCAGATCGAAATGTGGGTGTGCATGCCCGATCCGTTATCGTCCTTGATCGGCTTGGGCATGAAGGTCGCGGTCTTGCCATAGGCGTTGGCGACCTGGTGCACGACATATTTGTAGATCTGCATGCGGTCGGCGGTTTCGGTCAGCGTGCCGAAGGTCAGGCCGAGTTCGTGCTGCGCGGCGGCGACTTCGTGGTGATGCTTGTCGCAGGGCAGGCCCAGTTCGAGCATGGTCGACACCATTTCGGCGCGGATGTCGACGGCGCTGTCGACCGGCGCGACGGGGAAATAGCCGCCCTTGGCGCGCGGGCGATGGCCCAGGTTGCCGCCTTCATAGCTGCGGCCGGTGTTGGTCGGCAGTTCGATATCGTCGATTTCGAACCCCGACTTGTTGTAGCCGATTTCGAAACGGACGTCGTCGAACATGAAGAATTCGGCTTCGGGGCCGACATAGACGGTATCGCCGATCCCGGTCGATGCGACATAGGCTTCGGCGCGCTTCGCGGTCGTGCGCGGGTCGCGGGCATAGCCTTCGCCGGTCGACGGTTCGACGATGTCGCAGAAGATGACGATCATCGGGGTGGCCGAGAAGGGATCGTCATAGACGGCGTCCAGATCGGGCTTCAGGATCATGTCCGATTCGTTGATCGCCTTCCACCCGGCGATCGACGATCCGTCGAACATCAGCCCGTCTTCCAGCGCGTCCTCGTCGATCACGCCCGCGCACATCGTCAGATGCTGCCACTTCCCCTTGGGATCGGTGAAGCGCAGGTCGACCCATTCGATGTCATTGTCCTTGATCCGTGCGATGATATCCTTGGGCTTCGTGGCCATGGTGTGAACTTCCTTCTTGCGATGATGACCGGCTTGGCCGGCGTCTGGTTGAACGGATGGGGAGAGCGGAGCGCGTCCTAGAGCGCATCCTCGTTGCGTTCGCCGGTGCGGATGCGCAGCGCGGTTTCGACCGGAATGACGAAAATCTTGCCGTCGCCGATCCGGCCCGTCTGCGCCGCCGCGGCGATCGCTTCGACGACGCGTTCGGCCAGGCCGTCCTCGACGATCACTTCCAGCTTCACCTTGGGCAGAAAGTCGACGACATATTCGGCGCCGCGATACAGTTCGGTATGGCCCTTCTGCCGTCCGAAACCCTTGGCCTCGGTCACGGTGATGCCGCTGACGCCGACTTCGTGCAGCGCTTCCTTCACTTCATCCAGTTTGAACGGCTTGATGATAGCCTCGATCTTCTTCACGCGTCTTGTCCCCCACTGGGTCTTCACATCGTTGCTCGCGGCCAAAGCCGGATCAGGCCCGCCTGTCCGGTTCGCATCCTGAGTCGCTGCGAGGCCCCGTCATCTTGCACCAATCAAGAGCCGTGCCAATTGGCGAATCGCAAGCTTTCGGTAAGATTTGTGACAGGAAATTGCGCCGATGCCCAAGGGGTGGGCAATGGCGTCCGGACGCTGCCTAAAAAAGCGGCAGATTGGCATTTTGGTCGTCCCTGTCGCGAAGCGATGGGGAGGTGGCAGCGGCGCAGCCGCTGACGGAGGGGCCATAACGCCGACGTCGCTGGCCCCTCCACCACCCGCTTCTCGGGCGGTCCCCCTCCCCATGGCTTCGCCACAGGGAGGATGCAGGTTAGCGCCCCATCGGCGCCGCGGCGTCGGGCAAATTGGCCTTCGTCCAGTTCGACCGGTCGATGACATAGGCGCGCATCGCCTCCACATCGGCCGGCGTCAGGACGCGGGCAAAGCTGACCATGCCGCGATCCTTGAGCGCGCCGTCGAGGATGACCGACTTCCACGCATCGGCGTTGGTCAGCGTGGCGGAGACGCGCAGGTCGGGGGTGAAGCCGTTGCCGATCGCGCTGTCGCCATGGCAGACGATGCAATAGCGCCCGAAATGCGCCTTGCCCGCCGCGATCTGTTGCGGCGTGCCGAATTGCGGCGGCGGATTCCATGCCAGCGCCGTCGTTGTGGGCGGGGCAGGGAGTTTCGCCGTGCCGCCGATCTTGAGCACCACGAGGCGCGGCAGGTTGGGCAGCTTGCGCGTCACGCCGCCCGCGACCCCGGCCACGAGCGGGAAGGCGCCGCCCTTGCCGGTCTGGAAGGCGACATATTGCACCCCGCCGACGCGAAAGGTTGACGGCGCGCTGACGATGCCCGTCTGGAGGTCGAGGTCGAGAAGCTGCTTGCCGGTGTCGGCGGCATAGGCGCGGAAGCGGCCGGTGCTGGTGCCCTGGAACACCAGATTGCCGGCGGTCGTCATCGTCCCGCCGTTCCACGCCGCGGGATAATCGACGCCCCACGCGACCTTGCCGCTGCGCGGGTCGAAGGCGACGAGGCGGCCGGTCGTCGCGGCCACCGCGGCGCGAAAGGCCGCCTGATCGTCGGGCAGCATCGTCTTGTCGAGCGATGTGCCGACGTTGAAGCCCAGCACCTTGCGCTTGTCGAGTTCGTCCATGTCGGCGAGATAGCCCTGCGGAATCTGCTGGGCGGGAATATAGACCAGTCCGGTCGCGGGATTGTAGCTCATCGGATGCCAGTTATGCGCGCCCAGCGCACCGGGCACCGCGATGAAGGGCTTGCCGGTGCGATAAAATCGCGCGTCGGGATTCTCGATCGGGCGGCCGGTCGCCATGTCGTACCCGGTCGCCCAGTTGATTCCGTCGACAAATGGTTTCGCGTCGATCAGCTTGCCGGTCGCGCGGTCGATGGTGAAGAAGAAGCCGTTCTTCGGCGCATGATACAGGACTTTGGTCGGCGTGCCGTTGACCGTCTGGTCGGCCAGGATGATCGGCTGGGTCGCGGTATAGTCCCATGTTTCGGCCGGGGTTTCCTGATAATGCCATTTATAGGCGCCGGTATCGGGATCGAGCGCGACGATGGAGGACAGGAACCAGTTGTCGCCCTGACCATTCGACCGCGTACCGTGGTTCCACGGGTTGCCGTTGCCGACGCCCAGATAGATCTGGTCGAGATCCTTGTCATAGACGATCGCGTCCCACACGGTGCCGCCGCCGCCCGACGTCTGCCATTCGCCGGTGTCGGACCAGGTCGCATTGCCCTTTGCCGCGAAAATATCGTCGCTTGCGGCGCCGTCCGGCTTCTTCTCGGGATTGGGCGCGGTGTAGAAGCGCCAGCGTTCCTTGCCGGTGTCGGCGTCATAGGCGGTGACATAGCCGCGCACGCCGAATTCGGCGCCGCCGTTGCCGATCAGCACCATGTCCTTCACCACGCGCGGCGCGCCGGTGATGGTATAATGCTTGCGCTTGTCGAACGTCTGCGTCGACCAGACCGGTTGGCCGCTCTTCCGGTCGAGCGCGATCAGCCGCCCGTCGAGCGTCCCGACGAAGACCCGGTCGCCCCAGACGGCGACGCCGCGATTGACGACGTCGCAGCAGGCCGAAACCGCGCGCTCGCCGGGCACCTGCGGGTCGAATTTCCACAGCGATTTTCCGGTCGCGGCGTCCCAGGCGCTGACCTTCGACCAGGCGTGGGTCACATACATCACGCCGTCGACGACCACCGGCGTCGCTTCCTGCCCGCGCGCGTCGTCCAGGTCGGCGAACCAGGCGATGCCGAGGTCGCCGACATTCCTGTCGTTGATGTCGGTCAGCGGGCTGAATCGTTGTTCGTCATAGCCATAGCCGATGCCGGCCCAATCGTCGCCGTTGCCGCCGGTCTTGAGCAGGGTCTCGCTGGCCTTCTCCGCCGCGTCGAGCGATCCGCCGGTCGCGGCGCCATCGTCGGTCTTCGATGCGTTGCATGCCGCCAGTGCCAGCGTCGCGGCGCCGATCAGCGTCGCCGTGAAGACCCGTTTCGCCATGTCCTGCTCTCCCGTTCGCCGTCTATGCTTGACGTTAACGTCAAGAGTGCGCCGGAAGGGGCGCGGGCGCAACCCGGAAAATGGGCATTGGCAAGGCCCCCCTTCGTCACCCCGACGGGATTCGGGGTGCATGAAGGCGGACGCCGCGTTGAATGCATGAATGCCCGGATCAAATCCGGGATGACGAGGGGACGGGTGCCGATCAGGCCCAGGGCGGCGTGTTCAGGCCCTTCGGGCTGGCGGTGAAGATTTCGCAGCCGGTCTCGGTGATGCCGATGCTGTGTTCGAATTGCGCCGACAGGCTGCGGTCGCGTGTCACCGCGGTCCACCCGTCATTCAGCATCTTCACCGCATATTTGCCGGTGTTGATCATCGGCTCGATGGTGAAGAACATGCCGGGGCGCAGTTCGGGGCCGGTGCCGGGACGCCCCGCGTGGACGACCTCGGGCGCGTCGTGGAACATCTGGCCAAGGCCGTGGCCGCAGAAATCGCGGACGACCGAATAGCGGTGGCGCTCGGCGTAGCTCTGGATCGCGTGCGCGACGTCGCCCATGCGGTTGCCGGGCCTGGCCTGTTCGATCCCCAGCATCAGGCATTCATAGGTGACTTCGACAAGGCGGCGCGCCTTGATCGGCACATCGCCGACCAGATACATGCGGCTGGTGTCGCCGTGCCAGCCGTCGACGATGCTGGTCACGTCGATGTTGATGATGTCGCCATCGCGCAGCGGCTTGTCGTCGGGAATGCCGTGACAGACGACATGGTTGATGCTGGTGCAGCAACTGTGCGTGAAACCGCGATAGCCGAGCGTCGCGGGAATGCCGCCGCCGTCGAGCATCATCGTGCGGACCAGGTCGTCGATCGCGGCGGTGGTCACGCCCGGCTGGACGAAGGGGACGAGCGCGTCGAGGATTTCGGCCGACAGCCGCCCCGCCTTGCGCATCCCGGCAAAACCCGCCGCATCGTGCAGCTTGATCGTGCCGTCGCGGACGCGCGCCGGGGCGGCCGTATCGTCGGCGGCTATGTCGATATAGTCATACATGGAGTCGATATAGGCGATAGGGCGCCAAATTGCGAGGGCCGTAAGCCCCTTCCCTTCAGGGGCGGGGTTGGGGGAGGGAGCCATCGGCCCTGCGCAAGGCCGCTGGCCCCCACCCGCTGCGACTAAGCCAGCAAGCTGGCAAGTCTCACTGCCCTCCCCTGAAGGGGGGGGCTTTGGCTAGCTTACTCCGCCGCCTTTTCGGCCTTGCTCTTTGCCTTGCCCTTGCCGGCCTTGGGCGCGGCGGGGGTGATTTCGAAGGCGAGCGGGTTGCCGACCTTCGCATCCTCGCCGGTTTTCAGCTTCACCTTGACCTCGCCGCCATGGACCAGCTTGCCGAAGAGCAGTTCCTCGGCCAGCGGCTGCTTGATCTTTTCCTGGATCAGCCGGCCCATCGGACGCGCGCCATAGAGCTTGTCATAGCCCTTGGCGGTCAGCCATTCGCGTGCCGCATCGTCGAGCTGGATATGGACGTTGCGGTCGGCCAGCTGAAGTTCCAGTTGCAGGATGAACTTGTCGACGACGCGCGCGACGACCTCGGGCGGCAGGTAGCCGAACGGCACGATCGCATCGAGGCGGTTGCGGAATTCGGGGGTGAACATGCGCTTCACCGCCTCTTCCTGCACATCCTCGCGCGTCGACTGGCCGAAGCCGATCGATTCGCGCGCCATGTCGCTGGCGCCCGCATTGGTCGTCATGATCAGGATGACGTTGCGGAAATCGACCGTCTTGCCGTGGTGGTCGGTCAGGCGGCCATTGTCCATCACCTGCAACAATATGTTGAACAGGTCGGGATGCGCCTTTTCGATCTCGTCGAGCAACAGCACGCAATGCGGGTTCTGGTCGATCGCATCGGTCAGCAGGCCGCCCTGGTCGTATCCGACATAGCCCGGCGGCGCGCCGATCAGCCGGCTGACCGAATGGCGCTCCATATATTCGGACATGTCGAAACGCTGGAGCGGAATGCCGAGCAGATGGGCGAGCTGTTTCGCAACCTCGGTCTTGCCGACGCCGGTCGGGCCGCTGAACAGATAGTTGCCGATCGGCTTTTCGGGATCGCGAAGGCCCGCGCGCGACAGCTTGATCGCCGACGACAGCACCTCGATCGCGGTGTTCTGACCAAAGACGACGCGCTTCAGGTCGGTCTCGATCGTCTCCAGCACCTTCTTGTCGTCGCTCGACACCGATTTGGGCGGGATGCGCGCCATCGTCGCGATGACGGCCTCGATCTCCTTCGCGGTGATCGTCTTGCGGCGCTTCGACGGGGGCACCAGCATCTGCATCGCGCCAACCTCGTCGATCACGTCGATCGCCTTGTCGGGCAGCTTGCGGTCGTTGATGTAGCGCGACGACAGCTCGACCGCCGCGTTGATCGCGTCGCTCGTATATTTGACGTTATGATGCGTCTCGAACGCTTCGCGCAGGCCGGCGAGGATCTTTTTCGTGTCCTCGATGCTCGGTTCGATCACGTCGATCTTCTGGAACCGGCGCAGCAGCGCGCGATCCTTTTCGAAGTGATTGCGAAACTCCTTGTACGTCGTCGAACCGATGCAGCGGATGACGCCGCCCGACAGCGCGGGCTTGAGCAGGTTCGACGCGTCCATCGCGCCGCCGCTGGTGGCGCCCGCGCCGATCACGGTATGGATCTCGTCGATGAACAGGATCGCGTGCGGCAGGCCTTCGAGTTCGGAGACGACCTGTTTCAGCCGTTCCTCGAAATCGCCGCGATAGCGCGTGCCGGCGAGCAGCGCGCCCATGTCGAGCGAGTAGATGACGGCGGGCAGCAGCACCTCGGGGACGTCGCCCTCGATGATCTTGCGCGCCAGCCCTTCGGCGATCGCGGTCTTGCCGACGCCGGGATCGCCGACATAGAGCGGGTTGTTCTTCGACCGGCGGCACAGGATCTGGATCGTGCGGTCGACCTCGGCACTGCGGCCGATCAGCGGGTCGACCTTGCCGCCCTTCGCCTTTTCGTTGAGATTGACGGTGAACTGGTCGAGCGCGGTTTCCTTCTTGCTCTTGGCGTCCGCCTTTTCCTTGGCCTCCTCCTTTTCCTCGGGCTCGGCCTGCGGCGACGGCTTGCCGCCCTTGCCGACGCCGTGGCTGAGATAGGACACGGCGTCGAGGCGCGTCAGGTCCTGCTGCTGGAGGAAATAGACGGCATAGGATTCGCGTTCGGAGAAGAGGGCGACGAGGACATTGGCGCCCGTCACCTCGTCCTTGCCCGACGACTGGACGTGCAGGATCGCGCGCTGGACGACGCGCTGGAAGCCGCTGGTGGGGGAGGGGTCGCTGTGCCCCTCGACCTTCAGGCTGTCGAGTTCGGTGTCGAGATAGTGGACGACCGCCGATTGCAGATCGTCGAGCGCGACGCCGCAGGCGCGCATCACCTCTGCGGCATGATCGTCGTCGATCAGCGCATAGAGCAGATGCTCCAGCGTCGCATATTCATGGTGCCGCTCCGACGCGGCCTTCAGGGCATTGTGGAGGGTCTTTTCGAGCGATTCCGAAAAAGACGGCATGGTCTGTATCTCCTTGCAGGGGACCAGGCCGGGGAGAGGCGGCCCCCTCTAGGAACCTAAGGTGGCGATGCCGCCGCCCGTCCGCAAGAGAAAAGCGGCAGCGATTGTGAAATTAGGATGACAGCCTTGCAACATGGTTAACGCGCCCTTGATTTTTCAGCGCGCTCCGCTGCCGAGCCGGTCGCGCATCGCGCGCAGTTCGCGTTCGGGCACGGCGGGCAGCGAGGCGGCGCCTTTGCCCTTGCGAAGCCGCGCGCGGTCCTTGTCCGACGGTTCGACGCGGCGCACGCGAACCGGGGCGTGGCCCTGCGCCTTGATGCCCAGCTGTTCGGCGGCGCCGCGCGACAGATCGATGATCCGCCCGTTCCGCGCGAAAGGGCCGCGATCGTTGATCCGCACCAATATCCGGCGCCCGGTGTCGAGCGCCGTCACCTCGACATAGGTTGGCAGCGGCAGGGTGGTGTGCGCGGCGGTGATCCAGCCGGGGCGGAAACGTTCGCCATTGGCGGTGCGGTTGCCCGACTCGCTGCCGTACCAGCTGGCGAAACCCACCGCATCGTAACCGGGCGCGGCGGCGGGGACATAGGTCGTGCCGCGGATCGTATAGGCCGGCCCGATGCGCACCGGCGTGTCGCTGACCGGCCGGTAATTGCCGCCCGCGCAGGCGGACAGCGCCAGCGCCGCGATGGCGGCCACGCCAAACCGCGCGGCGCGCCGCGGCGCCGTGGCTGCATCGTCGGTGGCCATCATGCCTTTTTGAACAGCGCCTCGGCGCTCGCCTTGAAACTGCCGGCGGCGGCGATGTGGTTTTTCGTGCGCGCGGTTTCGGCCTCCAGCACCGCGATGCGATCGTGCAATTCCTCGATCGACAGCGGGTCGAGCGCCTGCTTCGTCAGCGCGGTCAGCATGTCGTCGCGGCGGCGGGGAAGGTCGTCGTCATCCATCTTCGCTCTCCTCTCGCGGCGCGAGACTGTTGACCCGTGCCGTCCGCCTGTCAATAAGACGGGCCGAGTGGGATTTCGGGATTATCGGGGGACTTAGCTTGACCAGCCTGCCGCAGAGCATGACCGCCATCGCGATAAGCGCGCCCGGCGGACCGGAGGTTCTTGTCGCCGAAACGCGGCCGGTGCCGCAGCCCGGACCCGACGAGCTGTTGATCCGCGTCGCCGCCGCCGGGGTCAACCGTCCCGACGTATTGCAACGCATGGGTTTCTATCCGCCGCCGCCGGGCGCGTCCGACCTGCCGGGGCTGGAGGTAGCGGGCATCGTCGCCGCCGTCGGGCCGGGCGGCGACGCCGAATTGCTGGGGCAGTCGGTCTGCGCGCTGGTCGCGGGCGGCGGCTATGCCGAATATTGCGTCGCGCCGGCGGGAAGCTGTCTGCCGGTGCCCAAGGGCTTTTCGATGGCGGAAGCGGCGGCGCTGCCCGAAACCGTGTTCACCGTGTGGCATAATCTGTTCGAGCGCGCCTATGTGCGCGAGGGCGAGACGGCGCTGATCCACGGCGGCACGAGCGGCATCGGCACGACCGCCATCGGCCTGGCGAAGCTGTTCGGCATCCGGACGATCGTCACGTGCGGCAGCGCGGCCAAATGCGATGCGGCGCGTGCGCTGGGCGCGGATCTGGCGATCGATTATTCGGCCGACGATTATGTCGAGGCGGTGAAGGCGTTCACCGGCGGCAAGGGGGTCGACGTCGTGCTCGACATGGTCGGCGGCGATTATGTGCGGCGCAATCTGGAATGCCTGGCCGACGACGGGCGCCACGTCACGATCGCCTTTCAGCGCGGGGCGAAGGTCGAAATCGACATTGGACAGTTGATGCGCCGCCGCCTGACGATGACGGGATCGACGCTGCGCGTGCGCAGCCCGGCGTTCAAGGCGCTGCTGGCCGACGAGATTCACCGCACGCTGTGGCCGCATCTGGCCGAAGGCGGGTGGAAACCCGCGATGGACCAGAGCTTCCCGCTGGCGGAAGCCGCCGCCGCCCATGCGCGGATGGAGGCGGGCGCGCATGTCGGAAAGATCGTGCTGACGGTGGGCTGATGGACGAGGGCTCGATCGTTCACGAATATGCCGGTTGCGGACTTTGGGCACGTCCTCGCTTTGTCATCCCCGCGAAAGCGGGGAGCCAGTATAGGGTCAGCGGGCGCCCGCTCTGGGTTCCCGCTTTCGCGGGAATGACATATTGTAGTGAATGACGGCAAACGACCGTTTGCGGACGTTTTTAGCATCGTCACCCCGGACTCGATCCGGGGTCCATGACGGCGGCGGTGTAGTGGATCCCGGATCAAGTCCGGGATGACGATAGTGGGTGGAAAACGTCCGCTCCCCACCCCAAAGCGGTCGTCGGCGGAATCCCTGAATCCCTGTACTTGCCCCGCCCCGCAATCCGGCATATAGCCGCAGCCAATGTCGGCCGCCCCGCGAGGGGCGGCCCTTATTGTTTGCGCTTTTGGAGAGCAGTCATGGCCAATGCCAATCCGACCCCGCTGATGCCGCATGCGACCGCCGCCTGGCTGGTCGACAATACCGGCCTTACCTTTGCCCAGATCGCCGAATATTGCGGCGTCCACATTCTGGAAGTGCAGGCGATCGCCGACGAGACCGCCGCGACCAAATATACGGGCCGCGACCCGGTGCGCGCCCACGAACTGTCGATGGACGAGATCGAAAAGGGCCAGAAGGACCCGAACTACAAGCTGAAGATGAGCGTGCAGGCGCAGGACACGATCCGCCGCACCCGCGGTCCGCGCTATACGCCGGTCAGCAAGCGTCAGGACAAGCCCGACGGCATCGCCTGGATCCTGAAAAATCATCCCGAAGTGTCGGACGGCGCGATCGGCAAGCTGATCGGCACCACGCGCAACACGATCAACGCGATCCGCGAACGCAGCCACTGGAACAGCGCCAATATCGTGCCCAAGGACCCGGTGACGCTGGGTCTCTGTTCGCAGCGCGAACTGGATGCGCTGGTCGCGAAAGCGGCGAAGAAGGCGGGCATCAAGGCGCCCGAGGACAGCCGTCTGGAAGGCGACCGCGAGGCGCTGCTCGAGGAACTGCGCGCCGAACGCACTGCCGCCGCCGAAGCGCGCGCCGCCGAAGAGCATCAGGAAAACGGCGCCTGATACTTGCAAAGCCGCCGCTTTCGGCCATTGCGGAACGCGAAACGACGACGACTCTCCGGCGCGCGGCCTGCCGCGACCGTCGGCGGGCATGGCGTCGCGTGCAATGACGAAGGGGTGAGAGATGGCGAACGGCGATGACGATCAGATTCCGGCGGCCAGCGGTTCGCCCGATGCCTCGCTGACGCAGGACGACAGTTTTACCGCGACCAGCCACGCCGGCCTGACCTATCCATGGGGTGATGCGGCGCCGGGAGTCGGGGAGGCGATCCGCATCGCCGACGGGATCAGCTGGGCGCGCCTGCCGATGCCCGGTTCGCTGGGCCATATCAACAGCTGGCTGCTCGACGATGCCGGCGACGATGGGGCGGACGGCGTTGCGGTCGTCGATACCGGCATCTGCCTGACGCTGTGTTCCGACGCCTGGAAGGCGCTTTATTCGGGCGCGCTCAAGGATCGCCGGATCACGCGCGTTTTCGGCACGCACCTGCATCCCGACCATATCGGGCTTGCCGGCTGGATCGCGAAGAAACATGGCGTGAAGCTGTGGATGACGCGCGGCGAAATGCTGACCGCGCGCGCGATCGTCGCCGATTCCAGCGATACCGCGCCCGCCGAAGTGCTGGTGCAATCGCGCGCGGCCGGCTGGGACGAAGAGGCGATCGAGGCGCAGCGCACCGGCGGCTGGAACATGTTCCAGCGCATGATCTTTGCCCTGCCGCGCAGCTATGTCCGCATCAGCGATGGCGAGCGGCTCGATTTCGGGCGGCACCAGTGGCGCGTCGTGACCGGGTCGGGACACAGTCCCGAGCATGCGTGCCTGTGGAACGAGCGCGAAGGCGTGCTGATCTCCGGCGATCAGGTGCTGCCGCGCATCAGTTCGAACGTGTCGGTCAATATCACCGAGCCCGATGCCGATCCGCTGGGCGAATGGCTGGCGTCGATCGACAAGCTGCTCGCCACCGTGCCCGCCGACGTCGTCACCTGTCCGGCGCATGGCGAACCGTTCCGGGGGCTGCACGTCCGGTTGATGGCATTGCGCGACGAACATCGCATGCGGCTCTACAATGTCGCGGAAGCGGTGGCGAAAGCGCCGATGCGCGCCGTCGACACCTTTCCGCTGCTGTTCAACCGGCCGATCGGCGGGCACAATCGCGGTCTGGCCACGGGCGAGGCGTTGGCGCATCTGAAGCGGCTGGAGGTCGAGGGGCGCGTCGCGCGCGAGGACCGCGACGGCGTCTGGTGGTATCACGGCGTCGCCTGATGCGCGGATGGCGGCTTTTGTCGATGATGGCCGCCGTTGCGGTGACGTTTCCCGTGTCGGCGGCCGATCCGCCGGACGGAGCCGGAGCCGCCGATGACATCGTCGTCACGGCCCGCCGGTCGGGCGCGCCGATGTGGACGATCGAGACAAAGGCGGGCGTCGTCATTCTCGTCGGCGAGATTGCCGCCGTTCCCAAGTCGACGCCCTGGCGTCCCGAACGGCTGGAGGGCGCGACGGAGCGGGCGGATCGCGTCATTCTGGGCACCAAGGCCAGGGTATCGCCGGGCGACGTCCTGCGGCTGATCTTTCGCGGCGGGGCGCTGACCCGATTGCCTAAGGGCCATGTCGCCGCCGACTATCTGGACGCGGACGAAATGCGCCGCCTTTCGCTTCTCGCGGCGCGTTTCGATCAGGATTATGACCGCAAGAATTTCCTGATGACCGCGTTCGACCTGCTGTCGAAACGGCTTTCCTTCAACAAGGATACCGCCGACGATGCGTCCGATGTCGTGCGCAGGGCGGCGCGGCAGGCGAAGATACAAGCGCAGCCGGTCGGCGAAGTGCGCGGCGAGGACATGCTCGACAATTTGTTCGCGGCGGCGCCCGAAACGCATATCCCGTGCCTCGCCGCCGCGATGACGGCGACCGAGGCGGGGGATGGGGTGGTGGCGGAGCGCGGCCGCGCCTGGACCGAATTCGATGTGCCCGCCGTGATGGCGAACCCGCTGGAGGAGGCGCTCGGTCGCTGCTGGCCGTGGACAAACGACGGTTTCGGTCCCGCGCTGCGCCGGCAATGGCTGGGCGCGATCGGCGAAGCGGCGACGCAGCCGGGGGTGACGCTGGCGGTCGTGCCGCTGCGTATTCTCGCCGAAAAAGACGGCGTGCTCGACCAGCTCGATCGCCAGGGTCTGCCGATCGCCGGACCCGCATGGTAAGCGGCTTATCGCGGTCTTTGCATGATCCAGCTGAACGCCATCGCGTTGAAGATCGTATAGAGGCCATAGAGCATCAGACCGGCGAACCAGTTGCGCGATGCGATCGCCATTGCGCCGACGAGCAGGAGAAATTCGAAGATATAGGTGATGTTCGGCCCCACCTTGTCGGCCAGCGGGCGGACCATCTGCTGGATCAGCGGATCGTCGCTTTCCATGAACGCGCGGTGCATCGCGAAATTGCCGATCCCGGCAAGGAAAATGGCGGCGAGCGCGATCAGCATGGTTCGGCAGATGGGGCAGGCGGGGTGGAATTTCCAGTCTCTTTCCGTCTATAAGCCGCGCGCCGGACCCGGGCGAACCCGCGCCGGCGATCGAACGAAAACCCGAACCCGCCCCCCAGCGAAGGATCTTCGATGACCCTGCTCTCCCCCATTGCGCTGCTTGCGACGCTGACCGCGACGACGCAGCCGCAACCGGCCGCCGACCCGGCGCTGTCCGATCCGTTGCTGACCGTTCAGCCGCCGGTCGTTCCCGCACCCAGCGAGCCGGTGCTGCCCGAATCCGTGCGCGCGATGCTGGATGCGGCGATTGCCGGGGGCAAGGATGCCGACGTCGAAACCGTTGCGCGGCTTGCCCGCAAAACCTATCCCGACGGCGCGCCGGAGGTCGACCGCATCCTGGCCGATTATCGCGACACGCGGACGAAGGCGCGCGCGGCGCAGACCGCGGCCGCCCGCGCCAGGCTGGCGCAGGCGAAATTCTGGCAGAACTGGAAGGGCGAAGGCCAGATCGGCGCGACGCTGGCCACCGGCAACACGCGGTCCAGGGGGCTGAGCGCCGGGCTGGCGCTCGCGCGCAAGGGGATCGACTGGGACAATAAATTCCGCGCCCAGGCCGATTACCAGCGCAGCAACGGCCGCACGTCGGTCGAACGGTTTCTGGTCGAGGTCGAACCGCGCTACAAATTGGGCGCGCGCGCCTTCGCTTATGGACTGGGGCGCTGGGAGCAGGACGAGATATTGGGCTATGACACGCGCTGGAGCGTGTCGGGCGGTTTCGGCTACAAGCTGATCGACAGCAAGACGATGTCGCTGAGCCTCAAAGGCGGCCCGGCGTGGCGCCGCACCGATTTCGTGCGCGGCGATCGCGACAGCGAATTGACCGGCCTTGCCGGGGTCGACTTCGGCTGGCAGCTGTCGCCGACGCTGCGGCTGACGCAGGCCGCGTCGACGACGCTGGGCGAGGAGAATAGCCAGACGAGCGCGCTCACTGCGCTCAATGCGAAGCTGACCGGCGCGCTGTCGGCGCGTCTCGCCTATTCGGCGGAGATCGACACCAACCCGCCGCCGGGAATCGAAAAGCTGGACACGCTGACGCGTTTCACGCTGGTCTATGGTTTCTAGCGGATCGCAGCCAGCGTATAGAGAAACGCGGCATAGCCCATCGTCGCATCGACCAGGCCCGCGACCTTTGGATTGGTCGAATCGATCAGATAATATTCGTCGGGGGCGTGCGCGCCCGCACCGTGACCGATGCCGAAATGACCGGCCGGGATCGACACCGGCGGCGCGGTGAAGGTCGCGCCGGGCCATGATCCCGCGAGCCGCGCGTTGATGTTCGCCTGTACCCCCAATTTCTGATAAGTCGCCAGTTCGGTGCGGATCAGGCGGCTGTTCTCGTCGGTTTCGGTCGGATCGTACCCGCCCGACACATTCATCTCGATATCCTGGAAACCATGTTTGTCGAGGTGCGCGCGCAGCTTCTTCTCCGCCTCTGCGCGCGTCTGATCGGGGACCAGCCGCAGGTCCAGCTTGGCGACCGCGCGGCCGGGCAGGATCGTCTTGCCGCCAGGTCCGGTATAGCCCGCGACCAGCCCTTCGATATTGACCGTCGGTTCCTGCGCCAGCCGGATCAGCGCATCCTGATAGGGCAGGTCGTCGATCCAGTGGTTCACGCCCAGCATCTGCTTTTGCTGCGCTTCATCCAGATGGCTGGCCGCCGCGCGGATCAGTTGTTTTTCGCGTTCGGTCAGCTTGCGGACATTGTCGAACCAGCCGTCGATCGCCGGCGTGTTGCCGTCGGGCGTGACCAGCGTGTTGAGCGCCGCGACGAGCCGCCACGCGGGCGAATCGATCATCGCCTTCAGGCTCGAATGCACGTCGCCCTTTGGACCGCGTCCCCATTTTTCGCCGCTCGCGACCAGTTCGAGTTCGATGATGCCCTTTGACCCCAGATTGACCGTGACGGCGCCATTCTTGTCCTGCCAGGCGGCGGGGATGAAGATGCCGTCGCATTTTTTCAGCGCGGCCAGCACATTGGGTTTCGTGGCGATTTGCCGGAAATGCGGCGATCCGATTTCCTCTTCGCCCTCGCAGACGAGGACGATGTTCACCGGCAGCTTCGCCTTGGCGGCGCGGATCGCGTGCAGCGCGGCAAGGAAAGTGGCTTCCGGTCCCTTTTGATTGGTCGCGCCGCGGCCCATCATCGCGGTCCCGAAACCGGGGCGCTCGACCATTCGGCCCTCCAGCGGCGGCGACGACCATTCCGCGGGGTCGAACTGCTTGACGTCATACATGAAATAAATGCCCAGCGTGCGCGGTGCGCCGACGTCGATCGTCCCGAACACGCCGGGGTGGCCGTCGGTCGGCACGATCTCGACATTGGTGAATCCCGCGTCCCTGGCCAGCTCGGCCATATAGGACGCGCCCTCCGCCATGCTGCGGTTCTCCGCCGCGATCGAGGGCAGGGCGATCCAGTCGCGCAGCCGCCGGATCGACGCATCCTTGCCCGCCTCGGCCGCCTTGCGGATCGCGGCCATCGGGCCTTCGGCGGCGAACGAGGGGAGCGGGCGCATGATCATCGCCCCCGCGCTCAGCAACGCGGCACCGCGCATCAGATTGCGGCGGTCCATCGGATCATTGTTGCGGAAATCCATGATGCGTCCCCCGTGTCGTGGAAAGTGGGGGGAGTGTGGCGCAATCGCGCGTCAAGGCAAGCCCTGCCGTCGCCCGGCGATCGGTTTGGCATCCAGTTCGCGGCGCAGGAAATCGAGGATTTCGGTGCGGTCCATCGATCCGTCGCCGACCGCGCGAAAGACGATCGTGCCGATGACCATCATCAGGATCGGCACGCCCGCGAAAATGGCGCCGAACAGCCACATGTCCGGCACCGACACCGCGACGGCGATGCCGACGATGATGAAGATCGACAGGAAACCGTACCAGATGCAGGGAAACAGGCGGCCGACCGTCGTCTGGCCGATCGCGCCGGTGATGCGCGTTCCGTTCCTGTAAGGCTCCATCGTCGCGACCAGCGCGGGTGCCATGTCGTTCCGGATGTTGCGCCGCACATGGCGCAGCGTCATCTCGTGCTGGCTGCCGCTGCCATAGACTCGGGCTTTTGCCGCGGGCATCGGATCGTCCATGATCGCCTTCAGCTTGCGCGCGATCTCCTCGGGGGAGAGGGGCGAGTATAGGTCGACCGGAACGCTGTCTGCCATGATACCCCCAAACCGTCATTCCGGCGAAGGCCGGAATCGCCGCCATCATGCCTCAAGCCAGCAGCTTGTCGGCCAGATCCTCCCAGCCGGGATTGCTTTCGTCAATCAGTCGCCGTTTCGGAGGTTGGGCCTTGCCGGGGCGAGACCCCGGCCTTCGCCGGGGTGACGGGGAAGGGAAGGAGAGGCCCTGCCCCTGTACGCGGCGCAACAATCGGGCCATTCGGCTGTGGTCGGTCATCAGATGATCCCTCAATTTGCGGGATCATCTCAATAAGGCCGCGCTCCGCGGCGCTCAAAATTACAACCCTGTAATGGCCCGTCTTACAGGGGGTGGCTCACGCCTTCTCCAGCAGCCCCTCGTCCCGGATCCGCTTCTGCCACACCAGCGGTGCGTTGACGTGGACATTCTGGCCCTCGCTGTCGACGGCGACGGTGACGGGGAAGTCCTGGACCTCGAATTCGTAGATCGCCTCCATGCCAAGGTCGGCGAAGCCGACGACCTGGCTGCCCTTGATCGCGCGCGCGACCAGATAGGCGGCGCCGCCGACCGCCATCAGATAGGCGCTCTTGTGCCTGGCGATCGCCTGGGTCGCGGCGGGGCCGCGTTCGGCCTTGCCGACGCAGGCGAGCAGGCCCTGCTCCAGCATCATGTCCATGAACTTGTCCATGCGCGTCGCCGTCGTCGGCCCGGCGGGACCGACGATTTCCTCGCCCACCGGATCGACCGGGCCGACATAATAGATCACGCGGCCCCGGAATTCGACGGGCAGTTCCTCGCCCTTGGCCAGCATGTCGGCGATGCGCTTGTGCGCCGCGTCGCGGCCGGTCAGCATCTTGCCATTGAGGAGGATGCGGTCGCCCTGTTTCCAGCTTGCGACCATGGCGGGCGTCAGCGTGTCGAGGTCGACGCGGATCGCCGCCTTGTCGGGCGCCCAGTCGATCTGCGGATAATCGGCCAGCACCGGCGGTTCGAGGAAGGCCGGTCCGCTGCCGTCGAGCGTGACATGCGCGTGGCGCGTCGCGGCGCAATTGGGGATCATCGCGACGGGTTTCGACGCGGCGTGCGTCGGCCAGTCCTTGATCTTGATGTCGAGCACGGTGGCAAGGCCGCCCAGCCCCTGCGCGCCGATGCCCAGCGCATTGACCTTTTCATACAGCTCGATGCGCAGTTCTTCGGTCGGATTGGCGGGGCCGCGCGCGAGCAGTTCGGTCATGTCGATCGGGTCCATCAGCGACTGTTTGGCCAGCAGCATCGCCTTTTCGGCGGTGCCGCCGATGCCGATGCCCAGCATGCCGGGCGGGCACCAGCCGGCGCCCATTTGCGGGACCATGTCCAGCACCCAGTCGACGATCGAATCCGACGGGTTCATCATCTTGAACTTCGACTTGTTCTCGCTGCCGCCGCCCTTTGCGGCGACGTCGATATGGACCTTGCTGCCCGGCACCATCTCGACGTTCAGCACCGACGGCGTATTGTCCTTGGTGTTGACGCGGCTGAACGCCGGGTCGGCCAGGATCGAGGCGCGCAGCTTGTTGTCGGGGTGGAGATAGGCCTTGCGCACGCCCTCGTCGACGACCTGCTGCAGGCTGCGGCTGCTGTCGAGGCGGCAGTCCATGCCCCATTTGATGAAGACGGTGACGATGCCGGTGTCCTGGCAGATCGGGCGATGCCCCTCCGCGCACATGCGGCTGTTCGACAGGATCTGCGCCATCGCGTCCTTCGCGGCGGGCGACACCTCGCGCTCATAGGCGGCGCCCAGCGCGCGGATATAGTCCATCGGGTGGAAATAGCTGATATATTGGAGCGCGTCGGCGATCGTTTCGATCAGATCGTCCTCGCGGATGACGACATTGTTCATGGGTGCAGCCCCCTCTTGGTTCCTGTGTCAGGATTCGCGTCTCCCCTATACCCGGCGGCGCGGGGTGGGAAGGGGGTTCGCGGGGCGGCGGCGGCGACGGCCTGATCAGCGGATCGCGGGTATCCGGATCATTGACACTCGGCGCATTTGCCGCGCACTTCGATGACGGGCCGCTCGGCGGCAAAGCCCGTCGCCTGCGCGGCGGCGCGCACGCCGTGCGACAGCGTGTCGTCGTCGACGTGGACCGCCGTGCCGCAAGTGTCGCAGATCAGGAAGATGCAGTCGTGCAAGCAGCCGGGGTGGCTGTTCGCGACAAAGGCGTTGGCGCTTTCGACGCGGCGGACCAGATTATTGGCAACGAACAGGTCGAGGATGCGATAGACGCTGTTCGGCGCCACGCGCTTGCCGCGCTTCTGCGACACGATGTCGGCGATGTCGTATGCGCTGGCGGGCTTGCCGATCGTCGCGACGGTGTCGAAAATTTCGGCGCGCATGTCGGTCCAGGCCTCGCCCGCCGCCTCAAGGGCGGTCTGTGCGGCCTTCGCGAGCGACGTGCCGGTCGCCTCCACATGCGCATGATCATGCTTGCCCATGGGGGCAATGTAGGCGCTTTGCCCGGTGCCCGCAAGCTGGCGCGGTTGCGGGGTCAGCCGCGCGCGCGGCGGTTAAGGTCGTGGCCCAGCGCGACGACCGCGACGCCCACCATCGTCGCCAGCACCTCGCTGCCGTCATGCGGCCGCGACAGCGCGCCCGCCATCATGCCCAGACCGAAGCTGCCGACGCCGAAGGGCATCATATAGCCGTGGCTGAGAACCCCGGACACCAGGGTGACGAGCGCAAAGCCGATCGCGATGATCAGCCCGACCTCGTGAAACAGGTGATTGTCCAGGAAGACGCCGCCGACCGATGCGATCGACGCGAAAAAAACGGTCGTGGCCAGGCAATGCACCAGGCACAGCCCCGATAACCCCATCGCCAGCTGGTCGCCGCTGAGCGACGTCACCGGACGCGATTCGCGCGCAGCGCGAACCAGCGCGCCAAGGCGCGTCAGAAAGGGGGCAGGGCTGGCGACATGTGTCACCCGATTCTCCGTTGGTCCAATGACGGGGCGTGATATGGCATAACATGCGGAAGGTGACAATATCACATCACGAAAATTTGCCGGCGTGCGTTCGCCCGACTTGAAAAATCGATCGTCCGGCAGCGGGCGGTCGCGGACCTATCACGCATCGTCACCCCGGACGTGATCCGGGGTCCATGGCTTCGGCGCGGCTGTGGATCCCGGATCAAGTCCGGGATGACGAAGGGTTGGAAACGGCCGAAAACAGCACTCCCTAACCCCGTTAGCATCGAGCCCTTCGACTGCCTTGGCAGGCGCTCAGGGTAAACTTCGACCTTTGGCCGAAGTCGAGATGCCCCTCGGCATGGCGTGAGGCCGATGGGTGTCTCGACTTCGCTCGACACGAACGGATAGGGGGAGCGACCGGAACCGACCGGTTGCGGACCTTCGGCATTTTCTGACTTTGTCATCCCCGCGAAAGCGGGGAGCCAGTGCGGAGGCAGCCGACGCACGCTCTGGGTTCCCGCTTTCGCGGGAATGACACAAGCGGGGGGCGCCGGAAAACGGCCGGAAGGCAACATGTATGCCATCGTCACCCCGGACTCGATCCGGGGTCGATGACGGCGGCGGTGTAGTGGATTCCGGATCAAGTCCGGAATGACGATAGTGGGTGGAAAACGTCCGCTTTCCACCCCCAAGCCGCCACTCGAGCCAGCATTTCATTGCTCCATGCCAGCCCGGCGAGTCCAGGTCAGCCGGCTTCCGCTTCCGCCCGCAAGGCCTTGCGGTCCAGCTTGCCGATCATCGTCTTGGGCAGGCTGTCGCGCACTTCGACCGCGCTCACCCGCTCATGCTTGCCGAGCTTGGGGTTCAGCCAGTTCGCCAGTTCGTCGCCGGTGATGTGAAACCCGTCCTCCAGCGTGACGAAGGCCTTGGGGCTTTCGCCGCGATAAGCGTCGGGAACGCCCAGCACGATGGCTTCCTTGACGCCGGGATGTTCGTGCAGATGCGCCTCGATCACGCTTGGATAGACCTTGAAGCCGCCGACCGCGATCATGTCCTTCAGCCGGTCGACGATGCGGATATAGCCGCCGTCCTCCACCACCGCGACGTCGCCCGTCCGCAGCCAGCCGTCGGCGGTGAAGCTGTCGGCATCGGCTTCGGGGCGGTTCCAATAGCCCTGCATGATCTGCGGGCCCTTGACCGCCAGTTCGCCGGGTTCGCCGGCCGGCGCGTCCTGCGACGGGTTTTCCTTGTCGAGCAGGCGGATGTGCGTGGCCGGAATCGGCTGGCCGATCGTGCCGGGCCGCACCGGACCATTATAGGGATTGGTCGACACGACGCCCGAACTTTCGGTCAGGCCATAGCCTTCGACGAGCGAGGCGCCGGTCGCGGCGATGAATTTTTCGCGCAGCTCCGCGGGCATCGGCGCACCGCCGGAGATGCAGACGCGCAGGCTGGAAAAATCGGTCCTGGCAAGGTCGGGATGGTCGAGCAGCGCCTGATACATCGTCGGCACCCCGGGCAGCGCGGTCGCCTTGCTCCGCGTGATCGCCTTCAGCGCCTGCTTCGCATCGAAGCGCGGCAGCATGGTGATCATCCCGCCGTTCAATATGGTGCGGTTGAGGACGCAGGTGTTGGCGAAGACGTGGAAGAAGGGCAGCACGCCCAGGATGCGGTCGTCGGCGTCATGGTCGGGATCGATCGCATTCACCTGCCGCGCGTTGGCGGTCAGATTCTGGTGGGTCAGCTTTGCGCCCTTCGGCGTGCCCGTGGTGCCGCCGGTATATTGGATCAGCGCGATGTCGCGATCGGCATCGATGGACACGGGTTCGGGCCGTCCGTCATTGTCGACCAGCGCCGAAAAGCGGATGACGCGGGGGTCGTCGGGCAGCGGCGCGACCTCGCTGCGCTTGAACAGCCGGTACAGCACCGACTTGGCGGTGGGCAGGCCGCCCGCGACCGAACCGACGATCAACTGGCGCAGGCTGGACCCGTCGAGCACCTTGAGCGCGGTCGGCAGCAGCGCGGCGGCGCTGACGGTGAACAGCGTATCGGTGCCCGAATCCTCGACCTGCGCTTCCAGTTCGGCGACGGTATAGAGCGGCGAGAAATTGACGACGGTCGCGCCGGCCGCGAGCGCGCCATAATAAGCGGCGACATAATGCGGCACATTGGGCAGGAACAGGCCGACCCGGCTGCCCTTGCCGATGCCGCGCGCCTGAAGCCCCCTGGCGACGCGGGCGACGCCCCGCGCGACGTCGTTGTAGCCGAAACGCCGGCCCATGAAATCGAGCATCGGCGCATCGCCGCGGCGAGCCGCGCTGGCGGCGAGCATGTCGGGAAGCGAGAGCGGCGGAAACGGCTGGTTCCAGGGTGTCGGATGATGATAATCGGTCGACCAGTCGAAGGGGCTGCTCATCGGGGCGCCATAACCTTTCGGGTTCAGGGGGGATGGTCTCCTGACACTAGGGTAAGTAATCCGGGTCTGCAATCCGCGATGCTTGCGGCGCGGCGTCCCGGCGGCTAGTCATGCGGCCGTCGCCTTCGCAGGGGTTTATCATGTCGCAATTTCTGTCGCGGGCCGTTGCCCCGCTCGCTCTCGTCGCCTGTCTTGCCGCCACGCCGGCGTTCGCCAAGGACAAGGAGCCGCCGCAGCGCCCGGTGCAGGTCCAGAAGCTGTTCGACTGCCGCGATATTGCCGATCCCGCCGCGCGTCTTGCCTGTTTCGATCGCGAGGTCGGCGTTCTGGCGGCAGCCGATGAAGCCAAGGAAATCGTCTTCACCGACAAGGAAACCGCCAAGAAGACGCGGCGCGGCCTTTTCGGATTCACCTTTCCCAAGCTGGGCGGAATCTTCGGCGGGGACGAGGATGAGATCAAGGAAATCGAAACGACCATCCGGTCGGTCAGCATGGACCGATCGGGCAAATATACGCTGACGATGGAGGATGACGCGGTGTGGTCGCAGATCGACACCACCCATCTGCCGCGGCAGCCGAAAGTCGGTCAGAAGGTCAAGATCAAGGTCGCGACGATGGGCAGCTATTTCGCCACCATCAATGGCGGCCGCACGATCCGCATGAAACGGGATCGCTGATCGGCGGCGCGCGGACCGCGGTGCCGCACATCGGATAGCGAATGACCGAAAGGACTGTCTTTTCCGCGCCGGTTCCGGGCGGAGCGCCCTTTGTGCTGCTCGACGACGCGCGGCGGGACGGCGCGGCGGCGGCGCGGCTGTTTCGCGATCCGGTTGCGGTGCTGACCGCCACGACGGCGGCGGAGGTGCCGGCGTTGCTCGACGCGCTGGCCGACGCGCAGCGGCGCGGGCTGCACGCCGCGGGCTATCTGGCCTATGAGGCGGGCCGCGCGCTGGAGCCTGTCCGGCGCGGCGCCGCGGCAGACCGGGACGACAGGCCGGGCGACGACGGTGCGCCGCTGGCCTGGTTCGGGCTGTTCGACGACGTGCGTCGAATCGACGCCGATGCGGTCGATGCCCTGCTGCCCGATCCCGCCGCCGCCTGGGTCGGGGCGGTCCGGCCGCGCATCGCCCGGTGCGATTATGAGGCCGCGGTCGCGCGCGTGCTCGCCTATATCGCGGCGGGCGACATCTATCAGGCCAATCTGACCTTTCGCGCCGATGTGCCCTTCGCGGGCGATCCGCTCGCCGTCTATGCACGGCTGCGGCGCACGGCGCGGGCGGGCTATGGCGGTTTCATCTGGACGGGGGAGCGCGCGATCGCGTCGCTGTCGCCCGAGCTTTTCTTTACGTTACGCGGCGGCGCGGTGATGGCGCGGCCGATGAAGGGGACGGCCGCCCGGCGGCCGGACCCGGCGGCCGATACGGCGGCGGCGCGCGGCCTGGCGGACGATCCGAAGCAGCGCGCCGAAAATCTGATGATCGTCGACCTGATCCGCAACGACCTGTCGCGCGTCGCGGTGCCGGGATCGGTCGCGGTACCCGACCTGTTCCGGGTCGAGAGCTTTCCGACGATCCACCAGCTCGTTTCGGACGTGACCGCGCGGCTGCCGGCGGGCGCGGGTGCGGTCGACCTGCTGCGCGCCGCCTTTCCCTGCGGATCGATCACCGGGGCGCCGAAGGTGCGCGCGATGGAGGTCATCGCCGAACTCGAACCGGATATGCGCGGGCTTTATACGGGGTCGATCGGTTTCATCGCCCCCGATGGCGACGCGGCGTTCAACGTCGCGATCCGCACCCTGAGCTTTCCGCCACACGGTGCCTTGCGCGACGGGCCCGCTTGCGCCACGCTGGGGCTGGGTTCCGGAATCGTCGCCGACAGCGAACCTGCTGAGGAATGGCGCGAATGTCTGGCCAAGGGGGAATTTGTGGGGGCAGCAGGCGAAAGCTTCGACCTGATCGAAACCATGGCGTTCGATCCGGTTGACGGCGTCCAGCGTCTGGAGGGGCATCTGGCGCGCATGAAGGCCAGCGCGGCGGCGCTGGGCTTCGCCTTCGACCGGCACGATGCGCGCAACAGCCTGCAGTCGGCGACTTTCCGGCTGCGCAGCGCGGCGCGGGTGCGGATGCGGCTGGCACCGTCGGGCGCGTTGGCGATCGAGGTGTCGGCCTTGCCGCGCCTCGCCGAGTTGCCCGTGCCCGTCGCGGTTCGCCCGGCGCCGCTGCGCGCGGGGGATTTCCGCCTGGCGCACAAGACCAGCCTGCGCGACCGCTATGACCTGGCCCGTGCCGAAAGCGCCGCGGCCGAGGTGCTGTTCGTCGACGAACCCGGTTTCGTCACCGAGGGGAGCTGGAGCAACATCTTCGTCGAGCGCGAAGGCGTGCTGCTGACGCCGCCGCTGTCGCTGGGGCTGCTGCCCGGCGTGCTGCGCGCCGAACTGATCGACAAGGGGCGCGCGGTCGAATCGCACCTGCGGGTGGCCGATCTTTCGGATGGATTCTTTATCGGCAACAGCCTGCGCGGCCTGATCCCGGCCCGGCTTCTGGATGCGGGCGGCGCTTTAGCCATGTGACGGCGCGGCCGGATGGCGAAATATGCCATGCTGCGCTTGCGAAGGTCGATCCAAGGCTCTAGGCGCGACCCCGCGCAATTTCCTGTCAACCGGCACCCCGTCCGCGCAAGCCACGGAAAGTCTGTCCATGTCGCTCAAGCCGCATATCTCCGCCGCCCTCAACCGAATCCAGCCTTCCGCCACGCTCGCCATGACCGCGCGTGTGACGAAACTGAAGGCCGAGGGGGTCGACGTGATCGGCCTGTCGGCGGGCGAACCCGATTTCGACACCCCCGATTTTGTCAAGGAAGCGGCGATCGAGGCGATCCGCGCCGGCCAGACCAAATATACGCTGGTCGACGGCACCGTCGCGTTGAAGGAAGCGATTCGCGGCAAGTTCCGCCGCGACAACGACCTCGACTACGGCCTCGACCAGATCACGGTGAACGTCGGCGGCAAGCACACCTTGTTCAACGCGCTCGTCGCGACGGTCGACGCGGGCGACGAGGTGATCATTCCCGCGCCTTATTGGGTCAGCTATCCCGACATCGTCGCGTTCGCCGGGGGCACGCCGGTGGTGATCGAGGCATCGGCGGCGCAGGGCTATAAAATCACCGCCGAACAGCTTGACAAGGCGATCACGAAAAAGACCCGCTGGATCATCTTCAATTCGCCGTCGAACCCGTCGGGCGCCGCCTATTCGCCCGAGGAACTGGACGCCATCGGCGAGGTCGTGCGCCGCCATCCGCAGGTGATGGTGATGTGCGACGACATGTACGAACATGTCTGGTACGCCGATTTCGCCTTCTCGACGCTGGCGCAGCGGTGCCCAGACCTGATCGACCGCATCCTGACCGTCAATGGCTGTTCCAAGGCCTATGCGATGACCGGCTGGCGCATCGGCTATGCCGGCGGTCCCGCCTGGCTGATCAAGGCGATGGGCAAGCTGCAGTCGCAATCGACGTCGAACCCCTGTTCGATCGCGCAGGCGGCGGCGGCGGCGGCGCTCGGCGGGCCGCAGCAATTCCTCGACGACCGCAACGCCGCCTTCCGCAAGCGCCGCGACATGGTGGTCGCGATGCTGAACGATGCGCCGGGGCTGATCTGTCCCGTTCCCGACGGCGCCTTCTATGTCTATCCCGACTCCAGCGGCTGCATCGGCAAGAAGACGCCCGACGGCAAGCCGATCGACAGCGACGAGGCACTGATCGACTATTTCCTCGATTCGGCGCGCGTCGCGGCGGTCCACGGCGGCGCGTTCGGCCTGTCGCCCGCGTTCCGCGTCTCCTATGCGACGTCGGAAGCGGTGCTGAAGGACGCGTGCGTCCGCATCCAGCAGGCGTGCGCGGCGCTGAGCTGAGGCTTCGCGCGCGAGGCCGAAAAGCTGAACCGCAGACAACGAAGCGGTTCACCGGAAAGTAAGTGATGGCCGTTACAAGTGACGGTCATCACTGAACGACGGCACGGGGCGCGCCATATCGTCGGTGTAACCGGAGCGAAGGCTCCAGCGAACAAGACGATATGAAAAGAAGAGGCTCCCATGCTTTCCATGCTCCGCTCCGACTGGCTTCCTTCCATGCTCGCAGGTTTTGTGATCGGCGGGCTGTTCGTGATGGCACAGCAGCCGGCGCTCGCGTCGGTGCTTTGATCCGCGCCCATCGCCCGCTCGCCGTCCTGCTGGCCGGCGCCCTCCTCGCGCAATGCGCGCCGCCCGCGCAGGCCGAAAGCGTCGTCCGTCTTCCCGCCGCGACGACCGATCCGGCCGTCAAGGCGGACCGCGCCGTCGCGGTGCTGGCCGGCGGCTGCTTCTGGGGCGTCGAGGGCGTATTCGAAAATGTGAAGGGCGTGATTTCGGTCGAGCCCGGCTATCATGGCGGGTCGCGCGCCACCGCCACCTATGATCAGACCTCCAGCGGTACGACCGGCCATGCCGAGGCAGTCCGTATCGTCTATGATCCCGGCCAGGTCAGCTATGGCACGTTGCTGCGCGTCCTGTTCTCGGTCATCGCGGACCCGACGCTGAAGAACCGGCAGGGCCCCGACGTCGGCACCCAATATCGCGCCGCGATCGTCCCGATGGACGACACGCAGCGCCAGGTCGCCTCCGCCTATCTGGCCCAGATCGGCAAGGGCGGCTATTTCGCGAAGCCCGTTATCGTGCCCATCGAACGCTACAAGGGCTTCTATCGCGCCGAAGCGAAGCATCAGGATTTCATGCGCCGCAATCCGACCAACGGCTACATCCTGCGCTGGGACGCGCCCAAACTGGCGGCGTTCAAGCGGCTCTATCCCGCGCTGGTCCGGGCCCGCCCCGCCGCCTGACCGGCGGTCCCGCCGCCGCTTGTCGTGACTGCGGAATCATTCGTCGCAAATCGCTGGTTCGCGTGCCACGCCTGCGGGACGAAGGGCGCCGACCACGAGGTCGGGGATTGAAGGTCGCATGGGCGGGGTTTGAATGAAGGTTGAGTTTTCGGGCAGGCCGCTGCTTGCCATCGTGATCGGTGCGTTCGTGCTGGCGGGATGCGTCAGCAGCGCGGCCATCGTGCCGCAGCGCCAGCAGCCCCCGGCCACGCATGGCAGCGGCGGATCGGTGACGGTTCCGATCGGCCCGCCGGTCCGCGCCGCACAGCCCCTGCCGCCGCGCGCGCCCGTCGACCCCGGTTTCCGCCGTCCGCCCGCGGGCCTGAGCGACCGTATCGCCCAATTGTGGCGCGGCTTTCCCGGCAAGACCGGCATCGCGGTGCAGCGCATCGACGGCGAATGGTCCCTGGCCGAACGCGGCGACGACCTGTTCCCGCAGCAGAGCGTGTCGAAACTGTGGGTCGTGATGACGGTGCTCGACGCGGTCGACGACGGACGGCTGCGGCTCGACCAGTCGGTGCGGATCGGGACGGAGGATCTGACGCTGTTCCATCAGCCGATGGCGCCGCGGGTCCGCGCCGCCGGGTCGATCAGCATGACCGTGCGCGAATTGATCGAGGCGGCGGTCACCGGCAGCGACAATACCGCGAACGACAGTCTGCTGCGCACCGTCGGCGGTCCCGAAGCGGTCCGGCGCTTCATTTCCAAAAATGACCTGGGGTCGATCCGCTTCGGTCCCGGCGAGCGGCTGCTGCAAAGCGGCACCGCGGGCATGGCGTGGCAGCAGAGCTATTCGGTCGGCCGCGCGTTCGAACAGGCGCGGGCGGCCTTGCCCGACACGACGCGCAAGGCGGCGATGGACCGTTATCTTGCCAATCCCGTCGATGGCGCGAGCCCGGCGGCGATCGGGCGGGCGCTCACCCGGCTCGCGCGCGGGACGTTGCTGTCCCCCGAATCGACGCAATATCTGATGGGCGTGCTGCAACGGACCAAGAGCGGGCCCAACCGGCTGAAGGCCGGGCTGCCGTCCGGCTGGACCTTTGGCCACAAGACCGGCACCGGCCAGAATTACAAGGGCATGACCGCGGGGTACAATGATATCGGCATCGCGACCGCGCCCGACGGCACGCGCTATGCGATCGTCGTCCTGCTTGCCGACACGACCGCCACCGTGCCGCAGCGCATGGCGCTGATGCAGGCGGTGTCGGGCGCCGTGGCCGAGTTTCACGGACGATGAAAGGGGAGGGGGCGATGATCCGCCGGGCCTGTCTGCCGCTGCTGGCGGTGCCGCTGCTCCTTTCCGCCTGCGCGACGCCGGAAACGCGGCTGCGCAACGGTCTGGCGAATGCCGGGCTGTCGCAGGCGATCGCCGCGTGCATGGCCGATCGCATGGTCGACCGGCTGTCGCTGGTGCAATTGCGGCGGCTGGGCTCGCTGGGCAGTCTGAAGGATAAAAGGATGAGCGACCTGACGCTGAGCCAGTTCCTGCACCGCGTCCGTGCGCTCAAGGACCCGGAGATATTGACCGTCACGACCAGCTCGGCGGCGCTGTGCGCTTTTCGCTGAGGTAGAATTTCTGTCGCCCGCCGCGCCGATGCAAGGGGTAGCCTTGCCGCCCAACTTGTGCTTAGGCGGCGCCATTCTTCTCCCTACTCAAAGAGTCGAAAGGCCCGGCAGACCTCATGAACATCCACGAATATCAGGCGAAAGAACTGCTCGCGAAATTTGGTGTCGCGGTGCCCAAGGGCATTGCCGCGATGAGCGTCGAGGAAGCCGTCGCGGCGGCGAAGCAGCTGCCGGGGCCGCTCTATGTCGTGAAATCGCAGATCCATGCCGGCGGCCGCGGCAAGGGCAAGTTCAAGGAACTCGGTCCCGACGCGAAGGGCGGCGTCCGCCTGGCCAAGAGCCTTGAGGAAGTCGAGGCGCATGCCAAGGACATGCTCGGCAACACGCTGGTGACGATCCAGACCGGCGAGCATGGCAAGCAGGTCAACCGCCTGTACATCACCGACGGCGCCGACATTAAGAAGGAATATTATCTCGCGCTGCTCGTCGATCGCGCGTCGAGCCGCATCGCGGTGGTCGCATCGACCGAAGGCGGGATGGACATCGAAACCGTCGCGCACAACACCCCCGACAAGATCCACACGATCACCATCGATCCCGCAACGGGCCTGCAGCCGCACCACGGCCGCAGCGTCGCCGCGGCGCTGGAACTGGAGGGCGATCTGGCCAAGCAGGCGGCGAAGGTTCTGGCCGGCCTCTACAACGCCTTCCTCGCGACCGACGCCGAACAGATCGAGATCAACCCGCTGGCGGTCTGCGAAGGCGCGAACGGCGACGAACTGCTCGTGCTCGACGCCAAGCTCGGCTTCGACGGCAATGCGATGTTCCGTCACAAGGATATTGCCGAACTGCGCGACCTGACCGAAGAAGACCCGGCCGAGGTCGAGGCATCGGAATATGACCTCGCCTATATCAAGCTGGACGGCAACATCGGCTGCATGGTCAACGGTGCCGGCCTCGCGATGGCGACGATGGACATCATCAAGCTGAACGGCGCCTTCCCGGCCAACTTCCTCGACGTCGGCGGCGGCGCGTCGAAGGAAAAGGTGACGGCGGCGTTCAAGATCATCCTGAAGGACCCGGCGGTCGAGGGCATCCTCGTCAACATCTTCGGCGGCATCATGAAATGCGACATCATCGCCGACGGCATCGTCGCCGCGGCGAAGGAAGTGAATCTGTCGGTGCCGCTGGTCGTCCGCCTGGAGGGCACGAACGTCCAGCAGGGCAAGGATATCCTCGCCAATTCGGGGCTGCCGATCGTTGCGGCCAATGATCTGGGCGACGCGGCCAAGAAAATCGTCGCCGAGGTTGCCAAGGCGGCGTGATGGGGAATCATCCCCTCCCGCTTGCGGGAGGGGATCGGAAGGCTTGGCGGCTTGCCGCCTGGTCGGACTTGGTGAGGGCCGGCAGCGCCGCGTTGCTGCCCACACCGCTGCGACTAGCGGACAAAGTCCGCAAGTATCGCTGCCTCTCCCGCAAGCGGGCGAGGTGGGACTGCTGATTGACGTTTACGTAAACGCCAACTATGGCGCGGTGCACAATTTGCTGAGAGGAGCTTTTAGCCCATGAAAATCCTCGTCCCCGTGAAGCGGGTGCTCGATTACAACGTGAAGCCGCGGGTGAAGTCCGACGGCACCGGCGTTGACCTGGCCAATGTGAAGATGTCGATGAACCCGTTCGACGAGATCGCGATCGAAGAAGCGATCCGCCTGAAGGAAAAGGGTGTCGCGGCGGAAGTCGTCGCCGTTTCGGTCGGCCCGGCGAAGGCGCAGGAAACGCTGCGCACCGCGCTCGCCATGGGTGCCGACCGCGCGATCCTGGTCCAGACCGATGACGAGGTCGAACCGCTCGCGCTCGCCAAGATCTTCAAGGCGATCGCCGATGCCGAAGCGCCGGGTCTCGTGATCCTGGGCAAGCAGGCGATCGACGGCGACAACAACCAGACGGGCCAGATGCTCGCTGCATTGACCGGCTGGGCGCAGGGCACCTTCGCCAGCGCGGTGAACGTCGAAGGCGATCATGTCAGCGTGACGCGCGAAGTCGACGGCGGCCTCGAAACGGTGAAGCTGAAGCTTCCCGCGATCGTCACCACCGACCTTCGCCTGAACGAGCCGCGCTATGCCAGCCTGCCGAACATCATGAAGGCGAAGTCAAAGCCGCTCGATACCAAGTCGCCCGCCGATTACGGCGTCGACACGACCCCGCGCGTCAAGACCGTGAAGGTCAGCGAACCGCCGGTTCGTTCGGCCGGTATCAAGGTCGCCGACGTCGACGAACTCGTCGCCAAGCTGAAGGCCATGGGCGTCCACAGCTGAGCCGGAACGGAATAGAGGGAAGTTGGATATGAAAACTCTGGTTTGGGTCGAACATGACGGCAGCGTCGTCAAGGACGCCACGCTCGCCGCCGTGACCGCCGCTTCGAAGCTTGGCGAAGTCCACCTGCTCGTCGCCGGCGAAGGCGTCGACGGCGTTGCCAAGGCCGCCGCCGAAATCGCCGGCGTGGGCAAGGTCCATGTCGCCGACAACGCCGCTTTCGGCCACAATCTGCCCGAAAATATCGCGCCGCTGGTGGTCGATCTGATGGGCAGTCACGATGCCTTCGTCGCGCCCGCGACGACCACGGGCAAGAATATCGCGCCGCGCGTCGCCGCGCTGCTCGACGTGATGCAGATTTCGGACATTCTGTCGGTCGAGGGCGACAAGAGCTTCACGCGCCCGATCTATGCCGGCAACGCGATCGCGACCGTGGAATCGTCGGACCCGAAGCTGGTCCTGACCGTTCGCGGCACGGCCTTTGAAAAGGCCGCGACCAGCGGCGGTTCGGGAACGGTCGAAGCCGTATCGGCGGGCGGTGATGCGGGTATCTCCAGCTTTGTCGGCGCCGAAATCGCCAAGTCGGAGCGCCCCGAACTCACCTCGGCGAAGATCATCGTGTCGGGTGGCCGTGCACTGGGTTCGAGTGAGAAATATGAGGAAGTCATCGTGCCGCTGGCCGACAAGCTCGGCGCCGCGCTGGGCGCCAGCCGCGCCGCGGTCGACGCGGGCTATGTCCCCAACGATTATCAGGTCGGCCAGACCGGCAAGATCGTCGCGCCGGAGGTCTATTTCGCGATCGGCATTTCGGGTGCGATCCAGCACCTTGCCGGCATGAAGGATTCGAAGACCATCGTCGCGATCAACAAGGACGAGGACGCCCCGATCTTCCAGGTTGCCGACTTCGGCCTCGTCGCCGATCTGTTCACGGCGGTGCCTGAACTGACCGGCAAGATCTGACGCGAGCGCCACCGTGGCGGGCGGTCGTCATCCCGGCGTTCCCGGAATCGGTGAGGCCACATTCAATGCAGGCGGCCGCCGCGCAGCGCGCGACGGCCGTTCGCCCGACGGGGCCGATACCCACGGCCGCTCCGTCATCCTGGCCAGCGTCGCGCGCGACGCCCGGCTGGACAGCAAATTCCTGCTGCTGATCACCCTTTCGGCAGCGATCGCGACGCTGGGGCTGATGCAAAGCTCGGCCGCGGTGGTGATCGGCGCGATGCTCGTTTCGCCGCTGCTCGGCCCGATCATGGGGGTCGGCTTCGGGCTGGCGACGCTGGAAACCAACCTGATCAAACGGTCGCTGATAACGCTGGGCGCCGGCATGGCGCTGGCGATCCTGGTCGCGGTGCTGATCATCTGGCTGTCGCCGATACAGGATGTGACCCCCGAACTGCGCGCCCGGACGCAGCCGACGCTGCTCGATCTGGGGGTCGCCGTGGTCGGCGGGATCGCCGGCGTCTATGCGATTCTGCGGAAATTGTCGGGGGTGATGGTCGGGGTCGCCATCGCGACCGCGCTGGTCCCGCCGCTGTCGACGATCGGCTTCGGCCTGGCGACCGGCCGATTGGATTTCGCGCTGGGCGCCGCGCTGCTGTTCCTGACCAATACGCTGGCCATCGCCTTCGCCGCGACGACCGTCGCCCGGCTCAACCATTTCGGGCCGTCGCTCACGCGCCAGCATACGGTGATGCAGGTCGTCGGCATCTCCGTCACGCTGGGCATCCTGTCCATCCCGCTTGCCTTGTCGCTGAACAATATCGCGCGCGAGGTGCGGGCGCGTTCGACCGTCCAGTCCGAACTCAATACTCTGCTCAGCGACAGCGACCGCATCGACAGCCTGAACGTGCGGATGCAGGGCGGCGATGTCGCCGTCGATGGCGTCGTGCTGGTCGATCAATATGCATCGCGGCTCAACGCCGACCTTGCCAAAGCGGTCCGCAACGGGCTGGACCGCAATGTGCGGGTCAGCATCGTCCAGCTGCGCCAGCAGACCAACGCGGCGGCGCAGCTCGAAGAACAGCTCAACCGCCGGCTTGCGACGCTGGAACAGCGCGACGCCGACAGCCGCGACATCATCGCGGGCGTGACCGTGGGCGGCATCGTCCCGCGAGACCGGGTGCTGGTCGACGCGCAGGCGCGCCGCGTCGTCGTTCAACGCGACCGCGAGGCGGAGGGCGAACAGGTCGCCGCCGCGGTCGACCGGATCATCGCCGCCGTCCAGGGCGATTACCCGCGCTGGCTGATCCAGAACGGCGTGCTGGCCGATGCGGATGCCGAGCAGGCGCCGGGCGAGCAGGCGCCCGCCACCCCCGGGGAGTAAACAGCATGTCGTTCGTTCTCGTCACCCGCGACGATGCCGTCGCCACCGTCACCCTCAACCGCCCGGAAGCGATGAATGCCTTGTCGCGCGCGCTGCGCGCCGAACTGGCCGCGGCGATGCGGGCGCTGGCTGCCGACGACAGCGTCCGGGCGATCATCCTGACCGGCGCCGGCGAGCGTGCGTTCACCGCCGGTCTCGACCTGAAGGAACTGGGCGCCGACACCAGCAATCTGGGCGCCGCCAATGCCGAGGATGCCGACGAAAATCCCGTGAAGGCGATCGATCTGTGTCCGCAGCCGGTCATCGGCGCGATCAACGGCGTCGCGATCACCGGCGGGTTCGAGGTCGCGCTGGCCTGCGACATATTGATCGCGTCGACCCATGCCCGCTTTGCCGACACCCATGCGCGCGTCGGCATCATGCCCGGCTGGGGACTGTCGCAGAAACTGTCGCGGATCATCGGGATCGGCCGCGCGAAGCAATTGTCGCTGACCGGCAATTTTCTGGGCGCGGAGGCGGCGCGCGACTGGGGCCTCGTCAACAGCGTCGTGGCGCCGGAGGAATTGCTTCCGGCCGCCGAGGCGCTGGCCCGCGACATCGCCAGCACGGATCCGGTCATGGTGGCCGCGTACAAGAGGTTGATCGACGACGGCTATGGACTGCCGTTCGGTGATGCGCTGGCGCTCGAACAGGCGCGGTCGAGGGCGGCCAACGGCAGGGTCAGCGCCGAAGACGTCGAGGCGCGCCGCATGGCGGTGATGGCGCGCGGGCGCGAACGGGCCGGATAAACGGTTCATATCGATTGCAACTTGTCGTCGGGAAAAGGCTTGGCACCACATATCATGTCCGAATTCACCCTTGCCCTGACGGCCGCCATGACCCGCATCGCCGGACCCGGTGCGCTGTCCGGGCTGTCGCGGCTGTCGGGCGGCGCCAACATGGAAAGCTGGGCCTTCGACTGGGCGGGGTCGGCCTATGTGCTGCGGCGCGCGCCGTCGGCCGAATTCATGGCGGATCGGCCCTATGGCCATGCCGACGAGGCGGCGCTGGTGATGGCGGCGCATGCCGCCGGCGTGAAGGCGCCGGAGGTCGTCGGCATATTGGCCGACGATGACGGACTGGGCACGGGCTATGTGATGCGCCGCATCGACGGCGAAGTGGCGCCCGCCCGAATCCTGGCCGATCCGCCGGCGTCGCTGCTGACCGACCTTGGGCGCGAACTGGCGCATATCCATGCGATCCCGCCGAGCGCCATACCCGATGCGATCCCGCTGATGACCACGGGGGCGGCGCTGGCCGAACTCAGGGCGCGCTTCCTGTCCTATGGCGGCGATCGCCCCGCGATCGCGCTGGCGATCCGATGGTGCGAGGATCATCTGCCCGACCCGGCGGAGCCGGTGCTGGTGCACGGCGATTACCGGATGGGCAATATCATGGTCGATGCGGGCGGCCTGGCGGCGGTGCTCGACTGGGAACTGGCGCATCGCGGCGACGCGCACGAGGATCTGGCCTTTGGCTGCATGACCGTCTGGCGTTTCGGTCATCTCGACCGGCCGGCCTTCGGGGTCGGCAGCCTCGCGGACTATTTCGCGGCCTATGAAGCGGCGGGCGGAGCCAGGGTCGACCCCGAACGGTTCCGTTTCTGGCTCGTCTACCGGACGCTGTGGTGGGCGCTGGGCTGTTTGCAGATGGGGCAGGCGTGGCGGAGCGGCGCCGACCCGACGGTCGAGCGCGTCGTCATCGGACGGCGGACGGCCGAGCAGGAACTCGACCTGCTGCTGCTGCTCGAAGAGGAAGCGCCCGCGGACGAACGGGCACGCGCCCTGCCGCCGCCGCCGCCAGCCCCGGCGGAGGCCGTTGGCGAGCCGACCAATCGCGAGATGGTCCAGGCGGTGCGCGACTGGTTGAACGACGCGATCAAGCCCGCTTCCGAAGGCCATGCGAAGTTTCAGGTCGCGGTGGCGATGAACGCGCTGGGCATCGTGATGCGCGACCTCGATACGGGTGCGCGCGCGGATGACAAGGCGCTGGCCGCGGCGCTGCTGGCGGGTGAAACGACCCTGTCCGAGCCCGGGCTGCTGGCGCGGTTGCGCCGCGCGATGCTCGACAAATGCACGGTCGACAGTCCCAAATATGCCGCGCTCGCACGGGCGCGCGATCTATGGGGCGGATGACGGCCGGGGACCATCCCTTATGGGCGGCGCTGGAATGCTATCGCGTCGGCCCGGTCGATGCCGCCCTGTCGTTCGAGACGAAACTGGCGCGCGAGAATGGCTGGAGCGCCCCGCATGCCGATCGTGTCATGGCCGAATATCGCCGGTTCCTGTTTCTGGCGATGACCGCCGGCCATGTCGCCGTGCCGTCCGATGCCGTCGATCAGGCGTGGCACCTGCACCTGACGTACAGCCGCGACTATTGGGACCGCTTATGCGGCGAGGTGCTGGGGCAGCTATTGCACCATGGGCCGACCGCCGGCGGACGCGCGGAGGGGGATCGCTATTTCGCCCTCTATACCGATACGCTCGCCAGCTACGAGCGCGCCTTTGGCGTCAGCCCGCCCGCCGATATCTGGCCATCGGGCTGGCAGCGATTTCATATCGACCCGCGCGCGCGCCGCGTCCGGCTCGCCGAGGTGTGGATTCTTCCCCGCCGGGGCGTCCGTCTTGGCGTGATGGCGATCGCTGTGATAGCCGGAGCCGGGGTCGCACTCTGGCTGCTGTCATGATTGAGGGACGCGGGGCATGAATCCTTTCGACTGGGACGGACCCACTTTTCTTTTCGCTTATTGTCTCCTGTTGCCTGTCGCGGTGCTGCTGGGGTTGATTCTGCCCCGCCTGTTCCGGCCCGGCGGCCGGGATCAGCCCGTCACCGACCCCGACAGCCTGGCGTTTCTGGCCGGGCGCGAGACCCGCTTTGCCGAGGGAGTCGCGGCGCGCCTGCTGTCCACCGGCGCGCTCGAACTGGACGATGGCCGGACCTTTCGCCGCGGGCCGGGCGATGCGGTGCGTGCCAGCGACCGCACCGTCCTGGCGTTGAACGCGCCGTTCGGATGGGCCGACATGCTGCGGGCCCTGCGCCCCGAAGCGGCGCATATCCAGCGGCGGCTGGTGTCGGGCGGGCTGCTGGTCGACGCGGGGGAACGCGGCCGGGTCGCGATGATCGGGGCGGCGCCCTACATCCTCCTCTTCGGTTTCGGCCTGTCGAAACTGCTGGTAGGGCTGGCGCGGGGCAGGCCGGTGCTGTTCCTGGCCATTTTGCTGGTCGTCACGCTGGTGCTGGGCTTGATCCGCTGGAGCACCGTCACCGACCAGACGCGCGCGGGCCGCGCGGCGGTGAAGGCCGCGCGCCGTCAGCATGACCGCCTGCGCCGCGCCCCGACCACCGGCGAGACCGATCTGGCGGTGGCGCTGTTCGGACCGGCGGTGCTGGCCGGTTCGGCGTTCGCCGCCTTTCACCTGATGCGGGCGCCCGCCAGTGACGGAAGCAGCAGCGGCTGGAGCGACAGTTCGGGCAGCAGCGGATGCGGCGGCGACAGCGGCGGGAGCAGCGGGTGCGGGGGATGCGGCGGCGGCGGCGATTAGCCAGATTGCATAGCGAGACAAGGGAGAGAGACGAATGGATTTTGCGGTTCCGGCCGACTTGCAGGCCTATCTGGACGAACTCGACGCGTTCATCGCGGCCGAAATCAAGCCGATGGAAGAGGCGGACGACAATATCCGCTTCTTCGACCATCGCCGCGAGCATGCGCGCACCGACTGGGACAATCAGGGACTGCCGCGCCACGAGTGGGAGCAGCTGCTCCGCGCCGCGACGCGCAAGGCCGATGCGGAGGGCCACTGGCGTTTTTCGGCGCCCAAGAAATATGGCGGCAAGGACGGGTCGAACCTGTGGATGGCGGTGATCCGCGAGCATTTCGCGGCGAAAGGTCTCGGCCTCCACAAATTTCCCCTTCGTTGAGATGTTCGAACAGTTCGCG
Organism: Sphingopyxis macrogoltabida; assembly: GCA_003241685.1. Lineage (GTDB taxonomy): Bacteria > Pseudomonadota > Alphaproteobacteria > Sphingomonadales > Sphingomonadaceae > Sphingopyxis > Sphingopyxis macrogoltabida_A. Next base: position 73,814 of record QFPJ01000013.1, read on the forward strand.
ACGAGCGAGGAGCAGAAGCAGGAATTCATCCTCGGCGGCTTCGAGGGCAAGCGGCGCACCGCCTTCGGCCTGACCGAGCCCGATCACGGATCGGACGCGACGCATATGGAAACGCGCGCGGTGCGCGAGACCCGCGACGGGGTCGAAGGCTGGCGGATCAACGGCCGCAAGATGTGGATCACCGGCATGCATGTCGCGACGCATTGCGCAGCTTTCTGCCGCACCGACGGCAAGGACGGCGATGCCAAGGGCATTACCTGCCTGCTCGTGCCGACGGGGACGGAGGGCATGACGGTCGACGAATATATGTGGACCTTCAACATGCCCACCGATCATCCGCGCATGACCTTTACCGATGTCTGGGTGCCCGACAGCGCGCGGCTCGGCCCGGTCGGCGGCGGGCTGTCGATCGCGCAGAGCTTCGTCCACCAGAACCGCATCCGCCAGGCGGCCTCATCGCTGGGCGCGGCGGTGTTCTGCATCGAGGAAAGCGTGCGCTATGCCCGGGAACGCAAGCCGTTCGGCGAGGCGCTGGCGAAGAATCAGGCGATCCAGTTCCCGCTGGTCGAACTGGCGACGCAGGCGGAGATGCTGCGCCTGCTGATCCGCAAGACCGCGTGGGAGATGGACAATATGCCGCACAAGGAGGTCGAGCACCGGCTCTCCGACCGCGTCAGCATGTGCAATTACTGGGCGAACCGGCTGTGCTGCGAAGCCGCCGACCGCGCGATGCAGGTGCATGGCGGCATCGGCTATTCGCGGCACAAGCCGTTCGAGCATATCTATCGCCACCACCGCCGCTACCGCATCACCGAAGGCGCGGAGGAAATCCAGATGCGCAAGGTCGCCGCCTATCTGTTCGGCTATCTGGGCCCACGGCGCGAGACGCTCGGGAAAATCTGATCGGACTGGACTCGCCTCTTCCCGTTGCGGCATAATACGTCGCAAATCGAAACGGGAAGAGGAGCCAGCGATGCCAGAAGCCGACAGCCGCGACGACAGCCCCATGCTGCGGATTTTTCGCGGCCGCGAGGCGCCGGATCTCAACGAAACGCAAAAGATGACGCTGGCGGGCCTGACCCCGATCATCGAATCGGGCGTCGCGCGCTGGGTCGGCGCCGGGGTGGGCGAGGGCAATGTGACGAAGCTGCTGTTCGCCTTGCCGACGATGAGCCTGACCTACGCCTGGTTCAAGAGCGGCTTTGCGCTGCCGCTGCACAGCCACAATGCCGACTGCCTCTATTATATCCTCGCCGGATCGCTGAAACTCGGCACCGAGGAACTGGGCGCGGGTGAAGGTTTCTTCGTCGGCCGCGACGTGCCCTATACCTACAAGCCCGGCCCGGAAGGCGTCGAGGTGCTGGAATTCCGCACGGTCGACAGCTTCGACATGAAATTCCAGGGCAAGACCGAAGCCTATTGGAACAAGGTGGTCGCGGGGATGGACGCCGCCCGGCCGAACTGGCCCGACGAAGCCCCGCCGTCGGGAGCGCCCCTGAACTGACGCAGGGTCAGCGTTTGCGGACGAATTCGGTCCGCAGGACCAGGCCCTTTATGCCGTCGTACCGGCAATCGATCTCTTCGGGATTGTCGGTCAGCCGGATCGATTTGATGACGGTGCCGACCTTCAGCGTCTGTCCCGCGCCCTTGACCGGCAAATCCTTGATCAGCGCGACCGAATCGCCGTCGCTCAGGATGTTGCCCACCGCGTCCTTCGCTTCCGGCCGCGCGTTGGCGGCCTCGGCGCGGGCGCGGGGTTTCGCTGGCGGGCAGCCATTCGCCGCTCGCCTCGTCATAGACATAATCGTCGTCGGAATTGCTCATGCGCGCCCTTTGCGCGCCGGATGCCGCAGGGTCAATCGCTCTTGGCATATCGGCAATCCATGATAGGTTTCGTCCCGAAACGAAAAAAATCGGGAGAGTCGGACATGCATGATCTGGTGATACGCGGCGGCACGGTCGTCGATGGAACGGGCGGCGCGCCTTTCGTCGCGGATGTCGCCGTCGAGGGCGAGCGTATCGTCGCGGTGGGCGAGCGCCTTGGCCCGGGGCGCGAGGAAATCGACGCCAGCGGCCGGATCGTCACGCCCGGCTTCGTCGATGTGCACACCCATTATGACGGACAGGCGACGTGGGACCAGGAAATGGCGCCGTCGAGCTGGCACGGCGTCACCACGCTGATCATGGGCAATTGCGGCGTCGGCTTCGCGCCCGCGCGTCCCGACCGCCACGACTGGCTGATCGGTTTGATGGAAGGCGTGGAGGACATCCCCGGTACCGCGCTGGCCGAAGGCATGACGTGGGAGTGGGAGACGTTTCCCGAATATATGGACGCGCTGGACAAGCTGCCCCGCACGGTCGACGTCGCCTGTCATGTTCCGCACGGCGCGGTGCGCGCCTATGTGCTGGGCGACCGCGAACAACCCGGCGCGGTGCCGACGGCGGAGGATATTGCGGAAATGTCGCGGATCGTCGAGGAGGGGGTGCGCGCGGGCGCGCTCGGCTTTTCGACCAGCCGCACCGTCATCCACAAATCGGTCGACGGCGAAGTCGTCCCCGGCACCACCGCCACGGCGGAAGAACTGATCGAGATCGGCCGCGCGATGGGCCGCGTCGGCCATGGCGTCTTTGAAATGGCAAGCGACCTCAACCGCGAATGGAATGAATTCGACTGGATGGGCAAGCTCAGCCGCGAAACCGGCCTGCCGGTGACCTTCGCCGCGCTGCAGTCGATCGCCAAGGAGATGCCGCTGGACGAACAGATCGAAACGATGCGCGCGGAAAATGCGAAGGGCGCGAACATCGTCGCGCAGATCGCGCTGCGCGGCAATGGCGTGATCATGGGATGGCGCGGCACGGTGCACCCCTTCCGGTTCCGTCCGTCGTGGCAGGCGATCATGGACCTTTCGTGGGAGGAGCAGAAAGCGAAGCTGCTCGATCCCGCCTTCAAGGCGCAGCTTCTGTCCGAAGAGAATGACTTCAGCGCCGCGCCGCAGGATATCATGGGGCTGCTGATGGTCGTGTCGGCGGGTTGGGCGATGCAATTCGAAATGGACTCGGACTTCGACTATGAACCCGGCGCGGAGGCCAGCATCGCCGCACGCGCGGCAGCGGCGGGCGTCGATCCGGCCGACTATGCCTATGACCTGTTGTGCCGCGACGACGCGACCGGCTTCGCCTATCTGCCGATCCTCAACTATGCCGACGGCAATCTCGACTTTCTGGAATCCTTGCAGGATGCCGACGACACGGTGAACAGCCTGTCCGACGGCGGCGCGCATTGCGGGACGATCTGCGATGCGGCGTCGCCGACCTTCATGCTCCAGCATTGGGTGCGGGATCGCAAGCGCGGCGGGCGCATCCCGCTCGAACGGGCGATCAAGCGGCAATGCCGCGACACGGCGCTGCTTTACGGGCTGGAGGATCGCGGGCTGGTCGCGCCGGGCTATCTGGCCGATCTCAACGTCATCGACATGGAACAGGTGCGGCTGGGCAAGCCCTGGCTCGCCTTCGATCTGCCCGCCGGCGGCAAGCGCCTGCTGCAAAAGGCCGACGGCTATGTCGCGACGATCAAGTCGGGGGCCGTCACATTCCGCGACGGCGAAATGCAGGGGCCGACCCCCGGCGGCGTGATCCGCGGACCGCAGCGCGTCGAAATGGCGATGGCGGCGGAGTAGGCAATCCCATCCGTCCGAGCCGCCCCGGTCGAAGCGCCGTTCCTCCCGCGCCGTTGCAAGAAAGGGCGGCCCTTCGGCGGGTCAGGGCGAATGAGGAGGGCAAGGCAAAGCGGGAGGGGCATGCGCTATGTCAGCGCGGCCACGGTCCGCTCCACATCCCCGACGCCGCTATAGGCGTGGAAGGACAGGCGCAGCACGCTCCCGCGAAAGTCGGCGCTTAGCTTCTGTGCGTCGAGCGCCGCCGCGACGCGCGGCTGGTCGGCGCCGGTGTCGATGCACAAAGTGCCGCCGATGGCGCCCGCCGGCCAGCGCCATTGCGGCGTCTTCGGGGCCAGCGCGTCGCGCAGCATGGCCTGCAGCGCCAGATTGTGCGCGCGAACCCTCTCGATGCCGATCGCGGCGATTTCGGCGATGCCCGCGGCCGACAGGACGAACGGCGCGACGTCGGGGGTGCCGCCCCACCAGCGCCGCGCGTCGGGCGCATAGCGGAAGTCGGCAATGTCCATCGCGAACGGGTCGGCGTGGCTCCACCAGCCGCGTTCCATCGGCTCCAGCGCGGCCCGGTCGTGCGGTGCGACCCACAGCCACGCGGCGCCGGGGCCGCCGCACAGCCATTTGACGCTGGTGCCCAGCATCGCGTCGACGCCCCACGCGGCCGGGGTTACGGGCACCACGCCGACCGACTGCGCGCAGTCGGCGATGCAGCGCGCGCCCGCCGCCGTCGCCGTCGCCGCGATGCCCGCCATGTCGGCCAGCGCGCCGCTGTTCGAGGTGACGTGCATCGCGATCACCAGCGCGACATCGTCATCCAGCGCCGCGGTCCAGCTTGCCGGGTCGCGGACATCGGCGTCGGCGGGCAGATAGCGCGCTGTCCAGCCCGCCGCCGCGAGGCCGCCGACGACATAGCCGATCGTGGGAAAGGCGCTGGGCGCGAGCAGGATCGTGCGCCGCCCGGTCGCGGTGCCGAGCGCGGACAGGTAGCGCGACAGCCCCGCGCTGACGTTGGCCGCCGGGCACAGGTCGGCCGCCTCGACGCCGGTCATCTCGCTGAGCGCCGCGCGCCAGCGGTCCAGCGCGGCCAGCCAGTGCGGCCACGCCTCGCCGGTGTCGCGCCACGGCGCCAGCATGGCGTCGCGAAGCATCGCTTCGGCCGCCTTCGGCTGGCACCCGACGCTGTGGCTTTTCAGATAGGTGACGCCGGGCGGCAGGTGAAAGCGATCCGCGACGTCGGGCGGCAGCAGCGCGCTCACAGGCCGCTGCCATGGCCGGGCGCGCCGCTGATGCTGTCGCGCTTCACGCCATATTCGCCGCCCCAGCGATCGGTCATGTCGGCGCGAATGTCCCACAGTTCGGGAAAGAAGCGATGCCGCGCCCCGGCGTTCAGCAGTTCGACCGGGCGGCCTTTCAGCGATTTCGACCCCATGCCGATCGACCGATGGATCAGATAGATGTGATGGGCGCGAAAAATCTGGAACAGCTCGTCGAACTCGATCAGCGCTTCGGCGACCATATAGGCGTCGTCATGGCGGTAGCCGGTGTCATAGACGTCGGCGACGGTACGGCCGGCCGGCGCCAGATACACCGCCCCGTACCGCGCCCACAGCGGCTGTGGCATGGTCAGCAACAGCTGAAAACCGGGGCTTTCCTGTCCCGATCCGTTGCCGAGCTGAAGGCGGATCGATTGATAGTCGAAGGGACTCATCGTCTCCAGCAACGCCAGTTGGTCGGTCATCAGCCGCATGATGCGATTGATCCGGTCGAACAGCGTCAGGACGCGCATCGTCTCGCCCGCGGCCATATGGCCGTCGATTTCGCCGAGCGTGAAGGCGATCAGCTTCATCCACAATTCCTCGACCTGGTGGACGATCTGGAATTGCAGTTCGTCGGGCGTGCACAGGTCGGCGAGCGGTTTCTGGCAGTCGAGCAGGCGGTCGACGGTCAGGTAGACGCCATAATCCTTCATGGCGGGCGTTTCGATGCGGCGATGCAGGTCGGTCTTGTCGAGCATGGGGGTTCCCCCTGTCTGGATGTGGTGCGGCACGGATGACGGGCGGCGCGCTAGGGATCGCGCGCGCCGGGCGTCACCCGCGCGGCGCGACGCCCGCGGGCGGGCGGCGGGGCGAACCCGCCTGACCGAGCCAGAGCGGGGCGCCGCGCGCGATCATCGCGGCAGCAGGTCCGCCGGCAGCGTTGGCTCGCTGACCAGATGTTCCATGCGCCGCCATTGTTCGTCGCGGCTCGGGCGGCCGCGCTCGACAAAGGCGCGCACCATCGCTTCGCCGAGCCCATAGTTGATCACATAGCTGCGATACTGGTCGGTGAAGCTGACCGATTGTTCGGCCCGCCGCGGCGACACCAGCAGATATTTCTGGGTCAGCGCGATGGCGGCCGGCCGGTCGATTTCGCCGTCCAGATATTGCTGCGCGATCGTCAGCCGCGCGCCCGTCAGCGCCTTCATCGCGTCCAGCAATTGCCAGTAACGATCGTCCGCCGGCACCGGCAGTTCGGCCAGCGGCATCAATATGTCGCGTTCGGTATCGGCCTTGGCGCTGCCCGGAAAGGACAGGTCGATGCCGTAATTGGCGCTGCCCTCGGCGATCAGGCTTTGCGGACTGTACAGCGGATAGACGCTGAATTCGCGCCAGCCGCGGCCCTTCACCAGCTTTTCCTCCAGCTTCATGTTGAGCAGGTGGTGGCCGGGATACCCCTCGTGACAGCCAAGGTCGAGCGCGCGCGACAGGCGGATCGGCAGGTCGGTATTGACCTGGATCAGACTGTGGTAGGCGCCCTGATAATAATTGTAGCCGCTCCAGCTTTTGCCGGTGACGAATTCCAGGCGAAAACTTTCGCCCGGCGGCATCGCGATATGCGCGGCGGTGCGTCCGCGACACCGCGCGATGGCGGCGTCAAACACGGTTTGCAGCCGGTCCTTCGGGATGGTGAAGGTGTCGAGATAGGCCTCGACGCGCGCGGCGAGCGGCCCGTCGCCGGGCAACAGTGCCGCGATTTTCGCCAGTTCGGCGTCATAGCTGGTCAGCGGCTGCAACCGCGGGCGCACGCCGAACAGGCGCTCGGCCTCCTCGACGAAGGCGAAGCGCGTGCCCTGCATCATCATCAGCCGCGTCTCGGCGGCGCGAAGCTGGGCGCGCAGAAAGGCGACGCGGCGCTTTTCCATCGCATCGGCGACGCGCGGACGCAGCGCATCGAGCCGGGCCATCAACGCGCGCGTGGCGGCCAGCAATGCCGCCTTGTCGCGGGGCGCCGCGCGGGCGGCCTCCTGAAGCTCCGCCGGGCCGTAATAGGCGTCGATATAGCCGTCCTCATGCGTGCCGATTTCCAGCGACAGCCGCAGATAGGCATCGGCGGCGGCGTCGATCGCGCCCGTCATCGGCGTGCGGCGGACCTCGATCGCCGGAACGGCGGCGACGCGGGGCGGGCCGTCGCCCGCCGACGGCGCGGCGCATCCGGCGATCAGCGACGCCGCCGCGGTCATCAGCAAAAGGGCGGGGCGGGCGATCGTCATGCCGGTTTCGCGGGCGCCTGCTCGCTGGTGTCGGTCACGTCGCCGTCGCCGTTGATCTCGGCGTCCGACTGCGCCTCGATCGAGCGATGCTCGGGGTGCGGCGCGGCGAAGCGCAGCACCGCATAACCGGCGATCGCCGAGGCGAGCGAGCCCATCAGGATACCTATCTTCGCTTCCTCGATCAGCAGCGCGTCGCCCGGAAAGGCCAGGCCGCCGATGAACAGGCTCATCGTGAAACCGATGCCGCACAGCATCGAAACGGCATAGATCTGAACCCAGGTCGCCCCGCGCAGCTTGCCCGCGATCCCCAGCTTCACGGCGATCCAGACGCTGCCGAAAATGCCCACCTGCTTGCCGAAGAACAGTCCCGCCGCGATGCCGAGCGGCAAGGGCGCGAAAATCTGTTCGGCGGTCAGGCCGCCCAGATCGACGCCCGCATTGGCGAAGCCGAACAGCGGCACGATCGCAAAGGCGACCCATGGGTGCAGGCCATGCTCCAGCCGGTGCAGCGGCGACGTTTCGCTGTCGGGCGCGCCGGGGGTGCGTTCAAAGGGGACCGCCAGCGCCGCCAACACCCCGGCGATCGTCGCGTGGACGCCCGACAGCAGCGTCGCATACCAAAGCACGAGGAAGAACAGCAGATAGACGAAGAGGCTCTTCACGCCGAAGCGGTTGAGCGCGAACATCGCGGCCAGCACCGCCGCGCCGGCCACAAGCGCCACGACATTGATTTCGGCCGTATAGAAAAGCGCGATGATCGCGACCGCGCCCATATCGTCGACGATCGCCACGGTGACGAGGAACAGCTTCAGCGAGGTGGGCGCCCGTGTCCCCAGCAGCGCGAGCACCCCCATGGCAAAGGCGATGTCGGTCGCCGCCGGAATCGCCCAGCCCTGTGCCAGTCCCGGCGTTCCGCCCGCAAAGGCCATGTAGATGATCGCGGGCACACCCATTCCGGCGGCGGCGGCGATCATAGGCAGGATGCGGCGGTCCCAGCTCGCAAGCCGCCCATCGACGAACTCGCGCTTGATCTCCAGCCCGACGAGCAGGAAGAAAATCGCCATCAACCCGTCGTTGATCCACAGATGGACCGTCATCGGCCCCAGCTTGTCGGTCAGCACCGGCCCGGTCACGGCGTGGATCGCGTGATGATAGGTTTCGCCGAGCGGTGAGTTGGCAATGATCATCGCCAGCGCCGCGGCGGCGATCAGCAGCATGCCCCCCGCGCTTTCGCTTTCCAGAAAGTCGCGCAGGGCGGAACGGCGGGGCGCGGCGGCATTCATGGTCGTCGATACTCCATCATCGTTGATCGGGGCTGCCCTTCTCTCCTAGCGAGGCTTTGCCGGTTGGTCACCCTTTACCGGGCCGATGCTTTTGATTACGCAGGCGATGTTGATACGGGGGCGGCGCAGGGGTGGAATTCTCGACCGCATGGCTGGAATGGCTGGTGGCGTTCACCGGCTATGAACTGATGCTCTTCGCATCGGTGGGCATCCTGCTGTTCGGGCTCGACGACCTGCTCGTCGATGCCGCCTGGCTCGCGATGCGCGGCCGCGCGGACACAAAGGCGCAGGACCGCCGCCGGGCGGACGCCGCCCGGTTCACAGGGCCGATCGCAATATTCATTCCCGCCTGGGACGAACATCGCGTGCTGGCCGCAACCGTCCGGCGGATGCTCGCCGCCTGGCAGGAAGAGGATGTCCGCCTCTATATCGGATGCTATCCGAACGATGCGGCGACCTTGTTCGCCATTTCGCCGCTGATCGCGCGCGACCGCCGCCTTCGCCTTGTCGTTGGACAGGGCGACGGGCCGACGACCAAGGGCGACAATCTCAACCGGCTATGGACCGCCATGGGCGAAGACGAGCGCGCCGAACGCCGGCAATTCGCAGCGGTCGTGCTGCACGACGCCGAAGATCATGTCCATGCCGAGGAACTGGCGCTTTATCGCCGCCATCTGGTCGATAACGCGATGGTGCAGATACCCGTCGTGCCGCTGCTCGACCTGGACGCGCCGTGGATCGGCGGCCATTATGCCGACGAATTTGCCGAAGCGCATGGCAAGGATCTGGCCGTGCGCGCCCGGCTCGGCGTGCCGATCCCGTCGGCCGGCGTCGGCTGCGCGCTGACTCGCAATGCGTTGTCGCTGCTCGCGCTCGAACGCGGCGGCAACCCTTTCCGCCCCGACAGCCTGACCGAAGATTATGAGATCGGAATGCTGATCGGCGCCTATGGGCTGGGATCGCGCTTTGTCGACGAAACCGGGGCCGATGGGCGGCGTATCGCCTCCTGCGGCGGATTTCCCGGCACGATGGAAGAATCGGTGCGGCAAAAGGCGCGCTGGGTCGCGGGAATCGCGCTGGCCGGATGGGATCATCTCGGCTGGCCCGGATCGCGGCAGGATGGCGCCGCCCAAGCGAGCGGCGGCCGTTGGGTCGCGCGCTGGATGCTGTGGCGCGACCGCCGCGCGCCGCTGTCCGCGGTCATCCTGCTGGCCGCTTATGCCAGCCTTGTCGTGACGCTGGTCGGTGTCGTGGGGCATCAATTTCTGGGCTGGGCGCCGCCGCGGCTGGATTCCGCATTGCAGATACTGCTCGCGCTGAACGGTGCGCTGCTGTTGTGGCGGCTCGGGATGCGCGGCCATTTCACGGCGCGCACCTATGGCTGGCGCGAGGCTTTGCGGGCGGTGCCGCGTTCCTTCATTTCCAATGTCGTCGCGATCCTCGCCGCCCGCCGGGCGATCATCCTCTATTGCCGGATGTTGCGTTCGGGACAGGTGATCTGGGACAAGACCGACCACCGGGAAAATGAAGGTGGAGCGACCGTCGCCGCGCCCGCGATCCGGATGATCCGGCGATGATGGCGCATATTTCGGGTCCGCGGGCACGGCGCGATGCGCCCGCGCTCCGCTTTCTTCTCTTCTGTCTCGGCGGCTGGATCGCGCTGCGCGTGATGGCTTCGTGGAATCCCGGCGTTCCGCCGCCGCCGCCCGGTCTGTCGCCGCCCGCCGCGATGCCGCATGCGAAATTGCCTTCGATCGGGACGGCATCCCTGTTGACGAGGCGCCTGCCGGAACGGGGAGAAGCGTTCCCATCGGCTCCGATCGCTCCGACGCGGTCCGCAGCGCGGACGGCGGCGGGCAAAGGCGGCGGGGCGATGCGCGCGGCCGACTATCCCAATCTGCGCCTCGCCCTGATGGCGCGACTGATGCGGCCGCTGGGCGAGGGGCGCGTGGCGGGCGCGACCGGCGAGGCGGCCTGGTTCCCCGCGCCGCCCGGCGACCGGCCTCCGCCGGGCAGCGGCCAGCCTTTTTGGATGCAGCGCCGCCTGTCGGGCTGGGCTTTTGGCGGCTGGGTGTATGTCCGGCAGGGCGGATCGGATGCGGCGGGCGACATCGCGGCCAGCGGAACGCTGGGCGGCAGTCAGGCCGGCGCGCGGCTGGCCTATGGCTTCGGGGACAGCGGGCGTGTGCGCGCCTTCGTTCGCGCCAATGTCGCGCTCGCCCGCCCGCAACAGCGTGAAATGGCCTTTGGCCTGGCCTTTGCGCCGCTGGCGAAAATACCGGTCGATGTGGCGATCGAGCGCCGCGTCGCCATCGGCCCGGAAGGACGCGACGCTTTCGCCGCGATGCTGCTCGGCGGGGTCAGCGGCGTGCCGCTTCCGGCCGATTTCCGCCTCGATGCCTATGCCCAGGCGGGCGTCGTCGGCGCCCGGCGGCGCGACGGCTTCGCCGAAGCCGCGATCGTCGTCGATCATGCGGTGGGCCCGGACGAGTCGGCCCCGCTGCGCGTCGGGGCACTCGCCGCCGGATCGGTTCAGCCGGACGCGGCGCGCGTCGATGTCGGCCCGCGCGTGACGCTGCGGCTCCCCGACATCGGCGAAGGCGGCCGGATCGCGCTCGACTGGCGCCAACGCGTGGCGGGCGATGCGCGGCCCGACAGCGGGCTGGCGCTCACCCTCGCCGCGGACTTCTGATTCCGCCCGCGAATTTTGCGCCGCGAGTTGATTCCCCGGCCCAAAAAAATCGTCTAGGGTGACGCGTCACGGCCTATTGTCTGCGCCGCGTCTGTTCAGTCGGGGCCCATGGACCTTTACCTTCCTGTCGCCAACCTGTCGGTCAATGCGCTGGTCATCGTCCTTCTGGGCGGAGGCGTCGGCCTGTTGTCGGGCATGTTCGGCGTGGGCGGCGGCTTTCTGACGACGCCGCTGCTGATCTTCTATGGCATCCCGCCGACGGTCGCGGCCGCATCGGCGGCGACGCAGGTGACCGGCGCGAGCGTATCGGGCGCGCTGGCGCATCTCGAACGCGGCGGGGTCGATCTGCGGATGGGGTCGGTGCTGGTCGCGGGCGGCCTTGTCGGATCGCTGATCGGCGCCGTGCTGTTCGAACTGCTGACCGCTTGGGGGCAGATCGATACGGTGATCGCCATCCTGTATGTCGTGCTGCTGGGCACGGTCGGTACGCTGATGGGGCGCGAGGCGTGGGGCGCGCTGCATGCGATGCGGGCCGGCCTGCCGGCGCCGGCACGCAAGCGGCGTCACCATCCGATCGTCGCCAGCCTGCCGCTGCGCTGGCGCTTCTATCGCTCGGGCCTTTATATCTCGCCGCTCGCGCCGCTGATCCTGGGCATGGCGGTCGGCATATTGACGATGCTGCTGGGCGTCGGCGGCGGCTTCATCATGGTACCCGCGATGCTCTATCTGCTCGGCATGGGGACGCAGGTCGTGGTCGGGACGTCGCTGTTCCAGATATTGTTCGTGACCGTCGCGACGACGATGGTTCACGCCATGACCACGGGTGCGGTCGATATTGTTCTTGCCGGGCTGCTCCTGCTCGGCAGCGTTACCGGCGCGCAAATCGGCGCACGCTTCGCGCAAAAGGCGCGGCCCGAATATCTGCGCATGGCGCTGGCGATCATCGTCCTGCTGGTGGCCCTGCAGATGGCGGTCGGCCTGTTCATCCGCCCGGATGAAATCTATACGATTCAATGACGCGCGCGCTCGCCCCCCTATGCCTCGCCGCCGGCCTTCTCGCCGGCCTGTGGCTTCTTGTCCTGCCCGGCGCGGCCAGGGCGGAAGATCCGCGACTCGTTCCCGACGTGTCCAGCCGGGCGATCGATATTCAGTACAGCTTCACTGGCGAGGAACTGCTGCTGTTCGGCGCGATCGTCTATCCGGGGCAGCGCGTGCCCGACGACCGGGCCGACATCGTCGTCGTGCTGAAGGGGCCGGTGCGGCCGATCATCCTGCGCGAAAAGCAGCGCATCGCCGGCATCTGGGTCAACGCCAGCAGCATCCGGCTGCGGACCTCGCCCGGCTTCTACGCGATCGGATCGTCGCGGCCGATCGACAAGCTGGTCGACGAACGCACCGCCGCGATCTTCGAACTGGGGCTGGAAAATCTGTCGATGTCGCCGACCGGCTTTTCGGAGGCGGCAAAACTCGAACGGTTCGAGGCCGGACTCGTCGATCTCTATACCCGCATGGGCCTGTTCTATCAGAATGCCGCGGCGGTCGAGATCACCGAAGGCGTGCTCTATCGCGCGCGCATTCCCGTGCCGGCGCGCGTGCCGGTCGGCACCTATCGCGCCGAAACCTATCTGATCAGCCGTGGGCGCGTGCTGGCGGTCGCGTCGCGCGACGTACAGATCCGCAAGGCGGGTTTCGAACGCTTCGTCGCGCTGGCGGCGCAGCGGCACGGCTTTCTTTACGGGCTCAGCGCGGTCGCCCTGTCGCTGCTGCTCGGCTATGCCGCATCGGCGCTGTTTCGCCGCACCTGACGCGGCTCTTCGTTATAAGCGCTTTATTTACGAAGCTCTGCGATACCGGCTGCCGGGACCAAATTAGGCGGGGCAGTATTGATGGACATGCATGGCGGCGGCTATCGCGCCGGTGATCCAACGGCGGTGCAACATGTGCGCCTGGCGGGCGGGGGCAGCCCGGCGGCGGCGCCTGTCGCCGCGGCGCCCGTGCCGACGCAGCGGCGCGACGATCTGCTGATCGGCGAAGTGATCGACATCGCGGGATCGGCATCGCGCATCCTGCTCGACGCGGCGACGATCGGCCGCTTGTCGGGTGCGGCCGATGCCGCCGTCGCGATGGCGGGACAGGTCGGGGCGCAGGTGAAGGTGCGCGTCGGCAACATCTGGCTGGTGGCCAGCATCCGCGACCAGCAGCTCCACGACCATGGCGAAGGGCTGATCGTCGCATCGATCGACTTCCTCGGCGAAGGCGAAGAGGAAAAGATCACCGGACGCATCCACAATTTCCGGCGCGGCGTCACGCGTTATCCGGTGCCGGGCAGTCAGGTCTATGCGGCGACCAGCCAGGATCTGAAGCAGATTTACGCCGCCGACGAACGCGCGCATGTCGAAATCGGCACCGTCTATCCGACCAAGGATATTCGCGGGTCGCTCTATGTCGACGCGATGCTGGGCAAGCATTTCGCGCTGCTCGGTTCGACGGGCACCGGCAAATCGACCAGCGCCGCGCTGATCCTGCACAAGATTTGCGAACTCGCGCCGCAGGGTCATATCGTGATGATCGACCCGCACGGCGAATATTCGGCGGCATTCAAGGGCACCGGCGCGCTGTTCGACGTCGACAATCTCGCCATGCCCTATTGGCTGATGAACTTCGAGGAACATTGCGAAGTCTTCGTCACCGCCGAGGGCCGCGACCGCCAGGCCGATTGCGACGTGCTGGCGCGCTGTCTGCTCCAGGCGCGGCTGAAGAACCGGCTGGCCGAAGGCATGACCAAGATCACGGTCGATTCGCCGATTCCCTATCTGCTGTCCGACCTGCTCAACATATTGCAGAACGAAATGGGCAAGCTGGACAAGGCGACGTCGTCCGCCCCGTTCATGCGCATCAAGGGCAAGATCGAGGAAATGCGCGCCGACCCGCGTTATAATTTCATGTTCTCCGGCATGCTCGTCGCCGACACGATGGCGGGCTTCCTGGGCAAGATTTTCCGCCTGCCGTCCGATGGCCGGCCGATCTCGATCATCGACGTGTCGGGCGTTCCGTCGGACATCACGTCCGTCGTCGTGGCCGTGCTGTCCCGCCTGACCTTCGATTATGCGATCTGGTCGCGCGGCGAGCCGCAGCGTCCGATCCTGCTCGTCTGCGAAGAAGCGCATCGCTATATTCCGGCCAAGGACATCGGCCAGGGGCAAGCGGTCCGCAAGATCCTGGAACGCATCGCGAAGGAAGGCCGCAAATATGGCGTGTCGCTGGGCCTCATCACCCAGCGCCCGTCGGACCTGGCCGAAGGCGTGCTGTCGCAGTGCGGCACCATCATTTCGATGCGCCTCAACAACGAACGCGACCAGCATTTCGTGAAGGCGGCGATGCCCGAAGGCGCACGCGGTTTCATCGATTCGATCCCGGCGCTGCGCAACCGCGAATGCATCGTCTGCGGCGAGGGCGTGTCGATTCCCATCCGCGTCTATCTCGACACGCTGGAAGAGGACAAGCGCCCGGCGTCGAGCGATCCGCTGTTTTCGAAGCTGTGGCGCGAAGCCGGCGGCGAAGCGGAAATTCTGGAACGCGTCGTCAAACGCTGGCGCAGCCAGGGACGTTGATTTTCTTCGCCTGACGGCGAAGGCGGCACCGGCCCGCTCCCCCACCGGGCCTCCCATAGAATGCTATGTCGGGAGGCCGGGGGTGCCGCGTCCGGCGTCAGTCAGACAAGAATATCAACCCGCCGGCGGTTCCCACAGTTCGATCGGATTGCCCTCGGGATCGTGGACGCGCGCGAAACGGCCGACCTGGGGGTCGTCCCATTCCGCTTTGGTGATGATGTCTTCGCCCGCGGCGCGAAAAGGCGCCAGCACGGCGTCAAGATCGTCGACGCGCAGGTTGATCATATATTGGCGGTCGGCCGCGAAATAGTCGCTGTCGGCCTTGAACGGCGAGAAGACGAGCGGTCCCGCGGCGACATTCCACACCCATTGGTTCGGCGGCACGGTGTCGTCGGCGCTGCAGCCGCCACCGACGCCGAGCCGATCGCGATACCAGGCGCCCAGCGCGGCGGGATCGCGGGCGCGAAAGAACAGCCCGCCGATGCCTTTGACATGCCCCATCAGAGCCTCCCATTTTCATTCGTCATTCCCGACCGCGTCCGGGGTGGCGAACAGGCGGAAAGAGTAGGGCCCTGACCCTAGGCGGCTCCGCTCAGCGAATCCACTCCCCGCTCTTCTGAAATTCTTCCTTCACCTGACCCGACTGGTTGAGCCGCGGGTCGGCATAGGCCGGTACGGCCGGGGCGGAGGCCGGCGGCGGAACCGCGGCGCCCGGTCCGCCGGCCCCCATCGCCTGCGGCGTCGGCGCCGGCGCGACATCGGGCAGCGTCGCGGCGGTGCCGGCCGCGATCAGGGGCCCCGATCCCGGCGCGATCCCCTGACCTTTCAGGATCGCGAGTTGCTGCGCGACGGGCAGATAGGGGCCGGGCACCGGCTCGCGACCGGCATAGGGCGCGCGAAACGCATCGGGCATGCCCCAGCGCCCGCGCCAGCGGTGAAAGATATGGGCGCCGATGATGTTGGTCATCACCAGGCTCTTGCCCCAGCGCGGCCACACCGCCTGCGTATGATAATGGGTCGCCAGCCCGACCTTCGCGAACACCTGTCCGCCCAGCGCCGCCGACGCGACGCGGCTCGCGCGAAGCCAGTTGTCGCGGCTCGGCGCGCGCGCCATCGCGCCGTCGCACGAAAAGGTGAACTGGCACACGCCCGCGCGCTGCGACCCCTGAAACACGACGCCGCACACCGTGTTGGGAAAGCTCGGGTGGCGCACGCGGTTCAGCACCGTCTGCGCGACGCCGCGCATCCCGTCGTCGGTTTCAGACGCCGCTTCGTAATAAATGGCGGCGGTCAGGCAGTAATGCGCACGCTCCCGATCGAGCGCGGTGACGCCGCGAAAGACGTAGCTGGTGGCCGGCGGTCCCGCAAAGGCTTCGTCGCGCAGCGTCGCGGGGTCGGCGGGCGGCTCGGCGACGGCGTCGGCATAGCCCACGCTGGCGGGGTCGGGCAGGCTGGGATCGATCTTCAGCGCGTCGGCATAGCTGCCCGCGTTCATGATGGCCCAGCGTTCGGGGTCATAGGGTTTGAAGTCGACGGGCACCGACACGCTGTAAGGTCCGAACAGGACGGGCGCGCGAAGCTGCCCGCTCGACAGCATCATCGCCAGGCACGCGACGATGACCACCGCCGCGGTCCCCGCCCAGAAACCGCGTCCCGGCCCGGCCGGCCGCGGGGGCGTGGGATCGAGCCACGCGGAGCGGGCGGCAAGGTTGAGTTCGGGTTTCATGCGCGCATTGACTATCCGGTGACCGCGGGCGCGAATCACTTTCGCCCATGGGTGCGGCCCCCTCATATGCCCTGAAACGCCAACAAAATGTTGCGCCGCGCCGGCGCTGTACCGCAACAGGACGAAAAAGGCGAGCGGTCGCAAGGCCGCACGACGCAGACAGGCCGTTATCCGCGGCTTGTTCGCCATCGCAAGCTGTGGAAGACTGGCGTGTCTTTCGGGTTTTTCAGGGGATTCTCGATGCCGTCTTTTCGTTCCGGGCTGCTTGCCGCCGTGCCGCTGACCGCGCTCATGCTGGCCGCGCCCGCCCTTGCCGCCGAACCGCCCGCCACGCTGCTCGTCACGTCTGGCGGGGCCGATGCGACAGGCAAGCGGTGCGAGGCGGACAAGGCCGCGATCGCCGCGGCCAAGGCGGCGCTGGAGACCCGCGCCGGAGCGGCGACGATCGCGGGAGACTTCGCCGCCTATGACGCGCTGAGCGCGCTCGGACAGGATGGCTTTGGCCAATATTATCTGATCATGGAAACGCATCCCGACAAGGCCGTCCGCGAGGTCGCGGCCGGATGCGTTCAGGCGATCACCGCGATCAACACCGACATCGGCCTGTCGCGCCCGATCTATGACCGTCTGTCGGCGATTCCGCTGGCTGGCGTCGACGACAAGACGCGTTTCACGCTGACGAAATTATTGGGCGATTATCGCCGCGCCGGCGTCGACAAGGATGCGGCGACGCGGGCGAAGATCGCGGCGCTGACCAACGAGATCAGCGGCATAGGACTGAAATTCGCGGAAAATATCCGGGAGGACAAGGGCGATATTCCGGTCGATCCCGCCGCGCTGACGGGAATGCCGCAGGACTGGCTCGACGCGCACAAGCCCGGACCGGACGGCAAGGTGCATCTGACGTTCGATTATCCCGATGTCGTCCCGATCACGGATTTCGCCGCCAATCGCGAAACGCGCCGTCAGGTTGCGACCGCTTTCGCTGATCGGGCGTGGCCGGCGAACGGCCCGGTGCTGCAATCGCTGCTCGAAAAGCGTTACGAACAGGCGACGATCCTGGGCTATCCCGATTATGCGACGCTGATCACCGCGGACAAGATGATCGGCAATCCGCAGCGGATAGCCGAATTTCTCGACGATATCGACGCGGCGACGGCCCCCGGTGCGAACAGCTATTTCACCGAATTGACGGCATTCGCCAAAAAGGACGATCCGTCGATCGATACGCTCCAGCGCTGGGACGCGAGCTTTTTCGGCAACCGGCTGAAGAAGCAGAAATATGACGTCGATGCCGCCGAGGTCCGCCAATATTTCACCTATGACAAGGCGCAGGCGGGCATCTTCCAGCTGATGGGCGACCTGTTCGATGCCGACATCCGGCCATGGGACGGCAAGCCCTGGGCCGAGGGGGTCAGCGCCTGGTCGCTTTACGACGGCGACCGGCTGGTCGGCCATTTCTATCTCGACATGCATCCGCGCGACGGCAAGTTCAATCACGCCGCGGCGTTCCCGATCCAGTCGGGCATCGACGGCAAGCAGGTTCCGATCGCGGCGCTGGTGTGCAATTTTCCCGCGACCGGCGCGATGGATCACGACGACGTCGTTACTTTTCTGCACGAGTTCGGCCATTTGATCCATTGGCTCTATGCCGGAAAGCAGGATTACAGCCTTCAGAATATGGGCGGCCTGCAATGGGACTTTATCGAGGCGCCATCGCAATTGCTGGAGGAATGGGCGTGGGATTACGACACGCTCAAGACCTTCGCCTCGAACGACAAGGGCGAGGTGATCCCCAAGGCGCTCGTCGAGCGGATGAACGATGGGCGCTGGTTCGGCGAGGCGCTGACTTATCGCCGCCAGGTCGGTTTCGCGGCGGTTTCGCTGAATTTCTATAATCGCAAGCCCGATTTCGACCTGTCGAAAATGTATGACGAACAGACGGCGCGCTATTCGCCGATCCCGAATATTCCGGGTACGCATCCCTATGCCAATTTCGGTCATCTGGACGGCTATTCGGCGATCTATTACACCTATGGCTGGTCAAAGGCGATCGCGACCGATCTGTTCAGCGCCTTCGAAGCGGCGGGCATCCGCAACAAGGATGTCGCCCTGAAATATCGCCGCGACATATTGGAAGCAGGCGCGACCAGCGATGCGACGACGCTCGTCAACGGCTTTCTGGGACGCGAATGGAGTCTGGACGCGTTTCGCGAACGGCTGATGCAGGAATAGATCCTACGCCAGTTCGCCGAGGTCGAGCGCGTCCAGCAGCGCGAGACGCGCCCTGTGGACGTCGGCGGCCAGCGTGGAAGAACCGAGCGCGTCGACGGCGATCGCTTCCGGCCAATGAGCGGCCACGACGGCGGCGATGCGGTCGAGCTTTGCCCCGTCGGCGATGAAGCGCGGATCGACCGTCGCCGGATCGGCGACGACGCGCAGCCGCAGACAGGCGGGGCCGCCGCCGTTCGCCATCGACTGGCGGACATCGACGGGCAACAGGCGGCGGATCGGGCCATTGCCCGCAACATGGCTTTCCAGCCAGTTCCAGACGGCAGGCGTTTCGCGGGCTTCGGTCGGCAGCACCAGCCCCATGCCCGCGTCGCCGGGCAGGGTGACGAGCTGGGCGTTGAACAGATAGGAGCTGATCGCGTCGGCCAGGCTGACCGCGCTGGCCGGCACCTCGACGATCTCGACGTCGGGAAAGGCGGCGCGAATTTGCGCGTGCGCGCCGTCGCGGTCCTCGAACGCGGTTTCATGGGTAAAGAGCACGCGCTCGTTCGCCACCGCGACGACGTCGTTGTGAAAGGCGCCGCCCTGGATCGCGGTGTCCGACTGGCGAAGAAACAGGGTGCGCGCGGGATCGAGCCCGTGCCGCCGCGCGATCGCCTTCGACGCGTCGAGATGCTGGCGCGCCGGAAAGCGGCCGCCGCCGACGCCATAGACGAAAATCTCGACCCCCGGCGCGTCATGCCCCGCGCACAGCCGCATATGATTGGCCGCGCCTTCGTCGCCGAACGGCGCCGGGATCGGGCCGTGCACCGCGAAAGCAGGGTTTGCGAAGGCGCGGCGAAGCTGCGCCAGCGTTCCCGGCCATTCATGGCTGCGGTGCGGCATGGTGACGAGGTTCGCGACGGTCAGATGACATTGGCCGTCGGCGCTGTCGGCGGCGGGGGATACCGTCGCGGCATTGGCCGCCCACATCGACGATGCCGACCAGGCTTGCGCGCGAAGATGCGGCTCGGCGTCCTCCGGCGTGGTCGCCAACGCCGTCAGCCATGCGGTGTCGGGGCGGTCCAGCGGCACGAAAAAACCCTGGGGAAGACCGAGCGCCAGATTGTGGCGCATCTTGTCGATGCCCTGCAGCGCCGCCGCGCGCGGCTGCGACACGTCGCCCGCATTGCTGGCCGACGCGATATTGCCGCGGCTCAGCCCCGCATAATTATGGGTCGGGCCGATGATGCCGTCGAAATTGATTTCGGTGATCATCTCAGCGCGCGATCACGCTGATCGTGTCGCCGACGCCGACCTTCAGCAGCGCGGCGCTGCGCGGGTCGATGGTTGCGCCGTCGCCGTCGGTGGCGACGCGGCCGAAGCAGCAGCGGAAACCCGCCAGCCTGCCCGACGCCGCCAGCACCTCGTCGCCGTCCCTGGCATCGGCGTCGCCGATCGCTTTGACCTCGACATGCCGGGCATCGCGAATGCTGGCGACCTGATCGGTGCGCGCGGTCATCGTCGGGCCGCCGTCGAAGATGTCGATATAATTTTCGAACGCGAAACCTTCATTCTCCAGCATCCGCATCGCGGCGCGGCCGCTGGGGTGGGGGACGCCGATGACGCTGCGCGCGCTTTCGCTCAGCATCGCGATATAGACGGGATGCTTGGGCATCAGGTCGGCGATGAACTGGTTGCCGTTGACCGCGTTGAACTGGTCGGCTTCCTGAAAATTCATGCCGAAGAATTTGCCCGCGACCCCGTCCCAGAAGGGCGACCCGCCCGCCTCGTCGATCACGCCGCGCAGTTCGGCCAGGATGCGGTCGGCAAAGCGCGCGCGATGCCGCGCGATGAACAGATAGCGCGACCGTGCGAGCAACAGGCCAAGACCGCCGGCACGCGCCGCGGGATGCAGGAACAGGCCGCCCACCTCGCTCGACCCGTTCAGGTCGTTGCTTAGCATCAATATCTGCGCGTGAAAGGTGCGGCCCAGCTGTTCGCTATGCTTGCTGTCGGTGCCGATGCGATAGGAATAGAAGGGCCACCGCTGCCCCACCTGCGCGAAAATCTGACAGGTGCCGCGCACCTCGCCGCTGTCGGTGTCTTCCAGCACCATCAGATACAGCTCGTCCGCCGGATATTCCTTTTCGCTGGCGAACGAGGCGTCGGCGCGCTCCAGCTTGGCGCGCAGCGCCTTTCTGTCGGGGGGCAGGTTGGTGAAGCCCCCGCCGGTCAGCTTCGCCATTTCATAGATGCTTTGCAGGTCGCCCGGCCGCGCCGCGCGGATCACATAATTCACACCATCCCCCGTTCCGCTATCCGCATCATGGTCAGCGCCGACAATCGGGCCCGCTCGGCCAGGCTGTCGACGATCAGAAATTCGTCCGCGCTGTGAATCGCGCCGCCGCGGGGTCCCATGGTGTCGACGACGGGCACGCCGCAAGCGGCGACATTATTGCCGTCGCACACGCCGCCGGTGGCCTTCCACGCGATGGGAATGCCCAGCGCCGCGCCGCAGCCGCGCACCAGTTCGAACAGGCGCGTCGCCGCCGGGTCGAGCGGTTTGGGCGGGCGGTTGAAGCCGCCGTAGAGGTGGCAATGGACGTCATGATCGCGCGAGACGGCGGCGATCGCGGCGCGCAGCGCGGCTTCGGCATCGGCCATGGCTTCGGGGGTCGCCGGGCGCATGTTGACGCGCAGGATCGCCTGATCGGGGACGACGTTGTTCGGCCCGCCGCCATCGATGCGCGCCGGATTGACCTTGAGATTCTGGGTCTTCAGCGCGTCGAGGCGCAGCGCCAGATCGGCCGCCGCGATCAGCGCGTTGCGTCCGTCCTCCGGATTGCGTCCGGCATGGGCGCTGCGGCCGTGGACCGTGATGCTGAAATTGCCGCTGCCCGGACGCGCACCGGCGAGCGTCCCGTCGGGCAGCGCGGGTTCATAGGTCAGCGCGGCGGTCTTTCCGGCCGCCAGTTCGGCGATCAGCGCGGCCGAGGCGTGGCTGCCCGTTTCCTCGTCGCTGTTGATCATCACATCATAGCCGACGCGGCCGGCGAGCGGCGCGGTTTCGAGCGCGGTCAGCGCCGCCAGGATCACCGCAATGCCGCCCTTCATGTCGGCGGTGCCGGGGCCGTTGAGCACGCCCGGTTCCAGCCAGCGCATCGTCTGAAACGGATGGTCGGCGGCGAACACCGTGTCCATATGCCCGGTCAGCAGCAGCTGGACCGGCGCATCGGGCCGTACCCGCAGGTGCAGATGATCGCCGCGCAGGACCGTCTGCACCCGGCCCGCCGCGTCGACGCTTTCGACCGGCACCGGCGGAACCAGCCGGACCGTGCCGGGCAGGGCGGCAAAGGCATCGGCGAGCGCGCCGGCGACCTGCTTCAGTCCGGCAAGATTTCCGGTGCCGCTGTTGATCGCCGCCCATTGTTCGACCTGGCGGAGCATCGGCGCGTCGGCGGCGCGTTCCAGCGTCGCGGTCTCGGTGGCCGTCACGTGCGTCATCACCGCGCTATAGCCGGTGGCCGCCGGCTTTGGCACCCCCGCGCGAAATAATGTGCGCGCGATACCGTATGTTACTGGCGAACCGGCGCCGTTGCCGCAATTCGGCCGTATCTACAGCCTGTTAACCAAAATTTGGGTCTCATCGGTTTAGGCTTGTGTCGAGCTTGAATAATGGAACCCATGACTGCGGCATTCGTTCTTGGCATCAACCTGTTCATCGCCGGCATTTTTGCCGTCGCGTTCGGCGTGGTTGCGGCGACGAGCCGGTCGGAGCGGGGGGCGAAATGGATCGCCTGCGGCTATGCGTCGGGCATCTGCAATATTCTGCTCGAATATGCGATGCCCTGGCAGGCCGATCCGGTGCCGGTCGGGGTCGCGATCTTCCTGACCTATCTGGCGGCGATGACATTGTGCGTGATCGGCGTCGTGCGCCATTATCGCATCGATCCGCCGTGGCAGGCGATCGTGGCGACCTGGGCGGTCGCCATCCTGCTCATCCCGTTCATTTTCACGCTGCCCTATGGGACGCCGCTGCGCGTCGCGCTCTATCACCTTCCCTATGTCGCGATACAGCTGGCGATCCTGTTCCCCCTGCTGCGGCAGGGCCCGCGGCAAAAGCTCGACATGCTGCTGGTCGGCGTGCTCACCATTTCGGCCTGCATCCATCTTTCGCGGCCGCTGATCAGCCTGTTGTCGGGGACGGCCCGCACGGCACAGGGATATATCACGTCCGATTATGCCGCGATTTCGCAAAGCCTGGCGGCGGGCGTGCTGATGGCGCAGGCGCTGGTCATGCTGCTGATCATGATGCGTGACATCGCCGACGAAATGCAGATGCGATCGGAAACCGACAGCCTGTCGGGCGCGCTCAATCGCCGCGGGCTGGAAGCGCGCGCGGAACCGCTGATCGCGGAGGCGCTGCGCGCCGATACGCCGTTGACGCTGGTTGCCGCCGACCTCGACTTCTTCAAGCAGACGAACGACGGTTTCGGGCATGCGGCGGGCGACGCGGTGATCGCCCGCTTCGCCCGGATGCTGCGCGACATGGCGCCGCCCGGCGCGCTGGTATGCCGATTGGGTGGGGAGGAGTTCGCGGTTCTGCTGCCCGCCGCCGATCTGGCGGTCGGCCGCCGCTATGCGGAGGCGGTGCGTCTGGCCTATTCGGCGGCGCCGCTTCTCGATCTCGGGATCGCCGACAGCCTGTCGGCGTCGTTCGGCGCCGCGCAATTGGCGTCGAACGACACGCTGTTCGACCTGCTCCGCCGCGCCGATACCGCGCTGTACCGGGCCAAGGCCGGGGGGCGAAATCAGGTCTGCGTCGCGCTCAATCCGCTGCAACCGGCGACCGCGACCGGCTGACGCATCGCGCCCGTCGCTTGACAGGACAGGACCCGCTGTCATGCTGCGCACAAAAGATGCAGCAAATCAGTGGGAGAGCTGCCGATGCGGTTGATGCCGGTAACCGACGCGATGTTCCTGTGGGGCGAAAGCCGCGAGATGCCGATGCACATCGGCGGCATCAATCTCTACACCCTGCCCGACGATGTCGACGAGACCGATTGGCTGAACGAGCAGCTGACGATCCTGCGCCAGTCGGAAGGACTGCGGCGCCCGTTCAGCGAGGTGCTGAAACTGACCCCGCTCGGCCAATATGGCCCGATCCGGCTGGAGCCCGATCGCGACATCGACATGCATTACCATGTCCGCGCGTCGGCGCTGCCCAAGCCGGGGCGCTACCGCGAAATGTTCGAACTGGCGTCGCGATTGCATTCGGGCCTGCTCGACCGCACGCGGCCTTTGTGGGAAATCACGCTGATTTCGGGCCTGCCGAACCGGCAGATCGCGACCTTCAAGAAGGTGCATCATGCGCTCATGGACGGGGCGGCGAGCATCCATTTCTATAATTCGATGCTGTCGGCGGACCCCGACGAACGGCGCGCGGCGTCGCCGCTGTCGGTCGAAGCCTATGAAGCGTATAAACGCCAGTTTCCTTCGTCGCGGAAAACGCCGCGCCCCAGCCTGATCGACATCAAGGCGATCGGCGACTTCCTGAAAGAGCAGTGGGGGAACAGCGTCGGCGTGACCAGGGCGCTGAACCAGTATCTGGCCGCCATGTTCGGCATCGGCGGCGATGGGCTGGCGACGCCCTTCGCCGGCGTGCCGCGCACCAGTTTCAATCGCAACATCACGGGCGCGCGCCGCTTCGTCGCGCAAAGCTGGTCGCTGGACCGCGTGCGCGCGGTGGGCAAGGCCTATGACGGGACGATCAACGACGCGGTGCTGGGCATGTGCGCGGGGGCGATGCGCAAATATCTGCAATCGCAGAACGAATTGCCCGACAAGCCGCTGAAGGCGATGGCGCCGGTGTCGATCCGGCCGAAGGGCGATGTCGATTCGGGCAATTCGGTCGCGTCGGTCACGGCCAATCTGGCGACGCATATCGACGATCCGGCTGAGCGCATGGCGGCGATCCAGGCATCGATGAACGCCGCGAAGACCCAGCTTCGCGCGATGACCGCGCAGCAGATCCAGCTCTACACCGCGATCACCAGCTTTCCGCAGATGCTGACCGCGCTCACCCGCACGGCCGACCGGCTGCCGGCTTATTCGGCTACCATTTCCAACGTTCCCGGCCCGCGCGAACAGATGTACTGGAACGGCGCGCGGCTCGACGGCATGTACCCCGCCAGCATCCCCGTCGACGGCATGGCGATGAACATCACGCAGGTATCGAATTTCCGGAATATCGACTTCGGGATCACAGCGTGCCGGCGGAGCGTCCCGCATGCGCAGCGGATGATCGATTATCTGGAAGAGGCGCTGGTCGAACTGGAGGTGGCGGCGGGTATGGGGAAGGGGACGTAGCCTGCTGCGTCCTTGCGCGCGTCGCTGCGCTGCTCGCAAGGACGAAAAAGCCGGTCAGTCCTGTTTCTCTTCGCCATTTTCCAGATCCCGCGCCACCTTCGGATCGCGCAGCAACTGGTCGATGTGGCTTGCCTCGTCGAAGCTTTCGTCGGGCAGGAACTTCAGCTTTGCGGCATATTTCATGCGGATGCGGTGCGCGACTTCGCGTTGCAGATAGGCGGTGTTGGTACGCAGCGCCTTGATCACCGCCTCCTCGTCGCGGCCGAGCAGCGGCTTCACGAACACCGTCGCGTGGCGGAGGTCGGGCGACATGCGCACTTCGGTTACGCTGACCGGATGCTTCGCCAGCACATCGTCGTGGACGTCGCCGCGCTGCAGGATTTCGGACAGGATGTGGCGCACCTGTTCGCCCACGCGGAGTACGCGGACCGAGGGGCCTTCGGATTGTTCTTTGTGACGCATCGGTCAATTCCTCCTGCACCCCCGCGCCGGCGGGGGTGCAGGGATGGTTTATTACAACGTCCGTTCGCGCAGCTCGACCTCGAAGACTTCGAGATGGTCGCCGGGTTTGATGTCGTTGGTGTCGGCCAGCACCACACCACATTCCAGCCCTGCGCGGACTTCGGCGACATCGTCCTTGAAGCGGCGAAGCGAGGCGATCGTCGTCGCCGAAACGATGACGTCCTCGCGCGTGAGACGGGCGTGGAGACCCTTGCGGATGCTGCCTTCCAGCACCAGCAGGCCCGCCGCCTTGTCGCGCTTGCCGGCCGGGAAGACTTCCTTGACCTCGGCGCGGCCGACGACGGTTTCGACGCGTTCCGGACCCAGTTCCCCCGCCATCTCCTTCGCGACTTCCTCGGTCAGATGATAGATGACGTCATAATAAAGGAAGCGCACCTTTTCGCGGTTGGCGATCTCGCGCGCCTTGGCGTTGGGACGGACGTTGAAGCCGATGATCGGCGCATTGGTCGCCGCCGCCAGCGTCACGTCGCTTTCGGTGATCGCACCGGCGCCCGAATGGAGCACGCGGACGCGGATCTCGTCGGTCGACAGCTTGTTCAGCGCGTTGACGATCGCCTCGACGCTGCCCTGCACATCGGCCTTGATGACCACCGGATATTCGATGACGTTCGCCTTGTCGGCGAGCGCGGAGAACATGCCTTCCAGGCTGACCGGCGCCTGCGCCGTCCGCTTCTTGAGCGCCTGTTCCTGGCGGTAGGCCGCAACCTCGCGGGCACGCGATTCATTTTCCACGACGGTCAGCGTATCGCCCGCCATGGGCACGCCGCCCAGACCCAGCACCTCGACCGGCACCGACGGTCCGGCCGCCTTGATCTGCTTGCCCTGATCGTCGACCAGCGCCCGCACACGGCCGCTTTCGGCGCCGCAGACGAAGATGTCGCCGACCTTCAGCGTGCCGCGGCGCACCAGGATCGTCGCGACGGGACCGCGGCCCTTGTCGAGCTTCGCCTCGACCACCGTGCCTTCGGCGGGGCGGTCGGGATTGGCCTTCAACTCCATGATCTCGGCCTGCAGCGCGATCGCGTCGAGTAGCTTGTCGAGCCCGGTCTTCTTGAGCGCCGACACTTCGACATTCTGGACGTCGCCGCCCATTTCCTCGACGATGATCTCATGCTCCAGCAGGCGTTCGCGCACGCGCTGCGGGTTGGCGCCTTCCTTGTCGACCTTGTTGATCGCGACGATGATCGGCACGCCCGCCGCCTTGGCATGGTTGATCGACTCGATCGACTGCGGCTTCAGCCCGTCGTCGGCCGCGACCACCAGGATGGCGATGTCGGTGACGTTGGCACCGCGCGCGCGCATCTCGGTAAAGGCTTCGTGGCCCGGCGTGTCGAGGAAGGTGACGAGCGATCCGTCGGGGGTCTTCACCTGATAGGCGCCGATATGCTGGGTGATGCCGCCGGCCTCGCCCGCCTGCACATTCGCGCCGCGCAGCGCGTCGAGCAGGCTGGTCTTGCCATGATCGACATGGCCCATGATCGTGACGACCGGTGCGCGGGGCTTCAGCGCCTCGGCCGCATCGACGTCCTCGTCGTGGCGGATGTCGACGTCGGCTTCGCTGACGCGCTTGATCTCGTGCCCGAATTCGGTGACGAGCAGTTCGGCGGTGTCCTGATCGATCGTCTGGTTGACGGTGACGGGCATCCCCATCTTGAACAGCGCCTTCACCAGATCCGCGCCCTTTTCGGCCATGCGGTTGGCGAGTTCCTGCACCGTGATCGTGTCGGGCACGACGACTTCGCGGACCTGCTTTTCGCGCGGGCCCGACGATGTCATGTGCGAACGCTTTTCCTTTTCGCGCGCGCGCTTCAGCGCGGCGAGGCTGCGGGCGCGGGCGCCTTCATCCTCGTTCAGCGCGCGGGTGACGGTCAGCTTGCCCGACTGGCGGCGATTTTCCCCGCCGCGCTCGGCCTTCTTTTCGGGGCGCTTGGGTTCGGGACGCTTCGGCGCCTCGACCGGCGTGAAGCGGCGCGGCGCCGGGGCCGCGGTCGCGGTGGTCGCGGGGCGCGGCGCCTCGTCGCTCTTGGGCGCGGCGGCGGGGGCCTCGGGAGCGGGCGCGGCCGCTGTTTCGGGAGCAGCGGGCGCGGCGGCCGGCGCGGCGGCTTTCGCCTTGTCCTCGCGGGCTTCGGCGGCGCGCGCCTTTTCCTCTTCCAGCGCACGGGTGCGCTCGGCCTCTTCGCGGCGGCGGGCGTCCTCGAGCGCGGCCAGCCGGGCTTCCTCGGCCTCGCGCAGCAATTGCGTCTGGCGCTCCTGGCGCGACATCAGGCTGTCGGCCGGCTTGGGCGCGACGGGCTTCGGCGCCGGGGCCGGCGTCGCGACGGGCGCCGGTGCCGGGGCTGGCGCAGCCTTTGCCTCTTCGGCCTCGGGTGCCGGGGCGGCCTCGCCGGGACGGCCCAGCACGCGGCGGCGCTTCACCTCGACCACCACCGTGTTGCGGCGGCCGTGGCTGAATTGCTGCTGTACCTGGCCGGCCTCGACCGTCCGCTTCAGCCCGAGCGGCTTGCGGCTAAGGGTCGGCTTGTCCTGTTCGTCACTCATCGAAACTTCATTTTCCTTCAAATAGCGCCCGAAACGGCAGAGTCCGTCGACGCTGCCGCTGATCCCGCGACGGGGGGTGTGTCATCCCCCGCCGCACGGGAGTCGCTCATCGAAACGCGATTGGCCGCGTCCCTAGACCATCCGGTAAAAAACTGCCAGCGGGAGAGATGCGCCAGCACCCGGTCCGCGGCACGGGCGTCGATTATCGCCAGATGCACCGCATTTTCCCGTCCCAATGCCATAGATAGGGATTGCCGGTCCACCGGCAAGATCATTCCTTCGCGGCCCGATCCTTCGTCGTCCTCGCCCACGCGCCAGGCCTGGGCCAGTTTCTTGCGCCCATCCTCGCCCGCGTCGCTGGCGTGCAGCAACAGGCGAACCTGGCCGCGCCGCGCCGCCTGTTCGATCTTTTCATTGCCCGAAATCAGCATTCCCGCGCGCGCCTCGAGCCCCAGCCGGTCGAGCGTCGCGCGCGCAAGCTGCGCCTCGATCCGCGCGCCGAGGTCGTCGGGGATGGTAAAGGCGCCTTCGTGCAGCGCGCGCGCCAGGCCGCCCTTCAGCTTCCCCTTCGCCTGCGCCGCTTCCAGTTCGGGACGCGCGACGCCGATCCACGCGCCGCGTCCCGGCGCCCTGGCAAGGACGTCGGGCGCGATCGCGCCGTCGGGTCCGAGCGCCAGGCGCACGAGATGCTGCGCCGGCGCCACGTCGCCGGTCACGACACAGCGCCGTTCGGGCGCGTGCTGTCCGCGCTTACCCGCGCGGTCGGTTTGGCCTAGCTGATCATTGCGCGGGGTCCGCATCGGCGGCCTCCCCGTTTTGCGGCTCCGCCGCGGCCCCGGCTTCAGGCGCAACCGCTTCGGGTTCGTCGTCGAACCAGTGCGCGCGCGCCGCCATGATGATCTCGTTGCCCTGTTCTTCCGACAGGCCATATTCGCCCAGCACGCCGCCCTTGTCCTCTGCGCGCTCGGCGCGGTCGCCGCGCGGCGGACCCCGGCGGTTGTCGGTGCGCTTCTTGGCGATCAGTTCGTCGGTCGCCAGATCGGCGAGGTCGTCGAGCGTCTTGATCCCCGCCTTGCCCAGCACGACCAGCATCGCTTCGGTCAGATGCGGAATATCGGCCAGCGCATCCTCGACGCCCAGTTCGCGGCGCTCGGCGCGGGCGGCCTCTTCGCGCCGCTCCAGCGCTTCGGTCGCGCGGCTCTGCAGTTCTTCGGCCAGTTCGTCGTCGAAGCCCTCGATGCTCGCCAGTTCGTCGAGCGGCACATAGGCGACTTCTTCCAGCTCGCCGAAGCCTTCGGCGACGAGAAGCTGCGCCAGCGTTTCGTCGACGTCCAGTTCCTCCTGGAACATGGTCGACCGTTCGATGAACTCGCGCTGACGCTTTTCGCTCGCGTCGGCCTCGGTCATGATGTCGATCTGCTTCGCGGTCAGCTGGCTGGCGAGGCGGACGTTCTGACCGCGACGGCCGATGGCGAGGCTGAGCTGATCGTCGGGCACGACGACTTCGATGCGGCCGTCATCCTCGTCGATGACGACGCGCTGCACCGTCGCGGGCTGAAGCGCGTTGACCACGAAGGTCGCGGTGTCTTCGGACCAGGGGATGATGTCGATCTTTTCGCCCTGCATTTCCTGGACGACCGCCTGCACGCGGCTGCCCTTCATGCCGACGCAGGCGCCGACGGGGTCGATGCTGCCGTCATAGCTGATGACGCCGATCTTGGCGCGGCTGCCCGGATCGCGCGCAGCGGCCTTGATCTCGATGATGCCGTCGTAGATTTCGGGGACTTCCTGCGCGAACAGCTTCTTCATGAAGTCGGGGTGCGCGCGGCTGAGGAAAATCTGCGGCCCGCGATTTTCGCGGCGCACCGACAGGATGATGGCGCGGACGCGGTCGCCGACGCGCATCAGTTCGCGCGGGATCTGCTGATCGCGGCGGATCACGCCTTCGGCGCGGCCCAGGTTGACGACGATATGGCCGAATTCGACCGACTTGACGACGCCGGTGATGATTTCGCCGCCGCGGTCCTTGAACTCTTCGAACTGGCGTTCGCGGTCGGCTTCGCGGACCTTCTGGAAAATCACCTGCTTCGCCGACTGCGCGTCGATGCGGCCCAGGTCGACGCCGGGCAGCGGGTCGACGATGAAATCGCCGATCTTGGCATCCTTCTGCAGCTTCTGGCCGGCCGTCAGGTCGACCTGCTTGAAATAATCCTCGACCGTTTCGACCACTTCGACGACGCGCCACAGGCGCAGGTCGCCGGTCTGCGCATCCAGCTTGGCGCGAATGTCGTTTTCGGCGCCATAGCGGGCGCGGGCGGCGCGCTGAATCGCTTCCTCGATGGCCTCGATGACGATGCCCTTGTCGATCATCTTCTCGCTGGCGACGCTGTTGGCGATCGCGAGCAGTTCGGCCTTGTTGGCGGAAATGGCAGTGGCCATCAGTCCTGTCCTTCTTCTTCCATTTCGTCGGCACCCTCCATCGAGAGCGGGACGGTTGCGGCAATCAATTTGTCGGTGAGGACCAGCTTGGCCGTATCGATCGCGTCGAACGGCAGCTTATGCTCCACCTCTTCCTTGTCCAAAATCGTCACGACATCGCCGTCGATGCCGACCAGCGTGCCGTTGAAACGCTGGCGCCCGTCCAGCTTTTCCTTCAGCGCGACCTTCGCCTCATGCCCCGCCCAGTCGGCGAAGTCGGCGGGGCGGGTCAACGGCCGGTCGATGCCGGGCGACGACACTTCCAGCCGGTAGGCGCTGTCGATCGGGTCCTCGCCCGCTTCCTCCAGCGCGTCGAGCCGGTCCGAAATGCGGCGCGACAGGTCGGCGCAATCGTCGATCGTCAGCTGGCGCGTGTCGGGCCGTTCGGCCATCACCTGCAGCGTCGGGTCGCTTTCGCCGCCGAAAAAGGCGACGCGGACCAGCGCCAGGCCCATGGCCTCGGCTTCGGGCGCGATGATCGCGTTGAGGGCGTCGAAATCGACCAAATCAAATTCCTGTTCGGCAGACCGGAAAACCATGCGGGTGTGGCCGCCGCGGCCCGCGGCCCCGACGTCCTATCTGGCTATCCATGTCTAGGAGTGAGCGTGCATATAAGCGCCTTCCCCGGAGTCGGCAAGGGAAGAATCGGGGTTGGCGTCAACCCTCGCCGCTCTCGCCGACCTCGACCAGCCCGTGGCCGACGCTGACCCGTTCGTCGAAGACGAAACAGCTGCCGTGCCAGCGGCTGTCCGCCTCTGGCACCTGTTCCAGATAGGCCAGGATGCCGCCCTTCAGATGGACGACGTCGGCGACGCCTTCGCTACGCAGAAAGGCGGTCGATTTTTCGCAGCGGATGCCGCCGGTGCAGAACATCGCGATGCGCTTGCCCGCAAAGCGGCCGGCATGGGCGCGCCACCAGTCCGGGAAATCGCCGAAGCTGGCGGTTTCGGGGTTGAGCGCGCCGTCGAAGCTGCCGTAACCGACCTCGAAATCGTTGCGCGTGTCGATCAGCACCGTGTCGGGATCGTCGACCAGCGCGTTCCAGTCGGCCGGGTCGACATGGGGCGCGGCGTCGCGGGCGGCGTCCAGCCCCGGCACCTTCATGGTGACGATTTCCTTTTTCAGCCGCACCTTCATCCGCCGGAACGGCATCGCGGCGGCGGTCGAATATTTGACGTCCAGATCGGCGCAGCCGGGCAGGGCGCGGATATGGGCGATCGCCGCCGCGATACCGTCGGCGCTGCCCGCGATCGTGCCGTTGATCCCCTCGCCGGCGAGCAGCAGCGTGCCGCGAATCCCCTGCGCTTCGCACAGGGCCAGCAGCGGCGGGCGCAGCGCGGCGGGATCGGCGAACGGCGCGAAACGATAAAGGGCGGCGACGGTCAGGGTCATGGCCGCGCCCCTTTAGGCGCGATTGCGGCGGCGCGAAAGATCAGCGGAACGGGTCGTGCCGCGCCGTCGCATAATGCGCCATCGCCATCGTCGTCCATTGGGCGTTGACGCGGATGCAACTGGGAAAGACGCTGGCGTCGGTGACCATCACATTGGTCGTGCCGTGGACGCGGCAGTCGGGATCGACGATGCCGTGGGCGGGGTTTTCGTTGATCGCATTGCCGCCGTGCGGGTGGCTGCTCGACAGGGTGATGTCGTCCTGTTCGCGGATTTCGCGCAGGAAGAAATCGTCGATGTCCATGTCCGGCGTCACCTTGTTGCCGCTCGATACCGCCGGATAGCATTCGATCGCGCCGGCCGCGAAATGGACGCGGGTCAGCGTCGCCATCGCGTCGCGCAGCACCGGCAGATCGTCGGTCGCATCCAGCCGGAACGCCAGCTTGCCGTCGCTGATTCGCCCGCGCCGGTCGGCGGGGAACAATATGCCCGCGGAGTGGACGCGGCCGAAATGGCGCATCCGCTGCGCATGGTCGCCGAACCAGCCGGGCATCAGCGAGGCCATCGACATCGGCGGCTGGAAATGGCTTTCCAGCAGATAGGCGCCGCAGTCGACATAGCTGGTCATCTGATCCTCGTCCCACGCCCGGCCGCCGGCGCCGTCGGGCATCAGCGCCGCCACGGGCGAGGCGACGTTGAGCGACACCTGATGCCCGGTGCCGTCGATGTCGCTGCGGTCGAGCAGCTTGGACGAGGCGATGGTGCCCGCCGCGACGACGACGCCGACGCGCGTGCGCACCAGCCGCTGCGTACCGTCCGGCAGCGTCAGCCGCACCGCCTCCGCCTCGCGCCGGCCGTCGATCGCGGTCTGCCACAGGATGCGGTCGACCTTGGTATCGGGCAGGATGCGCGCGCCATGGATGCGGCACGCGTCGGGCAGATAGGTCTGCGCCATCCCCATGCGCCGGCCATAGGGACAGCCCGAATTGCAATAGCCGCAATAGGCACAGGCTTCGGGCGTCTGCGGCGGGCCGAAATTCTTGGCGAACCAGTCGCTGACCGCGCGCCGGTCGCGGGGGCGGGGCGACGTGGCGGCATAGGCCTGCCACCCCGCGAGCAGGTGCGATCCGTTGTGGCGCCCGCTGCGCGGCTCGGCGGGCGCGATGCCGAGCCGCGCCTGCACCGCGTCATAGCTGGCGTGAAAGGCGGCGGCGTCGACCGGCGCGCCGATGCTCGCCCATTTGGCCAGCACGTCCTGGGCATCGGGGTGGGTGCGCCCGGGGTCGTTGACGCGCAGGCAGATGCCGTTGTTGATCGTCGACGACCCGCCGACGCAGCGGCCCTGAAACACCACGAAATCGCGGTTCGTCGACGTCTGCAGCGCGCCATGCTTGTAAAGATGCGCGACCATGTCGAGCTCGTGGTGCGTGATCGCGGGCGAGGGATAGAAAGGTCCGGCCTCGACGATCAGCACCTTATAGCCCTGGGCCGCGACATTGAAGGCGGCGACCGCGCCGCCCGCGCCCGACCCGACCACGACGACATCATATTCGGCGGCCAGCGTATCGGCGGTCAGCACATGCGCCGGATCGATCTCGCGCCCGTCGACGCGGGTGACCGCCAGGTCGCCGGGGCCGCGCTGGCGGAATTTGGGCAGGGTGAAGCCGATCTGGCCGTGCACGGGATTGGCGGCGTTCGCGTCCTGATCGCCGGGTTCCAGCCCCGGCTGCCAATGACCGTAATAACAGGCATAGACGATGCCGCGCAGCCGCGCCATGTCTTGGAACAGATCGATCCGGCTGTTCTTCAGCCGCCGTTCGATCCGCTGGACGCGCGTCGCGACGCTCACCTCGGCGAACATCGGGCCGAGCACGATTTCGGTCGCGGTCAGCGACAGGCGGATTTCCTTCAGCTTGGTGCCGCCGACCTTTGCGAACAGGTCGACGATATTGGCCACGACCTGATCGGGCGTGATCGCCATCGGCGCCCCGTCGAACAGCGCCTCGGTCAACGCCTTCAGAAATTTAAGCTGCCCGAAATTGAACGGTGCCGCCATCGCCATGCCCCCTCGATGCTGACTGTCGGGTGGCTCATAGCAGATCGAGGCGGGCCGTATTGTATCGAAGCGGCGAGCGTGGAAATCCCAGCATCACCGCGTCAGATACAGGGGCCATATTGCTTCTGATTGTTGAAGCCATAATACCAGTAGCGGGTTCCCAGACCGCCGCCGCTGCGGCTGCAGGATTCGGTCCCCGACCGGCCTTGATCGCGGTTCCGGCTTCGCCGGTCGCTGCTCGGCTGATACATGCTGGCGCCGCTCTGCGAGGACGGCCGGTTCGCGGCCGGCGGAGAGGATGGGCGCGCCGCCGCCGCCGCGCGCTTTTCGCGGTTCTGCTGCCGCACCGCATAGGCGTTGGCGTTGGAACAGGCATAGCTCTGCCCCTTCGCACAGGCCTGTTTCGCCAGATCGATGGCGAGCGGATAATTGCCGCGCTCGCCCTCGTCATAGGCGGCGGCCCCGCAGTCGGCCGGTTTGCCGACGGCGCACAGCTTGCGATAGAGGGTCGCCCGGTCCGCCGCGCCATAGGTGTTCGGTGTCTTGGAGACGGTATAGGCGAGCCCGCAACTCAGCGCGTCATTGCCCAGGCAGCCGCGCTTCGCATAGCGCGCGACGATTGCGATATCCTTTTTCGGATAGCCCGGCTTGCTGAGCCAGACTCGCCCGGCATAGAGGCCGCACTCGCTGGCGCTGCCAAGGTCGCACAGGCGCAGCCGCAACGCGGCCGCCTTGGCCGGGTCTGCGGCAACGCCGCGCCCGAATTGATAGCGCAAAGAAGCCTCGTCGCAGCTCGCGCTCTGGTCTGCGGCACATTCGCTTTCCAGCGTTTCGATGCTCAGCGACCGTTTCGCCGTGCGGTCGGTCGGTTCGGCTGCGATTGCCATTGCCATTGCCATGGAAAGGCTTGCCGCGATCAGCAGCGGCAGCGCGTGGATGAGTCGAATCACGTTTACCCCTCCTCGACCCATGCCCAGCATAGGGGAGGAGAGGTTCAGTTCAACCCTCGTGCCGGCCGTTACGCCGCCGCCTTCTTCGCCAGCCGATATTTGTGCAGCAGCGGTTCGGTGTAGCCCGACGGCTGCACGACGCCCTCGAAGATCAGCGCGCGCGCCGCCTGCCAGGCGATGCCGTCCGGCGTCAGCTTTTCGTACAGCGGGTCGCCGGCATTCTGGGCGTCCACCTTGGCCGCCATGCGCGCCAGCGCGGCATCGACCTGCGCTTCGGTGCACACGCCCTGAAGCAGCCAGTTGGCGAGCGCCTGGCTGGAAATGCGCAGCGTTGCCCGGTCTTCCATCAGGCCGATGTCGTCGATGTCGGGCACCTTGGAACACCCGACGCCCTGATCGATCCAGCGCACGACATAGCCCAGGATTCCCTGGCAATTATTGTCGAGTTCGCGGGTGATCTCCGCCTCGCTCCAGTTGCGCCCGGTGGCGACGGGAATGGCCAGCAGCCGGTCCAGCGAGGGCACCGCCTCGCCCGCGATTTCCCGCTGCCGCGCGAACACGTCGACCATGTGATAGTGCAGCGCGTGCAGCGTCGCGGCGGTCGGCGACGGCACCCAGGCGGTGTTGGCGCCCGATTTCGGATGGCCGATCTTCGCCTCCAGCATCGCTTTCATCAGGTCGGGCATCGCCCACATGCCCTTGCCGATCTGTGCCTTGCCGGACAGGCCGCAGGCCAGGCCGATGCGGACGTTGCGATCTTCATAGCTGGCGATCCAGTCGCTCGCCTTCATCTCGCCCTTGGGGATCATCGGCCCCGCGCGCATCGAGGTGTGGATTTCGTCGCCGGTGCGGTCGAGGAAGCCGGTGTTGATGAAGACGATGCGACCCTGCACCGCCGCGATACAGGCTGCCAGATTGGCACTTGTCCGGCGCTCTTCGTCCATCACGCCGACCTTGATCGTGTGACGCGCGAGGCCCAGCATATCCTCCACCGCGTCGAACAGGCGGTCGGTGAAGCCGCATTCTTCCGGCCCGTGCTGCTTGGGCTTGACGATATAGATGCTGCCCGCGCGGCTGTTCTTCAGCGTGCCGAGTCCCTTTACGTCGTGCAGCGCACACAGGCTGGTGATGACCGCGTCGCACAGGCCCTCCGGCGCGTCCGATCCATCGGGCAGCCGGATCATCGGCGTCGTCATCAGATGGCCGACGTTGCGGACGAACATCACGCTGCGGCCGTGCAGCGTGAAGGCGTCGCCCGACGGCGCCGTCCAGTCGCGGTCGGCCGCCATCGCGCGGGTCACGGTCCTGCCGCCCTTGTCGAAACTTTCGGTGAGGTCGCCGCGCATCAGGCCCAGCCAGTTGGCATAGCCCAGCGCCTTGTCCTCGCCATCGACCGCCGCGACGCTGTCTTCCAGGTCGATGATCGTCGTCAGCGCGGACTCCAGCACGACATCGGCGATGCCGGCGGGGTCGGTCTGGCCGATCGCGCTGGCGGGATCGATCACCAGTTCGATGTGCAGGCCGTTGTGGCGGAGCAGGATGCCGCCGTCCCTGCTGCCCACCCACTGCGCGGGATCGGCAAGGGTAAGTTGTCCGCCGGTCCAGTCGGCCCAGCTTCCCGACGCCAGCGGCACTGCGTCGTCGAGGAACGCCTTGGCGCGGGCGATCACCGCCGCGCCGCGCGCCGCATCATAGCCGCCGGGCTTCGCGGGCGGCGCATCGAGCGCGTCGGTGCCATAGAAGGCATCGTACAGGCTGCCCCAGCGGGCATTGGCGGCGTTGAGCGCGAAGCGCGCGTTGAGCGCGGGCACGACCAGCTGCGGCCCCGCCATCGTCGCGATTTCGGCATCGACATTCTGGGTGCCGACGCGGAACGGCGCGGGTTCGGGCACCAGATAGCCGATCTCCGACAGAAAGGCGTGATAGGCCTGCGGGTCGTGCGGCTGGCCGCTTCCCGTGTCGCCCGTGCGTGCCTGATGCCAGGCGTCGATCTGGGCCTGCAGATCTTCGCGCTTCGCCAGCAGCGCGGCATTTTCGGGCGCGAAGCGGCCGAGCAGCGCGGCGAAATCGGTCCAGAATTTCGCGGCATCGATGCCGGTGCCGGGCAGCGCCTTTTCCTCGATGAAGGAAGCGAGACGCGAATCGACGGACAGACCGGCGCGGTCGAGGAAATCAGTCATAAGAACACCCTTTGGTCGGCGCGGCTGCGCCCATGGACCCGGGGAGGAAAGGGCCGCCGCCCTATGGCCCGGTCGCGCGCGAATGGCAACACCCGGCGGCGGCGTGGGTCAAGGCGCGGCGGTGGGGATCGGGATATGGACGCTGGCGCCCGGCCCCAGCGGCAGGTCGAGCCCGACCCACAGCGCGACCAGCGCGACGCCGCCGATCAGCATCCCGATCGAATAGGGCAGCATCGTCGCGGCGAGGCTGCCCAGCCCGAAATTCGGTTGCCAGCGCTGGCAGAAAATCAGGATGAGCGGGAAATAGACCATCAGCGGCGTGATGATGTTGGTTGCGCCGTCGCCGACGCGATAGGCGGCCGTGGTCATCTCCGCGCTGATCCCCAGCAGCATCAGCATCGGCACCAGCACCGGCGCCAGCAGGGCCCATTTGGCGCTGGCCGATCCGACGAACAGGTTGAGCAGCGCGGTCAGCAGGACGATCGCCGCCAGCAGCAGCGGGGCGGGCAGGTCCATCGCGCGCAGCCCGTCGGCGCCATGCACCGCCAGGATCAGGCCCAGGTTGGACCAGGCGAACATCGCGACGAAATGCGCGGCGGCAAAGGCGAGCACCAGATAATAGGCCATGTCGCCCATCGATTCGCTCATCATCTTCACCAGATCGCGGTGATTGCCGACGATGCCGGTCGCCCGGCCATAGGCCCAGCCGGCGAGCAGGAAGAGCAGAAAGAAGCCCGCCACCAGCGACTGGTAAAGCGGGGTGAAGCGGCCCTCCGGCGGGCCGTCCTCGTTGATCAGCGGGGTTCCGGGCCCCAGCGTGAAGAACAGCCACAGGCCGACCACGAACAGCATCGCGAGCCCCGCATGGCGCAGCCCCTTGCGCTCGCCGTCGTTCAGCGGCCGGTCGCGCTCGCCCGCGTCGCCCTCGGCGGCCAGCCCCGCCGGCACATAGGCGCCCAGCCGCGGTTCGATGACCCGGTCGGTGACATACCAGATCACCGGCAGGAACAGGAACAGCATCGCCGCGATGAAATACCAGTTGCCTGCGATATTGGCGGACCATTCGCCGAACACCGTTTCGACCGCCGCTTCGGTGATGCCGAACAGCAGCGCGTCGAGCTGTCCGGGCAGCAGGTTGGCCGAAAAGCCGCCCGACACCCCCGCAAAGGACGCCGCGATGCCCGCGACGGGATGGCGCCCCGCGGCGTGATAGATGACCGCCGCCAGCGGGATCAGCACGACATAGGCGGCATCGGCGGCCAGATTGCCCATCATCGCGACGAAGGCGACCAGCGGCGTCAACATCCGGGGAGAGGCGCCGCGCACCGCCGCGCGCATCGCCGTCCCGAACAGGCCGGTCCGTTCCGCCACGCCCGCGCCCAGCATCACCACCAGCACATAGCCGAGCGGGTGGAAATGGGTGAAGGTCTTGGGCATGTCGACCCACAGCTTCGCGATATTGTCGGGGCTGATCAGGCTGGTCGCGGCGATCAGCTTTTGCCGCCCCGTCTCCGGATCGACCTCGGTCGGGTGCAGCGCCGACCACCCCGCCGCGGCCGCGACGATCGAAATCAGGATCAGGCCGCCGACCAGCCACAGGAACAGCACGACCGGGTCGGGCAGCCGGTTTCCGACGCGTTCGATCCATCCCAATATGCCCCTTTGCGGGGGCATTCCGGCCGCGGCGGCGTCGGTCATCGATATTCCCTTTTTGATCGTCTTGTCGTTCGCGTTCGCCCGACTATAGCCAGCCCATGGCCAAGCTCTACTTTTATTATGCCAGCATGAATGCGGGCAAATCGACGACGCTGCTGCAGGCGGATTTCAACTATCGCGAGCGCGGCATGGAAACGATGCTGTGGACCGCCGCGCTCGACGACCGCTATGGGGCGGGCCGGATCACCAGCCGCATCGGCCTGCTGGCGGAGGCGCATAAATTCGATCCCGACAGCGACCTGTTCGCCGCGGTCGGCGAGGAAAATCGCGAACGTCC
Source organism: Sphingopyxis macrogoltabida (assembly GCA_003241685.1). Taxonomy (GTDB): domain Bacteria; phylum Pseudomonadota; class Alphaproteobacteria; order Sphingomonadales; family Sphingomonadaceae; genus Sphingopyxis; species Sphingopyxis macrogoltabida_A. Next base: position 113,015 of record QFPJ01000013.1, read on the forward strand.
GCTGGCCTGCGTCCTTGTCGACGAGGCGCAGTTCCTCTCGCGCGATCAGGTGCTCGGCCTGGCGCGGCTGGCCGACGAGGCGAATATTCCCGTGCTCTGCTATGGCCTGCGAACCGATTTTTCGGCGACGTTGTTTCCCGGCTCGGCCGCGCTGCTCGGCATCGCGGACGCGCTCGTCGAATTGAAGGCGGTGTGCGAATGCGGACGCAAGGCGACGATGAACCTGCGCGTCGACGAACAGGGACGCGCGGTGGTCGAAGGGGCGCAGACCGAGATCGGGGGCAACGACCGCTATATCGCGATGTGCCGCCGCCATTTCATGCAGAAGCGGCGCGAAGCCGCGGAGGCCCGCGCCGATGCGTGACGCGCTTTATGTCGAACTCGCCGACGGCGACCTGAGGCTCGTCAAGCTGGCGGAGACGCATCGCGAGGCGCTGCGCGCCGCCTGCGCCGCCGATGCCGATATATGGCCGATCTATTCGTCGAGTTTCGATCCCGATCATTTCGACGCCAGCTTCACCGCGCTGATCGGGCACGAAAGCCGCATGCCCTATGCGATCGTCGACGGCGACCGGCTGGTCGGGATGACCGCCTGGCTGCGTCCCGACTGGAGCGCGCAGACGATCGAGGTCGGCAATTCCTATATCCACCCCGATGCGCGCGGCACCGGCTTCAACGGCCGGCTCAAACGGTTGATGATCGATCATGGCTTCGCGGTCGGCATCCGCCGCATCGAATTCCGCATCGACGAACGCAATGCCCGGTCGCAGGCGGCGGTCGCCAAGCTCGGCTGTACCAAGGAGGGCGTGCTGCGGTCGGAACGGATCACCTGGACCGGGCATGTCCGCGACACCGGCCTCTGGTCGCTGCTGGCGGACGAGTGGGCGGCGCGCCGCTGACGCGCGCGATGCGGTCAGCGCGGGGCGGTCAGCGCGGGGCGGTCAGCGCGGGTTCAGCCTGCGTCTGCCAAACAAGGGGCATGAAGATATTCGCCCTCTCCCTGGCCGCCGCGCTGCTCCCCCTTTCGGCAGCGACGGCGGCCGACGAACCGAAGGCGCCGCGCCCGATCGGCGTCGAGGCCAGCATCGCCTTTCCCTCCTATGGCACGATCCGCAATTTCGAGGCCGACGGCGACGACGGCCTCTGGATCGAGGATCAGCGCGGCGACTGGTATTATGCCACGCTGACCGGCTTTTGCCCCGATCTCGATTTCGCGCAGGCGATCGGCATCGACACGCGCGGAACGTCGCGGCTCGACAAGTTCGGTGCGGTCATCGTCAAGGGCCAGCGCTGCGCCTTCACCTCCTTCGTCACCGCCGACAAGCCGCTGCCCCGCAAGGAGCGGCTGAAGGCGGCAAAGGCCGCGAAGGCCGCGAAGGACGCCGCGCGCGCCGCCGAGGAAAATTGACGCGCCCGTCGCGGCGCCATAGGGCGCGGCGATGAACGGCTGGATCATTCTCGACAAACCCGTGGGCCTCGGCTCGACGCAGGCGGTCGGCGCGGTCAAGCGCGTGTGCCGCGAGGCCGGGCTGGGCAAGGTCAAGGTCGGCCATGGCGGAACGCTCGACCCGCTGGCGTCCGGCGTGCTGCCGATCGCGCTGGGGGAGGCGACGAAGCTTACCGGCCGGATGCTCGATGCGAGCAAGAGCTATGATTTCACGGTGGAGTTCGGCACGGAGACCGCCGGCCTCGATGCCGAGGGCGAGATCGTCGCAACGAGCGATGGGCGGCCGACGCTCGCCGAGATTGCGGCGGTGCTGCCGCGCTTTACCGGCCCGATCGAACAGGTGCCGCCCGCTTATTCGGCGATCAAGATCGACGGTCAGCGCGCCTATGATCTGGCGCGCAAGGGCGAGGCGGTCGAGATGAAGGCGCGGGGGGTGACAATATATTCCCTTCGTCATGCCGGACTTGATCCGGCATCCATTGCCGCGCCGGACGAGTGGACTCCGGATCAAGTCCGGGGTGACGAGGGCCTCCAAGAAATCACCCTGACCGCCCATGTGTCGAAGGGCACCTATATCCGCAGCCTCGCGCGCGACATCGCGCATGCCGCCGGAACCGTCGGGCATGTCACGATGCTGCGCCGGACCAGGGCGGGGCCGTTCGACCTGTCCCACGCGATTTCGCTGGACAAATTGAACGCATTCGGCCAAGGCGCCGCGCAATCAGACGTCATTCTGCCGCTGGAGGTAGGGCTGGTCGACATCCCGGCTCTGAACCTTTCCCCGGAAGCGGCAGGGGCGATCCGTCAGGGTCGCGTCTGGACCGGGGAAAGCACGCAGGACGGTCTCTATTGGGGACGCGACGCCGAAAACCGGCCCGTCGCACTGATAGAGGCGTTGGCGGGAACGCTGAAAGTCGTGCGGGGCTTCAACCTTTAAGCCGATGTTCGAAGGAAGAAATATGTCGATTACCGTCGAGCGCAAAGCCGAAGTCATCCAGGACAATGCCCGTGCAAAGGGCGACACCGGTTCGCCGGAAGTCCAGGTCGCGATCCTGACCGACCGCATCACCACGCTGACCGAGCATNNGCGCACCACAAGGACAATCACAGCCGCCGCGGGCTGCTGATGATGGTCAACAAGCGCCGCAGCCTCCTCGACTATCTGAAGAAGAAGGACGAAGGCCGCTATCAGGCGCTGATCGCGAAGCTGGGTCTTCGCAAGTGACGCAATCGTTCGGCCCCCGGTAACGGGGGCCGTTTACGTATTGCGTCATCCCCGCGCAGGCGGGGATTCAGGGCGGCATTCCCCCGACCTGGCAGAATCTGGATCCCCTCCTGAGCGGGGATGCACGAAAAAAGGGCCGCTCCCGCATCCGGCGGGGCCGCCATAGGGCAGACAGACGCCCTACACCGCCCCGGGCCGGATTGCCCGGAATCAGAGGCCCCGCCCGGCATAGGGCCCGGCGGGCGAAGGAAATCCCATGTTTGACGTGAAAAAAGTATCGATCGAGTGGGGCGGTGAAACGCTGACGCTCGAAACGGGCAAGGTTGCCCGCCAGGCCGACGGCGCCGTGATGGCGACGCTGGGCGAAACGGTCGTCCTGTGCGCCGTGACCGCCGCGAAGTCGGTGAAGGACGGGCAGGATTTCTTCCCGCTCACCGTCCATTATCAGGAAAAATATTCGGCCGCCGGCCGCATCCCGGGCGGCTTCTTCAAGCGCGAACGCGGCGCGACGGAAAAGGAAACGCTGGTCAGCCGCCTGATCGACCGTCCGATCCGCCCGCTGTTCCCCGAAGGTTTCTATAACGAGATCAACGCCATCGCTCAGGTGCTGAGCTATGACGGCCATAATGAGCCCGACATCCTCGCGATGGTGGCGGCGTCGGCCGCGCTCACCATTTCGGGCGTGCCCTTCATGGGTCCGATCGGCGCGGCGCGCGTCGGTTATGTCGACGGCGAATATATCCTGAACCCGACCGACGAACAGGTTGCCGAAGGCGACCTCGACCTGGTCGTCGCCGCCACCTACGACGCCGTGATGATGGTCGAATCCGAAGCCAATGAGCTGTCGGAAGAGGTCATGCTGGGCGCCGTCCTGTTCGCGCACGACGCGTGCAAGGACGTCGTCAAGGCGATCGTCAAGCTCGCCGAACAGGCCGCCAAGGATCCGTGGGACATGGCCGCCGGCGACGACAATGCCGCGATCAAGGACAAGCTGAAGAAGCTGATCGGCAAGGACATCGCCGCCGCCTACAAGCTGACCGACAAGTCGGCCCGCTCGAACGCGCTGAACGAAGCGCGCGCGAAGGCGAAGGCGCAGTTCACCGAAGACGGTCTGTCGCCGCAGGACGTCATGGCCGGCATCAAGTTGACCAAGAAGCTGGAAGCCGAAATCGTCCGCGGCGCCATCCTGAAGGACGGCAAGCGCATCGACGGCCGCACGACGACGCAGATTCGCCCGATCGTCGCCGAAACCCACTTCCTGCCCCGCGCGCACGGTTCGGCGCTGTTCACCCGCGGCGAAACCCAGACGATCGCCACCGCGACGCTGGGCACCAAGGATGCGGAACAGATGATCGACGGCCTCAACGGCCTGTCGTACCAGAACTTCATGCTGCACTATAACTTCCCGCCCTATTCGGTCGGTGAAGTCGGCCGCTTCGGCGCGCCGGGCCGCCGCGAAGTCGGTCACGGCAAGCTGGCATGGCGCGCGCTGCACCCCGTGCTGCCGACGAAGGACGAATTCCCCTATACGATCCGCCTGACCAGCGACATCACCGAATCGAACGGTTCGTCGTCGATGGCGTCGGTCTGCGGCGGGTCGCTGGCGATGATGGACGCCGGCGTGCCGATCAAGCGGCCGGTGTCGGGCATCGCGATGGGCCTGATCCTGGAAGGCAAGGATTATGCGATCCTGTCGGACATCCTGGGCGACGAGGATCACCTCGGCGACATGGATTTCAAGGTCGCGGGCACGTCCGAAGGCATCACCACGATGCAGATGGACATCAAGATCGCCGGCATCACGCGCGAAATCTTCGAAGCCGCGCTGACGCAGGCGAAGGAAGGCCGCGCGCATATCCTGGGCGAAATGAACAAGGCGCTGGGCGAGACCCGCAGCGAATTGTCGGCGCATGCGCCGCGCATCGAAACGATGCAGATCGACAAGGCGAAGATTCGCGACGTCATCGGCACTGGCGGCAAGGTGATCCGCGAGATCGTCGCGACCACCGGCGCCAAGGTCGACATCGACGACGAGGGCCTGATCAAGATCTCGTCGAGCGATCTCGACCAGATCGAAGCCGCCCGCAAGTGGATCAGCGGCATCGTCGAGGAAGCCGAAGTCGGCAAAATCTATGACGGCAAGGTCGTCAACCTCGTCGATTTCGGGGCGTTCGTGAATTTCATGGGCGGCAAGGACGGGCTGGTCCATGTCAGCGAAATCCGCAACGAGCGCGTCGAAAAGGTCGCCGACGTCCTGTCCGAAGGCCAGGAGGTCAAGGTCAAGGTGCTCGAGATCGATCCGCGCGGCAAGGTCCGCCTGTCGATGCGCGTCGTCGATCAGGAAACCGGCGAGGAACTGGAAGACACCCGCCCGCCGCGCGAACCGCGTGAACCGCGCGGCGATCGTGGTCCCCGAGGCGATCGGGGTCGCGACGGTGATCGTGGCCCGCGTGGCGGCGGCGGTCGCGACCGAGGTCCGCGCCGTGACGGCGGCGATCGCGGCCCGCGCCGCGAACGCAGCGAAGGTCCGGAAGATCAGGGCCATGTGCCCGATTTCCTGAAGGACTAAGTCTGTTGCCGATCCAATGAGAAGGGGCTGCCGAAAGGCGGCCCCTTTCTTGTTATGGCGTTCTTTGCCGCGCCGGCCGCACGGGTCCGGTCCGGCGCGGGACGTCGACGCTCCGTCGCGCGAGCGGCGGGCCATCGCCCCGGAACCGCGGTGCGCGGGGCGGAGCAGCCTGCCCATCGCAATCACCGGACAACAGGCGTGAAAAGACCCGCCGGCGATCAGGCCGGCGGGCCCCTTGTGATGTGGAAATGCGCGGGCCGGTGCTGGTCGCGCCCGATGGGCGGCCGGCCCGGGGCTGCGTTACGGCGCGAGGATCGCGACGGTGATATAGAGCAGCAGCGGCAGGCCGAAGCCCAGCAAAGTCAGCGCCACAAAAGCGACGCGCGTCCACAAGATGTCGAAACCGAACTGGTCGGCGATGCCGGCGCAAACCCCAAAGAGGATGCCGTCACGACGATTCTTGCGAAAACCCTGTTTCATTTCTGTCCTTTCCATCCCGGCCGTCGGCCGGCGTTACCATAGGGTGGTCGAACCAACCGGTCAGAAGACCAGTTGGCCGACATGCGCGCCATTCTGGCCCGAGATCGCGAGCAGCATGACCGATGCATAGAGCGAAGCAAAAGCAGCGAGGGCGTAGCTTTTGACCGAGTCAGCGTTGAAGTGAGCCATGATATTGTCCTTTCCTATCCTCCCAACCGGGCCATCCGGTGGATGTCCGATGTAATGCAGAAGGCGTGCCAATTCGCTCGATTGGCGAAAAACCAAGGTTTTGACGGCAAGGGCTTTTTCATGGAGCGAGAAAAATCCTGATAGTCAGGATTAATCACCGATGAACGGAAAATTTATCGCATAGTCATGAGGCGCATGCCGCCCACCCGGCGGATGATATGGCGGCGGCGACGGCATCGGCCGCAGCGGCGCGGGCTCAGCCCGGCTGGATCGGATTATTCCGCTGCGCCATTTCGTCGATCTGGATGTTGGCGCCATGGGCGATCAGCAACGTCTCGCCATCGGGTATCAGCACCAGCGTCATCCGGTCCCGGCTTGGCGGCACGGTCGTTCCGGCGGGCGTCTTGAAGGCGCCGACCGACCAGCGCAGGACGGCGACCGCGCCGTTGCCGGGCAGCGGCACGACGGACTCCACCTCTTCCAGCGCCAGCGGCACGCCGCGGAACATGATGTCGAAAAAGGTGCGGTGGGCGCGGTCGACCTGGTCCTTGCCCTGCCAGTGCATGCCGACGATGTTCACCCAATGAACATCCTTGGCATAGAGCATCGCCATGGCATCCATATCTGCGGCGTTCCAGGCGGCGGCATAGGCGTCCGCCAATCGGCGCACCTGGCCGGCGAGGTCGGGCGGCGCGGAGGCCGCGAAGGCAGAAGCTGCCGCCGTGATCGTCAAGCCGGCCGCGGTGCCGATAAGCAACTGACGTCTTTCCAAGGCCAATCTCCCGCCTGTTTCCGTGACCGGACGTCGCAATCTATGTCAGAAAGCCCGACAATACCATAGGTTTGGATGGGCGGTCGTTCGCCCGGATCGTCCGGCTCCCATGGGCCTTATGCCCTGGCGGGAAACGAACGAAGCCGTTCCTTCGCTGTGTCAAATCGCCTAGGGCGGTGCGCCATGACGCTGACCCGCCTTTCGCTGACCGATTTTCGCAATCATGCCGCGGCGGAACTCGCGGCCGGACCGGGGCTGGTGGCGCTGCATGGCGAGAATGGCGCGGGCAAGACCAACATATTGGAGGCGATTTCTCTGCTCGCCCCCGGACGCGGGCTGCGCCGGGCGGCGCTGACCGATATGGTGCGCGATGGCGCCAGCGGCGGTTTCGCGATCTTTGCCGAGCTTCTGGCGGGCGAGGAACTGGCGCCGGTGGCGCTCGGCACCGGGATGGAGCCGGCGCATCCGGGACGCCGCGTCGTGCGGGTCAACGGCGCCGCGGCCGCCGCGACGGCGCTCGGCGAATGGCTGGCGGTGCTGTGGCTGACCCCCGCGATGGACCGGCTGTTCGTCGAAACGGCGGGCAATCGGCGCCGGTTTCTCGACCGCCTCGTCCTCGCGCTCGATCCGCGCCATGCCCAGCACGGCAATCGCTATGATGCCGCCTTGCGCGCGCGGGGCAAGCTGCTCGCCGACCTGCCGAACGCCGATGCGCGCTGGCTGACCAGCCTCGAGGCGCAGCTTGCCGAGCATGGCGCTGCGATCGACGGCGCCCGCCGCCGGGCGCTGGACCTGCTGACGGCCGAACTCGCAGCGCAGCCCGACGAACCTTTCGCCCGGCCGCTGCTGACGCTGATCGACCGCGATGGCGCCGAGCGGGCGGGGCCCTGGTCGGAGGAGGCGCTGCGCGACCTGTTCGCGGCGCGCCGCCGGATCGATGCCGCCGCCGGCCGCGCGACGCAGGGGCCGCACCGCGACGACCTGCACGCCGTCCATGCGGCGACCGGCCGGGCCGCCGCGCGCTGTTCGACCGGCGAGCAGAAGGCGATGCTGCTGTCGCTCGTCCTCGCGCACAGCGACTGCGTGGCGCGCCTGCGCGATACGCGCCCGATCCTGTTGCTCGACGAAGTTGCCGCGCACCTCGACCCGCGTCGCCGCGCCGCGCTGTACCAGCGGCTGGCGGGGCAGGGCGGGCAGGCCTGGCTGACCGGAACCGAGGCGGGGCTGTTCGATGCGATGCCGGGCCCCGTCACCCGGTTCGAAATCGCGCGCGGCCGGGTTTCGCCCGGCTGATCGGTATCGGTGGTCAGCGAATGCGCTGGCCCCCCTTCCACACCGCCGTCGCGCGGCCCTGAACCGGCATGCCGTCGAAGGGCGTGTTGCCGGCCCAGGCGGCCATCTTCTTCGCATCGACCTGCCACGGCGTGCCGTCGTCGATCAGGATCAGGTCGGCCTCGCACCCCGCCTCCAGCCGCCCGGCATCGACGCCGAGCAGCGTCGCGGGATGGGCCGCGAGCAGGTCGAACAGGCGCGACGGCGTGATCCGGCCGTCGCGGACGAGCCCCAGCCCCATGGCGAGCAGCGTTTCCGCCCCCGCCATGCCGGGCAGCGCCTCGGCAAAGGGCAGGCGCTTGTCTTCGGGACCGCGCGGATCGTGGCCCGATGCCAGCACGTCGATCGTGCCGTCGGCGATGGCGGCCAGGCAGGCGTGACGGTCGTCCTCCGACCGCAGCGGCGGCGACAGGCGCGCGAAGGTGCGGAAATCGGCGGTCGCGGTGTCGGACAGGAACAGATGCGCCGGGGTGATGCCGCATGTCACGGGCAACCCCGCGGCCTTGGCCTTGCGGATCAGGTCCAGCCCGCGCGCGGTCGTGACCTGCCGGAAATGGATCGGCGCGCCCGTTTCTTCGGCAAGGGCGATGTCGCGCGCGATCGCCATCGCCTCGGCGATCGCGGGCGCGGAGGCAAGGCCAAGCCGCGTCGCGACCTCGCCATCGGTGGCGACCGCGCCGGCGGTCAGCCCCTCATCCTCGGCATGGGCGATGACGGTGAGGTTCAGCGACGCGGCATAGGCCAGCACGCGGCGCATGACGCCCGCGTCGGCGATCCGCGCCCGGCCGGTGGCGACGGCGCGCGCGCCCGCCTGTTTCATCAGGCCGATCTCGGCAAGTTCCCGCCCCGCCAGACCCTTGGTGGCGGCGGCGATGGGATGGACCCACAGGTCGGGCTTGCCGCCCTTCGCGGCGCGTTCGACCAGCCCCGCCCCGTCGAGCGGGCCGCTGTCGGGCATCAGCGCGGCGCGGGTGATGCCGCCGAAGTGGAAGGCGGGCTTGTCGGTCGCGAACACGCCGAGGTCGATGATCCCCGGCGCCAGCCACTGACCCCGGGCATCGATGATGTCGGCGCCGTCCGGCGCGTCCGACGTGTTCAGCGCGGCGATCCGGCCGTCGATGGCGAGCAGCGTCACGCTTTCGCCGCCCAGCAGGCGCGCGTTGGTGATGAAGAGGGGCTTCAGTTCCATCCCGGCACCCCCCGCTTGCGGCGCGTCAATATGTCGAGGCACGCCATGCGGACCGCGACGCCCATTTCGACCTGTTCGGTGATCGTCGATCGCTGGGGGTCGTCGGCGACGCTGCTGTCGATTTCGACCCCGCGGTTCATCGGGCCGGGGTGCATGACGATGGCGTCGGGCCGGGCGTTCGCCAGCCGCTGCGGCGTCAGCCCGTAAAGCGCATGATATTCGCGCGCCGAGGGCAGGTAAGCGCCGTCCATCCGCTCGTTCTGAAGACGCAGCATCATCACGACATCGGCGTCCTTCAGCCCTTCGTCCATGTCGGTGAAGGTGGTGACATGCATCCGGTCCATCGCGGGCGGGGTCAGCGTCGGCGGCGCGACCACGCGGACTTCATTGCCGAGCAGCGTCAGGGCCAGGATGTTCGACCGCGCGACCCGGCTGTGCAGCACGTCGCCGCAGATGGCGATGGTCAGCCCCTCCACCTTGCCCTTGCGCCGGCGGATCGTCAGCGCGTCGAGCAGCGCCTGCGTCGGATGTTCGTGGCGCCCGTCGCCGGCGTTGAGGACGGGGCAGTCGACCTTGTCGGCGATCAGCTGGACCGCGCCCGACGCGGCATGGCGGATGACGATCGCGTCGGCGCGCATCGCGTTCAGCGTCATCGCCGTGTCGATCAGCGTTTCGCCCTTCTTCACGCTCGACTGGCCGGCGTGCATGTTGACGACATCGGCGCCGAGCCGCTTGCCCGCGATCTCGAACGACAGCAGCGTGCGCGTCGAATTTTCGAAAAAGGCGTTGATGATGGTCAGGCCCGCCAGCCGGTCGTCATGCTTGGTCGCCCCGTTGCGGTTCAACTCGACCCATTCTTCGGCGGCGTCGAGGATGTAGGAAATCTCCCACGGGGTGAGCTGGGCGATGCCGGTCAGGTGGCGATGGCGAAAGGCATCGCCGCCGGGCGGATAATCGCTGGCGGGTCGGGTGGTGGCGCTTGTCATTAAAGCCGAGCGTTTAGGAGGGGGCGGCGATTCGGGCAAGCGCCGTGACGAGCGGCGCCAACAAGCCGAACGCCCACAGCGCGAGCAACAGGATCTGGAGCCACAGCCAGATCATCATCCAGGTCGCAAAGGGTTGTTTGCGCGTCTTGTGCCGGACGAGGCGCGCGGCGGCGACGGTCCCGAACGCGCCGCCGAGGAAGGCCCATGACAGAAGCGTCGCTTCGGATATGCGGCGGCGGCCATGCTCGGCAAATTGCTTGTCGACGACCATCAGGACGAAGGCGATCAGGTTCGCCGCGATCAGCCAATAGACGATATATTCGATATGGTCGGTCACGCGCGCGTCAGGGCGTCGATCGCGCCCTGCAGGATGAACGCCGCCGCGGCGCTGTCGACGCGTTCGGCGCGCTTGGCGCGGCTGACGTCGGCGGCGATCATCGCGCGCTCGACCGCCGCGGTCGACCAGCGTTCGTCCCACAGCAATATCGGCAGGCCGAGCGGCGCAAGATTGCGCGCGAAGGCCCGCGTGCTTTGCGTGCGCGGACTGTCGCTGCCGTCCATGTTCAGCGGCAGGCCGACGACGATGCCGACGACCGACTGCGCAGCGACCAGCGCCCGGAGCGCGTCGAGATCGACCGAGAATTTCTTGCGGAGGATCGTCTTGTCGGGGGTCGCGAAGCTCCAGTTCGTGTCGCAGAAGGCGACGCCGATCGTCCTGGTGCCGACGTCGAGCCCCGCGAGGCGGCCGCCGTTCGGGAAACGGGCGGCATATTCGGGGGCGGCGGTGGTGATCATGCTGCTGCCATTAGCTCCCAAATCCCGTCGTTCCTCGCAATGACGGTTCAGGATTGGACCGCGGCGGCCGGAGCGGCTGGCGGGGTAGTCGGCTCCGCCGCCGGCGGGACGGGCGACGGCTTGCCTTCATAGGCCGCGAGCCGGCGCAGGGCGTCGGCGCGGACATTGGCCCAGAACAGCGTGATGTCGAACACATGGTAATTGTTGCCGGGCAGGACATAGCCGGGCGCATAATCCTTTGCGACCTCCGCATCGCCGAGCATCAGGAAACCGCGCGTGTCGTCGCACGTCGCGCCGATCCTGCCCGCGATCAGTTCGCCCTGCTTGAAATCGCGACTGGGTTTCAGCGTGCCGATATTGGTGTCGGCCGCCGCCGCCGTGTCGGGGATGCCGGTGATCGGATTGGTGCACAGCATCCGCGTGTCGGCGCGCGGGCGGCCGTCGAAGCCGATCGTGCCGTCATAGGCGGTCGTGACCATTTCGGGATCGGCGGGTTCGGCAAAGCTTGCCCAGCTGAGGATGCAGTTCTTCTGGTCCGGCGTCTGGCAGGCGGGCAGGCCGAGCGCGGCCAGGTCGGTGTCGACGCTGACCGGCCAGCCGACGATATAGGCCGCGACGATCCGCTTCGCGAGCGGCGTCCCGGCGATCCGGTTCTTGAGCAGCGTCGTCAGGTGCAGCGCGCCCTGGCTGTGGCCGGCAAGGATGATCGGCTTGTTCGCGGGAATCGCGGCCAGAAAGGCGTCGAACGCCTGTTCGACATCGCGATAGGCGGCGTCGATCGCCTTGCCCGCCGTCACCCGGTCGCTGGCCAGAAAGGCGCCGAGCGTCGCCTGGCGGTAGCGCGGCGCCCAGACCTCGCCCGCGTCGGCAAAGGCGCTGGCCATGCCCTGCATGAACAGGGTCGCGCGGTGATTGGCGTCGGCATCGTCGAGCGGCGCGTTCCAGCTCGACTTGCTGTAATAGCTGGTCGGATGGACGAAGAAGACGGCGGCGTCGCCCTTTGGCGTCGCGGCGGCTTCGCCGGTCGCGGTGGCGGCGCGGGCGGCCGGGACGATCTGGTCGCGTGCCTGCGTGGCGGCGCTGTCCGGCGACGGCGCATCGACGCCCGGCAGGTCGGGCCGCCATGCCGACGGGTCCTTGTCCAGTCCCGGGCGGGCGAACCACATGGCGGGATCGTCATAGGCGTTCGGGGCCGCCGCCGTCTGTTCGACAAATTCGGTCGAGGGCACGAAGGCGACGCGGCCGAACCAGCCCGGATTGAGCTGATAGGCGACACCGACGCCCAGCACGAGGATGATGATCGCGGCGATGAAATAGAGGAACTTGCGGGCCATCGGGGCTCCATTGGGAGAGGGTGAGCGCTATCTGGCTTGCGAAGGCGCGTTAAACAAGCCCAGATGTGGGGCATGACCGAAGCTGTCGCAACCGGCGCCGCCGCCGATTCGCCCCCCATATCATCCCGCATCTCCGCTCGCCTCGACGACAGTGATCCACCCTGGCCGCCGCGTCCGTGGATCATGGCGGCGATCTGTGCCGTCGCGGGGCTGATCTTTCACATGCTCGTCGACCGCCAATATGTCGCGGAACCGGCGCCGTTGCTCGACGCATTGGCGGCCTTCGTCGGCATCGCGACCATCGTCTTCGTGCTGGGGGTCGAACGGCGCCGCTGGCACTGGGCGCTGGGCTTCGCGCTGCTGTGGGGCGCGGTGATGGGCCTGATCGCGTGGCATTCGGCGGGCTATAATATCGGCGGGTCGCCCTTCGAATGGCCCTTCTGGTCCGGCGTCCTGGCGGTTCTGGTCGCCACGCCGCTGTTCCAGACGCGCCGCGACGTCGCGCCCGACGCGCGGTTCTGGAAGCTGTGGACGATGCCCTATGAGCGGCTGCACAGCCATGCGTGGACCGATGCGGTGATCGGGGCGGCGGCGCTCGTGTTCGTCGGCGTCACCTTCCTGCTCGTCGTGCTGATCGGGCAGATGTTTCAGCTGATCGGGATCGACCTGATCCAGAATCTGCTCAACGACGAATGGTTCGGGTGGATGCTCGCCGGATCGGCCTTCGGCGGCGCGGTCGGCCTGCTGCGCGAGCGCGACGGGCTGGTCGCGACGTTGCAGCGGCTGGTGATGATCGTGCTGGCGGTGCTCGCGCCGGTGCTGGCCGCCGCGCTGCTGCTGTTCCTGCTGTCGCTGATCGGCACCGGGCTGCAAAAGCTTTGGGATTCGGGCTTTTCGACCGCGGCGCTGATGCTGGCGGCGGCGGCGTTCGCGGTGCTGCTGCTCAACGCGGCGATCGGCAACGGGCGCGAGGAACGGTCGGCCAATCGGCTGTTGCAGGTGGCGGCCGCCGCGCTGGCGATCGCGGTTCTGCCGCTGGCGGTCATCGCCTGTTATTCGATGCATCTGCGCGTCGTGCAATATGGCTGGACGCCCGAACGCATATGGGGCGTGATCGCGGCGATCGTCGCGCTCGCCTATGGCGCGGCGGGGCTGTGGTCGGTCGTGCGCGGCCGGCATGATTTCGACGATCTGCTGCGGCCGTTGCAGCAACGCCTTGCGATCGGGCTGATGCTGCTCGCGGCTTTCCTGGCGCTGCCGATCCTCGATTTCGGGGCGATTTCGGCGCGCGATCAACTGGCGCGATTGACGTCGGGCGCGACCAGGGCGGAGAAATTCGACTGGGCGGCGATGGCTTTCGATTTCGGGCCGGCCGGGCGTTCCGCCCTGCGCGACATGCGCGATTCGCCGCAGCAGGCACGGGCGGACGCCGCGAAGGCCGCGCTGGCGGCGCGCAATCGCTGGGACATCGACGGTCCGCGCGGGCCGGCATTGCTGAAACCCTTTGCGGAGCGTTTGCGCTTCATTCCCGCCGACCGCCCGCTGCCGGCTGAGGCGACCGAACGCTTGTCGCAAAGCTATATGTGCAACCGGGCCAAGGCGTGCGTCGCCATCTGGCTGGCCGACGACCGGATCGGCGTGGTCGGACAGGTCGAGCCGGGCGACGCGTTGCAGGTCGATTTCCTGTCGCGGACCGCCGATGGGAAATGGGTGCAGGGCGACCCCGCGCGACCGCGCCGCGCGGATCGGCCGGGGCTCGACCTTTCCACCGCGCGGGTTGCGGTCGAGACAATCGAGCAGCGGCGGATCGTCGTCGATGGCGCGGCCGAATCGGGCAGCTTCGATTAGCCGCCGCTTGAAGCGCGCCGGACAGGATGCTAGCGGCGCAGCTTCTCCCGCAAAGGCAAGATGAATGGCAATCGATCAGGCAACGGTAAGGAAGATCGCGTCGCTGGCGCGCATCGCGATCAGCGATGCGGAAGCCGCCGCGATGGAAGGCGAATTGAACGGCATCCTCGGCTGGGTCGAGCAACTCGGCGAGGTCGATGTGACCGGGGTCGAGCCGATGACCGCGGTGATCCCCAACACGCTCCGTCTGCGCGACGATGTCGTCGACGCCGACCCGCTGACCGGCGGCAACCGCCGCGACGATATTCTCGCCAATGCGCCCGCGCCGCAGCACGGCTTTTTCGGCGTGCCGAAGGTGATCGAATAATGACCGAGCTTACAAACCTGACCGTCGCCGAGATCCGCGACGGACACCGCGCGGGCGATTTCAGCGCCGTCGAGGTCGCCGAGGCGTTCAACGCCAATGTCGCGGGCGCCAAGGCGCTCAATGCGTTCATCGTCGAAACCCCCGACCATGCGATCGCGGCGGCGAAGGCGGCCGATGCCGACCGCGCCGCCGGGACGCTGAAGCCGCTGTCGGGCGTGCCGATCGGGATGAAGGACCTGTTCGCGACGAACGGCGTCCAGACGACCGCGGCGAGCCACATGCTCGAAGGTTTTGTCCCGCGCTATGAATCGACCGTTTCGCAGAAATTGTGGGACGCGGGTTGCGGGATGCTGGGCAAGCTGAACCTCGACCAGTTCGCGATGGGATCGTCGAACGAAACGTCTTACTTTGGCAATGTGATCAGCCCGTGGAAACGCAACGATGGCGGTAACGCGGCGCTCGCGCCGGGCGGATCGTCGGGCGGGTCTTCGTCGGCGATCGCGGCGCGGCTGTGCCCCGCGGCGACCGGCACCGACACCGGCGGCTCGATCCGCCAGCCCGCGGCTTTCACGGGCATTTCGGGGATCAAGCCGACCTATGGCCGCTGCTCGCGCTGGGGCATCGTGGCGTTCGCCAGCTCGCTCGATCAGGCGGGGCCGATGGCGCGCGACGTCCGCGACTGCGCGATCATGCTGGAAAATATGGCCGGCTTCGATCCGAAGGATGCGACCAGTCTCGACCTGCCGGTGCCCAATTGGGAAGCGGCTTTGTCGAGCGATCTCCAGGGCAAGACGGTCGGTATTCCGAAGGAATATCGCCTGGAGGGTATCGATCCCGACATCGACGCGATGTGGGATGCCGGCATCGCGATGCTGAAGGATGCGGGCGCCGAGGTGGTCGAGATCAGCCTGCCGCACACGACATATGCGCTTCCCGCTTATTATATCATCGCGCCCGCCGAAGCCTCGTCGAACCTCGCGCGCTATGACGGCGTACGTTATGGTCTGCGCGACCTGCCCGAAAAGGCGGGGTTGCAGGACATGTATGCCGCGACGCGCGCCGACGGCTTCGGGCCGGAGGTCAAGCGCCGCATCATGATCGGCACCTATGTGCTGTCGGCGGGCTTCTACGACGCCTATTATACGCAGGCGCAGAAGGTGCGGACGCTGATTTCGCGCGACTTTGCCGCCGCGTTCGAGACGTGCGACGTGATCCTCGCGCCGACCGCGCCGTCGGCGGCGTTCGGGCTGGGCGAAAAGACCGCCGATCCGCTGGCGATGTATCTGAACGACGTGTTCGCGGTGCCCGCGAGCCTCGCGGGGCTGCCCGCGATGTCGGTCCCCGCGGCGCTCAACCGCGAAGGGCTGCCGCTGGGCCTGCAGATCATCGGCAAGCCGTTCGACGAGCAGGGCGTGCTCAACGCCGGACTGGCGATCGAGGAGCGGGCGGGCTTTACGGCGCGGGCGGAGAAGTGGTGGTGATTTAGCGGTGTGCTCCCGTGAAGGCGGGAGCCCAGAGCGGCCTAGCGCCGCCCCGCACTGGATCCCCGCCTTCGCGGGGATACATGAAGGAACGAATGATGTCTGATTATCGCATCAAGGGCGAAACCGGCGAGTGGGAGGTCGTGATCGGCCTTGAGGTCCATGCGCAGGTCACCTCCAACGCCAAGCTGTTCTCCGGCGCCGCGACGGCGTTCGGGGCGGAGCCGAACACGCAGGTATCGCTCGTCGACGCCGCGATGCCGGGCATGCTGCCGGTGCCGAACCGCGAATGCATCCGCCAGGCGGTGCGCACGGGCATGGCGATCGAGGCCGAGATCAACAAATGGTCGCGGTTCGACCGCAAGAATTATTTCTACGCCGATCTGCCGCAGGGTTATCAGATTTCGCAGCTTTATCATCCGCTTGTCGGCGAAGGGTCGCTGACGATCGAGGAAGATGAGAAGGCCGGGATCGCCGAAGCCAAGCGCATCGGGATCGAGCGTATCCATGTCGAGCAGGATGCCGGCAAGCTGATGCACGACCAGCATCCGACGATGTCCTATGTCGATCTCAACCGCTCGGGCGTCGCGCTGATGGAGATCGTCTCGCGCCCCGACATGCGCTCGCCTGCCGAAGCGGGGGCCTATGTACGCAAGCTGCGCGCGATCCTGCGCTATGTCGGATCGTGCGACGGCAATATGGAAGAAGGGTCGATGCGCGCCGACGTGAATGTCAGCGTGCGGAAGCCCGGAGACGAATTCGGCACGCGCACCGAGACGAAGAACGTCAATTCGGTGCGCTTCGTGATGGCCGTGATCGAGGGCGAGGCGAAGCGCCAGGTCGAACTGATCGAGAGCGGCGGCACGGTGGTGCAGGAAACGCGGCTGTACGATCCCGACCGCAACGAAACGCGATCGATGCGGTCGAAGGAAGATGCGCACGACTATCGCTATTTCCCCGATCCCGACCTGTTGCCGCTCGAACTCGACGATGCGTTTCTGACCGAATGCCGCGAGTCCTTGCCCGAACTGCCCGACGCCAAGCGCGCGCGCTATCTGGCGGCGGGCATCTCCGCCTATAATGCCGACGTGCTGACCGCCGAGGTCGAAAGCGCGCTGTGGTTCGATGCGTTGCTGGCGACGGGCGCAAAGCCCGTGGCCGCGGCCAACTGGGTGACGAGCGAGTTGTTCGGCGCGCTCAACCGGCTCGGCAAAAGCTTCGGGGATTGTCCGGTCAGCGCCGCGCAGGCGGGCGAACTGCTCGGCCTTGTCGCCGACGGCACCATCTCGGGCACCATCGCGAAGCAGGTGTTCGAGAAGATGCTGGACACCGGCGACGGCGCCGCCGCGATCGTCGACCGCGAGGGGCTGAAGCAGACCAGCGATACCGGCGCGATCGAGGCCGAGATCGCCAAGGTGCTCGCCGCCAATGCCGACAAGGTCGCGCAGTATAAGGGCGGCAAGGAAGCGCTGTTCGGCTTCTTCGTCGGTCAGACGATGAAGGCGATGCAGGGCAAGGCCAATCCGCAGGTGGTCAACGAACTGCTGAAAAAAGCCCTCGGCTGATCGGCCGATCGGCTGGCGTCCCGATCAGGTCAGATCTGATCGGGCGGCACCTCGCTCGGCGTCTGACCGGGTGCGTCAAAGTCGCCGCCGCCGGGTCTGCCGGGTATCTCCACCGGCTGTCCGGCCGGGTCTTCGAGCGGGGTCGGCTGCACCGGACTTTCGGGCGGCGCCTGCGGCTCGATCGTGTCGGGCTTGGGCTTCGGATAGGGGTCGGGGCCGTTCGTCATCGTCATTCTCCTTGCCCGATCAACGAATGGACGCGGGGCATGTTCCGGCCGCCGGACGGGGCGGGAAAGAGGGGCTTTGTGCCCTTGCCCTTGCCCGCGCGTCTGCTATAGCCGCGCCCGGCCCGCACGGGCGTGCGCGCCAGCGCACGATGCCGTGCACCCCGGCCGAAAGCTGTAAGCGGGCGTGGCGGAATTGGTAGACGCGCTGGTTTTAGGTACCAGTATCGCAAGATGTGGGGGTTCGAGTCCCTTCGCCCGCACCACCTTCGCGAGCAGCAGGCCGGGACGCAAGGGAACGGACACAAGGGACTCTCGCCTGCCGGGCGGGGTTCGGACAAGAGATTTTGAGCAAGGATAAGACCAAGGCAATGAACACCGTCGAAACGCTGAACGAAGGGCTGAAGCGCGAATATCGCCTGACCATCACCGCGAAGGACATCGACGCGCGGGTCGATGACGAAGTGAAGGCGGTCGCGCCGACCGTGCGGATGCCCGGCTTTCGTCCCGGCAAGGTTCCGCCGAACCTGATCCGCAAGATGCATGGCGAGGCGCTGAGCGCCGACGCGCTGAACAAGGCGATCGATCAGGGGGTCAAGGACCTGATGGCGAAGGAAAAGCTGCGCCCGGCGATCCAGCCCGGCGTGACGCTGGCCGACGGATATGAACGCGGCAAGGATGCCGAACTGACCGTCGCGCTGGAAGTGCTGCCCGAAATCGCCGCGCCGTCGATCGACGGACTGAAGCTGGAGCGGCTGACCGTCCCCGCCGACGACAAGGCGGTGATGGCGAAGATCGAGGAATTCGCCGCCCAGATGAAGCGTTTCGAGGAAGCGCCGAAGACCAGGAAGGCCGCGACCGGCGATCAGGTCATCATCGACTTCGCCGGCAGCGTCGATGGCGTCGCCTTTGACGGCGGCACGGGCGAGGACATGGCGGTCGAGATCGGTTCGGGCCAGCTGATCCCCGGTTTCGAGGATCAGCTCGTCGGCGCCAAGGTCGGGGACGAAAAGACGATCAAGGTCAGCTTCCCCGACGACTATCCGGTCGAAAATCTGAAGGGCAAGCCCGCCGAATTCGCCATCACGGTGAAGGAAGTGAAGGTTCCGGCCGCGTCGAAGATCGACGACGAATTTGCCACCTCGCTCGGCCTCGAAAGCCTCGACAAGCTGAAAGAGTTGATGAAGGATCAGGTCGAACAGGAACTGAACGGCCTGACGCGCACCTATATGAAGCGCAAGCTGCTCGACCAGCTCGCCGCCGCCCATGATTTCGACGTGCCGCCGACGATGGTCGAGGCCGAGTTCGGCCAGATCTGGCAGCAGCTCGAGCATGAAGCGAGCCACGAAGCCGATCCCGAAGCCGCGAAGGCCGAACTGGAAAAGGATCGCGACGAATATCGCGCCATCGCGGTGCGCCGCGTTCGTCTGGGCCTGCTCCTGTCGGAAATCGGCCAGGCGCATGGCGTGCAGGTCAGCAACCAGGAAATGCAGCGCCTGGTGATGCAGGCCGCGCAGCAGTATCGCCCCGAAGATCGCCAGCGCTTCGTCGAATATGTCCAGCAGGACGCACTCGCCGCGGCGCAGCTGCGCGCGCCGCTGTACGAGGACAAGGTCGTCGACTTCCTGTTCGAAAAGGCCGAGATCAGCGACCGCGAAACCACGCGCGAGGAACTGGAAGCCGCGATCGAGGCCGAGGATGACGGCCATGTGCACGGCCCCGGCTGCGGTCACGACCATGACCATGATCACAAGCCCGCCAAAAAGGCGGCCGCGAAGAAGCCCGCGGCCAAGAAGGATGCGGTGAAGGAAGACGCCAAGGCCGACGACGCCCCCGCCAAGAAGGCGCCGGCGAAGAAGGCGGCGGCGCCCAAGGCCGAAGCGGCCGAAAAGCCCGCGGCCGCCAAAAAGGCTCCGGCGAAAAAGGCTCCCGCCAAGAAGTCGGCCGCGGCCGAATAAGCGCGGCATCTGCGAAACGAAAAGGCCGGGTGGAGGAGGCTCCACCCGGCCTTTTTCATGGCCGCTTGCCGGGCGGCCGAAAGGGTGCCGGTTGGTGGTGGCTAGCCGTTCCATCCGCGATTTCGGCATCCCGGACTTGATCCCGCACCATGTTTATGCGTCATTGCGACCCCGCGAAAGCCGGGGGAAGCCATCTCCGGCCATCGGCCTGCCTTGTCGATCGCTGAAGATTGCTTCGTCGCTGCGCTCCTCGCAATGACGAAACGGGACGGCGCGACGGATCAAACGGGATCATCGCCGATCAAGCCTGCCCCGAGCGTGTCGAAGCGCCCGGCGGACGATGATGGCGGGGGGCGTTCGGCCGGTCGCGGCTGTTCGGTGAATCAGGTCGCGGGATGCGGGAGGTTGCGCGTCCAATATTGCAGATGATGCGGCTCGTCCGCCGCCCCGCCCACCGTTTGCCAGTCGAACCGGGCCGTCACGCCGGGCAACGGCGCATAGCCGCGTCCGCGCCAGAAACCGTCGAGCGGCCGGTACCCCGCCGGGCGCCGCGGATCGTCGGCGGGCCGGATGACGCTGCAAAAAGCGGCATGGACGGCGCCCTTGGCGCGTGCCTGCGCCTCGCGGTGGTCGAAGAAGGCATGGCCGATGCCCTGGCCGCGCCAGGCGTCGAGCAGAACCGACTCGCCGAAATAGAAAGTGCGCGCGACGTCGAATCCCGCCGCCGCGAGAGGGTCGCGCCATGCCGCGTCCTGCGCGGCGAGCGGGGCGGCGGTGGCGGCGCCGACGATCGTCGGTCCATCGCGCGCGACCACGATGACGGCGCCCGCCGTGCGCGCGAAATCCGCGAGATAGCCGGCTTCATAGTCGGGGTCGCCGTCGTAGAGATAGGGAAAGTCGCGGAACACCGCGATCCGCAGCCGGGCGAGCGCGGGAATGACGTCGGCCAGCCCATCGCCGGTGACCGGCGTGACGGTTATGGTCATGCGCCGACCTGCGCCAGCCAGTCCTGCAAATTATAATAGGTGGTGACGCGGTCGATCCTGCCGTCGGCATTGACCGACAGAAAGGCGCCGCCGGGCAGGCGATAGGTCTGGCCGTTCGCTTCCGGCAAACCGTCGTCGGTCGACAAATAGGTGCCGTTGACGATGAATTCGGCGGCAGCGCGGCCGCCTTCCGCAAAGATCACCATGTCGGTCAACTGTTCGCGATAGCATGTCGTCATATGCGCGTTGAATTCGGCGAACAGCGCCTTGCCGTGGCGCGCTTCGCCCTGATTGACGTCATGGCGCACATCGTCGGCGACGAGCGCCAGCATCGCATCGGTGTCCCCCGCGTTGAAGGCGGCATAATAAGCGGCGACGATATCGCGGGTGGTCATTCTCGTGGGTCCTTGCCGTGCGTGTTTGCGGGAGAGGGAGGGGGTCAGATCACGTCCATATTATAGCAGTGCCAGCTGAAGATCGCGGCGGCGCCGCGGTGCGGGCGCCAGGCTTCGGCAAGCGTGCGCACGATCTTTTCGCTCGGGCGGGCTTCCAGCCCCAATATGCGGCCGACCGCTTCCTGAACCGCCAGATCGCCGGCCGGCCACACATCCGCGCGCCCTTCGGCGAACAGCAGGTAGATTTCGGCCGACCAGCGGCCGATGCCCTTGACCTTGGTCAGCAGGGCGATCGCATCCTCGTCGTCCGCGGGCAGGGCGGCGAAGTCCAGTTCGCCGTCGAGCACCAGTTGCGCCAGGCTTTTGGCATAGCCCTGTTTCTGGGCCGACAGGCCGCAGGCGCGCAGCGCGTCGAATTCCGCCGCCGCGATCACCTCGGCCGGGCAGCCGGCGCCGAAGCCGGCTTCCAGCCTGTTCCAGATCGACGTCGCGGCGGCGACGCTGACCTGCTGGCCGACGATGGTGCGGAGCAGGGTGGTATAGCCCGGCTGGCGGATCCGCGGTTCGGGATAGCCCGCATGGCCCAGAGCCCGCGCGAAACCGGGTTCGCGCGCGGCGAGCGCGTCGATTCCCGCCTTCAGATCGTCTTGGCTCAGACCCATTGGATATTCCCTGTTTGTTCCCGCGATGCCGCTGTAGCAGTGCTTGATTTGCGGCGCAACGCGCGACATAGCCCACGCGAATCAAATAATATGGGGACGAGCATGGCCAAGCTGATTGTGGTGACGCGTGATGGAGCCGAGCATGAAATCGAAGGCGACACCAGCCTGTCCGTGATGGAGAATATCCGCGACGCCGGGTTCGACGAACTGTTGGCGCTGTGCGGCGGCTGCTGTTCCTGCGCCACCTGTCACGTCCATATCGACGGTGCCGACGCCGCGGCGATCCCGGCGATGAGCGAGGATGAGAACGACCTGCTCGATTCGACGAGCGACCGCAACGAACATTCGCGCCTGTCGTGTCAGATTCCGTTCACCGATGCGCTCGACGGCCTGCGCGTCCGGATCGCCGAAGAGGATTGATCCGTCGGTCCCGCCGCATCGGGCGGGACGCCGTCATGCGCCCGCCGTCGCAACCGCGTAGAGCGCGATCGCCGCGGCGTTCGAGATGTTCAGGCTTTCCATGCGCGGCGAAATCGGCAGCCGGGCCAGCACGTCGCAATGTTCCATGACATTGTGGCGCATCCCGTCGCCTTCGGACCCCAGCACCAGCGCCACCTTGCTGCCGTCCAGCGTCTCGCCCAACGTCGTGTCGGTGCCGCCGGTCAGGCCGATGCGCCAATATTGCGCCTCGGCGATTTCCTCGAGCGCGCGCGACAGATTGACCACGCGGATCCAGGGCACGCTTTCGAGCGCGCCCGACGCGGATCGCGCGATGACGCCGCTTTCGGGCGGGCTGTGCCGATCCTGCGTCACGATCGCCGCGGCATCGAAGGCCGCGGCGGACCGCAGCACGGCGCCGATATTGTGCGGATCGGTGACCTGATCGAGCAGGATCAGCGGACGCTTGCTGCCCGCATCCACCTCTTCCTGCAGGACGTCGCCCAGATGCAGGTCGTCGAGCGGATCGACTTCGGCGACCAGCCCCTGATGCGGCGCGTCGCGCGCGACGAGCCGCGCCAGATCGGCGACGTCGGCATAGCTTATGGGAATCACCGGCGGCAGGTCGAGCTGCGCCAGCGCCTCGCGCGTGCCCCAGATGCGCTTGACGCGCCGGTCGGGATTGGCGAGCGCGGCCAGCACGGCGTGCCGCCCCCAGAAACGGATGCCCTGTCCGCGCGAGCCTTGTCCCTGCGGGCGACGATGACGGGAAAATTGTCTCATGCCGCGCGCCTTTCCCATGACTGCCATTGACAGGCAAGTGTCCTTTCGCCATTGGACCGCTTCCCAAAGCGGGCCCCAAGGACAGGTGGCCGAGTGGTTAAAGGCAGCAGACTGTAAATCTGCCCGGGTTTCCGTACGCTGGTTCGAATCCAGCCCTGTCCACCATATGTTCCTGCGGGAGCGTCCATTACTTCCGAGAAGGCGTAAGTAGCCCCTGCAAACGCGGGAGTTCCGCTGTCCGGCATTGTCCGAGACCTTCCGACCTCTGCGAACGAAATTGGGGATAGCGAAGGGGGTGTGATCTCGTACCCCCGCCACCCATACCTCCGAATGGCGGAGGAACAGGTGTGCTCACCGATATTCAGGCGAAGAAGGCCAAGGGCGCCGACAAGCCCTATAAGCTGTCCGACTCCGGCGGGCTGTTCCTGCTGGTGTCGACGACCGGCAACCGATCATGGCGGCTCAAATATCGGTTCGGGCAAAAGGAGAAGCTGTTGACCTTCGGCAGCTATCCCGACGTGTCGCTGGTCCGCGCGCGCGAACTGCTGCGCCCGGTCAAGCTTGCCGAGGTCCGCATAAGTGCCCGGCCGCTCAATGCCGAGCCATTGCGCTCGCCGCTCGACAAGGCGGTCGAGCGGTTCGCGGGCATCACGAAACAGATCGTCGATGTCCGACGCGTCGGCGGCAAGGAACTGCCGCACGAGCTCGATGCGCTTCGCCCCGGAAGCGCGAACGATCTGCGCGAGGCTTTCGGGAAGAGCCACCAACTGACGAAGGAAACGGCGGAGGGCCGGATTGCCGGGGCCATCGCCGCGATGGATCGTCGGGACGCGGCCCGCGCTACGGAGCGAGCGCCAGCCGAACGCCCGGCGCGCGAGCGCATCCGGCTTGCCGGCGAAACCGAGAAACGCGCAGACCTGTTCGTCTCCAAATGGAAGAAGGAGGCGGCAGTGGTGAAGCAAGCGCCGACTTATGCAGCGCGTGATGCAGCGCGCGCCAAGCTTACCGAGATGGCGAAGAGCCTGCACCGCGATGCGCAGCTCGAGTCGCTGCTCCAAAATAGGCGTGCGCAGCCGGGGTTGGACGCAATGAGTACGAAAACGCTGTCTCAGGATCTCCAGCTAAGTCTAGGCCGTGGACGCGGCATGGGGATAGGTATGTAGGCTGCGTCCATGACCCAGAAACCAGACCGCACCGCCCAGCAGCCTGCCGATGCCGCCACCGCCTTCGAAGATCTGCGCCGGGAGATATCCCTTCAGCGTACCGCGATCGAAGGCCTGACCGCGGCCAAGGACAAGCGCCCCCGATTATTCGTCCACGCTCCGCGACATGGCGTCGCGGCTCGGCCAGTTGGAAAAACAATTGGAAGGCATCAACGAACGCCCGGCGATGCGGCTCACGCCGCTGACGATTGCTACGGAAATGCACAAAGGATTGATCACCTACAGGGCTGATGACCGGAAGATCGTCGTGGAGGCGTGCGACGCGCTGGCGCGCTCGCTTGGCCGGGTCGAGGGGATAATCAAGCAGAAGCGCTCGAACGACGAGCAGGACTGGTGGGTGACCTGGCCGGCGACTGGTGGATTGCTGTTGGGTACGTTCTTGGCGCTCATCGGCGTGGCGGTCTGGAGCTGAAATGGCAGTCTGGCGTCTCGGCGGCAAAGCGCCTGAAATCAGACATTCGGCGCCGCGCTGGGATCGCTACACAGCAGCCGAATTTGCGGTGACCGCCATTCTGCAATCGGGAATTTTTGCTGAGTGGCAGTCGCAAGAACAAATCGGCAATTTTGAGTGGACCCCAGATCCATGGCTATGAAGGGAAGCTATTTCAGCCGCAAATAGTCCCGTATTCGCGCCAGCGGTTGGAAACGAAATTGTTCCAGAGAAACTCATTCCGAACGTCTCGCCAAAAAATCGAGGATCAGGCGAGCGATCTCTTCATTCTTCTCGTCAAGCGCAAAGTGGCCCGCGTCGAGCAAGTGAATTTCGGCGTCAGGCAAGTCTCTCTTGAACGCAGCGCCCCCCGCGGCGATGAAGGATGGGTCGTTGGCTCCCCATACAACCAGGGTCGGCGGCTGACGTTCGCGAAGCCAAGCCTGCCACTGCGGATAGGCCGCCACGTTGGTCCGATAATCGTAGAGCAACGCCGACTGGATCTCGCGCTGGCCCGGTTTTGCGAGATGTGCAAACTCGTTCAACCAACTCTCGGGATTATAACGCTCTGGATGCGACGTGCCGGCTATGTGGCGCTGCATTGTGGTTTCAAAAGACAAGAAGGCGTCAAGAACCTCCGGATGGCCTTTCGGATCGGCCCAAAATTCCGCAATTCCGGGCCATTTCTTGCCCAGGCCTTCTCGATAGGCATTGCCGTTCTGCGTTATTAACGCTTCCAGTCGCTCTGGATGCGCCAGCATCATCCGGAAACCTACAGGAGCGCCGTAATCGTGAATATACAGGCTGTAACGCTCGATCTTGAGGTGTGCCAGCAAGTCATCCATCACCTTCGCGAGATGATCGAACGTATAGGGGAAGGCGGATGGGTCGGGTGCGTCACTTTGTCCAAAGCCCGGATAATCCGGTGCGATGATGTGGTAGCGAGTCGCCAGCAGCGGAATGAGCGCATCATACTGGCGAGAAGACGTCGGAAAACCATGCAGCAAGACGACAGTCGGTGCATCTTTCGGTCCGGCCTCACGATAGAAAACACCGACGCCGTCGATTTGCACTTTGTGATAGGTCGTGATCGAATGGGAAGACGCCTGCGGAGAGGCCCACGCCGCCGGTGTGACATTGATAAACAGGATAACAGCAGCCGCTACGCAAAATATCCAATTTGTCAGGCCAACGGGCGCACGGCAAATCATGAAAGATCCTCGATCCAGCCAGTATCCGCCTTCCGCTGTGGGGATCCAAAACAGCCTTTGGACACGCGGCTCCCCGAAAGGTCAAAAATTGTCATGGCTTTGTATTCGCTCAGAGGGTCCGGTCGGTTACACCAAAAAGACCGCAGCACCCAATATCGGCCTTTGCCCGGGTTCGTGGCCCAAGGCCACCGTCTGCTTATTGAGATCTGCACTTGAAAGCTGCCCGGCCGCAATCGGCCATTACCCGACTACTAGGCCATGCGAAGCCTCGGAGGAGGGCGTGGCGCCGGGGATATGTGCGTCCATGTCTTTGTTTTCCGGAAAGATCGGCCACAGCAGCTGCTGTCCCAGCGTTGCCGGGGCGAGGTTCTCGACGCCATAGCTTTCGGGATAGCTGCGAGTGATCCTGGCGGTGCCGAACAGCACATCCCACAAGAAAAGCAGGTTCCCGAAATTGCCCTTGTAGTGAACGGCGGGGTCTTCGAGGTGGCGCCCGTGGTGTGCGTGATGCGTCGCAGGCGTGCTGATCGTCCGTTCGACGACCCACATCAGCGGCGACAGCGCCTTGATCTTGTACAGCGGACGGTCCCAGGCGAAATCGCTGTGCGCGCCGATGATCACCGCCATCTTGACCACCAGATAGCCCGCATAGAACCAGCCGAGGCCGAGATATACGAGCACCCCGGCAAACCAGATGCTCGGCATCATGGCATAATAGATGATGTTGTTCCGGTAGACCAGGCGGACGCTCATATAGCGGGCGTTGTGATGGGCGCGGTGGAGGTTGTAGAGCCAGGCGAAGCTGTGGCTCGCGCGGTGCCACCAATATTGCATCATATCCTCGAAGACGAGGAACAGCGCGAGCGCGGCGAGGAAGGGCAGGTTCGCGAGCGCGCCTTCATATTGCGGAAAAAAGGCGTGACCCAAGGCGCCGACCGCGAGCAGGATCATCGGCTGCGTGACGACCAGCAGCATCAGCGTGCTGACGATCTCGATGATCCCGTCGTGGCGCGATTGCTCGTCCTTGGCGAACAGCCTCGTCCAGATCAGCTCGAGTAGCCCGAAGGTCAGATAAATGCCGAGCACGATAAGGCTCGATTGCGCCGTGGTCAGTTGCATCGCCGTCTCCCGGTCGGCCCGCGATCGATTGCCGCTTGCCTTTGTCCCGTCGATGGCACAGCACGAGCCCTAGAAATGCAAAGAACTTATCATTTTGCGATGGCCGAACGATCGCGGCTTTCCGCGCGCGAGCTGGCGCAGCTTTCGGCGCAGGCGCGTGTCCAGCATTTCGCCGGCGGCCAGTTCATCCAGCATCAGGGCGATCCCGGCGACGCCTTCTGGGCGGTGGTCGACGGCCATGTCACGATCGGCCGCCATTCGGAGGATGGTGTCTTTACCCACTTCGCCGTCCTCGGGCCGGGGGACCTGTTCGGTGAACTCGCCTTCTTCACCGGCGTGCCGCGGCAGGTCGACGCGATCGCCGACGACCGTGCGAGCATGATCGCGATCGACCGCGCGCTGCTGCGCCGGCTGATGGCGGCGGACGTCGGGTGGGCGGAACTGTTGCTGCGCAGCCTGTCGCGGCAGCTTGCCAGCACACTCGACATGATCGATGCCGAAAGGCGGTTGAGCGCGACCGATCGGCTCGCGCAGCTCCTCGTCATCATGGCGCGCGACGGCGAGCCATCCGGCACGGTCCGCGCCACCCAGCAGCAATTGGCCGACCTGCTTGGCGTATCGCGCGTGACGCTGGGCGCGGCGCTCGGCGACCTGGCCAAGCGGGGGCAGGTCGAGCGGCGCTATCGCCATATCAGGCTGCTCGGCTTACTCGCCGATCAGGCCGCCGCTCCCGGCCACGGACAAGAGGCGGAATGACCGTCGCGCGCGCGGTCAGCGCGCGCCGTCGCGCTTGACGACGACCGTTTGCGTGAGCGTATATTCCAGCAGGCCGTCCTCGCCGCTCTCGATTCCGACACCCGACTGGCGATGCCCGCAAAAGGCGGCGAAGGCGCTCAGATACTGGGTTTCGTTGACCCACACGGTCCCGCTCTTGATCCGCTGTGCGATCGCGAGCGCTTGCTCCTCGTCCGCCGACCAGACCGAGGCGGCGAGGCCATATTCGCTGGCGTTGGCGCGCTCGATCGCATCCTCGATGTCGTCAAAAGGCAATAGCGGCAGGATAGGGCCGAACTGCTCTTCTTGCACGATCCGCGAATCCTCGGGCGGATTGTCGATGATCGTGACCGGGACGAAATAGCCGGGCCCGTTCGCGGCGTCGTCGCCGCCTGTCAGCAGGTCGTAACCCTGTGCCTTGGCATCGTCGATCAGCCCGATCACACGTTCATATTGTGCGCGGTTCTGGACGGGGCCGAGGCGCGTTCCCTGCTGTGACCCGTCGCCGACCTTGACCGAGCGGGCATAGGCCACCAGCGCCTTTTTGAGCGGCTCATAGACGTCCCTGTGAACATACATGCGCTTGGTCGCGATGCAGACCTGGCCGTTGTTGCGGAAGGCCGCCCAGAACAGTTTTTCGGCCATCGCGTCGACATCGATATCGCCGAGAACGATCGCCGGATCGTTACCGCCCAGCTCCAGCGTCACCCGCTTCAGCGTATCCGCCGCGCTGCGCATCACGCGCCGCCCGGTCTGGGTCGATCCGGTAAAGCTGACCTTGTCGATGCCCGGATGCTCGGTCAGCCAAGGCCCGACGTCATCGCCGCCGACGATGATGTTGAACACCCCGGCGGGCAGCAGGTCGCGGAAAATCTCGCCCAGCTTGAGCGTGGACAGCGGGGTCAGCGGCGAGGGCTTGAGCACCAGCGTATTGCCGGTCAGCAGCGACGGCCCGAATTTGAGCATCGCCAGCATGATCGGGAAATTCCACGGCGCGATCGCGCCGACGACGCCGATCGGCACCCGGCGCGTTTCGCTGGTCCGCTCGGCGGTTTGTTCGTTGATCCGGACGGGCAGGTCGAACGACGCCGTATTGCGCAGGAACATCGAGGCGGCCTGGATTTCCAGCCGCGCGTCGGCGAGCGGTTTGCCCTGTTCGCGGGTAAGCAGCTGCGACAGCCCGTCGATATGCGCCAGCATCGCGTCGGCGGCGGCGATCAGGCGCGCGCGCCGATCCTCTATCGGGGTCGCGGCCCATGCCGGGAAGGCGCGCCGGGCGGCGGCGACCGCGTCATCCAGCTGCGCGCGCGAGCAATCGGGCGCTTGCGCGAAGACTGCGCCGGTCGCCGGGTTGACCACATCCAATGTGCCGGCGCCGGAAACCGGCTTGCCGTCGATCGTCATCGCAAAATCGGAGTCATAGTTCATCGGTCGGCTCCTTTTGTTTCAGTCCGCGCCCGCGGCGTCGTGGGTCAGGATGATTTTCACGCATCGCCCCGCGTGCTGGTCGGCAATCGCTTGGTTGATGTCGGCAAAATCATAGCGGGTGGTGATGCGATCGATCGGCAGGCGTCCGGCGAGGAACAGCTCGACCAACCGGGGGATGAAGATGTCGGGATCGCTGTCGCCCTCAACGATGCCGCGGATGGTGAGGCCGCTTCGCATGACTGCCGCGAGCTTGCCGGGGGTTGGCGTATCGGGCGCCGGAATGCCGAGCACGCCTAAAACGCCCCGTTTGGCGAGCGCGTCGAGCGCGGCGTCGAGCAGCGCGGACTTGCCCGTCGTGTCGAGCGCATAGTCGACCCCCATGGGCAGGCGCGCGCGGACCGCCGCCGCGATATCGGGCTCGGCCGCGGGGTCGATGACGTCGGTTGCGCCGAGCGCCAGCGCGAGTTCGCGCCGCTCGGCGAACGGCTCGACGACCAGCAGCCGCGCGCATCCCTGGACCACGCCGCCCATCAGCGCGCTGAGCCCGACCGAGCCGCCGCCGATGATCAGCAGCGAAGATCCGGCTTCGCAGGCCAGCGCGTTCATCGCCGCGCCGGCGCCGGTCTGGACGCCGCATCCCAGCGGTCCCAATTGCCAGAGCGGCGCGGATTTCGGTACTTTGACAACATTGCGTTCATAAGCGAGCGCGTGCGTCGCAAAAGAGGATTGGGAGAAGAACGCCCCCGATACCGGCGCGCCGCCGCAGCATAGCGGCGATATGCCGTCGCTGCGTCCGCCGCCATAGTTGAGCGGGACAAGGTCGGCGCAATAGGCCGGGTCGCCCGCCTGGCAGCGCCGGCACGATCCGCAACTGCGGAAGGTGAGCACGACATGATCGCCCACCGCGACCTTGGTCACCGCGCTGCCGATCGCCTCGACGACGCCGGCGCCTTCATGGCCGAACACCGCGGGCAACGGGACGGGCGTCCCGCCGCCGAGCGCAACCAGATCGGTATGGCAAACCCCGACCCCGACGATCCGGACCCGAATTTCATCGGGCCGCGGATCGTCGAGTTCCAGCGTTTCGATCGTGAACGGCCCCGATGTCGTGCGGGCCAGCGCAGCCTGGATCTTCATCGCGCGAAGCCCCCGCTCACCGGAATTTGACCTCGAAGCGCACGCCATAGGTGGCCGGCTGGGCATAGCTGCCCGCGTCACCGGCGGCCGCCGTCACGATCTGGGAATTATAAACCTCGTCGAACAGGTTCTTGCCCCAGACCGTGACCTTCCAGGCTTCGGAATCGGGTGCCCACGACAGCGAGGCGTCGGCGAGAGTTACCGGTTTCTGCTTGATACGATTGAGCGAATCCCAGTAGAATTTGCCCTCGTAATTCACATTGCCGGCAAGGACGAGCTGGCCGCCGCCGACGCCCACCGTATAGTCGGCACCGATATGGCCGCTGACCCGCGGCATCTTGGCAAGATCGTTCCCGCTCACGTCGCGAACGACCGACACATTCCCGCCTATCGGCACGCCCATGCCATTGGTGGCCGGAATGGTCACGACGGCGTCGGGGAAATCCTTGTAGGTCGCTTTCAGAAGCGACCCGCCTGCGCGGATGTTGAGCGCCTGGCTGGCGCGGATCGCAATATCGCCCTCGAAGCCGTAGATGCGGGCGCTTGCCGCATTCTGGAGAAGCGGGACACCCGTCACGGCGTCGCGCGCGGTGACCTGAATGTCCTTGTAATCGGTATAATAGGCGGCGAAATTTGTGCGGAGCCACGGCAGCGGATCGGATTTGATCCCCGCTTCATATTGGGTGACGATTTCAGGATCGACTGCTCTCGTCGCCACGGTGCTGCTGTTGAACAGCCCGCTTTTGAACGCCTGGCCCGCCTTGACATAGACATTGGTGCCGTCGACGATTTCATAGCTCAAGGTCCCCGAGGGGGTGAAGCGGTTGAAGCTGTCGCCATAGCGGCGACCCGTGAGGACGGTGGGCGCGAGGCGGTCGAACTGCGCCTTCTTGTCCTCGAGCGTGTAACGGCCCGACACGGTGAAGGTCAGCCGGTCGGTCAGGTCGTAGCTGCCCTGGCCATAGACCGCGAAACTGTCGGTCCACTGCCGGCTGAAGGCTTTCAGCGCCAGCGCGCCGTTGGAATAGGCCTGCAAGGGATCGAAAGTGGAGCGGTCATGAAAATAGACCGCGCCGACCAGCCATTTGAACGGGCCGTTGCCGTTCGAGGTCAGGTAATTTTCAAGGTAGAGCGAGCGCGATTTATAGGTGTTGTCGAAACCGGCGGCGACAAGGCTGGTGCCGTCGGAATCGGCCGGCGCGCGGGCGACATTGTCCTGATAGCTCGCGACGCCATGGACATCGAACGCCGACCCGCGGATCGTGAGCGATAGCGCGAGCGAATCCTGATTGAGGTCGAGAAAGGCCAGGTTTGATGCGGTTTCAAAGGGCCGCGTCGCGGCAATGCCGTTGTTGGGTGCGCGCAGGCCGATCGAGTTGCCGTTGATCGGCTGGTTGACCGAATCGGCGCTGAAACGTTCGACGTGCGAATAGGTCAGCGTCGTTTCGACGGCGTCTGAAATGTCTAGCTTCACTTTGGAACGGATGCTCAGGCCGTTGCGATCGCCAGTTTTCTTGCCGGTCACAATGTTGCGGATATAGCCATTGTCGTCGCTGTAGATCACGCCCAGATCGGCAGCGATCGGACCGGCGCCGCCGCTGACATAGCCCTTGATTTCGACGAGATCGAAGCGGCCATAACCGATGCTGGCCCTGGCGCGAAACTCGTCCGACGGCGTCGTCGTGATCAGGTTGATCGCGCCGCCCGTCGCGTTGCGGCCGAGCAACGCGCCCTGCGGGCCCTTGAGGACCTCGACGCGCTCCAGATTGTTGAGTTCGATGAAGCCGCCGACGAGGAAGGGCTGGTAGACCCCGTCGATAAAGATCGGAACGACCGATTCATCGCCGGCATTCACGCCGCGCGTGCCGATGCCGCGGATCGTCGCCTGCGGGGCATAGGCGCCGCGCGTGAAGTTCAGACCCGACGTGAGTTTGGTCAGTTCCTGTGTGCTGCTGATTTCTGCGGTTTCGAGCGTGCTCGCCGAAAAGGCCGAAATCGCGACCGGCACGTCCTGCAGCCGTTCCTCGCGCCGCTGCGCAGTGACCACGATGTCGCCGATGCCGGCCGACGCCTGTTCGGCATCGTCCGCCGGCGGCGCCGCAGCTTCTTGTGCATAGCCGGCATGCGGAAGGCCGACGAGCGCAGCGCCCAGCAGCAATAGTGCCTTGTTTTTCATAACTGTCCTCTCCCTTGTCACTTTTTCTTGTTTCGATGGGTGCGGCGCCGTCAGTGTCCGGGGTGCAGTGGGTGATCACGCCATGGACGCCGAGCGGGACGGCGCCGGTCGATCTGCTCGATCCTGACGACGGCGCTTCGACCAGATCCGTGTTTCAAGGCGTGTATCGTGACTGACCCATGGATCCCTTCCGGTTCGCATGGGCGAGTTCCTGCGCGCGCTGCACGAGCCTGTGCTGCGCGTCTATTCCTCTCCCATGACCGCTGGTTTCGACCGTCGCTTTGGCGTCTTCCAGTCTTGCTGGCTAAGAGATCGGCTTCTCTGGCAGCAAAAAAAAGCTAGCGGAAACGCAAGGTAGTTTCAGTCCGCATCGACGGGAATTCGCGCGCCGTCAGACCGCCGATCGCCGCCAGTAGAAGGCAGAGAATAAACGCAAATTTTCTATCCCGGCCTGTGGGGTCGGTTCAGGCGACCGATCCGATCAACCCGAGTTGCGCCGCAATCGCGACGGTTTGAGTCCGCGACCGCGCGCTGAGTTTGCGCGCGGCGTTTTCGATGTGGAACCGCGCCGTACCGGGTACGACATCGAGCTCGATCGCGATCTGCTTGTCGGTCATCCCGCGCGCGGCGAAGGTGACGCATGCGACCTCCTGCTTCGTCAGGTGGCGCATGCCGTCGAGCGCATCCTGCCGGAATGGCTGTGCGTGCGCGCGCATGAAATAGACGCCCGCGACGATCAGCGTCGATCGCCATTCTTCCAATATCCGCTCCAGATCATGCTCGGCCGACCCGATGAAACTGATGCAGCCGATATGGCCGCGCGGGGCGTGGATCGGGACGCAGATACCGCCGGTCATTCCGAAACTGGCGGCAAAGTTCAGGATCCGGCGCTGCGCGGCGTCGATGACGACGGGGATCGACCAGCCTTCGGCGTCGACGCGCCAGATGAAGGGCACCGATTCGGTGCGGCACGCCAGATAGACCGGATTGTTGAGCCGGTACTGGCGGCGGTTCCATGTCACGCGAAACTTCGCGGGCAGGTTCGATTCGAAGATCGGTTTGTCGCGGCGGTAACCGATCAGTGACGACAGCGACGACAGATCGTCGATCACCGTGACGGTCGGAATACCCATGGCATCCCCGATATCGCGCACGGCGCGCAGCGCGACCTCGCTGTCGCCAGCCTGCGTCATGCGGAGCGCGTGTATAGCGGGCTTGGCGTTCTTGCTGGTCATGATGCCTCTCCCGGATTGCGGCGATGGCGATCGATTTCGCCTGCGCACGATACCTTGCGTTTTCGCTAGCTTTTTTTCCAGCCCCCAAAGTTCGATCACAGGGTCGCCCCACAAGAGGGCGCCGCCGCGGCGGCCATGAAAACGAGCCTTCGGGAAGAGGAACGATGCCGCGCCGATCGGTTGGCGCGCAAATTGTCCGCTCGCCCCGAACGCCTGACGATCGGGATGGATATGTCATTTTCCGCATCCGCAATCACCGGCTTTGCCGAACGGCCGTCGGCGAAGACGCCCGATGGGCAGAGCGCGTTGTCGATCATCGCTGCGCTTGCGCGAGATGCGGTGGCCGATGCCGGACTGGACCGGGATCAAGTGGATGGGTTGCTGCTGACTATTCCGGTCTTTGGCTACAGCGCCTTTTTCCCGTCGGTCGTGGCGGACAATCTCGGGCTGAACCTCAGCTATTTCGACGTGGTCGAACTGGGCGGGGCGTCGTCGGCGGGCATGATCTGGCGCGCTGCGGCGGCGATCGAGGCGGGGCTGTGCAATCATGTCCTGTGCGTCACCGCCGACCTGTCGGGCGGCGAGCACACCCCGTTCGGGCTGCTGTTGCCGCCCGGCGATGCCGAGTTCGAACAGCCGTTCGGCGCATCGCCGCCCAACGCCGGCTATGCGATGATCGCACGCCGCCATATGCACGAATTCGGCACGCGCCCCGAACAGCTCGCGAAGATCGCGGTCAGCCAGCGCGCCAATGCGCTGAAGACGCCGGGCGCGCTGTTCGGCGACACGCCGCTGACCATCGACGATGTGCTGCAATCGAAACTGGTCTTCGATCCGCTCCACCTGTTCGAGATCGTGTCGCCCTGCACCGGCGGGGCAGCGGTGATCGTTTCGCGGCGGAGCGCGGCGCCGGATAATGGCCATCCGCCGGTGCTGCTGCTCGGCGCGGGCGAGGCGGGGTCGCATACGTCGATCACCTCGCGCCGCGACATCACGACCTCATGGGCGAAAGATTCGGCGGCGCGGGCTTTTGCGATGGCGGGGGTGACGCCGGAGAACGCCGATTTCGCGCAAATCTATGATTGCTACACGATCGCGGTGCTGATGTTCCTCGAAGACCTGGGCTTTTGCGCCAAGGGGCACGGCGGCGCCTTTGTTACCGAGCGCGACATGGGCTTTGGCGGCGATTTCCCCTGCAACACCAATGGCGGGCAGCTTTCCTTCGGGCAGGCAGGCGCGGCCGGCGGGATGACGCATGTCGTCGAAGGCGTGCGCCAGTTGATGGGGCGCGCGGGCGAGCGGCAGGTCGCCGGCGCCTCGGTCGGCGTTGTCCATGGCAATGGCGGGGTGATGTCGGACCAGGTCACGCTGGTCCTGGGCAACGGAGGTTAATCTGATGAACGAGGAATATCGCAAGCCGCTGCCGCGTCCGACGTCGATCAGCAAGCCTTTCTGGGACGCCGCGCACGAAGGCCGCTTCGTCGTCCAGACCTGCACCGCGTGCGGAACGAGCCAGCACCCGCCGCGCCCGCTGTGCCTGTCGTGCTGGGGCGATGCGCTCGTCTGGAAACCCGCGAGCGGCAAGGGGCAGATCTATTCCTTCACCGTCGCGCATCGCACCTCGACCAAGGGGTTCCGCGATGACACGCCCTATGTGGTCGCGATCGTCGAGACCGACGAGGGCGCCCGGATGACGACCAATATCATCGGCTGCGACCCTGCAGACCTGCAGATCGGCATGGCGGTCGAGGTCGTGCTCGACCGCGTCACCGATGCCGTGACCCTCCCCAAATTCACCCCCACGAACTGAACAGGATTTTCGCCATGACCGCCCCGACCGAAACGCCCCAGCATATCCTGACCGAAGTGGTCGACGAGCATATCCTCGTCGTCACGATGAACCGCCCCGAAGCGCGCAACGCCTTCAACGCCGATATGAGCGCGCAGATGCAGGCGGCGATGGATCGCTATGCCGACGATCCGTCGCTGTGGGTGTGCATCATCCGCGGCGAAGGGCCGACCTTTTCGGCGGGTATGGACCTGAAGGCGGCGGCGAAGGGCGACTTCGGCAAGATGCCGGCGCGCGGCGGGTTCGGCATCCTGTTCGACCCGCCGCAAAAGCCGCTGATCGCCGCAGTCGATGGTTCGGCCTTTGCCGGCGGGTTCGAAATCGCGCTGTCGTGCGACCTGATTGTCGCCGCGGATAATTCGACCTTTGGGCTGCCCGAGACGAAATGGAGCCTGATCGCGATCGGCGGCGGCGTGCTGCGCCTGCCGCAGCGGCTTCCCTATCATATCGCGATGGAGATGATCCTGACCGCGCGGCCCAAGCCGGTGCAGGAGCTTGCTCCTTACGGGCTGGTCAACCGCGTCGTCGCCCCCGGCCAATGCTATGCGGCGGCGCTCGATCTGGCGCGCCTGATCCTCGCCAACGCGCCGCTGGCGGTTCAGGGCAGCAAGCGGATCGTCCATCGCAGCATCGCCGAACAATGGCCCTTTGCGCAGGGGCTGACCGAACAGCGCGCGGAAATGAAGCAGGTCGCGGCGTCGGCCGACTATCGCCAGGGGGTGACCAGCTTCGCCGAGAAACGCGCCAGCGTCTGGACGGGAAGCTGACCATGACCAGCGCTGCGCTTCCGCTCCAGGGTATCCGCGTCCTCGAACTCGGCCGCCTGCTCGCAGCGCCTTTAGCTGCGCAGATGCTCGGCGACATGGGCGCCGAGGTCATCAAGATCGAACGCGCCGGTCGCGGCGACGAGTTCCGCCATTATGGCCCGCCGTTCATGCATGACAAACAGGGCCGACGCACCGACCAGTCGGCAAGCTTTGCATCGACGAACCGCAACAAGCGCGGGATGACGATCGATTTCGCGAAGCCCGAGGGCCGCGAAATCATCCTCGAACTCGCGCGGCAGAGCGACGTGTTCATCGAGAATTTCAAGACCGGCAGCCTCGCGCACTACGGGCTGGACTATGACGCGATCAACGCGGTCAATCCCGACATCATCTATCTGTCGGTGACGGGGTTTGGACAGACGGGCCCCTATGCGCAGCGGCCGGGCACCGACGGCGCCTTTCAGGCGATGTGCGGCCTGATGGCGGTAACCGGCGAGCCCGCGGGCGCTCCGCAAAAGGCAGGCACCTTCATCGTCGATTTCGTGACCGGATTGTTCGGCACGATCGCGGTGCTGAGCGCGCTGCGCCACCGCGAGATCAATCAGGGCGGCGGGCAGGCGATCGACCTCGCGCTGCTCGATTGCAGCCTCGCCGCCATGGCGATGCGCGCGTCGGAATATTTCGTCGACGGCAAGGAACCCGACCGCGTGGGCAACCGGACCCCGGGGTCGGCGCCGTCGCAGATATTTTCGTGCAGCGACGGCGATCTGGTCATCCAGGCGGGCTTCGAAGATGCCTATCGCAATCTGTGCCGCGTCGTCGGGCGTCCCGACCTTGCCGTCGATCCGCGCTTTGCGACGCGCGACAATCGCGTCGTCCATATCGATGCGCTGGAACCCGAACTCAATGCGGCGCTGTCGAAGCAGAGCGTGGCGCACTGGTTCGCCGAATTGTCGGCGGCGGGGGTCATCTGCGCCCCCATCTATGCGCCCGGCGAGGCTTTTGACGATCCGCATGTCGTCGCGCGGGGTGTGCGGGTGCGCATTCCGCATCCCGACACCGGCACGCTTGATGTCGTCGCCAACCCGATCCGTTTTTCCAAGACGCCGATCGAAACCTACACCGCCCCGCCCAAGCTGGGCGAGGGCAATGCCGACATATTGGCCGACCTGTTGGGATATGCGCCCGACCGGATCGCGCGGCTGGCAGCGGAAGGAATATTGTGATGGCCACCCCCGCCATGCTCGAAGGCATCCGCATCGCCGATATGTCGACGGTGATCTTCGGCCCCTATGCGACGCAGATCCTCGCCGACATGGGCGCCGATGTGGTCAAGATCGAACCGCCCGAGGGCGACCGGACGCGCTCGATCGGCCGCCATGCCAAGACGCGCGGCATGGGCGTACTCCACCTGACGATCAATCGCGGCAAGCGGTCGGTCAACTGGGACGTGCGCAGCGACAAGGGCCGCGCCGCGATCCGCAAGCTCATCGAAACGAGCGACGTGTTCATCCACAATGTCCGGCTCGACGGGGTGACGCGGCTCGGCCTCGATTATGAGTCGGTTCGCGCGATCAAGCCCGACATCGTCTATGTCCATTGCACCGGTTTCGGACAGGCGGGTCCGTACGCGCCTTTGGCGGCCTATGACGATGTGATCCAGGCGAGCAGCGGCATCGCCTCGCTGTTGCCGCGCGTCACCGACGATCCCGCGCCGCGCTATCTGCCGATGGCGATCGCCGACAAGGTGTCGGGCATGACTGCGGCTTATGCGGTGCTCGGCGCGATCATCCATAAGCTGAGGACCGGCGAAGGCCAGCATGTCGAGGTGCCGATGCTCGAATCGGTCGCGGCCTTCAACCTGCTCGAACATATGAGCGGGCGAACGGTCGAACCGCGCAACGGTCCGATGGGTTATGCGCGGCAGGTGGACAAGGAGCGCCAGCCCTTTCCCACAAGCGACGGCTACATCAGCATCGCCCCCTATGTCGACGGCAACTGGGTCAAGCTGTTCACCGCCTGCGGGCACGGCGATATCCTGCTGGACGAGCGGCTCACCGACCCGGTGCTGCGCTTCAAGAACGGCTCGCTGCTCAACGAACGGTTGCGCGACATCACCCCCGAACGGACCACCGCCGAATGGCTGGACTTGTGCGGCGGGATTTCGGTCGCGGCGATGCGGGTGAACGACCTGGAGGAACTGATCGACGATCCGCATCTGAAGGCGGTCGACTTTCTGCGCCTGAAGCAGCACCCGACCGAGGGCGGCTATTATGAGGTGCGCCCGCCGGTCAATTTCTCGGCCCGGCCCGACCCCGAAATCGGCCCGGCGCCGCTGCTCGGCGAGCATAGCGACGCCCTGCTGCGCGAACTTGGCGCGGAGTGATCGGGTGACGCAATCTGTGTCCGCCGCCGCTTCGCCCGCCACTCTCGACGCCCCGGCGACGGCGGCGGCGGGCTACACACCCGGCTATCGGCTGTATGTGATGTCGGCCTTGCTCGGCATCTATGCGCTCAATTTTCTCGACCGCCAGATCGTCAACATCCTCGCCGAGCCGATCAAGCGGGACTTGGGGCTCGCCGATTGGCAGCTCGGGCTGATGACGGGGTTCGCCTTTGCGCTCTTCTATACCTTCCTCGGCATTCCGATCGCGCGGCTGGCGGAAACCGGCAACCGCGTGCGCATCATCGCGGTGGCAATGGCGGTGTGGAGCTTCTTCACCGTGCTGTGCGGCTTTGCCCAGAACTTCATCCAGCTGCTGCTGCTGCGGATCGGGGTCGGGGTCGGCGAAGCGGGGTGCAGCCCGCCGTCGCATTCGCTGATCAGCGACTATGCGCCGCGCGAGAAACGAGCGTCGGCGCTGGCCTTTTATTCGATGGGCATCCCGCTGGGGTCGCTTGCCGGGATGGTTTTCGGCGGCGTCGTCGCCGACTCGCACGGCTGGCGCACGGCGTTCATCCTCGCCGGCGCGCCGGGATTGCTGCTGGCGATTGTCGCGATCCTGACGCTGCGCGAACCGCGCGTTGCGGCGATGAAAGTCGCGATGGCGACGCGCGCGCCGACGCCCAAGCCGCGCTTTGCCGACGCGATGCGCGAACTGCGCTCGAAACGCAGCTTCTGGTGGATGTCGGGCGGGGCGGCGATCAAGGCGTTCATCACCTATGGGCAGGTCGCCTTCTACGGCTCCTTCTTCTTCCGCAACCATAGTGAAAGTCTGGCACGACTGGCGCGCGAGGTCGAGGCGGCGACCGGAATCGCTTTTGGCCCGTCGGGGTTGCTGGGCGTCGCGCTCGGCCTGCTGCTCGGCGTTTTCGGGGTGATCGGCATCTTCATCGGCGGCCGGATTGCCGACCGTATCGCGGTGAAGGATGTGCGCGGCTATATGATGGTTCCGGCGCTGTCGATCGTCATGGCCACGCCGTTCCAGATTGCCGGGCTGCTGACCGACAATCTTTTGCTCGCCTTTGCCCTGCTGGCGATCCCGACCGCGCTCAATTCCTTCTACTACGGCCCGGTCGCCGCGAGCGTGCAGAGCCTGGTGCAGCCGCACACGCGGGCGACGGCATCGGCGATCCTGTTCTTCATCGTCAATATGGTCGGGCTGGGGCTTGGCCCGCTGGTCATCGGGCTGATGTCCGACCTGTTCGGGCGGAGCTTTGGCGAAGCCGAGGGGCTGCGCCAGGCGATGATCTGGAGCGCGGTGATCGGCATCGCCGCGGGCCTGTTCTTCCTGCAGGCGCGCCGCACCATCCGCGAAGAAATCGTCAGCTGAAGAGCATGTGGGCCGCCTGGGCCCATCGAGAGGAAACGGACCATGGACCTGAGTTTCGGGCCGGAATATGAAGCCTATCGCCAATCGGTCCGTGCCTTCATCGCGGAGCATGGCAAGGACGCGCCGCGCATGATGAAGGCGGGGCGCGTCGCGCCGGAAAATCTGGCCTGGCAAAAGCTGCTGATCGAGCAGGGCTATGTCGCGCGGACGATCCCGCGCGATTATGGTGGGGCGGGCGAGGGGAGCGATATCCTCAAGACGCGCATCATCGACGAAGAATTCGCCGCGGCGCGCATGCCCGGCGGCCTGTTCAATGTCGGCGCGGCTTTTCTGGTGCCGATGCTGCTCGAACTCGGGACCGAAGACCAGAAACAGCGCTGGATCCGCTCGACGATCCATGGCGAGACTTTGTGGTGCGAAGGGTTTTCGGAGCCCGATGCCGGGTCCGACCTCGCCTCGCTCCGCACCCATGCCGCCGAGGACGGCGATGATTTCGTCGTCAACGGGCAAAAGATATGGACGTCGGACGCGCAAAACGCCGACATGATGTTCTGCCTCGTCCGCACCGAGACGGGCGCGCCAAAGCACCAGAGCCTGTCGATGCTCTATTTTTCGATGCGGACGCCGGGCATCGAGGTGCGCCCGCTGGCGACGATGACCGGCCAGTCCGAGTTCAACGAGGTGTTCTTTACCGATGTGCGGGTGCCCAAAGATCAGATCATCGGCGCGCGCGGGCAAGGGTGGGAGGCGGCGAACGCGACGCTGAAGCATGAGCGCGATTCGGTCGGCAATCCCAATTCGGGCGGCGCGAACGCCGCGATGCGGCTCAACCAGATCGCCGCGATCCTGGAGCAGGAGATCGTCGACGGCCGGCCGCTGATCGACGACGCCCTGCTGCGCGACCGGCTTGTCCAGCTCCGCTCGCGCGCCGAGGCGCTGCGCTGCCACGGCCTGCGCATGCTGACCGCCTCGGCGCGCCGTGAACGCAAGGGCGCGGCGGGGCTGATCGTCAAGCTGGTCGGGTGCGAGCTCAACCACCAGATCGCGGCGCTCGCCATCGATGCACTGGGCGAAGCGGGGACGCTCGCCGACCTCTCGTGGCAGCGGCGCTACATGTATTCGCTCGGCCTGATCATCGGCGGTGGGACCGCGCAGATCCAGAAGAACATCA
Organism: Sphingopyxis macrogoltabida; assembly: GCA_003241685.1. GTDB lineage: Bacteria > Pseudomonadota > Alphaproteobacteria > Sphingomonadales > Sphingomonadaceae > Sphingopyxis > Sphingopyxis macrogoltabida_A. The sequence goes on from QFPJ01000013.1 coordinate 154,333, forward strand.
TTGCGGAACGCGGCCTCGGCATGCCGCGCGAGCCGAAAGCGAAGGCGGTCTGATATGGAGTTTGGACTTTCCGACGATCAAAAGCTGCTTGTCGACACGCTGTCGCGGGCCTTGGCGGACACCGTGTCGGTCGATACGATCCGTGGGTCGGACCCGGCGCATGTCCGGGACGATCCGCTGTGGCGCCAGATCGTCGAATTCGGGGTGCCGTCGCTGCTCGTGCCCGAACAGTTTGGCGGGCTCGGGCTCAGCCTGCTCGACGCTGCGCTGGTGTCCGAATGTCTCGGCGCCGCGGCCGCGCCGGTTCCGCATATCGGCGCCTCGGTTCTGGCCCCGCTCGCGCTGACGCTGGCGGGAAGCGCCGCGCAGCAGGCCAAATGGCTGCCCCGGATCGCGAGCGGCAACGTCGCGTTCGGCGTCGCCATATCCGAACATGCAGCCGGCGTGCGCGGCGATGCCGGCGTGGTTCGGACGGCCGAGCGTCTGACCGGCATCGCGCGCTTCGCTCTCGATGCGGCGGGCGCGGACGCTTTCATCGTCGCCGATCTGGAAGGCGGACTGCACCTTGTCGCCGCCGACGCACCCGGCGTGACCATCGAACCGGTCGCCACCATCGACCGAACGCGGGGGATCGCGCATCTCAAGCTCGACAATGTGGCGGGCGAACCGCTCGGCGAGGGCGTGGCCGGGCACGCGCTCCGCCGGATGATCGAGGCCGGCCGGATCATGCTGGCCGCCGACACGCTGGGCGCTGCGTCAGTAATGATCGACAAGGCGGTCGCTTATTCGCTGGAGCGCAAGCAGTTCGACCGGATCGTCGGATCGTTCCAGGCGGTGAAGCATCTGTCCGCCGAAATGGTGGCCGAACTGGAGCCGTGCCGATCGCTGATCTGGTACGCCGCGCACAGCTTCGACGCGCTGCCCGATGAATGCGCGGTCATGTCGGCCCATGCGAAATCGCTGACGGACGAGGCGGGCCGCTTCGTCGCCCGGACGGCGACCGAGGTCCATGGCGGGATCGGCTTTACCGATCTGCTGGGCCTGCACTTCTGGTTCAAGCGAATTGGCCTGAACCGGCAATTGCTGGGCGGGCCCGAATATGTCCGTCAGGAGATCGCCGGGCTGCTGGGTTGGGGGACCAGCCGGGGCGCCTCTGCATGTTCTGCTCTCGACCGCATGCCCGACTACGTCGCTATCGAGCGATCGACCGCTTTCGGTCGCTTGACACCTTGAAGCTGTCAGTCCGCTACGGGCCAGCACCGGACCGAAAAGCATCGGAATGCCGCACAGATTCACACCAAAGTGGATCATTTCTGTTAGTCGAACTGTCGTTATGGCATCAAAAATGTGGGGCGGGGGTTCGCCGCCGGTGCCGGGAAACGCGGCGACCTGTTCGTCGCGGCCTGGAAGAAAGCGCGCGCGCAGGGGGTAACGGGGGGCGCCGGTTTATGCTGCGCGCGGCGCGGCGGGCGACAATCTTACCGACATGGCGAACAGCTTGCATCGCGATCGGCATCCCGTCGCTGCTCCAGAACCGCCGTGCGCTGTCCGGGCGGGACGCCATGAGCGTGAAAACGCTGTCTCAGGACCGACAGCAATATCTCGGCCGTGGACGCGGCATGGGGATGGCCCGGTTTCCTGGTCACGCTCAGCCTCTTCTGCAAAGCGGCGTGGTCCGATGTGCGCTTTCGACCTGCGCGCAATGCCAAAATCATACGCAAATACTACGCGCATGAGGATTTCGCTCTCTCGCAATCAAACGCGGCGGCCGCCTATTTGACGCTCCTGCAGACGACTCGCCGCGCCCCGCGGCCTGCGTCTTGCCGGAGCACCATCATGCAGGATCTGATCTGGGTCGGCATCATCCTTGCCCTCGTCGCCGCGAGCCTCGGCTATGCGCGGCTTTGCGACGACGCATAGGGACCGATGCCCATGACTTTCGACCTCTGGCTCGCGGGCCTCACCGCGCTCGGCCTTCTCTTCTATCTCGTCGCCGTGCTTGCGCGGCCCGAGCGCTTTTAGGGGGGGCGGCGTCATGACCTTTCAGGGATGGCTTCTCATCATCGCCTTTATCGGCGTCTTGCTGGCGATCACCAGGCCGATGGGCCGTTGGCTGTTCGCGCTTTACGATGGACGTCCTACGCCGCTGCACCGTCTGCTCGGACCGGTCGAGGCAGGCTTTTATCGCTTGTCCGGGATCGATCCGACCGAAGAGCAAAGCTGGCGGCGCTATGCCGTCCACATGCTCCTGTTCAATGCCATGCTGTTGCTCTTCACCTATATGGTGCTGCGTCTTCAGGGCGTTCTGCCGCTCAATCCACTCGGCTATGATGCGGTGGGCGCGGACGGCGCGTTCAACACGGCGATCAGCTTCACCACGAACACCAACTGGCAATGGTATTCGGGCGAAGCGACCTTGTCGAACCTCAGCCAGATGCTCGGCCTGACGATCCAGAACTTTCTGTCCGCCGCAACCGGGATCGCGCTCGCCTTTGCCCTCTTCCGCGGTTTCGCCCGGCGGAGCGCCGCGACGATCGGCAATTTCTGTGCCGATATGACGCGCGTCACCCTCTATCTGCTGCTGCCGATCTGCATCGTCTATGCGCTTTTCCTGATAGCCAATGGCGTGCCGCAGACGTTTGCGGGATCGGTTGACGTGACGACGCTCGAAGGCGTCAAGCAGACCCTTGCCTTGGGCCCGGTCGCCAGCCAGGAGGCGATCAAGATGCTTGGCACCAATGGCGGCGGCTTCTTCAACGCCAATTCGGCGCACCCGTTCGAAAACCCCAATGCGGTCACGAACTTCGTTCAGATGCTGTCGATCTTCGCCATCGGTTTCGGCCTGACCTGGACCTTCGGCAAGGCTGTCGGCAACCAGCGCCAGGGATGGGCGATCCTTGCCGCCATGCTCGTCATTTTCCTCGCTGGCGTCGGCATCACCTATTGGCAGGAAGCCGTGGGCAATCCCGTGCTCCATCAACTCGGCGTCGCCGGGGGCAATATGGAAGGCAAGGAGGTTCGCTTCGGCATCGCGGCCTCGTCGCTCTTCGCGGTCGTCACGACGGCGGCGTCCTGCGGTGCGGTCAATGCGATGCACGACAGCTTCACCGCCCTGGGCGGCATGATCCCGCTGCTCAATATCCAGCTTGGCGAAGTCGTCGTCGGCGGGGTTGGCGCCGGCATCTACGGGTTCCTGCTGTTTGCGATCCTTGCGGTGTTCGTCGCGGGGCTGATGGTCGGGCGCACCCCCGAATATGTCGGCAAGAAGATCGAGGCGCGCGAGGTCAAGCTCGCGGTGCTGGCGATTGCCGTGCTCCCGCTGCTTATCCTGGGCGGCACCGCGATCGCCTCGGTCACCGAGGCGGGGCTTGCGGGGCCGCTCAACGCCGGGCCGCACGGCTTTTCGGAGATCCTCTATGCGTTCACCAGCGCGGTGGGCAATAACGGGTCGGCCTTCGCGGGCCTCAGCGCCGGGACGCCTTTCTATAACGGCATGCTGGGCGTCGCGATGTGGCTTGGCCGTTTCTTCATCATCATCCCCATGTTGGCCATCGCAGGCAGCCTCGCGTCCAAGAAATATACGCCGGAGACGGCAGGCAGCTTCCCAACCACCGGGCCGCTATGGACCGGGCTGCTGGTCGGGATCGTGCTGATCGTCGGCGGCCTGACCTTCCTCCCCGGCCTCGCGCTCGGGCCGATCGCCGATCATCTCGCGATGATCAACGGCCAGCTTTTCTAAGGAAATTTGCACATGGCTTCGTCCACGCGTGCATCCGCACCAAAATCGATGTTTACCGCAGAGTTGATCGTTCCGGCGGTCGGTGACGCCTTCCGCAAGCTCGATCCGAGGGCGTTGATCCGCAACCCCGTGATGTTCACGACGGCGGTCGTTGCATCATTGCTGACCATATTGCTCGTCGCCGGACAGGATGATCTTGCGACCGGCTTCAAGCTGCAACTCGTCATCTGGCTCTGGCTGACCGTGCTGTTCGGTACATTTGCCGAGGCGCTGGCCGAAGGACGCGGGAAGGCACAGGCGGCGTCGCTGCGTGCGACGAAGGCCGAGCTGACCGCCAAGCGCCTGAAAGGTGGCGGCAAGGCCTTTGAGAATGTGCCCGCCAGTGCGTTGAACGTGGGCGATGTCGTCCTGGTGGAAACGGGCGACCTCATCCCGTCCGATGGGGAGGTCGTCGTCGGCGTCGCGTCGGTCAATGAAGCCGCGATCACCGGCGAAAGCGCGCCGGTGATCCGCGAGGCGGGGGGCGACCGCTCAGCGGTGACCGCCGGCACCCGGGTCATTTCCGACGAAATACAGGTCAAGGTGACCGTCAACCCCGGCCAAGGCTTTCTCGACCGGATGATCGCGCTGGTCGAAGGCGCCGAGCGGCAGAAGACGCCGAATGAAATCGCCCTGACGCTGTTGCTGGTCGGCCTGACGATCATCTTCCTGATCGCGGTCGGCACGATCCCGGGCTTCGCCTCCTATGCGGGCGGCAGCATCCCCGTCGCGATCCTCGCCGCGCTGCTCATCACGCTGATTCCGACGACGATCGCTGCCTTGCTCTCCGCCATCGGGATCGCCGGCATGGATCGGCTCGTGCGCTTCAACGTCCTGGCAAAGTCCGGCCGCGCGGTCGAGGCGGCGGGCGACGTCGATGTGCTGTTGCTCGACAAGACCGGCACGATCACCGTCGGCGACCGGCAGGCGACCGAGTTCCGCGCCGTGGGCGGTCATTCGGCGGCGCAGCTCGCCGAGGCGGCGCTGCTCGCCAGCCTTGCCGATGAAACCCCGGAAGGACGCTCGATCGTCGTTCTGGCGCGCGAAAGCTTTGGTCAGGCGGCCGAGCTGCCCGCGAATGCTGAAATCATCGCCTTCACCGCGCAGACCCGCATTTCGGGAGTAAAAATCGGTGACAGCGTGATCCAGAAGGGCGCCGTCGACTCGATTCTACGCGCCAATCCCGGCGCGGGCGCAACCGCCGCCGCGACCGAGCTTCGCCGCATCACCGACGAAATCGCACGCGCCGGCGGCACGCCGCTGGCGGTGGCGAAAGACGGCCGGCTGCTCGGCGCCATCTTTCTGAAGGACATCGTCAAGGCGGGCATTCGCGAGCGTTTCGGGGAACTGCGCGCGATGGGCATCCGCACCGTGATGATCACCGGCGACAATCCGCTGACCGCGTCCGCCATCGCCGCCGAGGCGGGGGTCGATGACTTTCTGGCGCAGGCAACGCCCGAGGACAAGCTTGAACTGATCCGCAAGGAACAGGCGGGGGGGCGGCTCGTCGCGATGTGCGGCGACGGCACCAACGACGCGCCCGCACTGGCGCAGGCCGACGTCGGCGTCGCGATGAACACCGGCACGCAGGCGGCGCGCGAGGCAGGCAATATGGTCGATCTCGACAGCGATCCGACGAAGCTGATCGAGGTGGTCGGACTCGGCAAGCAATTGTTGATGACGCGCGGCGCGCTGACCACCTTTTCGGTCGCCAACGATGTCGCCAAATATTTCGCGATCATCCCGGCCATGTTCGTGGCCCTCTATCCGGGGCTGGGCGTGCTCAACCTCATGGGGCTGACCAGTCCCGAGAGCGCGATCCTGTCGGCGATCATCTTCAACGCGCTGATCATTCCGCTGCTCGTGCCGCTGGCGCTGAAGGGGGTGACCTATCGCCCGATGGGCGCCGGACCGCTGCTGGCGCGCAACCTCGCTGTTTATGGCCTTGGCGGCCTCGCCGCGCCCTTTGTCGGCATCAAACTCATCGACCTGGCCGTTGGCGGCCTGGGTCTCGCCTGAGGAAACGAAAATGAAAAAGGACATCATCAGCGCGCTACGCCCGGCGATCGTCATGACGCTGCTTTTCGCCGCGCTGCTCGGGCTGGCCTATCCATTGGCGATCACCGGCATCGGACAGGCGATCTTCCCCGATCAGGCGAATGGCAGCCTTGTGCGCGACAAGGGCATCGTCGTCGGCTCGACCGTGGTCGGGCAGGCGTTCGGTTCGGAACGCTATTTCAACACGCGGCCTTCGGCAGCGGGCGACGGGTATGACGGGCTTGCCTCGTCGGGGTCCAACCTCGGCCCGACGTCGCAGGCGCTCGCGGACCGGGTGAAGGGCGATGTCGCCAGACTTTCCGAAACGGCGCCAGGGCCGAACGTCCCGCCTGACCTGGTGACGGCCTCCGCTTCGGGGCTGGACCCCCATATCAGTCCCGAAGCGGCTTTTTTTCAGGTCGATCGCGTGGCGCGTTCGCGCTCGCTCGACCCCGCGGCGGTACGGCGGCTGGTCGAACAATATGTCGAGCGGCCGATACTCGGCTTCCTTGGCGAGCCGCGCGTCAATGTGTTCATCCTCAATCGACGACTCGATATATTTGGGGCTAAACCCGCCGCGTGACAGCCAATGACCGACCATCACCAGAGGCCTTTCTGCGTCAGGCGGCGCAGGAAGGCCGCGGCCGTTTGAAGGTCTTCCTCGGTGCGGCGCCTGGCGTCGGCAAGACGTGGGAAATGCTGACCGATGGCCGCCAACGCCGCGACGCCGGGATCGATGTCGTGATCGGCGTGGTGGAGACGCATGGCCGGCGCGAGACCGAAGCCCTTGTGCAAGGCCATGAGATCTTGCCGCGCCGGGCCGTCGATCATCAGGGCCACAGCCTCGGCGAAATGGATATCGATGCCATTCTCGAGCGGCACCCCGAACTTGTTCTGGTCGATGAACTTGCCCACAGCAATGCGCCGGGCAGTCGCCACCCCAAACGTTATCAGGACGTCGGGGAATTGCTGGATGCCGGGATCGACGTCTATTCGACGCTCAACATCCAGCATGTCGAAAGCCTCAATGACGTCGTCGCGTCATTCACGCGGGTCCGTGTGCGCGAGACCGTCCCGGATTCGATCCTCGAAAGCGCCGAAATCCAGGTTGTCGATATTCCGCCCGACGAGTTGATAGAGCGGCTGCGTGACGGCAAGGTCTATATTCCGCAGGAAGCCAGCCGGGCGCTTACGCATTTCTTCTCCAAATCGAATCTCACCGCCCTGCGCGAACTCGCGCTGCGCCGCGCCGCGCAGGCGGTCGATGCGCAAATGCTCGACCATGTCCGCAGTCACGCGCTCGCGGGCAGCTTTGCGGTGGGCGAACGCATTGTCGTCGCGGTCAGCGAACTCCCCGTGGCGGCCGAACTCGTCCGCGCGGGCAAGCGGCTCGCCGACGCGCTCAAGGCGCCGTGGACGGCGGTCTATATCGAGACGCGGCGCAGCCAGGGCATGTCGGATGATGATCGCCGTCAGCTGGCTGATACGCTCGCGCTGGCGTCGCGGCTGGGGGCTTCGACAGCCACGGTGCCCGCGGCCAGCGTCGTGGACGGGCTGCAGAGTTTTTCGCGCGATGCGCGTGCGACGCAAATCGTCATCGGCAAATCGAACCGGCCGTGGTGGTTCGAGATGCGTCACGGCTCCGTCGTCGATCAACTGGTCCGAACGATCGACGATGTCGCGGTACATGTGCTGCCGGGGGAGGTTGGCCAGCCGGGCGGGCAGCGTCACGCGAAAGCGCAGCCCGGCCGGTGGGGCCGACCGGCGCATTATATCTGGTCGCTGGCGATGGTGAGCGCAATGGCCGTGCTCGGGCGCCTGCTGATCGAGGTGATCGACCTCAGCAATATTTCGCTGCTGTTCCTGATCCCGGTGATGTTTGCCGCCGCTACCTTCGGCCTCCGCGCGGGGCTGTTCGCCGGGCTTGCGTCCAGCCTTGCCTATAATTTCTTCTTCCTGCCGCCGACGGGCACGCTGACGGTCAACAATCCGGAAAATGTGATCAGCATCCTCGTGTTGCTCGGCGTCGCGATCGTGACCAGCCAGTTCGCCGCGCGCGTGCGTGCACAGGCCGACCTCGCGCAATCGAGCGCGCGTCAGAATGCCGCGCTCGCCAGCTTTTCGCGGCAATTGACCGCGGCGCCCGACCAGGATGCGCTGATGCAAGCCATCTGTGCCGAGGTCGGGCGCCTGCTCGATGTCCGCACGGTGCTGTTGCTGCCGTCTGCCGATGGGCCGATGCTGCGCGCCGCGGTGCCGCCCGAGGACCGGCTGGAACAGATCGAACGCGCCGCCGCGCAATGGGCGATCGACAATGCCCAGCCCGCCGGGCGAGGTTCGGCAACGCTGACGGCGTCGGACTGGCTCTTTCACCCGCTGCGCACGACGCGCGGCGTGCTCGGCGTGTTGGGAATGACGCGCGACGACGCGCGCGAACCCGTGCGGTCGGACATGGTGCCGCTCCTGATGAGCCTGCTCGATCAGGCCTCGATCGCCCTCGATCGCATGGAGCTGGAAGAAGCATCGCTTCACGCGCGCCAGATCGGCGAGCGCGATCGACTCCGCTCGGCGCTGCTCTCGTCGGTAAGCCACGACCTCCGCACGCCGCTCACCACGATATTGTCCGCGGCGCAGGAGATGCGGCGCCAGCCGTCGGCCGAAATGGCGGCGACGATCGAGACCGAGGCGCTGCGCCTCAACCGCTTCGTCTCGAACCTGCTCGACATGGCCCGGGTCGAGGCCGGCGCCCTGCCGATGAAGGCCGAAGCGACCGAATTGTTCGATGCCGCCGCGAGCGCGGCGCATGACACCCGCGCCTCGCTCGCCGGGCACGAGGTGCTGATCGATATCGCGTCCAGCATCCCGATGGTGCGGGTCGACCCGGTCCTGCTCCACCACTGCCTGATCAACCTGCTCGACAATGCCGGGCGTTACGCCGATCCCGGCACGCCTATCGCGATCCGCGCGAGCCGCACCGCCGAAGCGATCCTGCTTTCGGTGATCGACCAGGGGCCGGGGATCGCGCCGGGCAACGAGAAGCGCGTCTTCGAAACCTTCACGCGGCTCGAGGGAAGCGACCGGGCCAAGCATGGAACCGGACTCGGCCTCGCGATCGTCAAGGGCTTTGCCGAGGCGATGGGGCTGACGGTCGAGGCGGGCAACAACAGCGAGCCGCATGGCGCGCGCTTCACGATCCGCATCCCCGAAACGCTGATCATGACGGATCTGACCGACAAGGACATCCCATGAAAACTCGCCACAAGGTCTTGGTCGTCGATGACGAGCTGCATATCCGCCGCCTGATCCATGCGGCGCTGGAGCGTGCCGACTATGCGATCGTCGAAGCCGAAAATGCGCGCGAGGCGATGGAGCGGCTGCGCGACGAGCGCCCTGACATCGTGCTGCTCGACCTCGGACTGCCCGACCGCGACGGGCTGGAACTTGTGCCGCTGGTCAAGCAACAGTCGGATACGACGCTGATCGTCGTGTCGGCGCGCGACGCGACCGAAGAAAAGGTGGCGGCGCTCGACCTGGGCGCCGACGATTATCTCACCAAGCCGTTCGACACCGACGAATTGCTCGCGCGGGTGCGCGTCGCGCTGCGCAACCGCCTGACGCGCGATGGCGGAAATCTGACCGTGACGGTCGGGGACGTCAAACTCGATCTGGTCGCGCGCATCGTGACGAAGGGCGATGAGGAGATACATCTGACGCCCAAGGAATATGCGGTGCTCGCCCAGCTTGCGCGCTTTCCCGGGCGGGTGATCACGCACAAGCAGATCATGGCCGAGGTCTGGCCGCACGAGCATGAGCATCATGTCGAATATCTGCGTGTGCTGGTCCGCACGCTGCGCCAGAAGCTGGAGGTCGATCCGCAGCAGCCGCAGATCATCTCCAACGAACTCGGGATCGGCTATCGCTTGCGGGTCGGAACCGAGAGTTCCGGAGGGTGAGGGCGATCGATGTCGCGGTGAGGCGGTCGTCGCATTCGCGGCTTTCGTCACCGACGCGATCAGCGGAACGCGCTGACGGGTCGAGATCGTGAAGCCGATCGCCAATCATATGAAATCACAACGCCGCGTTAATTTCCCCAATCTCGAATTACTACGCGCGCCTGCGTAGTTGATTGGCCTCGTTTGGAGGTTCCAATGAAGAGATGGCATGAAACGCTTGCCGCCAATCTTGGCTTGCGCATCGGCGGCATGGTGCTTTTCGTCATCCTGGTCTGCTGACGAACCGGCCAAAAGGACAGTCAGACAGGTCCATGGCTCGCCAAAAACGCGACCCGGCCGATCGTTCGGTTAATCGGCCGGGCGCGGGCTCATCGTCGCAGCGAGACCTGCAATGCAATCGTCCGCGGCGTTTCGGTGCCCAGTACCGCGGCGCCGGGCGTGTTCGGCAACGGAAAGCCGAACGAGGCGATGCGCTCATCGTTGAGATTCTTGCCGACAAGCGCAACCTCCCAGCCATCGCGCTCGTTGGCGAGCCCCAGGCGGAGGTTGATCTTTCCATAGCTGTCGGAAACCGGGACGATGGATCCCGCCGGGGCGAGCAGGGCGGAAGACCGGAAGTTGACATTCGCATTGGCCAGAAATTCGAGATTGTCGCTGATCGGCTTGCGGATATCGATGCCCGCTATGCCGCTCCACTTCGGCGCGCGGGGCACCGGCGTGTTTGCATCGACATCCTTGACCTTTGAATAGGTGACGGCGGCATTGAGGTTGATGCCATCGGCCAGGGGAACCCGCACGTCCACTTCGGCCCCGCGCGAACGGATGTTCAGGTTTTGCACGATGAACACGCTGTTGACCGAAAAGGTGTTCTGAAAGCCGTCGACCGAGGTGTTGAACAGGGCAAGGTTGAAGTGGCCGCGGCCGAAAATGTCGAACTTGCCGCCGACTTCCACCGTCCGTGCGACCTCGCCCTCATATTCCGCCGACACCGGCGCATTGTTGACCGCGGACGGCGAGATTTGATAGCCGCCGCTCTTGCTGCCCTGCGACCAGGACGCATAGAGCATGCCGGTCGACGGAAGCTTGTATTGCACGCCGAACGAGCCATCGAGATTGCCTTCTTTCCGGCGTAGTTCGGTTTCGGCGAACGGGCGGAAAGTGACATTGGTCAGCGGGCCGGCGACGAGCGTCGTGCGGCTGAGCGTCGCGTCCTTGATTTCGCGCGTATAGCGACCGCCGACCGTGGCGGTCAGCCGGTCGGTGAGATTATATTGCAACTGCCCGAACGCGGAATAGGCCTGGACATCCTGTTCATAACGCCCGTCGAAGGCACCGGGCGCCGCGAAACTCGCCGATTGGACGACCTGCTGGTTGAGCGTCCAGACGTCTTTCATCGCGTAAAGGCCGAACACATAGCTGAAGCGGTTCGCCGCATCGGAGGTCAGCCGGAATTCCTGCGAAATCTTGCGGTCGGATTCATATTCGAAGCGGTTCGCAAAGTCGGTCGGCATGAAGTCGATGTCGAGCTGGCGGTCGCTCTTGTACCGGGTGAAGCCGGTCAGCGATGTCAGCACCGCCCACCCCATGTCATGGTCCAGGTTCACGGCGACGCGGTGCCCGTTCTGGCTGTCGCGCGGCTCCCCGGCCAGCGGGCTGGTGGCATTGGTCCGCTGGTTGAACAGCGATTCAAATCCGGGAACGCCGGTCCTCGCGGCGCGCGCCGCCGCATTTCCGTTGCGGTCGGGCGTGATCTCGAACCCCTGGCCCTTCGACCGGAAGCGTTGATATTCATAGATTGCGGTGAGATCGGTGGCATCGCCCAACTGCCAGTCCAGCACGGCGCGTCCGGCAAGCGTCTTGCTGCGCGCGCCATATTTGTCGCTGGCCACATTATACACCCAGCCGCCGTTGTCGGCGAACAGCCCGGCAAAACGGACCGCCGCATTGGGTCCCAGCGGAATGTCGACGCCGGCCTCGACCCGCGTCGAGTCATATTCGAATTCCCGGCTGGCCTGAATGTTGAAGGCGAGGTCGCTGCCGGGCTTGCGCGACGAAAAGCTCAGGGCGCCGAGGCTGGTATTCTTGCCGAGCAGCGCGGTCTGCGTCCCCTTGACGGCCTCGACCCGCTCGAGATCGAAGATGCCCGCAAGATATTCGCGGGCGTGGGCCGAAAAGACGCCGTCGAAAAAGGCCGCGACCGACTGGTCGAACGATTGGCCGCCCGGGTTGGACCCCAAGCCGCGCATCGTCACGGCCAGCGAATTGTTCGCGACGGGCTGGATCAGCAGTCCGGGAACGAGCGTATTGAGCTGGGTGACATTGGTGACGTCGGCCCTGGCAAGATTCTGGCCGCCGACCACGGTGACCGAAAGCGGGGCGTCCTGGACGCTTTCAGCGCGGCGGCGCGCCGTTACGATGATCTCGCCGGGGTCGGCGGCATCGGCGGTCGCCTGATCTTCCGCAGCGTCGCGTGGGGTTGGTTCCGCCTCCGTCGGGGCGTCCTGGGCCTGAGCCGTTCCGCCGGTCCAAGCAGTGGCCAAGGCAATAGCGGTCCCTGCCAGAATCCTGTGGCGCATTCTCTCTCTCCCTGTTCATATTATTATTGGAGATCGAGCTAAACTGTTCCAATATATAAATCAACGCTTGAATTTTGTCCGAATGGACAATAAAAATCGGCTCCGCCGTAGCTGGGCAATGACAAAGAGCGGATACCGCCATAGACCCGGCCTGGCGTTCAGAGAGGATGGCCATAAGACCATGAAACGAAACGGATATGCTTTCGCGCGCTTGGGATTGCTCGGCGCCGCAACCGGCTTGGTGACCCTTGCGGCGCCGGCTGGGGTATCTGCGAAATCGCCGGACTCAAGGCCCAATATCCTCCTGATCCGGCGAAATCTCCACCCCGAATCTGGACCGGCTGGCGTTGTCGGGGGTGCGCTTCAACCAGTTCTACGCGGCGCCGGCCTGTTCGCCGACGCGCGCCATGCTGCTGACCGGCGTGGACAATCACCGCGTCGGACTGGGATCGATGGTCGAACGGATGCCGCGCGAATTCGCCAATTGTCCGGGATATGAGGGACGATTGAATGTCCGGGCCGCGACGATCGCCGAGCGGCTGGGCGAGGGCGGATATAGAACCATCCTTTCGGGCAAATGGCACCTTGGAACGGATGCCGGGGATGCGCCTGTGCATCGCGGCTTTGAATCCTCCTTCGCTTTGCTGGGGGGCGCCCACAATCATTACGGCCTCGATCAGACGGGCCCCTGGCTTGCCCAGAATATTGCGTCGAAATATCGGCTTGGCGCGGATTTGGTGCAGTTTCCGGAAGGCGAATATTCCAGCGATCTTTTCACCGACAGGCTGATTTCATTCTTGGGGGAGGACCGGTCGCGGCCCTTTTTCGCCTATCTTCCTCTCACGGCCCCGCATTGGCCGCTGCAGGCTCCGGCCGAGGCCGTGGCAAAATATCGTGGGCGTTACGATGCCGGTCCGGCGGCGCTTGCCGAGCAACGCGTCGCACGCATGAAGGCGCTTGGCATCCTGCCCGCAAATCTGTCCTACTCCCTCGCGCCGTTGCAGGCGAAATGGGCCGCGCTTTCGTCAGAGGAGCGGGCGCGGCAGACGCGGGCGATGGAAATTTACGCCGCGATGGTCGAGGAGATGGACCGGGATATCGGCCATGTGCTCGATACGCTGCGCGCGGACGGCCGGTTGGACAATACGGTCGTCATATTCCTTTCGGACAATGGCGCGGCGGGAGAAGCGCAGAATATTCCGCCAAGGGCAAAGCTCGATGCGAAGGGCGCCCCCGAACTGCCCCTCGATCTGTCGCTCGCCAACATGGGCAATCCGAACTCCTTCGCAAGCTATGGCCCGCTTTGGGCGCAAGCCGGTTCCTGGCCGTTTCGCGAGACCAAGAGCCACACGACCGAGGGCGGAATAAGGGTGGCCGCCTTCATGGCGGGACCCGGCGTCCCGCAGGGGAAATGGATCGGCGCGCCCCTGCACGTAACCGATATCGCGCCGACCTTGCTCCAGCTGGCCCAAATTCCCGAGCGGCGCAAAGTCGCGGGCATCAAGCGGCTCGCGATCGAAGGGCGGGCCATCCAGCCGCATTGGCGGGCTGGTGCCGAACCGCCCGAGCGGGCCTTGTTTTGGGAGCTTTTCGGTGATCGAGCGGTACGGGTGGGCAATTGGAAAGCCACCTATTTGATGAAGAGCACGCCGGGCGATGTCGCGGGCGGACAATGGCAATTGTTCGACCTTGCGACCGACCCCGGCGAACAGACGGACGTTGCCGCTGCACATCCGAAGGTCTTGAACGCGCTGGCGGGCAGGTGGGACGCCTATGCGGCGTCGCGCGGCGTGCGAATCTGGCCTGTGGCAAAGCCGGCAACGGTGGATCTTCGCCGCGAAAAAGTGGATGATTTCCGTTGCGGGGGAGATCCGCGAGCGTCTTAGGATCAGGGCCCAACGGTCAGCGAGGAATCATGAAATATATCGCCGGCGGCGTCTTTGCCATGGGGTCGAGCCGTTTTTACCCCGAAGAGGCGCCGGTCAGGCAGGTGAGGGTCGATCCCTTCTGGATCGATGAAGCGCCGGTGACCAATGCCCAATTTGCCGAGTTCGTTTCCGCGACCGGGCATGTGACCTTTGCCGAAATAAGCCCGTCGCCGGACGACTATCCCGGCCTGTCGCCCGAACTGGCGCATCCCGGTTCGCTTATATTCGAACAACCGGCAGGGGCGCTCGATCATGTGCGGATGAACTGGTGGCAATTTCGCGTGGGGGCCGATTGGCGGCATCCGCTCGGCCCGTCGAGCGATTTGTCGGGGCTCGAAGATCATCCCGTGGTTCATATCGCCTGGAGCGACGCGGTCGCTTTTGCCGCATGGGCGGACAAGTCGCTGCCGACGGAAGCCGAGTGGGAATTCGCCGCCAAGGGGGGCATGACGGGAGCGGACTTCGCCTGGGGGGAGGAGCTTGCCCCCGGCGGAAAGATGCTGGCCAATTACTGGCAAGGGCCGTTCCCGGTCCATAATTCCTTGGCCGATGGCTGGGAGCGAACCTCCCCCGTCGGCTATTTCCCGGCGAACGGTTATGGGCTTTACGACATGATCGGCAATGTATGGGAGTGGACGGCCGACTGGTTCGGGGTGTCCGACCCCGATCAGGCACCGGCCGGCCCGTGCTGCGTCGCCGCCAATCCTCGCGGCGGGTGCGAGGCGGACAGCCGCGATCCCGCCGCCGCCATTTCCGTGCCGCGAAAGGTCATCAAGGGCGGATCGCATCTTTGCGCGGAAAATTATTGCCGGCGCTATCGCCCGGCGGCGCGCTTCGCCCAGCCGATCGATACGACCACGGGCCATGTCGGTTTTCGATGCGTCCGTCGGGCGGCTTGACGGGCGCATTTCGCGCTCCCCCCGAACACGCCGGGCGGGTCAAATTTCTTGCTATATAAGGTTCCCTTCCATATAAAGGCGGCAATCGTCCGGATGATATGATTCCGGCACAAAAGCGGGAGAGTTTGGCGATGAGTTTCGCGCGCAACCAATGGTATGTGGCCGCATGGTCGACGGATGTCGGCCGTCAGCCGCTCGGCCGTGTCATCTGCAACGAACCCGTCGTCCTGTATCGTCGGCAGGATGGCAGTATCGCGGCGCTGGAGGATATCTGTCCGCACCGATTGCTGCCGCTTTCGATGGGGCTGATCGAAGGCGATTCCATTCGCTGCAAATATCATGGATTATTGCTCGATTCCGATGGGCGGTGCCAGGAAATGCCCGGCGGCGATGCCGTGAATGCCGCGGTGAAAGTCCCGCCCTATGTGGTTGCCGAGCGCTATCATTTCGTGTGGATCTGGATCGGCGATCCGGCGCTCGCGGACACATCGCTGCTTCCGGACCTCTGGATGAACGAGGCCGACGGCTGGCGCGTCGGCGGCGATACCTATCATGTCAAATGCGACTACCGGCTGATCATCGACAATCTGATGGACCTGACGCACGAAACCTATGTTCACAGTTCGACCGTCGGGCAGAAGGAACTGCACGATTTCCCGATCGAGACGCGGACCGAGGCGTCGTGCGTGATCACATCGCGCTGGATGCCGAATGTCATGCCGCCGCCGCTCTATCGCGAGCAGCTCGACGGCTACGACGGTGCGGTCGATCGCTGGCAGATTTGCTATTACCTGCCGCCGTCGGGCGTTATCATCGATGTCGGCGTCGCGCCGGTGGAGGAGGGGCTGACGCTGGAGGATCATGACAGCGCGCGCATTCGCAGCTTCGTGCTCGACTTCGTCACGCCCGAAACCGACGGCACCTGCCATTATTTCTGGGGCAGCGCGCGCAACCGTTTTCTCGACGACGATGAACGCTTCGATGCGATCACGCGCCAGCAGGGTGCCGTCTTCATGGAAGATGTCGAAATCCTCGAAGCGCAGCAGCGCATGATCGACCATTGTCCGGGCCGCAAGCTGCGCGCGTTCAAGGTCGATGCCGGCGGGGTGCGCGCCCGGCTGATGCTCGACAAGCTGGTGGCCGCGGGCGCCTGAAGCCGCCGGCCGGGATCGGGCGATCCCGGCCGGCATTATCCCCTGACCCTAGCCGTTCGCCGCAAGGCTTGCTTCGGCGTCGCGCTGCGCCGCGACCGCGCGCCGGGCCGCGTCGGACCGCGCGCTGTCTTCGGCGGCGGCGCGGCGGCTGACGATCAGCCGCATCTGAAGCCCGGCGCGATCGCCGAGTATGCTCAATTCCTCGAAGTCCGAATTATCTTCATATTTCCAGCAATCCTCCACCAGTTCGAGCGCGGCGTCGTCTTCGAGGAAGGTCGACCGCGCCCGGTCGCGGCTGACCGCGGTCAGTTCGGCGTCGTCGATCCGGACGTCGCGCGCGTTGGCGAAGAAATAATGCGAACTATGGGGCGTTTCGGGCGTGAAGCAGTGGATGATCTTCACATGAAAGTCGGTCTTGCCGCCGACGCCGCCCTCGAGGTCCTCGATCGTCGCGTGCGCGATGTGGAAGGCGGGGCTTTTGAACCAGGATTCCGACGTCCGGTTGACGCGATTCCCTTCGTTGCCGATCAGGCGTCCATAGTTGAGATTGACCGGCTGGTTCTCGAGCCGGCGGGTGATCGACACCGCATCGCCTTCGGCGCGAATGACGGTGGGGGCCGCGATATAGTCCAGCCCGCCGACCGCATCGCCATGGACATAGGGGAAATGGGTGAGGTCGAGGACATTCTCGTGCAGCCGGATATAGTTGGACTTGCAGTGGAGATAGCCGTCGAACGCCGCATAATCGGGATCGGACAGCCAGTGGTGATCGGGAATCGTCGCCGGGTCGGCGCGGTCGGGATCGCCCATCCATATCCAGATGAACGGCGCCTGCTCGACCACGGGATAAGCCTGAACCCGCATCGCCGACGGCACATTCTTCTGTGACGGCACTTCGACGCAGCGGCCCGACGAAGCGAATTTCAGGCCGTGATAGCCGCAAATGACCTCATCGCCGTCGAGCCGGCCATGTGCGAGCGGGAAGGAGCGGTGCGGACAACGGTTGCGGATCGCTGCGATGCTGCCGTCGAGCCGGCGGTAGAGAAGGACGCTGCGGCTGAGCAGGGTTCGCGCTTTCAGCTCGCGCCCGACCTCGCTCGACAAGGCGGCGACATACCATTCGTTGAACACGAACGGCGTCCGGTGATCGGCCAGCCGCGGCGCGGCGCCAAAAGAAGAATCGCTCATCAGGGCCTCCTATATAAAGGACCCTTATATACCGTCTTCAGCCCGGTTTCACAAGCGAATCACCGCGTCATCCGACCAGGCCGTCGGGCACGAAATCATCGTCGTCGCGCGCGATCAATTTCGCCAGAACGGCCTTTACCTGGCTGATCGCCGCCGGGTCCATGCCGTCGATCCATTCCTTTTCCAATTGGGTCAGGATGCTGTCGACGCGATCGAGCAACTCCGCCCCCGCGGGCATCAGGTTCAGCCGCAGGACGCGGCGCGTCGTCTCGTCCTCGGTGCGATAGATCAGCTTCTTGCGAAGCAGCGCCGCGATCACCTCTCCGGTCGATTGCGGGGTCGAGCCGAGCCGGCGCGACAGCTCGGCGGCCGACGGGCTATGCAACCGGCCGATCGCCATCAGCAGCGCCAGTTGCACATAGCTGATTCCCAGCGCCTTCAGATGCGGTTCGGTGCGGCGGTGCTGCACCGCCTCCGCCGCCTTGATATAGAAGGTGAGACGGCGCGGCAGATCGCCGATCGCGTCATCGTCCGGTGCGTGCGACGTCATCCTATTCCCATTTGCGCGTGTGGCGGAAGCCATGCCGATACGGCAGATTGCACAAATGGCAACCGCCGCGAACACGCCGGATGCATAAAAGAAAGGGCCGGACGCAAGGCGTCCGGCCCGATTGCGCTGCGATGCAGCCGCGCGGGAGTGCCGGTTCAGTGCTTGAGCGTCAACTGCAGCGCGACGACGCGCGGCCGGTTGATCGCGCCATAGAAAGCGCGATTGTTGACCCCGGTGCCGCCGCCGGAAATCGAGGTCGCAAAGACGGCGTAGCGCTCGTTGGTCAGGTTGGTGCCGATGACCGAGAACTCCCATCCCTTCGCTTCGTCGCGAATGCCGATGCGGGCATCGACCAGCTGGTGCGATTCGAGCCGGGGTGCGTCGGGCTGCGGCATAATGAACTGATGGAGCGCCGTGCCTGCGAAATCGACCGACCCGCCCAGGAAGAAGGTCAGGTTGCCGTTGATGTCGGTGTCATAGTCGAAGCCGACCTTGCCCGACCATTTGGGCGCGCGGGTGAGGGGGTCGCCCTTGCGCGCCACGGCGGCGGTCGCGATCGGGAAGTTGTCGAGGAAGATGCTCTTCGCATAGACCAAGCTCGCATCCAGCTTCAGCCCCGGCAGCGGACGGAAGGCGGCGCTCGCTTCAAACCCGCGCGAACGGATGTCGGAGTTGCCGATGACGGTCTGCGACACCGCGGGATTGCCGACCGCCGACGTGTAGCCGGTCTGGAAATCCTTCACGAGCGTGTTGAACAGCGCCGCGGTAAGATAGTTGCCGCCACGGAAATTCCATTTCAGGCCGGCCTCGGTCGAATAGGCGGTTTCCGGGAAATAGGGCGCGCCGGCCGCGGTGGTCGGAAAGTCCTGATAGCCGCCGCTCTTGCTGCCCTTCGAATGGGTGACATACAGCAGGACGTCTTCGTTCGGCTTGTACTGCGCGCCGAAGTCATAATCGAGCGGATGGGTGATCTGCGGGGTATAGGTGGTGAAGGGCAGCGGCGGGAAAGCGCCCGCCAGCGATCCGTTCGCGACGCGCACGAACGTCCCTTCCTTCTTTTCGCGGGTGTAGCGCGCGCCGCCGCTGATTTTCAGCCCTTCGAGCAATTCCACGCTGGCCGAAACGAACGCCGAATAGGTTGTCGTCTTGTGCCGCGCCTCGCCGGAGGAAGAGCCGGTGAACGGGAAGCCGACGGTGTTCGACGGCGAGCCCTGAAAGACGCGATCATAGGCATAGTTGTTCTTGTAGAAATAGACGCCTGCCAGATACTGGATCGGCCCCGAACTCGGCGAATTGATCCGGATTTCTTGCGAAAAGACCTTGTTGCGTTCCTCGTCGACCAGGTTGAACAGATTGGCGGCGGTGAAATCGAGGTCGGTGACACGCGGCGCGTTCCACCGCACATAGGCGGTTTGGGCGGTCAGCGTGTGATCGCCAAGTTCGACGTCGACGATGCCGGTCAGGCGGTTGGTATTCTGGCGATCGAACGGATTGGAACCGGCAACCGTGCCCCCCAGAGGATCCGAACCGGCACTGTTGGTGCGATCGGCGACGACGTCGACGGGATAGCCGAGCGCCGCGCCGCGGGCTGCGAGCACGCCGCCAGGATCTTTCAGCACCTGAAGAATCTGACCGCGAACGCGGCGACGGTCGTGCTGATAGATCAGGTTGATGTTGACGGTCTCGGCTGGTTGAAACGCGAGGGACAAGCGCCCGGAAAGGTCTGTCTGCCGCGGTTCGTTACGGTCCTTGTAATCATTGTACATGAACCCTTGCTCTTGCGACGCGAACAGCGCGCCGCGGACCTGAACATTCTCTCCCAGCGGCACGTTGATCGCGCCTTCGGCCCGGTTGCCGTCGATCGTGAAGCTGTGGACGAGGCGCAGCGTGTAGCCGAACTCGTCCGTGGGTCGGCGGTTCGAGATGCTGATCGCGCCCAGGCTGGTATTCTTGCCGAGCAGGGTCGATTGCGTGCCCTTGATCATTTCGACGCGGTCGACGTCGTAGAAGGGCGATACATAATTGCGTGCGTGGCCAAGATAGACGCCGTCGACATATTGGGCGACCGACGATTCGAGCGAGAAGATCGCGGTGTTCGAGCCGAGGCCGCGGAAGGTGGTGCCGGGCAGGCCGCCGACGCCGGGCGTCATGACCAGGCCCGGAACGATCCCGCCGAGCTGGTTCGCGTTCGTGATATTCTTGGTCTGCAACGCGTCGTCGGTCAGCACCGAGATGGTTGCCGGCGCATCGAGCAACGTTTCATTCTGCTTGCGGGCGGTGACGATGATCGCCCCGATGTCGTCGTTCGTTGCGGCGGAATCATCAGACGGGGCTGCCGTCTGTTGAGCCCCGGCCATGCTGGGCCATGCCACCGAAGCCATAAGCGCAACGGCCATTACGTGCAAAGTCTTCACGCGTCCTCTCCTCACCAGATTTATGGTATATTTTGTCGGCATTGTTTGTTCAGTCGCACTCTTAGTCAACAATAAAATCATCCACCCGGTATAAATAATTGCTCAAGGCGCTGATCACGGTTGATTCGCGGCGCAGGATCGGCGCGGTGCGGGCTCAGGCGGCGACCGGCCAGCCGCTGTTCGACGCGGCGGGCGACAACGCCGCTCAGGCCCGGCCAATCGATGCCGGATCTGCCTGAAGTCATAAATTGGTCAATAGGACAAATTCAATTGACAATATAGTTGATGATGGTCAGTATTTCGACGTAACGGCAACAGGGCTGCCATAAACGGATTGGGTGGTGGTGCGCGCAAGCGCGGCGCCGCGCCGGTCTCAGGAGAGAGGGTTTACGTGGCTGAAATCGTAATTGGAGTCGGGACGTCGCACACACCGCTATTGTCGCTCGACGGCGACGAATGGCAAAGTCGCGCATCGGATGATTTCAGGAGCAAGAATCTCAACCTGTCTGACGGGCGCTGGGTTACCTATGACGAGCTCGACAGCGAAGTCGGCGGACGGTACGCCGACATTGCCGTTCCCGCCGTATTCCGCGAGAAATCCGATCGTTCCCAGGCCGCGCTCGACCGGATCGCGGACGATATCGAAGCGGCGGCACCCGATGTCATGATCATCGTCGGCGATGATCAGGAAGAGCTTTACAGCAAGGCCAACATGCCGGCCGTCGCGCTCTATTATGGTGACGAGATCGTCACCCACGAGCACGAACTTCTCTCGCTCAGCTCGCCGCCGAGCTGGGCTGCCAAGGTCACGCAGGGGTGGGCGGTCGACGCGATTCACCGCTTTCCGGCGCACCGCGAGTTCGCGCTCGAGCTGATCGACGGCTTGTTGGCGAACGATGTCGACATCGCCGTATGCGGCGAGGTGGAAGATCCGACCAAGGCGGGGTTCGGCCACGCCTATGGCTTTGTGATCAAGCGGCTGATGAAGGCGTCGATTCCGGTCGTTCCGATCCTCCTCAATACCTATTATCCCCCCAATGTGCTGACGCCTGCCCGCTGTGTGGCGGTCGGCCGGGCCTTGCGCAAGGCGGTCGAGGCAAGCCCGAGCGACTTGCGCGTCGCCATCGTCGCCTCGGGCGGCCTCAGCCACTTCGTGGTCGATGAGGAGCTCGACGAGCAGGTGATGGACGCGATGCGGCGCAGCGCCCCTTCGGAACTGGAAACGATCCCGCGCGCCGCCTTGAACGCGGGCTCATCGGAAATCCTCAACTGGGTGCTCACCGCTGGTGCGATCGAGCATTTGAGCTGCCAATGGAGCGAATATGTTCCCGTGCAGCGCACGCCTGCCGGCACCGGAGTGGGCATGGGATTTGCCGTCTGGCGATGAATATCCGGCCAATGAATTGCAGAATCAGGCCATAAACATACTTGTAAGTTGATAGCGCGTCGCACTATTACAGAAAGATGGTCAATTTATTGCAGGAAATTTGAACCGCTGTGCCGTCAAAGACGAAAAAACTCGCGCCCGTTGACCCCGATTTCGAAGTGGGTGCGATCGTCAATGTCCGAAAGCGCCAGGCGCGGTCGGCCGAAACGCGCACGAATATATTGGCGGCCGCCACGCAGGAGTTTGCGGAACTGGGCTTCAATGGAGCGACGACGCGTTCGATCGCCCAGCGCGCCAACGTCCAGCACAATCTGGTCATCTATCATTTCGAGACCAAGATCGGGATATGGCAGGCCGTCATGCGGCACGCGATAGGATGGTATCACCGGGCGTTCGAGGAACGGATCGAGGGCCTGCGCGGCGTGGACCCGGTTACAACGCTTCGCCTGCTACAGATTGATTTCGTGCGGATGGCGGCAGAGCATCCCGAACTTCACTGGCTGATGTCGCACGAAGCGGGGCAGCGCGGCGAACGGATCGAATGGATCGTGGCGAACCTGCTCGGCGGCAGCTTCAACAAATGGCGCGACCTCATCGTCGCGGCGCAGGAGGCGGGGGCCTATGTCAAGGGCGACCCCTATCATCTCCACTATCTGTTCATCGGCGCGGCCGGCCGGATTTTCATGCTGTCGGCGGAAGTCGAAAAGATCATCGGGCGAAGTCCCTTCGATCCGGACTTCGTGGAAGAGCATGTGCAAATCGTCCAGGACCTCTTCTTTCGAGACCCGCCTGCCAGCACATAGTTCGGCTTTTCTCGCCCATCCCGCAAATATGGAAGCACCGTCCGCACAGCGGGCGGTGCTTTTTTCTTGCCTTGGCCTAGTTAGGGCTTTTATATAGTGCAATTGATAAAAATAGAGTGTTTGCGGGAGAATATGAGATGGTCGATGCCCTTGTGCGGCGACAGAGTTTGTCCGAGCTTCTGTCGCGATCGGCAGCCCGGCATGGCGAACGACCGGCGATCATCTGCGGCGAAGTCGAATGGAGCTACGCGCGGTTC
This sequence comes from Sphingopyxis macrogoltabida, assembly GCA_003241685.1. Classification (GTDB taxonomy): domain Bacteria; phylum Pseudomonadota; class Alphaproteobacteria; order Sphingomonadales; family Sphingomonadaceae; genus Sphingopyxis; species Sphingopyxis macrogoltabida_A. The sequence goes on from QFPJ01000013.1 coordinate 177,257, forward strand.
GATGCGATCGTCGATGAGCTCGCTGCGGGCCTCGTCTCCGCCAATATCGTGGCGGGCGACCGCGTCGCCATCCTGGCGCGCAACAGCCACAGTTTCATGGCGGTGCGCTTCGCGGTCGCGCGTATCGGCGCCGTTCTGGTCCCGGTCAACTTCATGCTCAATGCGGCCGAGGTCCGCTACATCCTCGACCATAGCGGCGCCAGGATGCTGTTCCTCGACCGCAGCACCGTCGACGTCGGGCATGAAGCGAAGCCCGATGCCATCGATGCGGTGTTTGGACTCACCGACGAATGGGGCGAGGTGCCGGGAGAATTGCCGTCGTGGGAATCGCTGCTCCGGCCCGGGTATAAACGGCCGCCCGCCGCCGATGCCCGCTCGCTCGCGCAGATCATCTATACCAGCGGCACCGAATCGCGGCCGAAGGGCGCGATGCTCAGCCATGAAGCCGTGCTGTGGCAGTATCAAAGCTGTATCACCGACTGCGAATGGCGCGCCGATACCGTCGCGGTGCATGCGATGCCGCTGTTCCATTGCGCCCAGCTCGACGCGATGATCGGCCCTGCGCTGTCGGTGGGCGCGAAGAATGTCATCACATCGACGCCGACGCCCGAGCGGCTGATCCCGCTGTTCGAACGGTATCGCGCGACCTCCTTCTTCGCGCCGCCGACCGTCTGGATTTCGCTTCTGCGCTCGCCGCTGTTCGATGCGCATGACTTGTCGACGCTCGTTCGCGGCTATTATGGCGCGTCGATCATGCCGGTCGAGGTGCTGCGCGAAATCCGCACCCGATTGCCCGGCCTCCGGCTCTGGAACCTCTATGGCCAGACCGAGATCGCGCCGGTCGCGACGATCCTGTTTCCCGAGGAGCATGAAGCCAGGCTCGGGTCGGCGGGCCGCGCCACGCTGCATGTCGAAACGCGGATCGTCGACGACATGATGCGCGACGTGGCGGTCGGAGAAATCGGCGAAATCGTCCACCGGTCGCCGCAATTGCTCGACGGCTATTGGAAGGACAGCGAGAAGACCGCCGAAGCCTTTGCCGGCGGCTGGTTTCACAGCGGGGACCTGGGGACGATGGATGCCGACGGCTATATCACGGTCGTCGATCGCAAGAAGGACATGATCAAGACCGGCGGCGAGAATGTCTCGTCGCGCGAGGTGGAGGAAATCCTCTACACGCATCCCGCGGTGTCCGAAGTCGCGGTGATCGGGCTCCCCGATCCGCGCTGGATCGAGGCGGTGACCGCCTACATCGTGCTCCGCAGCGGTCATGCCGCCTCGTCCGACGAGCTGATCGAACATTGTCGCGCCGCACTGGCCGGCTTCAAAGTGCCCAAGCGCGTCGAGTTCATCGACGCGATGCCGCGTAACGCGAGCGGGAAGATATTGAAGCGCGATTTGCGCCTCGTCACCGGCGACGCCTGAAAGTTTTGACCAGTTACGCAAATAATATCTGTTTAAGCTGTCCAAACGGATTGACAATTGCGGCGAGTGGGCGGATGGTCGCTCGACAGAAAAAGGCGCCGCCCGCCCGGAGCCGAGAAAAGCGCTGGAACGCGCGACAAGGGAGAAGATCGATGACGGAACGTCGCAGCATCGAGGTCGAGGGCTACAGCCATGGCAATCTGCCCATCCCGGCCGCGTCGCGGGTCGGGCCGCTGGTGATGACCGGCGGCATTCATGGCCTCGATCCCGCGACGGGCAAGCTGCCCGACGACCTTACCGAACAGGCGCGGCTGATGTTCTTCAACCTGGAGCGCATCATGGCCGCGGCGGGCGCCGGGCTCGACCGCATCGTCCGCATGACCGTCTATGTGAAGGTGCCCGAAGCGCGGCAGGCGGTGAATGTCGAATGGGTCAAGGCCTTTCCCGATCCCGCGTCGCGTCCGGCGCGCCACACGCTGGTGAACGAGAATCTTCCGTCGAACATGCTGGTCCAGTGCGACGCCACGGCCTTCGCCGATTGATCGAGCGGATTTGCAAGCAGGGATAGTGTGAGATGTTGACTGCAGAGCAGAACCGGCAGCTGACCGAGGTGGGCCCGGGCAAGCCGATGGGTGCGCTGCTACGCCGCTACTGGCATCCGATCGCGGGCGAGTCGGAATTCAACGACCGCAGCATCAAGCCGGTCCGCATTCTCGGCGAGGATCTGGTTCTCTACAAGGATCTGTCGGGCAATATGGGGCTGGTCGAGCGCCAGTGCCCGCACCGCCGCGCCGACCTGGCCTATGGCATGGTCGAACAGACCGGCATTCGCTGCAACTATCACGGCTGGTGCTTCGACCAGACGGGGGCCTGCGTCGAGCAGCCTTATGAGGACACGGTGCGCCAGGGCCGCGGCGGCCGCGGCAACGTGCGCGCCGTCGCCTATCCGGTACAGGTGAAGGCCGGCATGATCTGGGCCTATATGGGTCCCGCCCCCGCTCCCGAACTGCCCGATTGGGAGCCGTTCAGCTGGGACCATGGCTTTTCGCAGGTCGTGATCTCCGAAATTCCGTGCAACTGGTTCCAGTGCCAGGAAAATTCGATCGACCCCGTGCATTTCGAATGGATGCACGAAAACTGGGGGCAGCGGCTTCGCGGCGAAACGGGCGACTATGGCCCCACGCATCTCAAGCTCGAATTCGACGAGTTCGACTATGGCTTCGTCTATCGGCGCATCAAGGAGGATACCGACGACGCGCACGAGAATTGGACGATCGGCCGCGTTTGCCTGTGGCCGAACGGCTTTTTCCTCGGCGAACATTTCGAATGGCGCGTGCCGATCGACGATGAAACGACGCTGAGCGTCACCTGGAAATATACGCGCGTGCCGGTCGAGGAGACGCCCTATGTCCAGGAACAGATTCCGACCTGGTACGGCCCGGTCTTCGATGCGGACGGCAATTGGATCACGACGCACGTGATGAACCAGGATTTTCTCGCCTGGGCGGGGCAGGGGCGCATTGCCGACCGTACGCGGGAAAATCTGGGGCTCAGCGACAAGGGCATCGTGCTGATCCGCCGCCGCTTCTTCGACGAATTGGCTAAGATCGCGGCGGGCGGCGAGGCGAAGGGCACCATTCGCGACCCCGCGCAAAATGTTCGCGTCGAACTGCCGATGATGGGGCGCGAGTCGATCGTCGATGGCTATACGAAGGACGAAATCCGGGCCGACCCGCGCAAGATGATGCTCTTCACCAGCTTCATTTTCCAGGCGGGTCAGCCCGATGACGTCAAACAGGCCTTCTCCGAAGCGATGGGGATCGAAGCGACCGAGTTCGCGGGCTTTGTTCCGGAATTTCCGAAGGATAAGGTCAATGGCTGATGCGATTACGGCCGAGCGGCTGCTCGCTCTCGATACACCGTCGCTTTCCGACGCGCTCGACATGCTGGGGCTTCCCGGTGCGGTCGTCGGCCTGTCGTCGCTGACGCTGCGCGCGCGCATTGCGGGGCGCGTCCAGACGGTGAAACTCGGCGCGCCGCTTGCCGGCCTGCCGAAACGGCATCTGGGATCGGGCGGGATCGTCGCGGCGTCGGCGGGCGACATCATTGTCGTCGAACATCGCGGCCGCCTGGACGTGTCGGGCTGGGGCGGACTGCTCAGCCGTGCCGCGGTGCGCAAGGGCATCGCGGGCGTCATCGTTGACGGTGCCTTTCGCGACATCGACGAGGGGCGCGAACTCGGCCTGCCGGTCTTCGGCAAGGCGGCGGTGCCGGTCACGGCGCGCGGCCGCGTCGCCGAACATAGTTTCAACGAAGCGATCACCGTCGGCGGCATCGCCGTTTCGCCGGGCGACTGGGTTATGGCGGACGGCAGCGGCGTCGTGTTCCTTTCGGCTGCACGCGCCGCCGACATCCTGTCCGCCGCCGAGGATATTTTCGCGCGCGAACAGGCGATGGCCCGCGACATCGATGCCGGCGTTCCGATCGATCGCGTGATGGGCGCCAATTACGAAGACATGCTGAAGAAGGATAAGCCATAATGGGGCAGGAAAAGGATCTGGCGGCCGGATTGAACGCGGTCGGCGTGACGGCGCTTTCGGACGCGCTCGACCGGCTGGGGATTGACGGGCAGGCGCTCGGCATCATGCCCGTCGTCCGCTCGATGCGCTTCGCGGGACGGGCCTTCACGATCCGCATGCTCCCGGTCGGGCTGACCGGCGGATCGGTCGGCGATTATATCGACGATGTTCAGCCTGGGCAGGTGGTCGTCATCGACAATGACGGCCGCCTCGACACGACGGTGTGGGGCGACATCCTGACCTTCGTGGCGCACACCCGGGGCATTGCGGGCACCGTGATCGACGGCGTCTGCCGCGACAGCGACCGCTGCGTCGAGCTTGGATATCCCGTCTTTTCGAAGGCCGTGACGATGCGGACCGGCAAGGACCGGGTGACCGCCGACGCCTATAACGTCCCGGTTCAGGTCGCGGGCGTCCGCGTTGCGCCGGGCGACTGGCTGGTGGGCGACGCCGACGGCGTCCTCGCCATCCCCGCCGACCGCGCCGAAGAGGTGCTGGCGATCGCGGAATCGATCGAGGCCGCCGAACAGACGATCCGCGATGCGGTCGCCAAGGGAGCGCGCCTCGACGAAGCCCGCACGGCGGCGAATTACCACAGCTTGCAGACGCGAGGATAGAACACAGCCGCCACCGGAAAAAAGACGGGGCGGCCACGATGGAGAGGACAGCAATGAGCGAAGCCGTATTGCCGGGCGCGGATCCCGGACGTCGTCCGATCGAAAGGTGGCGCGCCTGGGCGACGCTGGCCCTGCTCGGCGCGCTCTATTTCATGTCGTTCGTCGATCGGTTGATCCTGGCGCTGCTGGTCGAACCGTTGCGGCAGGATCTGGGCGTCAGCAACCTCCAGCTCGGATTGCTGTTCGGCACCGCCTTCGCCCTCTTCTATGGCGTTCTCGGGCTGCCGCTGGCGCGGCTCGCCGATCGGTTCGACCGCCGCAAGCTGATCATCGCGGGGGTGTTCCTGTGGAGCCTGTCGACGATCGGGTCGGGATTTTCGACCACCTTCCTTGCGCTGATCATCTTCCGAATCGGTCTGGCTGTGGGCGAGGCGGCGCTGTCGCCCTCGGCCTATTCGATGATCGGCGACCTGTTCCCGCCCGAATATCGCAATCGCGCCGCCAGCATCTACTCGGCCGCCGGCATGCTGGGGTCGGGGGGAAGCTATATTCTCGGTGCCGCGCTGATCGGCTATCTGGAGGTGCGGCTCGTCGACGGGGCGCTGTGGGGTTTCCGCATCTGGGAACTGGTCTTCTTCGCGGTCGGCATTCCCGCGCTTTTGATCGGCCTGCTCTTCGCGCTGATCGCACGGGAACCGCCGCGGATGGAGGATGGCGCCAAGGGGCCGGTGCCCTCTCTTCCCGAAGTTTTCGGCATCATCTGGAGCAAGTTTCGCATTTACGGCTTCATGATCATCGGGGCGGGCATGTGCCAGATACCGGGCTATGCGCTGGTTGCCTGGTTGCCGACCTATCTGGGCAGCCGGTTCGGCTACAGCGTCGAACAGGCCGGCTATCTGCTCGGCCCGGTAAAGCTCTTCGCGTCCACGCTCGGTTCGTTGCTGGTTCCGATCATCGCCGAACTGGTGGCGCGGCGGACCAGGCCCAGTGCGACCGCGCTGTGCGGCGGGATCGCGGCCGGTATCGGCGCCGCGGCGATCGCGGCGGCCGGGACGGCAACGACCGCCGGCACGTTCGTGCCGCTGATCGCGGTCGGCCTGTTCATGCTGTCGGGTACGACGACCACGGTGATCGCGAGTTTTCAGCTCACCGTGACCGGACGGATGCGCGCGACCATGTCGGCGCTGTGCCTGATGAGCATCACGCTGCTGGGGCTCGGCATCGGGCCGACGGCACTCGGCGCGATGACCGGCAGCGCCTGGGCTGACCATATGCCGGGGATCGGCATCGTCACGGTGGCGCTGATTGGCGCCTTGCCGGGCGCGCTGCTGTTGTTCGCGGCGGCCTATGCCGGCCGCGCGACGCCGCGGCAAACGGTGTCCACATGAAATGGAGATAGTCATGCCCATCGACGATTCGGCGTTCACCCATCACCGCAAGTCGATCAACGGTCTGGCCTATCACTGGGTGAGTTGCGGCGAAGGTCCGGCGGTCATCTTCACGCACGGCTTTCCCGACATGTGGCGCCTGTGGCGGCGCCAGATGCTTGCGGTCGCTGCCGCGGGCTTCACCGCCATCGCGCCCGATCTGCGCGGTTTCGGTGAAAGCGAAGGGCCGGCCAACCCAGAACATTATACGATCGTCGACGTGATCTCCGACCTCGTCGCGATCCTCGATAATATGGGCATCGCCCAGGCGGTGATCGTCGGCCACGACTGGGGGGCCAATATATCCTGGGCGGCTCCGGTCCTCCGGCCGGATCGCTTCCCGGCGGTCGTCTCGCTCGCTGTTCCCTACACGCCGCGTCCGCCCAAGAGCCTCCCGCAGATGTTCGCCGATATGGGCCGCGCCGATTTCTACATGTCCTATTTCTGCCGTCCGGGCGAAGGGGAGGCGGAGCTTGATGCAGATCCCGAGCTTTTCCTGCGCCGGCTTTTCTATACCCTGTCGGGCGACCTGCCCGATGATCGCGAACCGAATATGTTCGTCGGAGCGAGCGGACGCTTTTCGGATTCGCTGTTCGATCCGCCGGACTCGCTCGACTGGTTCGACGACGAGGAAATGGCGATTTACGTCGACCGTTTTCGCCGCAAGGGCTTCGCGACGACGCTTGCATCCTACCGCAGCCTGACGCGCAGCTGGGAGTTGATGGGCGCCTGGGCCGATCGTCCGCTCGATGTGCCCGCACTCTATATCTACGGCTCGCAGGAAATCGTCGTCCGCTTTCCCGGACGCGCCGAACAGATCGCCCAATTCACGACGATGGTGCCGAAAGGGTTCGAGCCGGTGAAGATCGACGGCGCCGGCCACTGGGTGCAGCTCGAAGCCCCCGAGGCTGTCAATGCGGCGTTGCTGGACTTCCTTTCGGCGACCGCTTGGTCGTCGGGACAGGTCGCGCGCTAGGGGCAGGACCCTGGATCGGCGAGCCATATCCGTTCGATATGGCTCGGGCGGATATGAATATTTTATCGCGCTCGCCGACGCGCTTATGCCGGGTGGACATAATGGGAGAGCGACATGACCATCGATGCAGCCATACCCGTGATGGGGCATGGGCCCTATTGGCAGGAGCTGGCGCCGGGCCAGCAGTTCCGGACCTTTCGCCGGACGATCACCGAAACCGATCTGGTCAATTTCATTTCCTGCACCGGCATGCTCGAAGTGCTGTTCATCGATGACGCTTATGAAGGCCGCGTGATCGACGGCCGCCTGGTGCCTGCCGCGCTGACCTATACCCTGATCGAAGGTTTCCAGATGCAGACACTGATCCAGGGGGTCGGGCTGGCGCTTCTCGAAGTGTCCATGAAGGCGCATGCGCCGGTCATGGTCGGCGACACCGTCGAGGCGGTGGTCACGATCGACGACATCCGCGCGACGTCGCGCGGGGGCCGCGGCGTGGTGCGTTCGACGGTGGAGGTGACGAACCAGCGGGGCGAACTCGTCCTGAGCTATGTCGTCAGCCGACTGGTCGCCGGGCAGCCGGACGCCGCATGATGGGCGCCGCAGGGCCGCTTGCGGGTATTCGGATCATCGACCTGACCAATGTGGTCATGGGTCCCTATGCGACGCATATTCTGGCCGATTTCGGCGCCGACGTGATCAAGATCGAGGCGCCGGAGGGCGATGTGCTGCGCGCCTATCAGCCGGCGCGCAATCCGGGCATGGCGGGGATATTCCTGCACGTGAACCGCAACAAAAGATCGGTCCTGCTGAACCTGAAGCGGCCGGAGGCGCGCGCCGCGCTCGACCGGCTGATCGAAAGCGCCGACGTCTTCGTCCATGCGCTGCGGCCGCAGGCGATCGCCCGGCTCGGCTATGACTATGAGCGCGTAAGGGGGCTGAAGCCCGACATCGTCTATTGCGGCGCCTATGGTTTCGGCAAGGATGGCCGCTATGCCGAAAAGGCCGCCTATGACGATCTGATCCAGGCCGGGTCGGGTCTCGCGGCTCTCCACGGCGCGATGCACGGCGAGGTCGGCTATCTGCCGACGGTGATCTGCGACAAGGCGGCCGGCCAGGCCATCGCGAACGCCATCCTCGCCGCGCTCTTCCACCGCGCCAGGACGGGCGAGGGACAGGCCGTCGAAGTGCCGATGTTCGAGGCGATGATCGAGTTCAACATGATCGAACATATGGGCGGGACGGCGTTCGAGCCGAGCCTGGGCAAGACCGGATTCAGCCGCGTGCTCAGCCCCAATCGCAAGCCTTATCGGACCAGGGACGGCTATGCCTGCATCCTTCCCTACACCGATCGCAACTGGCAGGATTTCCTGCGCTATATCGACCGCGCCGATCTGGCCGACGACCCGGAGGTGGCGACGATCGACCGCCGCGCCGCGATCATCGGGCAGCTTTACGGCGAGGTTGCGAAGGCGGCGCCGCGGCACACGACGGCGGAATGGGTGGAATTTTGCGACAGCAAATCGATTCCCTGCATGCCGATGTTCGGCCTCGACGACCTGATCGACAATCCGCACCTCGCCGACGTCGGCTTCTTCCGTATCGAAAATCACCCGAGCGAGGGGCCCTATCGGTCGATGCGGGCTCCCGCCAATTTCAGCGAAACGCCGTTCCAGCTTCGCCGGCACGCTCCGCGCCTTGGCGAAAATACCGCCGAATTGCTGCGCGAAGCCGGATTGTCCGAGGAGGAGATCGCCATGATCGCGCCGGGCGCGATCATGGCGGTCGAAAGCGAGGGTGCGGCATGAGCGAAGGGATCGAATTTCGCGTCGAGGACGGAATCGCGACGATCCTCCTCAATCGCCCGTCGCGAATGAACGCCTTCACCTTCGGCATGATCGATGCCTGGGCCGAGTTCCTGATCCGGTGCCGCACCGACGACGCCGTGTCGGTCATCGTCGTCACCGGCGCGGGCGAGGCCTTTTGCAGCGGCGGCGACATCGTCGAGATGGGCGACCGGTTGGAGCAGGAGCCGATCCGGCGAAAGAATGAGCTGTTCGAGCATGTTCAGCGCATCCCGCTGGCACTGGCCGATCTCGACAAGCCGGTGATTGCGGCCCTCAACGGCGTCGCGACAGGCGCCGGCCTCGACCTCGCGCTGATGTGCGACATTCGCTATGCCTCGCGCAGCGCGCGCTTTGCCGAAACCTATGGCCGCGTCGGTCTCGTGCCCGGCGCCGGCGGGGCCTATTTCCTGCCCCGGCTCGTCGGCGCGTCGAAGGCGCTCGAAATGTTCCTGACCGGCGATTTCGTGAGCGCCGAGGAGGCCGAGCGCCTCGGCATGGTCAACGCCGTGTTCGATGACGAGGGCTTCCTCGATTCGGTTTATGCGGTTGCCCGGCGCATGGCTCGCGGAACACCGCTTGCGTCGCGGCTGATCAAGCGCGCGATCTATCAAAGTCTCGGCACCGACCTCCGGACCAGCCTCGATCTGGTCTCGTCCCACTATGGCATCGTCACCGCGACGGACGACCACAAGGCGGCAGTCCGAAGGTTTATCGGAAAGCAGGCCTAGCATATGGGCGCCGCACCGCCCCCCGACCGACTGGGTGAAATCGATCCCGCCGCGCTTTCGGGCGCGCAAAGGCAGGTTTACGAAAAGATAGCGGGCGGACCACGCGGACCGGAGGGCGTCCAGGGGCCGCTGCTCGTCTGGCTGCGAAATCCCGATCTTGCGGACAGGGCACAGGCGCTCGGTGCCTATTGCCGATATGGCACGGCGCTCCCCGACCGGCTCTCCGAACTGGCCATCCTCACCTCCGGTGCCTGGTGGCGCGCCGGTTTCGAATGGCATGTGCACGCGCCGATCGCGGTGGCGGCGGGTCTGGACCCCGGCATCGTCGACGCGATCCGACGCGCCGAAACGATCGCATTCGTCCGCGAGGACGAGGCGGCGGTGCATCGGTTCGTGAGCGAGCTGCTGGAAAGCCGCAGCGTCAGCGAGGAAACCTATCGGTCGAGCCGCGCCGTGCTGGGTGAAACCGCTCTCGTCGATCTGGTCGGCATCGCCGGCTATTATGGGCTGATCGCGATGACGATCAACGCATTCGCGGTCGCCATCCCCGGCGGCGCGCCAGACCCGTTCGCCTGAGCCGCCGGGCTATCCGCGGTTATGTTTCCCTTGGGGAAAATGCTCCTCTGCGGAATTGATATCGACCCAATGATGCTTGCTTTCTTCCCAAACCGACCGCTCGGGCGCCGGATAGCCCGGGTCGGCGATGCAGCCCATCGCAACGCCGATCAGGTGGGGGAATTTGTGCGATTGCCAATAGAGCGTCGTCCCGCAGGCCGGACAGAAGTGCGCGCGCATGGTGCCGCCCGAAGCGGTTGGCCGTTCATAGATGGAGGAGGCGCCTGAAACGGTCACGTCATCGGCGGCGAACGCGGCCGTCACGCCAAAGACCGATCCGGTTCGGCGCTGGCAGGCGATGCAGTGGCAGGCCGTCACTTTTTCCGGCGTGTCGGGGATTTCGGCCGACAGGGATCCACAGGAACATTGTGCCTTCATACCATCCTCCCGACCTGACGTAATTTTCTACAAACATATCGACTGGTCAATTATTATGCAATATATAGTCCAGACGAATTATATAATTTACAAGGGTGAGGTGGTCGGTTAGGCCGTCTCCAACACAAAGGAGAGGCTGATGTATAACGGCAAAAAAGTACTCGATATTCACGCGCATGTGTCCGCGCCGGTCCACGGCACCCACGCGCTGGGGCTGATGCTGGCGACCAACAGTCCGATGAATTTCGATCCGCGCACGGGTGAGAACGCCGCGATCAGCATGACCGAGGAAGGCTGGGCGGCCGCAAACAAGCGCCATCTCGCGCAGATGGACGATCGCAGTATCGACTGCCAGCTGATCGGCCCGCGCCCGTTCCTGATGCTGGGCTGGATGCAGCCGCACCTGCTTCCGTCATGGACCCGCCTCGTGAACAATTCGATCGCGAAGCAGGTGTCGATGTCGCCCGATCGTTTCGTCGGCGCCGCGCAGCTGCCGCAGAATGCCCATGCGGACGATCTCAGCGATTGTATCCCCGAACTCGAACGCTGCGTCCATGAACTGGGGTTCAAGGCCGTCTATCTCAGCCCCGATCCGTCGGGCGATCGCAAGGCGCCGGGCATGGACCAGCGTTATTGGGACCCCGTTTATGCCAAGTGCCAGGAACTCGGTATCCCGATCATCGTTCACGGAACGAATTGCAGCGATCCGCGCGTCGCGACGATTCCGCATAATTATCAGATCGGCTTCGTGTGGGAGCAGTATCTCGCGACCCAGTTGCTGACCCACGGCGACGTCTTCGAACGCTTCCCCGAACTCAAGGTCGTCGTGTGCCACTGCGGCGGGGCGCTCGATCGCTTCATCAAGACCGACCATCATCTCGGCCAAAAGGATCGATCGAAGAATCTCTTCTTCGACACCAACGCGCTCGACCTCGATTTCCTCGAGGCGGCGATCAAGCAGCGCACGCCGCAGCGCATGTGCTTCGGCACCGAAGCGCCGGGATCGGGCGCCGCGGTGCGGCCCGAAACGGGCCGGCCGGGCGACGATCTGGTTCCGGTGATTTCCGGCTTCGACTTTCTTTCCGAAGCGGACAAGCAGATGATCTTCCACGACAATCCGGCGCATGTCTGTCCGGGGCTCGGCGCGCTCGGCTGACGCCATCATGGGGTGAAGGCCGGCCGGGTCGGGCGTTATGCCCGGCCCGGCCGTTGCCATTCTTGGGGTCTTCCCCGGGTCCTGGCCCTAGCTGGCCAGCTCCTTCGGATCGCTTAGCATCTCGCAGAAATGCCCGACGACCGGCCGCGATACATGCCTGGAAACCGCGATTCCCAATGTCGTTTCGATGGGATTGCCGCCCGCGGTCAGATCGAGCAGCCAGCCGCGTTCCGGGTTCGCGCGGCGAACGCATGCCGGCAGCAGCGCTATGCCGAGGCCGCTTTCCACCAGCGCCATCAACGCATGGATCTGCGACGCCTCATGGACGATCCTCGGCACATAGCCGGCGCGCGCGAATGCCTGCGACACGATGGCGCGCATGTTGGGTACGGCCTCCAGATCATATTGGATGACACCTTCCGCGCCTAGCGTCTCCAGCGCGGCCTCCCGCTGGCCGGCCAGCGGATGATCCAGCGGGACCATCAGGATCATGGGCTCGGTAATGGTTCGCACGATCCGGACATCGGTCTGGTGCATGACGGGTAGCCGCACCAGCCCCACGTCGAGCTGGTCCTCCTCCAGTTGGCGCAGCGCATGGCGCGATGTGGTCTCGGTGACGACAAGCTCCACGTCCGGGTGAAGCGCCCGAAACCGTCGCAGGAGTTGCGGGAGCAGCAGATAGCTGGCCGACCCGACGAAGCCGATCCGCAGCCGTCCGCGCTGCCCGCTCCCGATTTCCTGCGCCATGCGTTCCAGATCGTCCGCGCGCGCCAGCAGTTCGGACGCAAGCTTCAGCAGCGCCTGGCCGGCCGCGGTCAGCGTTGCGCCGCGCGCGTGGCGTTCGAACAATCGGACGCCGAGCTGGTCTTCGAGCTTGCGAACGGACACGGTGAGGGGCGGCTGCGCAATCCCGAGTTCGCGCGCCGCGGCAACGAAACTGCCGGTGCGAGCAATCGTAACGAACTGGCGCAATTGGCGAAGTTCCATGCCCGTCCTCGATTCTGTGCGGTCATATAAGGCGCATCGGTAAGCTGTCGAATCCATATAGGCCGCGATTTGTGCCGAGTTTGGGTTCATCGACCTCCAGGCGCTCGACACGCTCCAGCAGCGCTTCCAGCATCACCTCCATTTCCAGACGGGCGAGGTGCATGCCGGCGCACATATGGGGGCCCGTGCCCCAGCCAAGCTGATCGACGGGATTGCGCGTGACGTCGAACCGGCCGGGGTCGGGATAGTGCCGTTCGTCGCGGTTCGCCGATCCATAGAGCAGCATGACGCGCCCGCCCGCGGGGACATGCACGTCGCCCTGTTCGTAATCGGCGACCGCGACGCGCGAGAACCAGCGGACGACGGCGCTGTAGCGCACGCCCTCCAGCACCGCGCTCGATATCAGCGAAGGATCGGCTTTCAACGCCGCCCACTGGTCGGGGTGGCGCGCCAGATTGTAGAGCAGATTGCCCTTGGCATAGATTGTCGTATCGAGGCTGGGAAGGACGAGGCCGCTGATCGCGGCATGCGCTTCGGGCTTTTCCAGCTTGCCGGCATCGACCGCGTCGAACAGCGCCGCCGCCCACGAACCGGGCCGCAGATGGTCGCGGTCGACCGACAGGAAATATTGTTTGACCGAAATGGCCGTCTCCAGATCGGCGGCCAGTTCGGGATCATCGGTGTCGCGGGTGCTGTAAGGCCCGGTCGAATTGAACGACGCCGACGCCCAGCGCAGCATTTGCTGGCGGTCGGTTTCGGGCAGACCCACGAGGTAGGACACCGCCTGCAGCGGCAGATGCTGCGCGATCGTGGTGATGGCGTCGACCGTTTCGCCGCCGATGATGTCGTCGATGCGCGTTGCGATCATGGCCTTCAGCATCTCGCGCCGCTCCTTGAGCGCGGCCGGCATCAACGGCTTCGACAGGACCCCGCGCAGCTTGCGATGACGCGCGCCGTCGGACCGGATCGTCGGGGGGTTGGCCATGGGCGCGTTCGATATGTCGTTGAATCCGACGCCCTGTCCCGAAACCAGTATCTCGGGATGGCGCAAGGCGGCCTGGACATCCTTGAACCGGCCGATCGCATAGACGTCGGGTATCTCCATGCGCACGGCGGCTCCCAGATCGCGGATCGCGCGATAATGTGGAAACGGATTCCGGAGCGCGTCGGGCTGGAACAGGTCCACGCGATAAACGGGATGGGCTGGGGCGGCGGACACCGGGTGGGTGGCGGACATCGGGCGCCTCCAGCGTCAGAGGTTGTAGACGTCGAGCGTGAGAGCGCCCGCGCGGACCTGCTCCAGAATGGATTCCTCCTTCCGGTCGCGATCGAAGGATGCCGGGACCGCCACGCTCGCCTGAGCGGGCGTGAGGACCATGACGCCATCGGCGTCGCCGACGACGACGTCGCCTCGGCGGATCGTGACCGACCCGATACGGACCGGCTCGCCGACCGCGCCGTCCAGCGCGGCATTCTTGCCGGTTCCCTGGATGCAGACGGTGCCCGAAAAGGTGGGCAAGCCGAGCGCCACCAGCGCGCGCTTGTCGCGCACGCCGCCGGTAATGACGAGGCCGGCGACGCCGCGTGCGATCGCGGCGGTCGCCATGATTTCTCCCCAATAGCCGAACTCGTCGCCCGGCCCGCAATCGACCACCAACACATCGCCGGCCTTCGCCTCCGCGAGCGCGCGGTGAATCCAGAGATTGTCGCCGGGGGGACAGCGCACGGGAAGGGCGGGGCCGTAAAGCGCCATGTCGTCAGCGACGGGCTTTATCCGCGATGGCAGCGCGCCGATCCGGCCTGCCGCCTCGTGCAGACTCGCGCTCGCGGGAATGGCTCCGCCAAAATCAAATTGCTGCACCACGCTAATTTTCCTCTCTCGCCCTAAATTTTTGACTTATATTATCCAACAGGTCACTTTAGTAATCGATTCGAAGCCAGGGGTAAAGGGGCATGCAAAATGCCCCCTGCATGATCGGGAGAGACATGGATGAAGACCCGCGCGGTCATTACGTTCGAAGCGAAGACGCCGCTGGCGCGGCCGCGTTCGGCGGCGACCATGGCCGCACCGACGTCCCGAAGATCGTCGACATCGACATGACCGGCAAGATCGCGCTCGACCCGATGATCACCCACGTCGTGGGACCGGACCAGATCAACCAGGGATTCGACCTGATGCCTGCGGGAAAAAGCATCCGCAGCGTCGCGGTATTCTGACGCGGCAAACATAAACTGACGAGAGAGGCTGCACTGAAATGAAGCTGTACGTAACCGACCGATCCGGGGTGGAACATGAGGTGGTCGCCGAAAATGATTTGAGCGTGATGGAGGCGATCCGCGACGCGGGTATCGACGAACTTCTCGCTCTTTGTGGCGGCTGCTGTTCCTGCGCGACATGTCATGTCCACGTCGATCCTGGCTTTGCGGGGCTTTTGGAGCCGATCGGGGCTGACGAGGATGATCTTCTCGACAGCAGCGATTACCGCACGGAGACGTCGCGTCTTTCGTGCCAGCTGAAGCTGTCCGAAGCGCTCGACGGCCTGCGCGTCACGATCGCCGACGAGGATTGACGCGGGACCGTTCATGAACTCGACATATGATATATCGATCGTCGGCGCGGCGCGCGCAGGCGCACAGGCGGCGACCATGTTGCGGCAGCGCCGCTTTAACGGCGACGCGCGCATCGCTCTTGAGGATATGGATCCATGACCGTCAATCGCCGCCTTCTGCTTGCGAGACGTCCCGACGGTGTGCCGGTCGATGACGATTTCGCGATCGATGAGGACACCGTTCCCGATGTGGCGCCGGGCCAGCTGCTTGTGCGCAAC
Organism: Sphingopyxis macrogoltabida; assembly: GCA_003241685.1. Taxonomy (GTDB): domain Bacteria; phylum Pseudomonadota; class Alphaproteobacteria; order Sphingomonadales; family Sphingomonadaceae; genus Sphingopyxis; species Sphingopyxis macrogoltabida_A. The sequence goes on from QFPJ01000013.1 coordinate 192,817, forward strand.
ATCCTCGTCTCGCTCGATCCCGCCATGCGGGGATGGTTGGACGATCGGCCATCCTATCAACCGCCCGTCGCGCTGGGCGATCCGGTTCGCGCCGCGACGGTCGGACGGGTGGTGGCCTCGGCGCACCCCGATTTCGCGGTGGGAAGCTGGGTGTCGGGGCTCAACGCGATCGCCGACTATTCGCTGGTCGACGGCTCGGCGGCTTTCGTTCGCAAGCTGGCTCCGCACCGCCCGCTGAGCCACCATCTGTCGGTGCTGGGCGGGCCCGGCCTTACCGCCTATTTCGGCCTTTTCGAGATCGGGCGTCCCATCGCCGGCGAAACCATCGTCGTGTCCGCCGCGGCGGGCGCCGTTGGCTCGCTCGTCGGCCAGTTCGCGCGGTTGGCGGGATGCCGCACGATCGGCATCGCCGGCGGCCCGGAAAAATGCGGACGGATGCTGCACCGCTATGGCTATGACGCGGCCATCGACTATCGCGGCAAGTCGCAGGACGAACTTGCCGCGGAGATCGGCCGTGCCGCCCCCGGCGGCGTCGATATGATCTTCGAAAATGTCGGCGGCGTGCTGCTCGACGCCAGCCTTCAGCATATCAATCGTCACGCCCGCATCGCGCTGTGCGGACTGGTCAGCGATTATAATCATATGGACGATCCGCACGGCGCGCGTGCGATTTGGCAATTGATCGTCAAATGCGCGACGATGCAAGGCTTCCTGCTCAGCGGCTTTCTGGATCGGGCGGGGGAGGCGCATCGGCAGATCGGACAATGGCTCGACGATGGCCTTCTGCACGTCGACGAGCATATCGAGCATGGGATGGAGAATGCCGTTCCCGCCTTCCGGCGATTGTTCGACGGAACCAACAGGGGGAAGATGATCCTCCAGCTTTGCGATGAAGAGGAAATGGCCCGATGACGGAATCCGGGACGCCGCTCGCCCTTTCGATGCTGATCGACGGCAAGCTCGATGCCGGCGGCCGCCGCTTCGCGGTGATCAATCCGGCCACCGAGCAGGCGATCGGTAATGTGCCCGATGCGACGCCGGACGATCTCGACCGCGCCGTTGCTGCCGCGCGCGCGGCTTTTCCGCGCTGGGCCGCGACCCCCGTCGCCGAGCGGAAAGCGGCGCTGGTTGCGATGGCGCGAGCGATCCGGGACAATGCCGACCTGCTCAAGCGATTGCTCACCGCGGAACAGGGCAAGCCTCATGGCGAGGCGGAAGGCGAGGTACGCGCGGCCGCGGCGTGGCTCGAAGGCACGGCACAGCTCGATCTGCCGTTTACCGTTCACGAGGATAGCGACGAGCGCTATGTGGAGACGCGCCGTGTCCCGCTCGGCGTTGTGGGCGCGATCGCGCCGTGGAATTTCCCGCTGAACCTTGCGATGTTCAAGGTTGGGCCTGCGCTGCTCGCGGGCAATACGATGGTGCTCAAACCATCGCCTTTCACCCCGCTCGCGACGCTCAAGTTCGGCGAGCTGGTCCAGCATATCCTGCCGCCCGGCGTGCTGAACATCGTCACCGGCGGCGATGCGCTGGGTCCGTGGATGACGAGCCACCGGGGCTTCGACAAGATCAGTTTCACCGGATCGACCGCGACCGGGCGCCGCGTGATGGAATCGGCGGCGCCGACCTTGAAGCGCGTGACGCTCGAACTCGGCGGCAACGACGCGGCGATCGTGATGCCCGATGTCGACGTCGAAAAGGTCGCCGAGGAATTATTCTGGGCCGCGTTCCGCAACAACGGCCAGATCTGCATCGCGACGAAGCGCATGTATGTGCACGCGGACGTGTATGAGCCGCTGAAGGCGGCGCTCGTCGCCTATGCGAAGACGGTGAAGGTCGGCGACGGCGCCGAACAGGGCACGCAGATCGGCCCGATCAACAACGAGCCGCAATATCGCCGCGTTCTGGAGTTGATCGAGGACGCCAAGGACAAGGGCTACAGCGTCCTCGTCGGCGGCGAGGCGGCGGAGGTGCCGGGCTATTTCATCCCCGTCACGATCATCGACAATCCGCCCGAGGACAGCCGCATCGTGCAGGAGGAGCAGTTCGGCCCCGTTCTGCCGCTGCTCAAATTCGACGATTATGACGATGTCATCGCGCGGGCCAACGCGAGCGATTACGGCCTCGGCGGCTCGGTATGGGGACAGGACGAGGATAAGGCGTTCGAGATTGCCGGGCGCATCGCGAGCGGTACGGTATGGGTCAACATGCCGCGCCTGCTGTCGCCGCTGGTGCCGTTCGGAGGGGCCGGGCAATCGGGCTTGGGCGTGGAGGGCGGCGTTGATGGACTGCTGGAATATACCGGGGTGCGAACGATCATGACGCGTCCGCGCCGAAAACATCATGCCGCAAATCGGACGGGAGAATGAACGTGAGGATCGCATTGGCCGGCGCCGGCGCTTTCGGCGAAAAGCATCTGGATGCGCTCGGCCAGATCGACGGCGTGTCGATCGCGTCGATCGTAAGCGGCAACAAGGCCGAGGCCGCCGCCGCGGCGCAGCACTATGGTGTCGGTCATAGCAGCGACCGGCTGGACGAGATACTGGAGCGCGAGGATGTTGACGCTGTCATCCTGTGCACGCCGACCCCGCTCCATGCCGAACAGGCGCTGGCCTGTCTGAAGGCCGGCAAGCATGTCCAGGTCGAAATTCCGCTGGCCGACTCGATCGAGGGCGCCGAACGGGTTTTGCGCGCCCAGCAGGACCGCGATCTCGTCTGCATGGTCGGTCACACGCGCCGGTTCAACCCGAGTCATCAATGGGTCCATCGCCGGGTCGAAGCGGGCGAGTTCCAGCTTCGTCAATTGAACGTCCAGACCTATTTCTATCGCCGAACGAATATCAATGCGAAGGGCGAGGCGAGGTCATGGACCGACCATTTGCTTTGGCACCATGCCGCGCATTCAATCGACCTGTTCGCGTATCAGTCGGGGCCCGTGACCGAGGCGCATATATTGCAGGGGCCGCGTGACGCCACGCTCGGGATTGCCATGGACATGGCCATCCATCTGAAATCGGTCACCGGCGCGCTGTGCACCATTTCCCTGTCGTTCAACAACGACGGCCCGCTGGGCACGGTGTTTCGCTACATCGGCGACACGGGAACCTATGTCGCGAACTATGATAGTCTGGTCGACGGCCATGGCCGCGCCATCGACTTGTCGGCTTCCGGCGCCAGCACGAACGGCATCGAACTTCAGGATCGCGAATTCGTCGCCGCGATCCGGGAGAAGCGTGAGCCCGAGGCGTCGGCGGCCCGCGTTTTCGGTTGCTACCAAGTGATTGATGATTTGGCGAAACAGCTTGAGCAACAAGACGGATGGTCTTGAACAGGGGCGCTTTTATATCAGGCGGGGCGGATGAGTAGCCGGTCGTCGGCTTTTGCGCGATCGATGGCGCCATTATCCGTCCCGGTCTTTCGCGCGATCTGGATCGCCAATCTTGCTTCGATCATCGGGGGGATGGTCCAATCGGTCGGCGCGGCGTGGCTGATGACCGAACTCACCAGCTCAAACCAGCTGATCGCGCTCGTTCAGGCCTGTGCGATGATGCCGCTGCTGTTCTTCGGTGTCTTCGCGGGCGCGATCGCGGACAATTATGATCGCCGGCTCGTGATGCTGACCGCTCAGGGCGGGATGCTCGTCGTGTCGGCGATCCTGACCTTCGTTACGGGGCGGGGATCGATATCGCCCACCCTGCTGCTTGTGCTGACGTTCGGGATCGGCGCCGGGACGGCGTTGAACGCCCCCGCCTGGCAGGCATCGGTGCGCGCCCAGGTCGAACCGCAGCATCTGCCTTACGCTATCGCGCTCAACACGCTCGCATTTCAGATGGGACGCAGTGTCGGACCGGCGCTCGGCGGTTTGGTGATATCGCTTGGCGGACCGCAATGGGCGTTCGCGTTCAATTCCGTCAGCTACCTCGCTCTGATCATCGTATTATCGCGCTGGAAGCCGGTATTCGAGCGCCGCGAGCGAACCCCGATGTTCAGGGCGATCGGAACCGGCCTCCGGTTCTGCGGCCAATCGCGTCCTGTCCGGCGCATTCTGCTGCGCGCTTGCGTCGTTGGCCTTGGAGCGGCGAGCTATCAGGCGCTGCTGCCCGCGATCATCCGGGACATCGTCGGGGGCGACGAACTGGACTACGGCTTTTGTCTGGCGGCCTTCGGCGTCTGCTCGATCTTCGTCGCCGTGTCGGTTCAGGGGTTGCGGGAGAAATATGGCGCCGAGAATGTCATCGGGACGGCGGCGCTGATCATGGCCGCCGCCCTGGCGATGGCGCCGTTCGCATCGGTCATCTGGTTCCAGCTCGTCGTCGCCTCCGCGGCGGGCGGCGCATGGGTGGCGATGCTCTCGACGCTCAACATGGCGATGCAACTGCGCGCGCCTGACGCCATCCTGGGGCGATGCCTCGCGATCTATCAGGCTACGGCCTTTGGCGCCTTGGCCGGCGGCGCCTATCTGGCCGGGCTGATCGCCGACCTCAGCTCTCTGGAAGCCGCGGCGACCGGCGCCTCGATTTGGCTGTTGCTATCCTTTCTGATGCGCTTCCTGGCGCCCATGCCGGCGCGCGACGAAGGCCGGGTCGTTCCCTGAACCGATAGCCGCCGCTGCGTGAGCATTCCGCGAAGCCGGGCGAGGCCGCGCGCTGGTGCCGGCTGTCGGACTCGAACCGACGACCTACCGCTTACAAGGCGGTTGCTCTACCAACTGAGCTAAGCCGGCCGGGCACTTCGCGCGCCCTAGAGCATTTTCGCGGCGAATGGAAATAGCCCGAAGCGCGAAGCCGGCCGAAAAATGCGGGTGTCCCGGTCGGGCTGTCAGCGGATACCGAAGGTCCAGCCCTCGGTGCGGGCCAGCGCTTCGGTCAGCGGTTCGGGCGACCAGGCCGCGGCATCGGCGGCGATGGCGCGCAGCCACGCCGCCGACAACAGCGCATCGCTGGCATGGTCGCTGACCGGCCCTGCTATACCGGCGCCGGCCGACCCGAGCCGGTCGAGCGCGGTGTCGAGCAGGGCGCCGTCGCGAATCTTGCTGCGGCCACCCCTGATGCCCGCGGCGCGCGCCGCAAGGCTGGTGTAGATTTCGACCAGCACCGGCCCCGACGCCGGGACCGGATCGAGCGGCCACAGCGGGATACGGCCGCGCAGGCGGTGGAGCAGCCGCATCCCGGACAGGCTCGCCTTGCCGACCTGCGCGGCGCCGACAAGGTTGAAATTGCTGACGCTGGCCGCCTGCCGCGTCGCGCGCTGATGCCGTTCGACGACGCGCAGCCGCCCGGCGCCTGCTTCGAACAGGTCGCCGACGATGCCGCCGTGCTGACGAAAGTGGCGCTGCGCCTCGGGGTGGGTCAGGAAAGCGCCGGCTTCGAAATGCGGATCCTTTTCCGCCAGGCGCTCGACGAACGCCCACAGGGCGGGCAGGTCGATGGGGCTTTCGTCCCATTGGGGAAAATAGGCGCCATGGTCGGCAAAGGCGAAACCCGCCGAAAAATCGAAACCGATCAGCATATTGGCTTTCACGTCGGCGATGGATTCGATCCACTGCAGAACCTCGGCGCGGGTCCAGACGTGACCCGGACGCACCAGCTGCGGCGCCTGGGATCCTGTCGCGACGGCGAGCGATATGCCGCGTTGCCGCGCCCCGCGTGCGCCCGACCAGTCGATGGCGGCGAAATCGGAAAAACGGCGCATCGGCGCTGTCTAGCGCGGTCTTGCGCCTTGCACAAAGCGCCCGCGCGTCCCACATGCACGCCATGCTGATCGAAACCGAATCGACGCCGAACCCCGCGACCATGAAATTCCTGCCCGGCCGGGCGGTGATGGAAACGGGCACGCGCGACTTTGCCAGCCCCGAAGAGGCGGCGGCATCGCCGCTCGCGACCGCGCTGTTCACGCTCGGTGACGTCACCGGCGTGTTTTTCGGCCGCGATTTCGTATCGGTGACGATCGCGCCGGGCGCCGAATGGCGCGATGCGAAGCCCGATGTGCTGGGCATCGTCATGGACCATTTCCTGGCCGAGATGCCGCTGTTCCATCCCGGCAGCGCCGCAGGCATCGCGGTGCCGGCGGAAGGCGAGGAGGGCGGTTTCGCCGACGATCCCGCCGATGCCGATGTCATCGGCCAGATCAAGGAACTGATCGAAACGCGCGTCCGTCCTGCGGTCGCGAACGACGGCGGCGACATCATCTACCGCGGTTTCGACAAGGGCAATGTGTATCTGAAGATGCAGGGCGCGTGCGCCGGCTGCCCCTCGTCGACGGCGACGCTGAAGAACGGCATCGAATCGCTGCTGAAACATTATGTTCCCGAAGTGACGGCCGTTCACGCCGTTTGATCCCGTATCAGCAACAGGAGATTGCCCGATGAGTGAGCCGCTGTCCGATGGCGCCCTCGACCAGCTGTTTCGCACGGCCCGCACGTACAATTTCTATCTCGACAAGCCGGTCGCGGAGACGCAGCTTCACGCGATCTGGGACCTGATGAAATATGGACCGACCAGCGCCAACGCTCTGCCCGCGCGGGTGGTGTGGTGCGCGTCGGACGATGCGAAGAACCGGCTTGCCGCGCTGGCGATGCCGGCCAATGCGGACAAGATATTGAAGGCGCCGATCACGGCCATCATCGGCATGGACCTGGCGTTTTACGAGCATCTGCCCGACCTCTTTCCGCATGCCGATGCGCGCAGCTGGTTCGTCGACAATGCCGCCCTTGCCGAAACGACGGCGTTTCGCAATTCCAGCTTGCAGGGCGGCTATTTCATCCTTGCGGCGCGCGCGCTCGGCCTCGACACCGGCCCGATGTCGGGGTTCGACAATGCCGGGGTGGACGCGGCCTTTTTCGCCGACCAGCCCAGCGTGAAGAGCAATTTCATCTCGACCCTCGGCTATGGCGACCCGGCCAGCATCTTCGACCGCAGCCCGCGTCCGGGCTTCGACCGGTTCAACCGGATCGTCTGACCGACCGTCTTCCCGATGCGGCAACTGGTGATCGATTCGGCGAGCGAAGCCTGTTCGGTGGCACTTGTCGCCGGGGGCGTCGTCGTCGACCATCGGCACCAGGTCATCGGCCGCGGCCATGCCGAACGGCTCGTACCGCTGATCGCCGAACTGGCGGGTGGCGGTCGCGCCGACGGGATTGCGGTGGGATGCGGGCCCGGCAGTTTCGCCGGGGTGCGGATCGGCGTCGCGGCGGCGCGCGCGCTCGGGTTGGGCTGGGGCGTGCCGGTGCGGGGCTTTTCGACGCTGGCGCTGGTAGCCGCGACGGCGGCCGACGCGATTGCCGCGGCGGGCGGGGCGCTGATCGTCATGGAAGGCGGGCACGGGCAATGGTTCGTGCAGCGTTTCGCCGCCGATCTGACGCCGCTTGCCGATCCCGCCTCGCTCTATCCCGATGCCGCCGTCGCGGACGCGACGCCGCTGGTCGTCGGCAACCGCGCCGAGCCATTCGTGGCCCATCGCGGCGCGGGGCGCGCGCTGGCAATGCTGCCCGACGCGCGCGCCTTCGTCCGCTTGCCGGAAACCCTGCTGTTGACGGAACCGCGGCCGATCTATGGACGCGCGCCCGACGCGAAGCCGATGGCGGCACCGGCATGACGGGGGTCGCGCACATCGATGTCGCCCGCGTCGGGGATTTGCCGGCGTTGATGCGCGTGATGGAGGCGGCGTTCGATCCCGCCTATGGCGAGGCGTGGAGCAGCGCGCAGCTTCTGACCTTGTTCGCGCTGCCCTCGGCGCGGCTTTGCCTCGCGCGGTGCGGCGGCACGGTGTGCGGTTTCTACGCCGCCCGGCTGGCCGGCCCCGAAAGCGAACTCCTGCTGCTCGCCGTCGAGCCCGCTTGGCGCGGCCAGGGTGTCGGCGAACAGTTGATGGCCGATTGGCAGCGCTGGGCGGCGGGCGAAGGCGCCGAAGACTATTTCTTAGAAATGCGCGCTGACAATGAAGCGGCGCGCCTGTATCGCCGCTGCGGTTTTGCGGAATGCGGGCGGCGGATCGGCTATTATAGGGGTGGCGACGGCGCCCTGCGCGACGCGATTACGATGCGGCGTCCGGTCCGCAAGGACTGAATTTTTCACCGACATTGCGAAACAACCAATATGGTGGCATGGCGCGCCTTGAACAAACTATTGTTCCAATAAAGATCCTCACTTCTGGGCTATTACAAGGATCCACCCCCATGTCCGATCAGGCCGATATGAATGAAATGCTGGTGACGCTGACGGCCGACATTGTCGCCGCGCATGTCAGCAACAACAGCGTCGCCATTTCCGATCTTTCCCTCCTCATCAACAATGTCCACACGGCGCTCTCCGGGCTCGGCAATACGCCGGTCGAAGAAGAAAAGCCGGTTCCCGCGGTGTCGATCCGCGCGTCGGTAAAGCCCGATCACATCGTCTGTCTGGAAGACGGCAAGAAGCTGAAGATGCTGCGCCGCCACCTGATGACGCATTATGGCATGACCCCCGACGACTATCGCGCCAAATGGGGGCTCCCCGCCGATTATCCGATGGTTGCGCCCAGCTACGCCGAAAAGCGGCGCGCGCTGGCCAAGGAAATCGGCCTGGGGACCAAGGGGCGCGGCGGCGGGCGCAAGCGCCGCAAGCCATGATCCTTCCGCTCGATTGACAAGGCAGGGGCGGTTCCGGCGACGGAGCCGCCCTTGTTCTATCGGCGGGGCATGCCTATACAGTTTGCAGACCATAAGATCCGACTGCATCATTGCAGGAAAGGCCCGCATGTCAGGTACAATCGATCTTGAAGCCCTCTGCCATGAAAAGGGCCTTCGCATTACCGAACAGCGCCGCATCATCGCGCGCGTCATCTCCGATTCCGAAGATCATCCCGATGTCGAGACGCTGTACGAACGCGCGTCCAAGATCGACAGCGGAATTTCGATCGCCACCGTTTATCGCACCGTCCGCCTGTTCGAAGAGGCGGGCATTCTCGATCGTCACGATTTTGGCGACGGCCGCTCGCGCTACGAAGCCGCGCCGGAGGCGCATCACGACCATCTGATCGACGTCGAAACGGGCCGGGTGATCGAATTTGTCGATCCCGAACTGGAAGCGTTGCAGCGCGTGATCGCCGAACGCCTCGGCTATCGCCTCGTCGACCATCGCATGGAGCTTTATGGTGTCGCCCTCGGTCGCGACAAAGGCTGACGAAGCCCGCATTACCTGGAGGGTCGTGCTGCGTCTGGCGTTGATGGCGCTGGCGCTGATGTTCCTGATCGTCCCGCACCTTTGCTATCGCGCCGTGGGGCGGCCGTCGCCGATGGTGATGGCGTTCCTGAACGCGGCGGGCTGGATCGCCGGTTTGCGGATTCGGACCACCGGCACGCGATTGCGGCGCCATGTGCTGTTCGTGTCGAACCATGTCAGCTGGCTCGACATCCTGGCGCTCGGCGGCGCCGCGCGTTCGGCCTTCGTGTCGAAGGCGGAGGTCGAAACGACGCCGCTCGTCGGCTGGCTCGCCGATCAGAACCACACCATCTATGTCCAGCGCGAGGCAAAGCGCGACATTCACAGCCAGACCGAAAGTCTGCGTTCGGCGCTGGCGCGCGGCCGGCCGGTGACGCTGTTTCCGGAAGGGACGACGGGGCCGGGCGACGGGCTGCTGCCGTTCCGCGCCGCGCTGCTTCAGGCGGTCATTCCGACGCCCGCCAATCTGCGGGTACAGCCGGTGCTGCTCGATTATGGCGAACGGGCACCCGACATCGCCTGGCTCGACCCGGAATCGGGGCTCGACAATTTCAAGCGGCTGCTTGCGCGCAAGCATCCGATCCCGCTGACCATCCATTATCTCGATCCGCTGCCCGACGCGGTGGAGGCCGATCGCAAGGCGCTGGCCGAGGCGGCGCGGGCCGCGATTTCCGATTGCATGGCCGAAACCGCCCGCGCGGCCGCGCGCCCTTCCGCATGGACGCGGCATCGCCTATAGCGCGCCGATGACCGCCGACTCCGCCAACCCGCCCGCCAGCGAACGGATGGCGGAGATGCTGGGGGCCCAGGGCTATGTCGCGGCCGCGGACGGCGCGGACGCCGATCTGGTGGTGCTGAACACCTGTCACATTCGCGAAAAGGCGGCGGAGAAAGTCTATTCGGACATCGGCCGGCTGAAGCGCGCCGACGGCAGCACCCCGACGATCGCGGTCGCGGGCTGCGTCGCGCAGGCGGAGGGCGCGGAAATCGCGCGCCGGGCGCCCAGCGTCGATGTCGTCGTCGGCCCACAGGCCTATCACCGCCTGCCCGACCTGATCGCGCGCGCCGCGAAGGGGGAAAAGGCGGTCGACCTCGACATGCCGCTGGAAAGCAAGTTCGGCGCCCTGCCGAAGCGCGCGGGCGGCCAGCGGCCCACCGCCTTCCTGACGGTTCAGGAAGGCTGCGACAAATTCTGCACCTATTGCGTCGTGCCCTATACGCGCGGGGCGGAGATCAGCCGGCCCTTCGCCGACCTGATCGCGGAGGCGCGCGCGCTGGTCGCGGGCGGCGTGCGCGAAATCACGCTGCTCGGCCAGAACGTCAACGCCTGGGACGGCGAGGACGAGCGGGGGCGGGCGATCGGCCTCGACGGCCTGATCCGCGAACTGGCGCGCGAAGACGGTCTGGAACGCATCCGTTACACCACCAGCCATCCCAACGACATGACCGACGGGCTGATCGCGGCGCATGGCGAGGTCGACAAGCTGATGCCCTTCCTGCACCTGCCCGTCCAGGCGGGCAGCGACCGCATCCTTGCGGCGATGAACCGCAGTCATTCGGTAGAAAGCTACCTCGCCGTCATCGAGCGCGTCCGCGTGGCGCGCCCCGATATCGCCATTTCGGGCGACTTCATCGTCGGCTTCCCGGGCGAGACGGAACAGGATTTCGAAGCGACGCTCGATATCGTCCGCGCGACGGGTTATGCGATGGCGTACAGCTTCAAATATTCGCGCCGTCCCGGCACGCCCGCGGCGTCGATGGATGGGCAGGTCGACGAGGCGGCGATGAACGAGAGGCTTCAGCGTTTGCAGGCCCTGCTCAACGACCAGCAGCAGGCGTTCAATCAGGCGACGGTCGGCCGCACGACGCGCCTGCTTCTGGAACGCCGGGGCAAGCGCGAGGGCCAGCTCATCGGCAAATCGCCCTGGCTCCAGTCGGTGCATGTCATCGCGCCGGGGCTTGCGATCGGCGATATGGTCGACGTGCGTATCACGTCGGCGGGTCCGAACAGCCTCGGCGCCGAACCGCTGATGGCGGCGGTCGCCTAGTGGCGCCGCGCGGCACCTGTTCCCGCGCAGGCGGGAACCCGGAGCATAAAAACACCGCCGTGCCGCTCTGGACTCCCGCCTTTGCGGGAGTACACATAATCTGTCCAAGCTAGGAGTCCTGCCCACGTGTCCAAACGCCCGATGACCGCCGCATCCCCCGCCGAACCCGGCGACCGCGTTCGATTGACGGCCGAGTTTGAACGGACACAATTGCTGGGCATATTGTTCGGCGAGTTCGACCGCAATCTGGTCGCGATCGAGAACCGGCTCGGCGTCTATATCTCGGCGCGCGGCAACCGCGTGCAGATCGAGGGTGAGGCAGAGGCGGCGGCGCGCGCCCGCGATGTCCTGACCGCCCTGTATAATCGCATCGAACAGGGGCAGGAGGTCGATGCCGGCATGGTCGACGGCGTGATCGCGATGTCGGCGCAGCCGACGCTCGACGGCATCATCCGCCACGACGCCAGCGAGGCGCCGGCGGTGATGATCCGCACGCGCAAGAAGACGATCGTCCCGCGCGCGCCGTTGCAGGTTCCCTATATGCAGGCGCTGGCCCGCGACGACGTGATCTTCGCGCTCGGACCGGCGGGCACCGGCAAGACCTATCTGGCGGTGGCGCAGGCGGTGGCGCAGCTCATCACGGGCAGCGTCCAGCGGCTGATCCTGTCGCGCCCCGCGGTCGAAGCGGGCGAAAAGCTCGGCTTTCTGCCCGGCGACATGAAGGAAAAGGTCGATCCCTATCTGCGTCCGCTCTACGACGCGCTGCACGACTGTCTGCCCGCCGAACAGGTCGAGCGCCGCATCGCCAGCGGGGAGATCGAAATCGCGCCGCTGGCCTTCATGCGCGGGCGCACGCTGGCCGACGCCTTCATCATATTGGACGAGGCGCAGAACACGACCATTCCCCAGATGAAGATGTTCCTGACGCGGTTCGGCATGAACAGCCGCATGGTCATCTGTGGCGACCCGAAACAGGTCGATCTGCCTTTGCCCGCGACATCGGGGCTGGCCGACGCGGTCGCGCGGCTGGAGGGGCTGGAGGGCATCAACGTCAGCCGCTTCACCAGCGCCGACGTCGTCCGTCACCCGATCGTCGGGCGGATCGTCGAGGCCTATGAGGGGCCGGGAAGCTAACGCCCCCCATCTCGCCATGCTCTCCGGCAAGCTGCAAGCCGCAAGCCGCAAGGCGCAAGCGTTGCCGTTCCCGCTTGAAGCGTCCGGCCGGGCACGGTAGGGAACATGCCATGAACATCACGCGAGATCGGCCGTGACGCTTTTCACCGCTCCCGACGGACTCCCGCGCTGTGGCTGGTGCGCCGCGTCGCAGGATTATATCGCCTATCATGACCGCGAATGGGGCTTTCCCGTTGCCGACGACCGACGATTGTTCGAGAAATTGAGCCTCGAGGGTTTTCAATCGGGGCTCAGCTGGCGGACGATCCTGATGAAGCGCGAGAATTTTCGTGCGGCCTTCGCGGATTTCGAGATCGGCCGGGTCGCGGACTTTGGCGAAGGCGACGTTGCACGGTTGCTGCAAGACGCCGGGATCGTGCGGCATCGCGGCAAGATAGAGGCCGTCATCAACAATGCCCGCCGCGCGCAGGACCTGGTGCGGGAGAGGGGCTCGCTCGCGGCCTATGTCTGGGATTTCGAACCGGCCGGCGACATTCCCTATCTCGCCTCGACCTCGCCCGCATCGATCGCGATGTCGAAGGATCTGAAGAAGCGCGGCTGGAAATTCGTCGGGCCGACGACCGTCCACGCCTTCATGCAGGCGATGGGCCTCATCAACGATCACGCCGCCGGCTGCGCCATTCATGCACGGGCGGAACGCGCGCGGCAGGCGTTCGTGCGACCGGCCCGCTGACGTCCGTCCGCTCGTCCCCGTGACCGGGCCGTTCCTTCAAAAAAGGGGCTCGTAACGCGGCGCGGGTTGAGGCTATGCTCGGCTCATGCTGACGATCCTCGCCGCGCTCACGCTCGCCGCCCAGCCGCCCGCCGTTCCGCCGCAGGCGACGCAATTGCCGCCGCCACCGCCGCCCGTGACCGGCCCGGTAACGCCGGTGGTGGAGGTGGCGCCCGCGCCCGAAACGCGTCCGTTCGTCGCGCTGGTCACCGACCTCGGCACCGTCACCGTCCGGCTGGAGGACAAGCGCGCGCCCGCGACCGCGGCGAATTTCCTGCGCTATGTCGATGCGAAGCGGATGGACGGCTTCAAATTTTATCGCTCGACGAAAAGCTGGGGGCCCTCGAACCAGTTGATCCAGGCGGGCAATCGCGGCGACGCGCGGCTCAACTATCCGCCGGTCAAACATGAACCGACGACCGCCACCGGCCTCACCAATTGCCGGGGTGCGCTGGTGATGGCGCGGCTCAATCCGGGCGACGCGACGACGGACTTCTTCCTGCTGCTGTCCGACATCAAGGGATTCGACGCCGATGCGCCGGGCGGCGACGGGGCCGGTTTCGCGGTGTTCGGGGAAATCGTCGGCGGCGCGGATGTGGCGCAGAAGATTTTCGACGCCCCGGTTTCGCCGACCGCCGGCGACGGCGTGATGAAGGGGCAGATACTGGACCCGATGGTGACGATCAAATCGGCGCGGCGCGTGCCCGCGCCCGCCGACGCGCCGCCGGGCTGCGTCGTCAGGGCGCGTTGATATTTGTCCACCGATGG
>QFPJ01000054.1 GCA_003241685.1 Sphingopyxis macrogoltabida
CAAATTATGGGCGCCGAAGGATGCGCATGGTGACGAAAAAGGTGGCGATAAGGGCGGAGAGAAGAAGGGCGGCGGTCATGCCGATCCGGGGCATATGGCGCCCAACGACGACCATCATATGGGCGGCGGGCACGGCGCGCTGATCGATCCGGCGGATGCCGCCGCCGGTCCGCAGCAGCAGCCGAAGCAGCCGCGCCGCGAATCGGGCCATCCGATCAGCCACGCCTTCACGCGCGCGATCCCGACCGCGCAGTGCATGACCTGCCACATGCACCAGCCCAACATCTTCCTGAACAGCTATCTCGGCTACACGATGTGGGATTATGAATCGGACGCGCCGCAGCTGTGGCCCGGCCCCGAAAACACCGCCCCGCGGCCGCCGGGGATGAGGCACGCCGATTATCAGAAGCTGTTCAAGGAGCAGCGCTATCCGACCGCGGCCGAGGTGCACAAGGTCCTCGAACGCAATCCCGAAGGCGCCGCGCCGCGCGGGCTGTGGGGCGATGTCGAATTTCTGCGCGACGTCTATGACGTCAACGACACGAACAAGGATACGCAGTTCGCCGACTATCACGGCCACGGCTGGAACTTCCGCGGCATCTTCAAGCGCGACCGCAACGGCAATCTGCTGACCGCCGATGGCAATATGGCGACCTATGGCACCGACACGGCCAACATCGTCGACCCGAACGATCCCGAAAAATGGCGCAAGCGTTGCGACCATTATACCGATCCCCAGGAACGCGACCTGTGCCTGACCAATGCGACGCCCGACGGGCGCGAGGGCAAGTTCGTGCCGCCGGGCATCAACCCCGGCAAGACGGTGCACATGATGGACATCCATGCCGAAAAGGGGATGCAGTGCGCCGACTGCCACTTCGCGCAGGATGCCCACGGCAACGGCTATATCCAGGGCGAGGTCGCGAACGCGGTCGAAATCAGCTGCAAGGATTGTCACGGCACCGCCGACGCGCTGCCCAACCTGTTGACTTCGAACGTCGCGGCGCGGCCGCAGGGGACCAATCTGGCGCTGCTCCGCAATGCGGACGGCCGTCGGCGCTTCGAATTCCAGTATAATGACGATGGCGAGGTGATCGGCCTGCTCCAGCGCTCGATCATCGATCCCAAGCTGGAATGGCAGGTCAGCCTGGTCAAGCAGGCGGTGACGCCGGGGCCGCATTTCAACGCCAAGGCGGCGCGCGCCAAGCTGATGGCGCGCGCGGGCGCCGAGGACGGCAAGTTCGAATGGGGGCCGGGCGTCGCAAAGGAAGACCGCGCGCACGGCGAAGACAAGATGACCTGTTTCACCTGTCACCTGTCGTGGACGACCAGTTGCGGCGGCTGCCATTTGCCGATCGAGGCCAACTGGAAGACCAAGATGCACCATTTCGAGGGTGAGGAGACGCGCAATTTCGCGACCTACAACCCCCAGGTGGCGCGCGACGAAATGTTCCAGCTCGGCCGGCACCAGCTGACCAAGCCCGGCGAACCGGGCCCCGAAGGCGAGGAGCGCGGCATCATCACCCCGGTGCGCTCGACATCGGCGCTGATCCTGTCGTCGACGAACATCAACCGCGAGCGCATCTATATCCAGCAGCCGCCGATCTCGTCGGCCGGCTATTCGAGCCAGGCCTTCGCGCCGCACTTCCCGCACACGGTCCGCAAACAGGAAACCAAGCAGTGCACCGACTGCCACCTGTCGGCGGCCGACGACAATAATGCCATCATGTCGCAGCTCCTGCTGCTCGGCACCAATTTCGTCAACTTCGTCGGCCTGAACGTCTGGTCGGGGATGGAGGACGGATTCCAGGCCACGCGCGTCACCGAATGGGACGAACCGCAGGCGGTGATCGGCAGCTACCTCCACCGCTATGCCTATCCCGATTATTGGAAGCTGCACGTCGACCAGAACGGCAAGGAGCTGAAGAATTGGGTGCGCGGCAAGACCTTTGACGCCAAGGGATCGGGCGAGACGAAGGCGCTCGAGGAATTCGCCAACATCGTTCAGGGAACCAGCGGCCGGGTGAACTGCCTGCAGCAGCGCGGCGAATATATGTTCGTCGCCGAAGGGCGCGGCGGTTTTCGCGTCTATGACGTCGCGTCGGTCGGCAACAAGGGCTTTTCCGAACGTATCGTGCGCGCGCCCTTCTCGCCGCTGGGCCATGACACGCATGTGAAGACGAAGAATGCGACCTGCATGGCGATCGCGACGACACAGCCGATCAGCGTGTCGCGCAACGAGAATATCGTGAAGAATTTCCCCGAAAATCACGAACAGGTGATGCATGACATCTATCGCTATGCCGTCATCACCGACAGTGTCGAAGGGCTGGTGCTGGTCGACATCGACACGCTGGCCGACGGCGAATTCCGCAACAACAAGCTGAAGCGCGCGCTGACCTGGAACGAGGACAATGTGCTGGCGGGCGCGCGGCATGTGACGCTGGCCGGCAGCTATGCCTATATCACCACCGACGCCGGGCTGGTCGTGCTCGACCTGACGGTGCCGCTGGAACCCAAGATCGCGGCGCGGCTGCCGCTGACCGATGCCCGCGCCAGCGCGGTGCAGTTCCGCTATCTGTGGGTGACCGATGCGGAGGGCGTGAAACTGTTCGACATCACCGATCTGGCCCGGCCGGTGCCGGTGTCCGAAGGTACGGTGCGCCTCGCCAATGCGCGCAAACTCTATCTGGCCCGCACCTATATGTATGTCGCGGCAAAGCAGGACGGGTTGGTCATCGTCGATGTGACGCGCCCGGCGGCCCCGATCGTCTGGCCCGCGCTGACCTTCGACGGGTCGATGACCGATGCGGAGGATGTGATCGTCGCGTCGACCAACGCCTCGCTGTTCGCCTATGTCGCCGACGGCCGCGCGGGCATCAAGGTGATCCAGCTGACCAGCCCGAACAACGCCGGCCTCTACGGCTTCTCGCCCAAACCGGCGCCCGAACTCATCGCCTGGGCGAAAACGCCGTCGCCGGCGCTGGCGCTGTCGAAGGGGCTCGACCGCGACCGCGCCGTCGACGAAACGGGCGGCCAGATGGCGGTGTTCGGCCGCCTCGGCTCGCGGCCCTTCACCCGGCCCGAAATGGAGCGGCTGTTCCTCAACCGGAACGGCATGGTCTACAAGGTCAGCGACGATGTCGACCAGAGCGGCTGGCGCCCGCCGCTGACCTTCGCGAACTGAGCGAGCCGGCCCGGTCCCGGTCGGCTGCGCCCCCTTATCCGCATCATGCCGGACGTGACGCGGGGTCCGTCAATCTGACGCGGCGCAAAGGGGTCCTGGATCGCGTCCGGGATGGGGGAAGCTGAGGCCGGGAAACGCCCGCTCGCCACCCTGAAGCCGACGCAAAGAAAGGCCTTTCCTACAATATCCGGCTATGCCAGCGTCGATCCCGGCTTTTTCCCCGGTCCATAAGGCGGTTGCCCGCTCCCGCATGCGGCCGGCGGCACGGGCGGATCGGGGAGGCGCACAGGGCTGAACTTTCCTGAACTTTGGCACAGGATGACGCCTCCGCCTGCCACCCCTCAGCTGCCGCTGCCTGCTTGCGTCGTTCGCCGTTCGCTAAAGCCGTTCGGCCTGAACGACATTGTCCGACGCGCGCAGCGCCGACAGGATCCGCATCACATGCTGGACGTCGCGCACTTCGACGACGACGTCATAGGTGTGAAATTCGCCCTCGCGGTTCGACAGGCGCAAATTGGTGATGTTGGCCATGTTGGCGGCCAGGATGCCCGACATTTCGGCGAGCGTGCCCGGCTCGTTCAGGATGACGACGCACAGGCGCGCGTTCCCCCCTTCGCTGTCCTCCTGCCACCTGAGGTCGATCCAGTCGGCGTCGATGCCGTCGGCCAGCCTGGGGCAGTCGATGACATGCACCTCGATCCCCTCGCCGGGGCGCGACAGGCCGACGATACGGTCGCCCGGCACCGGATGGCAGCAATCGGCAAGCTGGTAGGCGACACCCGGCGTCAGCCCGGCGATCGACACCGCCGCGCCCTGGACAAGCTTGCCCGGCTTCGATCTCATTTCGGCGGTGATGCCGGGGACGAGAGCCTCCAGAACGGCATTGTCGGTCACGCGCTGCTTGGCGATGGCGACGAACAGCGCGGTATCGTCCTCCAGCTTCAACCGCGTCAGCGCGGCGGCGCGCGCCTTGTCGCCGACCTTGTTCGGCAGTCTGGTGATGATCTCGTCATACATCTTGCGGCCGAGCGCGGCGAGTTCGCCCTTTTCCTTCGACCGGACGTGGCGGCGGATCGCGGCGCGCGCCTTGCCGGTCACGGCAAAGCCCAGCCAGGCGGGCTGCGGCGTCTGCTTGTCCGACGACAGGATTTCGACCGTGTCGCCGTTCGCCAGTTGCGTGCGCAGCGGAACGAGGCGGCCGTTGACCTTGGCGCCGACGGTGCGGTCGCCCAGGCCAGTGTGCACGGCATAGGCGAAATCGACCGGGGTCGCGCCCTTGGGCAACTGGTGCAGGCTTCCCTTCGGCGTGAAGGCGAAGATGCGGTCCTGATACATGGCGATGCGCGTGTTTTCGAGCAGTTCGTCGGGATCGTTCGACTGTTCGAGGATTTCGATCAGGTCGCGGATCCACCCCGCCTGCCCGTCGGGGGTCGTGCCGCCCTGTTTATAGGCCCAGTGCGCCGCCAGCCCGAATTCCGACTGTTCGTGCATCTGCCGGCTGCGGATCTGGATCTCGATCCGCATATTCTGGTTGTGCATGATCGTCGTGTGCAGCGACTTGTAACCGTTGCGCTTGGGCGTCGAGATATAGTCCTTGAAGCGCCCCGGCACCATTTTCCATTTGCGATGGATCAGGCCCAGCGCCGCATAGCAATCGGCGTCGGTCGGCGTGACGATGCGAAAGGCGATGATATCGGTCACCTGTTCGAAACTGACGTGCCGTTCCTGCATCTTGCGCCAGATCGAATAGGGGTGTTTTTCGCGTCCCGACACCTCCGCGTCGATCCCGGCTTCGCCCAACAGGTCCTCGAACTCGCGGCTGATCGCGGCGACCTTGTCCTTGCCCCCGGCGGTCAGCTTGGCCAGGCGGCCGGTGATGGTGGCATAGGCCTCCGGCTCCAGCTCGCGAAAGGCCAGCATCTGCATCTCGCGCATATATTCGTACATGCCGATCCGCTCCGCCAGCGGGGCATAGATATCCATCGTCTCCTTGGCGATGCGGCGGCGCTTGTCGGGATTCTGGATGAAATGCAGCGTCCGCATATTGTGCAGCCGGTCGGCCAGCTTGACCAGCAGGACGCGGATGTCGTCCGACATGGCGAGCAGGAATTTGCGCAGATTTTCGGCCGCCCGCTCATTCTCGGTCTGCGCCTCGATCTTGCTCAGCTTCGTCACGCCGTCGACGAGCCGGCCGACGTCGCTGCCGAACAGCCGCTCGATCTCCTCGGGCGTCGTCAGCGTATCTTCCAGCGTGTCGTGGAGCAGCGCCGTGACGATCGTCTCGCTGTCGAGGTGCAGGTCGGTCAATATGCCCGCAACCTCGACCGGGTGGCTGAAATAGGGGTCGCCCGAGGCGCGTTTCTGGCTGCCATGCTTCTGGACCGTGAAGACATAGGCGCGGTTGAGCAACGCCTCGTCGACGTCGGGATCATAAGCGCGCACGCGCTCGACAAGTTCATATTGCCGCAGCATGGCTCCAATGTCGTTTATGCAAGGCCAATTGCAATGCGAAAATGATCGCGCGGCCCGGTAATCGGTTAGCAACATTGGTAAAGCGGATTGGAAGCGCCGGAAGGGCGCACTAGGGTGCCGCGCAGATGGGGACGAAAGCTCTTGATTCGACGCGGCCGCCGCGCGTGTCGGTGGTCATGCCCGTGCACAATGGTGCGCGCTGGCTGGCCGACGCGATCGATTCCGTGCTGACGCAGGATTTCGGCGATTTCGAACTGATTCTGGTCGACGACGCGTCGCGCGATGCGTCGCCCGCCATCATGGCCGCCGCCGCGGCGCGCGACCCGCGCGTCATCGTGCGAACGCTGGCCGACAATGTCGGCCTGCCCGCGGCGCTCAATCACGGCTTTGCGGTTGCGCGCGGCGGCTATCACAGCTGGACGTCCGACGATAATCTGCTGCGCCCCGCCATGTTGTCGCGGCTGGTCGCGACGCTCGACGCGCATCCCGATGCCGGTGTGGTCCATGCGGATTTTTCGCTGATGGACGAGGCGGGACGCGATCTTGGCCGCTCGCGCGTGGGCCCGGTCGACCGGCTGCTTCACGGCAATAATGTGGGCGCCTGCTTCCTCTACCGCGCCGCCGTGACCGAGGCGCTCGGCGGCTATGACACCGGCCTGTTCGGCGTCGAGGACTATGATTTCTGGCTGCGCGCGGCGGAGCGTTTTCCTTTCGTGCCGCTGCATGAGGATCTCTATCGCTATCGCAAGCATGACGGCAGTTTGACGAGCCAGCGGGCCGAACGCATTCAGGCGCTGACCGCGCAGGTCGTCGAACGCGCGATGCCGGCGGACCTCTCCCCGGCCGGCCGCGCCGAGATATTGCTCGGCCTTGCGCTCAAGAGCCATCTGCGTTGGCGTTTCGACCTCGTTCGCCGCGCCTTTGCGGCCGATCCGGGCTTCGTGCTGCGCCGCCTGCCCCAATTGGCGCGCTGGTGGCTTGTCGTCGCGCGCAATCGCATCGCCGGTTGATCGGCGGCGCGAGAGCGGCCTTGCATGCCGCAACGGAAAATCCATATTCCTTTGGCGCCAGGCATGATTTTACGTTAGGCATGATCCATGGAAAAGCTTCGCGAAATTCTGAACGATCTTGAGGGTGGCCCTTGCGCCCTGCCGCTCGCGCTGGAGGCGATGGGCGAACGCTGGTCGTTCATGATCCTGCGTGCCGCCTTCAACGGCGTCCATCATTTCGAGGATTTTCAGCAGGAACTCCGTATCGCGCGTAATATCCTGTCGAACCGGCTGTCGAAGCTGGTCGATCACGGCATCATGGCGCGCGAGGTGATGGCGGAGGACCGGCGCAAGGTTCACTATCAGCTGACCGAAAAAGGTCTCGAACTGCTGCCCGCGATGATCGCGCTGCGCCAGTGGGGTGAAAAATGGGGCGCCGGCGTGCCCTCGACGCCGGTGCTCGTCGACACGCGCGACGAACAGCCGATCGGCCCGGTCGCGATCACCGCGCATGACGGCCGCCCGCTCGGCTACAAGGAATTGCTGTGGAAGCACCGGTCGGAACTGCAGCCGCTTGGCCAGGCGCGGGTTCGCATGGCCCCGGTCGCGGCCGAATGACGGTCGCTTCGATCGCCGGCCATCGCTGATCCGCCCCGGCTCGCTGGTTTTATTCCATGACGTTGTTGCGTCTTTCCTCGCCCGGGCCATTTTTCGGCGACAAGGTGCGGGCCTTCTGGAATCTCCAGATTCTCGGCTGGGCGGCCTGGCTGGGGCTGCGCGGGGTTTCGGGCCTCGCCAACGGGCAGCCCTTCACCTTCCTCATCCCCCAGACGATTTCGGCCATCACCGGCTTTTCGCTGACGCTGATCCTGTCGGTCTGTTACCGCGCGTTGATCAGCCGCCGGCCGATCCTGATGTGGAGCGTCAGTTTCGGCCTGGCCGGCGTCGCGACCGCGCTGTGGGCCTTTATCGATGCCTGGGTGCAACAGATTCAGAATCCGTCCAGCGA
This sequence comes from Sphingopyxis macrogoltabida, assembly GCA_003241685.1. Lineage (GTDB taxonomy): Bacteria > Pseudomonadota > Alphaproteobacteria > Sphingomonadales > Sphingomonadaceae > Sphingopyxis > Sphingopyxis macrogoltabida_A. The sequence goes on from QFPJ01000054.1 coordinate 7,658, forward strand.
GACGGGGTTCACCAGCCTGCTGCTGGGCGCGATGTACATCGACGCGACGTCGCTGGGCGCGTGGTCGGCGCTGTATTTCGCGATCAATTATTTCCTCCAGCTCGAGGAACAGAATGACCGCATGCTGCGGCTGGAAGCGCAGGCGGCTTCGGCACAGCTTGCGATGCTGCGCTATCAGCTCAACCCGCATTTCCTGTTCAACACGCTCAACAGCATTTCGACGCTGGTGCTGCTGAAACAGTCGGAACCCGCCAATGCGATGCTCTCGCGGCTGTCGGCCTTTCTGCGCTACACCCTTGCCAACGAACCGACCGCGCAGGTGACGCTGGCGCAGGAGGTCGAAACGCTGAAGCTCTATCTCGATATCGAAAAGATGCGGTTCGAGGATCGGCTGCGTCCGCATTTCCACATCGATCCGGGTGTCGCGCGGGCGCGCCTGCCGTCGCTGCTGCTGCAACCGCTGATCGAAAATGCGATCAAATATGCCGTCACGCCGCAGGAAGAGGGCGCCGATATCACGCTGTCGGCGCAGCTTGCCGGTCAAAAGGTGCGGATTACCGTGTCGGACACCGGCGCGGGATTGTCAGGCGACGGTGCCGACCCCACCACGGGCGTTGCAACGGAATCGACCGGAGTGGGTTTAGCCAACATCAGAGACCGGCTGGCACAGGCCTATGGCGACCAGCAGCGTTTTGAAGTCCAGTCGGGCAGCGATGGCGGTTTCATGGTCGTCATCGAAATTCCGTTTCAGCCCGACGGACAGGCAAGGATTGGAACCGAAAGCACATGACGATCAGAACCATCCTGGTGGATGATGAGAAATTGGCGACGCAGGGCCTGCAACTCAGGCTCGAAGCGCATGGCGACGTCGAGGTTGTCGACACCGCCCAGAACGGCCGGGAGGCCATCCGCAAAATAAAGACGCACAAGCCCGATCTGGTGTTTCTCGACATCCAGATGCCGGGATTCGACGGCTTTTCGGTGATTCAGGGATTGATGGAGGTCGAACCGCCGCTGGTCGTCTTCGTCACCGCCTATTCGGACCATGCGATTCGCGCGTTCGAGGCCCAGGCCGTCGACTATCTCGTCAAGCCGGTAGAGCCCGAACGGCTGGCCGATGCCCTCGATCGCGTGCGCCAGCGGCTCGCCGAAAAGCGCGGCGTGGCGGAGGTCGAACGGCTGAAAACCGTTCTGGCAGAGGTGGCGCCGGAAGCGGCCGAGGAATTCGACACCGACGCCGTCGCCGAGGCGCCGGCCGCCGACCGCTATGAAAAGATGATCAACATCAAGGATCGCGGCCAGATTTTCCGCGTCGACGTCGACAGCATCGAACGCATCGACGCCGCAGGCGATTATATGTGCATCTACACCGCCGACAACAGCCTGATCCTGCGCGAAACGATGAAGGATCTGGAAAAGCGGCTCGACCCGCGCAATTTCCAGCGTGTGCATCGCTCGACGATCGTCAATTTGAGCCAGGTCAAGCAGGTCAAGCCGCACACCAACGGCGAATGTTTCCTCGTGCTCGGATCGGGTGCGCAGGTGAAGGTCAGCCGCAGCTATCGCGACGTCGTTGCGCGCTTCGTGCACTAACCCCGACACCCGAATCGTCATTGCGAGGCGCGAAGCGACGCGGCAATCCAAAAGGGCGCAAACCGCTCTGGATCGCTTCGCTTCGCTCGCAATGACGAGGCGTTCTTGGGGTCGGGACCCTAAAGCTGGTGCCCCGTCCGGTCGCGCTTCGTCGCGAGATATTGCTCGTTATATTTGTTGGTTGGTAGCGCGAGGGGGATGCGTTCGACCACATCGACGCCCTGCTTCTCCAGCTTGGCGACCTTTTCCGGGTTGTTCGTCATCAGCCGGATGCGCGGGATGTTCAGCAGGGCGAGCATTCGGCCGGCGATGGCGAAATCGCGCGCCTCGACCGGAAAGCCCAGCCGCAGGTTCGCATCGACCGTGTCATAACCCTGATCCTGCAGCGCATAGGCGCGCAGCTTGTTGACGAGGCCGATGCCACGTCCCTCCTGCCGCAGATAGAGCAGCACGCCCCACGGCGCATCGGCCATCGCATGAAGCGCGGCGTGAAGCTGCGGCCCGCAGTCGCATTTCAGGCTGCCGAGCACGTCGCCGGTCAGGCACTCGCTGTGTAGCCGCACGACCGGCGGATGGCCGTCGCGTTTCCCGACGATCAGTGCGACATGATCGGACGCTTCCTCGGGGCTGCGGAAAGCTACGATTTCGGCGGTCTCGCTCGCCGCGACAGGCAGGCGCGCGCGCGCCGCGATTTCCAGCCTCGCTGGGTCGAGCAGCGCCGCGACGTCGGCAATGGAGCACAGGGTTTCCGCGTCCCCCGCCGCTTCGCGCACGAAAAAGGCGGGCAGCAATCCCGCGTGACGCGCCATCGTCATCGCGGCCGATGCCGCCGCATCGCCGCCCGTGGCGACGGTGCGGAAGGGACCTTTGAGCGGGTGGGCGAGATCGAGCGCGGGGTCGGCGATCGCGAGCGCGGCCGCCACCCCGGTCCCGGCATCCGACAGGCGCACCGGCCCCGGCGCGGCGGCGGGGCGCTGGTTGGTCAGTTTCAGCGTCACCGCGCGCTCGCCCGACAGCAACAGGTCGGTGCCGGCGAAGCGCGCCAGTTCCGCGTCGCGCGCGCTTTCGACCGCAAGCAGGTCGAGCGCGCCGCCATCGCCTTCGATCCGGAACGGCCATCCCCGGCGCAGCGCGTCGATCGCGCGCGCCGCGCGCCGCGCCCCGCTGGCCGCCTCGTTCAAAAGGCGAACTCCGTGATCAGCGGGATATGGTCGGATGGCCGTTCCCAGCTCCGCGCCGGCTGGACGATGCGGTGCGACACCGCCTTGGGCAGCAGGTCGGGCGTCACCCACATATGGTCCAGGCGCCGGCCGCGGTTCGATGCCGCCCAATCCTTGGCGCGGTAGCTCCACCAGGTGTAAAGCGGCTCGGGCGCCGCGATGAAATGCCGCCCCAGATCGACCCAGTTCGATGCCGCCTGAAGGCGGGCGAGGGTTTCGACCTCGATCGGCGTGTGGCTGACGACGTCGAGCAACGCCTTGTGATTCCACACGTCGCTTTCCAGCGGTGCGACGTTGAAATCGCCGGTCAACACCGTCGGTGTGTCCGTCAATCCGGCCGCCCATTCGGTCATCCGGCCGAAAAAGTCGAGCTTTTGCCCGAATTTGGGATTGAGCAGGCGGTCCGGAATATCACCCCCGGCGGGGATATAGACATTGTCGAGCCGGACGCCGGTCGGCAGCGTCACGCCGACGTGGCGCGCCTCGCCATTCGCCTGCCAGTCATATTTGCGGACATCGGTCAGCGGCACCTTGCTGATCGTCGCGACGCCATGGTGCATCCGCTGTCCGTGGGTGACGATATGGACGTAGCCCAGCCGGTGAAACATCTCGGCGGGAAACAGGCCGCATTCGACCTTCGTTTCCTGAAGGCACAGGACATCGGGCGCCTCTTCGCGCAGGAATTTCTCGACGATGCCGATGCGCGCGCGGACGCTGTTGATATTCCACGATGCGATGCTGATACGAGTCATGCGCCGGCTCTATCGGCGCGGCGGGCGGGGCGCAATTGCTTGTCGGTCTTTCGACGGACCCGGACGGCGGGAATCATAAACCCCCGTCCCAGGGATGCAATTGAAGGTTTTTGACGTTCGCCACCATTCGCCATGATCCGCATAAAGCCTATGGTTTAGTCACTTTCCATTCGCCATTGTCCGCCGATGTGCGCCGCGCTATATTTCACGTATATTTCACGGCTTCGGTTTGGACGGCATGGCTAAGACATTATCAGAGGCGCCGCTTACGACGCGATCGGCGCGCGCAAAGTTGCCCGAGGGTTTGCATTGGCGCGGCATAGATGCGGAGGTTCACCTTGGCTACCGAAAAGGCAAGCGCGGCGGCGTCTGGCTGGTCCGCTGGCGAGTTCCGCAAGGCTATCACCGCGACCGCCTTGGGGCCGCCGACGATGCCATATCCGAGGGCGCGCTTGATTATAGCGCAGCCGTGCGGGCGGCGCGAGAGAGGGTCGAGGCCGCGAGGCGCGAGGATCGCGCGAAAGCTGACGGCGTGGTGCAGACTGTGCGGACAGCGGCGGCAGCTTACATGTCGGCCCGCGACGCGAGGGAGAGTGCCCGCAAGGGGCGGTCGGTTCGATCGGGCGCGACGTATGCGATGGAAGGGCATGTTATAGGTCGCCCGGCCCGCGCCGCCCGCCGTGCGGTCGATCCCACGCCCCTTGCCGAAATAGCATTGCACGAACTATCGGAGGGCGACTTGCTCGCTTGGCGCAATGACCTGTCGCCAGACCTTAAGGGCGCATCGCGGCAGCGCGTCATCAACGATTTAAAGGCGGCGCTCAATGCCGCCTATTTCGAAAACCGACACAAACTGCCGCCCACGGTTCCGGGCATTATCAAGGTGGCACTTAGTGCGGCGGCTGGCGGCGCGGCCGATGAAATCGACCACGTTGCCCGCGACAATCAAATCCTGTCGGATGCGACGATCGGCAAGATTATATCGGCATCATCGGAAGTGGACACCGCGAGCGGCATGGGCGGCGATTTGTTTCGCTTGGTCGTTGTTCTGGCGGCGACGGGCGCGCGGCAATCCCAGGTTGCCCGGCTCACTGTTCGCGACGTGCAGGCCGAGCGGTTGCGGCTCATGATCCCGCCAAGCCGAAAGGGCAAGGGGCGCAAGGTTGAGGCCATCCCCGTGCCTATCGGCGCGGACGTGTTGGCCGCCTTGGCGCCAGCGATCGAGGGCCGCGCGCCCGGCGACGCCCTCTTGACGCGCCAGCGGCTTGCGCGATTGCCCGGCTCATTCAAATGGACCGAGCCGACAAGGGGTCCGTGGCAGGCGTCTGCCGAAATCGCGGCGCCCTGGGCGGCAATCCGCAAAATTGCAGGGTTGGCGGATGACGTTGTTCCTTATGCGATGCGGCATTCTAGCATAGTGCGCGGCATCCGGGCCGGGCTGCCGTTGCGACTGGTCGCGGCGCTTCACGATACGTCCGTTGAAATGATTGAGCGGCACTATGGCCGCTGGATCGCGGACGGGCTCGACGATTTGGCGGCGCGGGCCGTGGTCCCGCTGGTGCCGGCTGGGCATAAGTAGGCCGCCTATCCATTTCCTATCGGCGGGCGTCGGCGTAGTGTCACGGGCATTGACGAACAACGGAGATATCCATGTCGAACGCCGCGCTTGTTGTTGCGATCCCCGAGGCCTGCGAAGCCTTGAGCGTTGGCCGCACCACGATTTACGAACTGATCGGCGCCGGCCGCCTGAAGGCCGTGAAGATCGGTCGCGCGACGCGCATCACTATGGACAGCATCCGCGCGGTTGCGACGGACGGCGCGGACTTGAGCGCGGCCAATGACTGACAGGAATGTTGAAACCGACTGGCGGGAATTTGTCTGCGCCAACCTGGAAAGCCATGTCGTCGCGGGCCGGGCGATCGGCAACGGCGGAAAGGGCGCTTATTACACGCTGGCCAATGGGCGCGTCTTTCGCCTTTCCGCCGAGGATTGCCGGCTGGCCGGCCCGCCTGATTGGGGCTTGGATATCCCGTCATAGCTTGCGAACAAATAAAGAACATGCCCATAAGCGGGTATGACGCTCAAAGACCTCGACGATGCCGGCAAAGACGTTCGCGCCTGGTGCTTTGATTGCGCGCGCGGCGACCGCATCGACGCCATAATCTGGAAACTGTTCGCCGATCGCGGCTGGCCCATGGGGCTGGCCGATGCGGCGCCGCGCTTCCGCTGCCGGCAATGCGGGTCCGCCGCCGCCGTCCATCTCTATCCCGCGACGCGCCCATATCTGCCACCGATGACCGCGACCGACATGGCCGCGCTGATATTCTTCGGCGCGCGCAAGGCCGCGAAGTCCAGCCGGCGCGACCCGATCATTGAAGCCGCATGGCGCACGCTGTCCGCGCCCGCCCGCCAGTCAGCGCAGCCCCGGCCGCCCCGGCCCGCACCCCCGCCCCTGCGCCTCGCATGGCCCCGGCCCGACCGTCCCGACCCCGAAAGCGTTTAAACGCCACGTTTCCACGCCAGCCGCCCACGGCCGACCGCCAGAGCGGAAAGCCGGACGGCGGCGAGGGTCGGGGCGACCCTGCGGCCCTTGCGCCATAAATATATGATTTTCCGTCATTAAGTCGTGCGGCAGGGTCGCCAAGGGTCGGCAGGGGCGCGAACTTTCTATAATTACCCCGTTTTCCCCTTGGCCCTTTCAACTTCTAAAAGTCTTGTAACTAGTGACCCTAGGTGACCCTGTGACCCTTTGGGCGGTTTTCTGCGGGTTTCGGCAGGGTCACCCCCATTTCAGAGGCGACCCTAGGTGACCCTGTTCCGCTGGGCATAAGTTCCCCCGTGCCCTTCGAATGGATCGCGCCGCCCGGTAAATAGGCATGGTGACTTGAGGGGGACGCCATGAAATTGCCGTGGAGCATTCAGGAAATCGCGGACGTGATCGGCGAACATAACGCGGTCCATCTTGTCAAAAGCCTGCCGA
>QFPJ01000014.1 GCA_003241685.1 Sphingopyxis macrogoltabida
GATGCCGCGCGCGATCGCGGGTGCCAAAAGGTCGGCCGCGGCCTGCGGTTCGCCCACCAGCGTTAATCGGTTCGCCAGCCCCGCGAGCAGGCCCGGATCGTCAGGATGATCGACGAGCGCATCGCGATAGCTCTGCACATGGGCGTGCACCCGGCCGTGCTGCCACAGCATCCGGCTCAGCGAATCATGGATTTCGGCATCGGCCGGCGTCAACCGGATCGCCCGGCGATAGGCGTCCGTCGCTGCGTCGATCTGCCCCAGATCCTGTAGGCAGTGGCCGAGGTTATAGTGGATTTTCGCCTCGTGGGGCGAGCGCGCGGCGCATTCGCGAAAGATCGGCAGGGCCTCGCGGGCGCGGCCGGTGAGGCGCAGCGCGACCGCCAGATTGTGAAGCCAGGGGAGGTGGCCCGATCGCAGGCGCAGCGCGGTGCGCCAGGCATCGATGGCGCGCGCACCCTGTTTCATGTCGCCCAGCGCCCGCCCGAGGATCGCCCACGCCCGGGCACGGTTGGGTCCGGCCCCAAGTGCCGGTTGCAGCGTATCGCAGGCCGACGCCGGCTGGCCGAGCGCCAGCCGGGCGAGCGCGAGGTTCATCCGGGCTTCGGCATAACCGGGATTCAGCGCCAGCGCCCTTTCATAAGCTTGTGCCGCTTCGGTGTGTCGGCCGCTGTCGGTCAGGCTGTTGCCCAAATTGTTGAGGACGTGGGACTGATCCGGCCGGACAGCGAGCGAGCGGTCAAACAGGGCGATCGCGGCGTCATGGTCGCCGCGGCTGCGGGCGACCATTCCCAGCAACTGTAGCGCATCAGGATGGTCGGGAGCGGCGATCAATATCTGATGCAGGCTGGTCTCTGCTGCATCGAGTTGTCCCGCGCGGGCGAGCGTCATCGCGTCGTCGAGTTTCTGCCCGATCATTGCCTGCGATTCTGCCAGTTGCATGTCGCCGTTCCTGCGGCTGCGACCGCCCGCCGATCGAGCCGCCAAGGAGAGGGAAGCAAATCACCCTTGTTTCGTCAAGCAAATCGCGCTTTAAATCATATGTAAATTCACATTTATAGGAGATCGCTCATGTCCATTGCAGCCGTTCGCAGTCCGCTCCGCTTCCGCCGGAAACATGCGAATCTGGCGGCGGGGGCACTTGTAGCGCTCGCGATATTGCCCGTGCATCTCCATGCCGCACCGCGCCCGATTCCCGAAACGAGCGACGACGTGCGCCGCATACCCATCCCGCCGGTCGACCGCAGTGGGGAGCCGGTCGTGGTGATCACCGGCGGGACGCTGATCGACGGGCGGGGCAGGGCGCCGATTTCCGACGCGGTGGTGGTGATCCAGGGCGACCGGATCGTTTCGGCTGGGGCTGCGGGCGCGACTCCGGTGCCGGCGGGGGCCACGCGAACCATCGACGCAACCGGCCTCTATGTCATGCCCGGCCTGATCGACCTCCATATTCATTTCACCCAGCAGCGCTGCCATGATTTCGGCAAATATTCGGATAGCCCGGCAGGTGCCGCAATCCGGGGCGTTGCACTGGCCGAACAGTTGATTGGCGCCGGCATCACCGCAGCGCGCGACGTCGGTACGATCGACGATGTCGCGCTGCGTATCAAGGAAGCGGTCGATCGCGGGATCATCCGCGGGCCGCGCGTGCTGTGGAGTGGACGCATCATCGCGACGACCGGAGGTCATGGCGACGAAGTGACATCGACCGCGACGGGCCGGCAGAAGCCCGCTCTGGGCGGGCCCAGCAAGGGTTTCAACGGCCCGTGGGAATGGCGCACGGCGGTGCGGCAGCAGGTCCGCGGCCTCGCCGACTGGATCAAGCTCGGTGCGCCGGCCGACAAAGAGGAACTGGCTGCCGCGATCGATGAAGCGCATTCGCTGGGGGTGCCCGTCGCGATCGACAGCTATGGCAAATATACTGACTGGGCGATCGAGGCGGGGGTCGACACGCTTGAGCATCCGTTGCTGATGAGCGATCAGGCGGTGCCGCTGATGAAGAAGCATGGCACGGCATTCGTGCCCACGATCGGGGCCTTCGACAATCTGCTGACCGGCGGATATCCGACCGCGGGAATCCCCACCGGCGGCTTCTATCATACCCATTCGCGCCGTTTCGTGATCGATCAGCAGGACCATCTGAAGCGCGTCGCCGAAGCCTATCGCGCCGGGGTGCCGATTGGGGTCGGCACGGATATCCCGTTCGAAAACGACGTGCGCTATCCCGATGCCTATTTCCGCGAACTCGACTATTTGAGCGAGGCGGGGATGAGCAACGCGGATGTTCTCGCATCGGCCACGCGCGTCGGGGCGGAGATCATGCATATGGGCGACAAGCTCGGCACGGTCGAGAAGGGAAAGATCGCCGATCTATTGATCGTCGGCGCCAATCCTCTTGATTCGTTAAAGAATCTTCGTGACGTCCGCTATGTCGTCGCCGACGGCAAGGTCGTCGTCGATGGTCCGGCGCGCTGAGCCGCCGACGCTATTCGATCGGAAGCTTGCCGAGGTTGGCGCTGATCTTTTGAAGCGTGCGCAGCAGATGGGCGATGTCGCGATTGCTGACGCCGTCCATCGCGCGCGTGAACTGGCGTCCCACGATCGGGGTCAGCTTGCGCAGCGTTTGCTGGCCGGCGGCGGTCAGCGTAACTTCGGTGATCCGGTTGTCTTCCGGATTGGGTTCGGTCGAGACAAGGCCCTGTTCGATCATGCGGTCGATGATCCGGCTGATCGTCGACCGCTTGGTCAGTGCGGCTTCGGCGATCGCGCCGATGCTCGCGGGCTGATATTCGCGCAGCACCGTCATGACACGATAGATAGGTTTGGACACGCCGTGCTTGTGCAGCACCTTGTCCATATCCTCGTGATATTTGAAATCGGCATGCGCCATCAGATAGAATGGCGAGTTTTCCAGGCGGAAAGTCGGACTGCTCGGGTCATAGTCGCCACGGTTTTCCATTTTTTCCTCTGCCCTGCTCGCCGATTTCCCCGTCGACCTTATGTTCATGTGTTCCTCAAATGTCTTGTTCGATCAAGCCGTTCCGTCATGGCGGGCCGGCACTGACGGCAAATTAGCCGAAAACATATGTATTTGCACTTAGTTATGGCGATGTTTTGGCGATCGGGCGTGCGAAAGCGCCGCCCAGGCGATAAAGCCGTATCGATGACGTTCGTGTGACGGTCCGGATCTCCGCGCCCGGTGTCACGGCATTGACGCTCCTGAACCGAGCTTCACCGCAAAAGGCGGAGGGCGCGTCCGTGTGCAGAAGCCTTGCGGATCACGCCTTCCCTGCTAACGTTCAAATCAAACGATATTCGTGTGAATATGGATATAGAATCACATTCTGGCGGATGCCGGGGTCTCTGTGACGGCTCGCGCTGGTAGAGGAGGGATGAACATGCGGGCGAAACGACTCGATCGGCTGTTTGCTGGCCTGGCGGTGCTGTCGTCGTTCGCCGCGACCCCGGCACCGGCACAGGAAGCAAAACGACGCTGGGATGAGCTGTGCCAGATACGGACGGAAAAACTCGATCAGATTCTTCCGCACGCGATGCGCGAAAATGACATCGATATGTGGATCGTCGCGTCGCGCGAGGGGCATGACGATCCCAACGCCGCGATGCTGGGGGGCGGTTATGTGGGCGATGTCGGCTATTATGTCTTCACCGATCGCGGCGGCGACCGGATCGAGCGCATAGCGATGGGAATCGGCGGCGCGGCCTTTGATCAATGCCCGCTATATGACATCAAGGCTTCGCCGGCAGAACTGCGGCGCCTTGTTGCGGAACGGGCGCCGAAACGCATCGGCATCAACGTCGCGACCAAGATCGGCACGGCAGACGGCCTCAGCCACAGCCTGCACGAGAAATTGCGCGAGACGCTGGGCCCCGAACTCGCGTCCCGGCTGGTGTCGGCGGAAAAGCTGGTGTCCGATTTCCGGTCGCGGCACTCTGCCGCCGGCATCGCCGCCTTTGCCCGCGCGGGTGATTATTCCCGGACGATCGCCGAGCGTGCGCTGTCGAACGAGGTGATCAGGCCGGGCCAGACGACCACCGGCGAGGTTGCCTGGTGGATGATGGAAGAATTGCACAGGGAGGGGCTGGGAAGCAGCTTCGGTATCCCGAGCATCTATGTGCTCGGTCCCGGCGAACGTGGTCCGACCTCGGGCAACCATGTCATCCAACCGGGCGACCTGATCACGATGGACTGGGGCGTGAACTACCTCCTGTCCTATACCGACATGAAGCGCATGGCCTATGTGCTGAAGCCGGGCGAAACCGCGCCGCCGCCGGGGGTGCAGCGCGCCTTCGACAAGGCGGCCGAGATCCGGGGAATGATTCTCGACGTGGTGCGTCCCGGCGTCACCGCGGGCGATGCGCTGGCGGCGGTGAACCGCCGCGTAGCGGAAACCCCGGGCCTTGGGCTTGGCCGCTATGATGATCCGAGCGCCGATCTCACGGTGTCGGATGTCGTTATCGGCAGCCATTCGGTGGGCGACTGGGGGCACGGGTCAGGGCCGTCGATGGCCGATTTCAACCCGCTGCGCATGACCTATACGCTTCGCCCCGGCAATTTCCTGTCGATCGAGCTGTTTCTTTATACGCCCGTTCCCGAATGGGGCGGGCGCAAGATCAAAATCCCGCTCGAGGACAATGGCATCGTCACGGAGCGCGGTTTCGAGTGGATCGCTCCCCCCGCGAGCGGGATTTTGCTGGTGAAATAGCGCGGGCGCCGCGCCGGAGGAGGGCAGCGCCCGCGCGCGCCATCAAAAGGCCGCTATGCCGGTTATGGCGCGGCCGAGGATCAGCGCATGCACATCGTGCGTGCCTTCGTAGGTGTTGACGGTTTCGAGGTTCATCATGTGGCGGATGACCTGATATTCGCCGCTGATCCCGTTGCCGCCGTGCATGTCGCGCGCCATGCGGGCGATGTCGAGCGCCTTGCCGACATTGTTGCGCTTGACGATGGAGATCATTTCGGGCGCGAAACGGCCTTTGTCGATCAGTCGCCCGACCCGCAGGCTGGCCTGCAGTCCGAGCGCGATGTCGGTTTCCATATCGGCGAGCTTTTTCTGAAACAGCTGCGTCGCGGCGAGCGGGCGGCCGAACTGGTGGCGGTCAAGCCCATATTGGCGCGCAGCGTGGAAGCAATATTCGGCGGCGCCCAGCGCGCCCCAACTGATCCCGTAGCGTGCGCGATTGAGGCACGAGAAGGGACCCTTCAGCCCCTCGACGTCGGGGAGCAACGCGTCTTCGGAAACCTCGACATCGTCCATCACCACCATGCCGGTGATCGAGGCGCGGAGGCTGAGCTTGCCCTCGATCTTGGGCGCCGACAGTCCCTGCATCCCTTTTTCGAGCAGGAAGCCGCGGATCGCGCCGCCGTGCGCATCCGACTTGGCCCAGACGACGAAAACATCGGCAATCGGCGCGTTCGAAATCCAGGTCTTGGTGCCCGACAGACGATAGCCGCCGCCGGTCTTGACCGCGCGGGTCCGCATCCCGCCCGGGTCGCTGCCGGCATCGGGTTCGGTTAGCCCGAAACAGCCGATCCACGCGCCGCTCGCCAGCTTGGGCAGGTAGCGCCGCTTCTGCTCCTCGGAACCGAAGGCGTGGATCGGATACATGACGAGGCTGGACTGCACGCTCATCATCGAGCGATAACCCGAATCGACACGCTCGACTTCGCGCGCGACGAGGCCATAGGCGACATAGGAGGCGCCGACCCCGCCATAGGTTTCGGGGATCGTCGGGCCGAGCAGTCCGAGTTCGCCCATTTCGCGAAAGATTTCGGGATCGGTGCGCTCGGTCGCGAACGCCTCAATCGCGCGCGGCGCCAGCCGGTCCTGCGCATAGGCGCGCGCGCTGTCGCGGATCATCCGCTCGTCATCCTCCAACTGATCGTCGAGGAAGAAGGGGTCGGCCCAGTCGAATTTATGCATGTCTCGATCCTTGCTCAACCGGCTTCGGGGACGACCGCGATCGTCTCGATCTCGATCTTGGCTTCGGCCTCGACCAGCGCAATCACTTCGACCACCGCCATCGCAGGGAAATTCTTGCCGATCAGGTCGCGATAGGCTTCGCCGATCGCGGGCAGGTTGGTGAGATATTCGTCGCGGCTCGTCACATACCAGGTCATGCGCACGATATGCTCGGGCCCCGCGCCGCCTTCGGCGAGGATCGCGAGCGTGTTCACGAGTATTTGGCGGAACTGGCCGGCGAGATCGGGGGCGACGAAGCGTTCCTGTGCATCCCAGCCGACGACCCCGGCGGTGAAGACCATGCGGCCGGTCGCCGCGACGCCATTGGCATAGCCGCGCGGTCGCTGCCAGCCGGGCGGAAGAAGGCTTTGGTGAGCAGTCATGACAGTTCCTTGTTCAGTCGTTCGAGGATTTCGGGGGGCCAGGGCCGCGACCTTCCCTTGGCCAGATCGGTAAACACCTGCGTGTAGCGCACCGCGAAGCGGCGCTGGCCGGCGCAGGCGATGTCGACCGCGAGATCGACCGAACTGCGGCCTGCTCGCGTCACGGAAACGGTGAAGTCGAGCATGTCGCCCAGTCGGCTCGGCGCCGCGAATTCGGCGTGCAGGCTGACCGTTGGCAGGCCGAGCCCGCGTTCAAGGTGCATCTCGCGCCGGTCGATGCCCAGCACCGCCGCAGTCCAGTCCTCGATCGCCGCGTCGCACAGCTCGAAATAGCGCGGGTAATAGCCGATACCCGCGGGGTCGCAGTGCGCGAAGCGCAGCGGCAGGCTGGTCCTGAACATCAGGATGCGCTCTGGGCAAGGTGCTGCCGGGCGATGACGACTTTCTGCACTTCCGACGCGCCCTCGTAGATGCGTAGCGCGCGCACTTCGCGATACAGCGCCTCGACGGGCGTTCCGACGGTGACGCCGAGCCCGCCGAACATCTGTACCGCCTTGTCGATCACCGCCTGCGCGCTGTCGGTCGCGTGGAGTTTTGCCAGCGCGGCTTCGCGCGTGTTGCGTTCGCCGCGCACATCGCGGAGCCAGCCGGCGCGGTAGATGAGCAGCGCCGAGGTGTCGACGTCGAGTATCATTTCGGCGAGCTTCGACTGGGTGATCGCATTGTCGGCGAGCGTTCCCGGACCGAGCTTGCGCCCGCGCGCCCGCGCGGTCGCCTCGTCGAGCGCGCGGCGCGCGAAACCGAGCGCGGCGGCGCCGACAGTGGTGCGGAAGATGTCGAGCGTCGCCATCGCCTGGGCAAAGCCGCGCCCCGACTCGCCGAGCAGCGCGGTGCCGTCGAGCGCCATGTCGGTGAAAGTCAACGTCGCGAGCGGGTGCGGAGCGATCACCGCGATGCGGTCGGTCACGTCCAGCCCCGGCGTATCCGCATCGACGATGAAGGCGGACACGCCCTTCGCGCCCGGCGCCTCGCCGGTGCGAGCGAAGAGGACATAATAGTCGGCGATACCGCCGTTCGAGATATAGGTTTTTGCGCCGTTGACGACATAGCCGTCGGCGGTGCGTGCCGCCGTCGTTTCCATCGACGCGACATCGGATCCCGACGCGGGCTCGGTGAGTGCGAACGCCGCAATCTTCCGCCCGGTCGCGACATCCGGCAGATAATCCCGTTTTTGCGCCTCGGTGCCGAAAAGGCTGATCGTGCCCGATCCCAGCCCCTGCATCGCGAAAGCGAAATCGGCGAGCCCCGAATGGCGCGCGAGCGTTTCGCGGATCAGCGCGAGCGAACGGATGTCGAGGCTGTCATGGACCCCGCCATAAGCCGCGGGGACGCAATAGCGCAGCCAACCGGCGTCGCCGAGCGCGCGGACGAGCGCGCGGCACGCGCCGTCGATATCGTCCGGATGGTGGTCGGTCAGATGCGCCGCGCACCAGGCGTCGAGATCCTGCGCCAGCGCGCGGTGGCCATCGTCGAGAAACGGCCAGTCGAGGAAGCTACGATCGGCCATCAGTCGCCCGCGAACTCGGGAGTGCGTTTGTCCGCAAACGCTTCGAAAGCGCGGCGGAAATCATTGGTCGCCATGCATATCGCCTGCGCCTGCGCTTCCATCTCGATCGCGGTTTCGACCGAGACCGCCCATTCGATGCCGAGTTGCGTCTTGGTGATGCCGTGCGCGAAAGTCGGCCCCGCTGCGAGCGCGCGCGCGAGCGCGGTCGCTTCGTCGAGCAGCGCGTCGGGGTCGACCAGCCGGTTGTGGAAACCCCACCGCTCGCCCTCTTCGGCGCCGAGCATCCGTCCGGTGTAAAGCAGGTCCGACGCGCGTCCCTGACCAATGATGCGCGGCAGGATGGCACACGCGCCCATGTCGCAGCCGGCTAGGCCGACGCGCGTGAACAGAAAAGCGGTCTTGGCGCGTGGCGTCGCAAGACGCATGTCCGACGCCATCGCCATGATCGCGCCGGCGCCGACGCAGATACCGTCGATCGCTGCAATGATCGGTTGCGGACACGCACGCATTGCCTTGACGAGATCGCCTGTCATGCGCGTGAAATCGAGCAGTTCGGGCATCGCCATTTTGGTAAGCGGCCCGATGATCTCGTGCACGTCGCCGCCTGACGAAAAATTGCCGCCGGCGCCCGTCACGACGATGGCCTTCACGGCCGGCGCATAGACAAGTGCGCGAAAGGTGTCGCGCAGCTCTGCATAGCTTTCGAAGGTAAGGGGATTCTTGCGGTCGGGGCGGTTGAGCGTAACCGTGGCGACGCCTCCGTCGAAATGCCACCCGAAATGTTCGGGCGAAAAGCTTTCCGGATTCATGCCTGTTCCTTTCCATTGTCGGCGGCGAGCGAATCCTTGAGCGCGCCGAGAAGGTCGAAGAGCGTAGTGCGCTGATCGCGCGTCAGGCCGGCCAGCATCATGTCGACCCATTCGTGATGTGCCTCGGCAAGGCCGCTGAAGCATTCCTGCCCGAGTGGCGTCAGTCGGACGATTGACGCCCGACCGTCGGTGGGGGAGGGCGCGATGCTGAGATAGCGGTCGCGCAGAAGCGTCTGCACGACGCCGGTGACGTTGCCGTTCGATACCAGCAGCGCCTGCGACAATTGCCCCATCGTCATCCCCTCGGGATGGCGATCGAGCGCCGCCATGACGTCGAAGCGCGGCAGCGTGATGCCATGTTGGTCGGCAAAGCGGCGCTTCAGGCGCTTTTCGATCACCGTCGTACAGGTCAGCATCCGCAGCCACAAACGCACGTTGCCGCGTTCGTCGAGCGCACCGTCATGCTTTTCGCGAATGGCCGTCGGCTCGCTCACATCACTTCTCCGCCTGCGATCATCACCGTCTGGCCGGTGACCGATCGGCTGGCGGGAAGGCAAAGCCACAGCGCTGCCTCGGCGACCTCGGCCGGGTCGATCAGCCGCTTCTGCGGGTTGAAGCGCGTCAGCTCGGCAAGCGCCTCGGCTTCGCTGCGGCCGGTCTTCGACCGGATATTCGCAACCGCCTGTTCGACGATGTCGGTGTCGGTAAAGCCCGGGCAGACGGCGTTGGCGGTCAGGCCGGTGGCGGCATATTCGGCCGCGAGCGCGCGCATCAGCCCGATCGCGCCGTGCTTCGACGCCACATAGGGGGCGGTATAGGCATAGCCTTTCACGCCGGCGGTCGAAGCGACGGTGACGATGCGGCCGGTTTCTGCGGCAAGCAGGTCGGGCAGCGCCGACTGGCAGCAATGGAACAGCGCGTCGAGATTGACCGCCATCGCCCTGCGCCATGCTTCGGGGGTGACGCGGGCGAAGGGCGCGCTGGGGGCTATGCCGGCGTTGTTGACGAGGATCGTGATCGGCCCATGCGCGTTGCGCGCTGCTGCAAAAGCATTGTCGATCGCAGCACGGTCGACAACGTCGGCGGGTGCGACGCAGGCGCCGGGCAAGGTCGCTGCGGTGGCGTCCAGCGCCTCGCGCCGACGCCCGACCAGGGTCAGCCGCGCGCCCTCGGCGGCGAGCGCATGGGCGATGGCGGCGCCGATCCCCGATCCGCCGCCGGTGACGACGGCATGCATGTCCTTCAGTCGCATATTACCCTCTCAACGCCGCTTCCTGCTCGGCCGCGCGTTTCATGTTGCGCGCGAGCTGGCTGATCCCGTTCCGGTAGCCCGGCGGCACCGCGGCGCCGCGATAGTCGTGCTGCGCCGCCGCGCGGAGCGTCCACATCGGGTCGATCATGTGCGGACGCCCGATCGCGACCAGATCGGCGCGCCCGGCGGCGAGGATCGAATTGACATGGTCGGTTTCGAAGATGTTGCCGACCGCCATCGTGGATACGCGCGCTTCGTTGCGTATCTGATCGGCGAAGGGGGTCTGGAACATGCGGCCATAGACGGGCTTGCAATCGGCCCAGGTCTGGCCCGCCGACACGTCGATCAGGTCGGCCCCCGCGGCATCGAACGCTCGCGCGATCAGCACCGCCTCGTCGGGGGTCACGCCCGCATCGCCCATCCAGTCGTTGGCGGATATGCGCACCGACATCGGCCGTTCGGCGGGCCAGGCAGCGCGCATCGCGGCAAAGACTTCGAGCGGGAAGCGCAGCCGGTTTTCGAGGCTGCCGCCATATTCGTCGGTACGCCGATTGAGCAGCGGGGTGATAAAGCTCGACAGCAGGTAGCCGTGTGCGGCATGCATTTCGACCATGTCGAAACCGGCGTAGATCGCCATATGCGTTGCGGCGACGAACTGATCGCGGACGCTATCCATGTCGTCGCGGGTCATCGCGCGCGGTGTCTGGTTTGCGGGGCTCCACGCCACCTCGGATGCGGCGATCAGCGGCCAGTTGCCCTCGCCCAGCGGCTCGTCCATTCCCTCCCAGCCAATCTTGGTCGACCCCTTGGCACCGGAATGACCAAGCTGAAGGCAGATCCTGGCCTTGCTTTCGCGGTGCACGAATTCGGTGATGCGCCGCCATGCGGCGGCATGTTCGGGCGTGTACATGCCGGGGCAGCCCGGGGTGATCCGCGCTTCGGGCGAAACGCACGTCATTTCGGTATAGACGAGCCCCGCGCCGCCCTGCGCGCGCGCGCCATAGTGGACGAAATGAAAATCGCCCGGCGTGCCGTCGGTCGCGCAATACATCGCCATCGGCGAGACGACGATCCGGTTTTCGACCGTCATTTCGCGCAGCTTGTAGGGGGCGAACATCGGCGGCGCGCCCTCGTCGCGCCCGCCGGGCGCGCGCGACTGAAACCAGCGTTCGACACCTTCGAGCCAGTTTCTGTCGCGCAGACGCAGGTTTTCATGGCTGACGCGCTGCGAGCGGGTGAGCAGCGAATAAGCGAACTGGATCGGCTCGAACGGCAGGTAGCGGTCGAGCGTCTCGAACCATTCGGTCGAATTGCGCGCGCTGTTCTGGAGTTTCAGCACCTCGATATTGCGCTCGGCCTGATATTCCTCCAGCGCCTCGGCGCGGCCCAGGCCTGGCCGGCTCAATACCTCGGCGAGCTTGATCGCATCTTCGAGCGCGAGCTTGGTGCCCGAACCGATCGAAAAATGAGCGGTGTGCGCCGCGTCGCCGAGCAGGATGAACTTGTCGTGCGACCAGCGGCCGGTGATGATGCGCCGGAAGTTGAGCCAGGCCTGCGGACCGGGGAGGTGGGTGGCGTTCGACATCAGCGGATTGCCGTCGAGATATCGGGCGAAGATTTTTTCGCACAGCGCAATCGCTTCGGGTTGGTCCATTCGGTCGAGGCCGAGCTTCGTCCATGTCTCCGGCTCCATCTCGACGATGAAGGTCGAAAGTTCGTCGTCGAAACGATAGGCGTGCGCCCATACCCAGCCGGCCTCGGTGCGTTCGAAGGCGAAGGTGAAGGCTTCAAACTGCTTCGCAGTGCCGAACCAGAAGAATTTATTCTTCTTGACCTGGATATCGACGTCGAAATGTTCGGCATAGGCGTTGCGGATACGGCTGTTCGCGCCATCGGCGGCGATCACCAGATCATAATCGGCCCAGTCGGCGAGGTCCGCTCCCGCTTCATGCTCGAAGTGCAGCCCGATACCGAGTTCGCGGGCGCGGTCCTGCAGGATCGCGAGCAGGCGCTTGCGCCCGATACCGATGAAGCCGTGACCCGACGAGCGGATGCATTCGCCGTGAATATGAACGTCGATATCGTCCCAATGCGCAAATTCATCGCGGATCGTAGCGCCGCTGACAGGGTCGTTCGCCATGAGATTTTCGACCGTCTGATCGGAAAAGACGACGCCCCAGCCAAAGGTGTCGTCGGCACGGTTGCGTTCGAAGATGTCGATGACGTGCGCGGGTTCGCGCAGCTTCATCGAAATCGCGAAATACAGGCCCGCTGGCCCGCCTCCGACACATGCGATCCTCACTCGAACGACTCCATCGCCATTGACCGATGCCCCGATTCCTAGGCTTTGCATCAAAATGCTTCAAGCTTAAAATTTTAGGCTTGAAATATCCTTTATCACACAATTATTCACGTGTATGGGAAACATCGAGAGGTAGCGATAGATGAAGTGGCCGGCACAGCGCCTGACGGCGGGATCGAAAAAAAGCTTCGGCATGTACGACGAGGCGGCGAAGCTCGACGCCGCGGGCGCCGACCTGATCCATCTCGAATTCGGGCGGCCGCACGCCGACACGCCCCTGCACATCAAGGAGGCGGCGAAGGCCGCGCTCGATGCCGGCATCGTCCACTATGGCGACTTTCGCGGAACATTGTCGTTCCGGCAGGCGCTGGCCGAAAAGCTGACAAGCTTCAACGGGCTCGACTATGGTGTCGATGAAATCCTCGTGACGAACGGGCTGACTCACGCCTCCTTCGCCGCCTTCATGGCCGCGATCGATCCGGGCGACGAGGTCATCCTCCTTGATCCCTATTATCCCCAGCATATCGGAAAGACCGAGCTTGCCGGGGGCAAGGTCGTGATCGCCGAGCTCGACAAGGCGAATGATTTCGCGATTTCGAAGGAAAAGATCGCGGCGAAAATCACCGATAGAACGCGGATGATCGTTCTGATCAATCCGGCGAACCCGACGGGGCGCGTCTACAGCAGCGCCGAACTGCAGAATGTCGCCGACCTTGCGATCGAGCATGACCTGCTGGTGCTGTCGGACGAGGTATATGAATATATCACCTATGGGGCCGCGGAGCATGTCAGCATCGCGAGCCTGCCGGGGATGCGCGAACGCACGATCAGTTGCTTCGCCTTCACCAAGGCCTATTCGATGGATGGCTGGCGCATCGGTTATCTGACCGCAGACGCGGCGTTGATGCCGGCGATCATGCGCATCACGATGACCGACGTGACGCACGTCAACGTCTTCATTCAGGAAGGCGCGCGCGCCGCGGTCGAGGGACCGCAGGACGCGATGTTGGCGATGGTCGAGGCCGACAGGCGCAAGCGCGACATCGTCGTGCAGGCGCTGAACCAGATGCCGGGCGTCACCTGCCCCGAGCCCGAGGGCACCATCTATGCCTTTCCCGACATCAGCGCGACGGGGCGTTCGTCGCAGGATCTGGCGATGGCCATCCTCAAGGAAGCGCATGTCGTCGTCGAATCGGGAAGCTTCTATGGAGCCGGGGGCGAGGGGCATCTGCGCGTCTGCTTCGGATCGGAATCCGAGGCGCGGGTGACCGAGGCGATGGAGCGGCTGACGCGCTTCTTCAACGCGCTCTGACAGAGGGGGCGCAACGGACTTTTTGCGATCGGGAGACAGGCCTTGAAGATGAAATTGCGTGCGGCTGCCGCGCTGATGACCGCGTCCTTGCTGACCTTCGCTGCTCCCCCGCCGCTTGCCGCGCAAACCGAAGCCGCGCCGTCGGGCTATTCCGCGATGCTCGCGCTTTACGAGGAGTTCCGCGCCTTCGTTCCGCCACCGATGGTCAAGGGCATAGCCGATTATTCGCCCGCGGCGATGGCGCGGCATTATGCCGGGCTCAAGACATTCGAGGCGCGGCTGAAGGCGATCGACGACAGCGGCTGGCCGATTGCCCGGCGCGTGGACTATATGGTCATACTCGCCGAAATGCGCGGACTCGAATTCCAGCACCGCGTCGTCCAGCCGTGGAAGCATGATCCCGCTTTCTACAGCACGACCAACCTTGGCTTCGGGCCCAAGATGCACGGCGCGCTCGCGATCCCGAAGCTGCCGCTGGCGGCGGACGAACTGGCCGCGTTCAAGGCCCGGCTCGAAGCGGTGCCCGAGGCGTTGCGACAGGCGCGGACGAACCTCACCCACCCACGCGGCGATCTTGCGCGGCTGGGGATCGCGCAGAAGCAGGTCGAGGTGAACGTCTATGGCGAACTCGCCGCGCGCGCCGCGAAGGTCCAGCCCGCGCTCGTCGCGCCGGCGAAGCGCGCGCAGGCGGCGGCGGCCGGATTCAAGGCCTGGCTCGAAAGCATCGAAGCCGGCCTTCCCGCGCACGGTGGGGTGGGGCGGGAAAATTACGCCTGGTATCTGAAGAACGTCCTGCTGCTTCCCTATACGCCGGAGGAAATCGCAGTGATCGGCGAGCGCGAGTATCAGCGCCAGATCGCATTCCTGAAGATCGAGGAGCATCGCAATCGCGGCATCGCGATGCCTGAGCCCGTGCAGACGCGCGCCGAATTCGACGCCAAGCGCAAGACGGAGGACGAGGATCTCCTCAAATTCCTGCGCGATGGCGACTGGGTCACGATCCCCGATTATGTCCAGCATGATCCTGAAGAGGGGCCGTATCAATTCCCGTTCGAAAAGGACCCGTCGAAACCGGGGCTGTTCGCCCCGCCGCTGCATCTGCATTTCTTTTTCCAGGCCGAATTTCGCGACGGGCGGCCGCTGCGGGCGCATAATCTGCCCGGCCATGCCTTCGACGCGCTGCAGGCGGCGCGCGACACGCGGCCGGTGCGGGGGGCGTCGCGGCTGTTCTTCGTCAACGGCCTGCGCAACGAGGGCTGGGCCTTCTATCTCGAGGAAATGATCCTTCAGGCGGGGATGCTCGAAGACCGGCCGAAGACGCGCGAGATCGACTATATATTGGGCGCCAAACGCGCCGCACGCATCCTTCCCGAACTGAAGATGCAGGCGAATCAATGGACGTGGAAAGAGGCCAATGCCTCGCTGATCGCGCGGACGCCCAAATGGATGGAAGCCGGCGACGCGGTGGCACAGTTCGATATAGAGCTTTATCTGCGCCAGCCCGGCTATGGCATCGGCTATTATATCGGCAAGGTCGAACTGGAAAAGCTGCTTGCAGAGGTCGCGATGCAGGAGGGCGAAAAGTTCGACATCAAATCCTTCCACGACCGTTTTCGCGCCGCCGGGTCGATCCCGATCTCGCTGATCCGGTGGGAAATGACGGGCCGCGACGACGAGATCAGGGGCATGCGCTAGCGTCGCGGCGGCCGGGCCTATCCGATGACGGCCGTGGCTTCTATCTCGACCAGAAAATCGGGCAGGGCGAGGGCCTGCACGCCGATGAACGTGTTCGGTGCGGGAAGCACGCCGTCGTAGAACGCGCCGACCTCGGCCAGCACGGGCCCCAGCTTGTCTGGATTATGGTCGACGACATAGGTGCGCAAACGCACCACATCCGCGGGCGTCGCCCCGACTTCGGCGAGTACCGCCTCTAGATTCGCCAGCGCCTGCCGCGTCTGGGCGGCAAGATCGTCACCGCCAACGACATTGCAATCCTTGTCCCAGGCGACCTGGCCGGCGAGGTGCAATGTGCGGCCGCCATCCTGAAGTGCGGCGTGCGAAAAGCCGTAGCCGACGGCGTCATAAAGTCCGGCAGGATTGATCTTGCTGTTCGGCATGCAACTTCCTTTCGTGGATCAGTCGACGATTTCGAGCTGGTGCCCGAAGGGATCGAGCACATAGACGTTCTTCTTCCCCGCGAGCGGCCCGGCGTCGATGTGGATCGTCTCCAATGCTGTGCAGCCATGCGCTGACAGATAGGCGAGCGCCTTGTCGACATCGTCGACCTTCAGCCCGAGGTGATGGCCGCCGCGGTCGCAGTTGCGCGGCAGATCCTGTCGGCGATCGGCGGGTTCGTCATACTGAACGAGCTGGAAGTTCATATTGTCGGTGAGCTTCATCATCACAAGCGTCATCCGCGCGCCCTTTACGCCCACATGGGTTTCCATCCAGTCGCGGCCGTCGGCATCGACCGGCATGTCCGCCGCGTCGAGGGGCCCCATGCGGAACAACTCTTCCGCGCCGATGACGTCGCGGTAAAAGGCCAGCGCCGTCTCAAGGTCGGGAACGGTCCACGAAATGTGATCGACCGACAGGAAAACGGGCTTTTCGGGTGCTGCGTTCATGCGAAACTCCGTGCGATAGGTGGCTATCTTGGGCGGTCCGAAGGACGCCTGCAACGCAAGTGAAATGCAAAAATCGTTGTCGTCAGCGCAACGGTCAATCGGTCGGCAGAATGTCGGCGATGGAGACGGGGCGCGCGGGGAAGCGTGCGGTAAAGCCGATATTGTCGCATCCACCCGCGGCGGAAATCATCCGGAGCAGCGTCGGTTCGCAATTGCGCCCCTGACACGCGCCCATGCCGCACCGCGTCGCCAGCTTCACGGCATTGGCCGACCCGCCCGCCGACACCCGTTCCGACAGGGGGCCGAACGCGACATCCTCGCAGCGGCAGACGATCGTCTGGCTATCCGGCGCAGGAAAGAAGGGACGGGGATCGGCGATCGCGTCAAGAACGGATGCGAAGGCGCGGTGCCGCGCGAGCCGCCGCCGCGAGTTTTGCGCCGCGCGCTGCGCCGTGTCGGTATCGAGCAGGCCGAGATCGAGCGCAATCCCCAGACCCGCGAGCTCGCCGCCAGCCGCCGCCGCCGCCGCCCCGGCCACGCCGACCGTCTCGCCCGCCGCGTAGAGGCCAGGCACCGAAGTCCGCATCCAATCATCGTGGACGCAGGCCCAGCCGCCCGCAGGCCCCGCCGCGATCATTTGCGCGCCGGCCATTCGCGGCAGCGCCGATTGCGGCACGAAACCATAGCAAAGCCCGACTGCGTCGCATTCGACATTGCCGGCGCTCGTTACGGCGCCCGACACGCGATCGCGGCCGGTCAACTCCGACAGGCCGACGCCATAGCGTATCGGCGTGCCCGCGCGCGCTAGCGCTGCCATGGCCGATCTGGCAGCGAACAGATCGGCTGGGCGGCCGAGCGCGGTCAGGGGATGGCGGGCAAGCGCACCAATCATGGCAGCGCGGGGCTGCGCAAAATGAACCGCGGACACCGTGCCGCCCGCCGAGACGATCTGCGCTGCGATGATCAACTGCAACGGGTGGGTCCCAGAGAGCAGCACGCGCATGCCGGCCAGCAACTGCTGGCTCTTGATGAAAGCCTGAATACCGCCCGCGGCATGAACGCCGGGAAGCGTCCAGCCGGGTAGCGGGACGGCGAGATCCTGGCAGCCTGCGGCGATCAGGATGCGGTCGGCGGCGATGGTTCGCAGGCCGTCAGGGCCGCTCGCAACGATCGATCCCGCCTGTAACCCGATGGCGGAGTGTCCGCCGAACCAGGTCACCTTCTCCAACTGCCCGAACCGGTCGAGCTGACGCTTCAGCGGTGCATAGCTGCGGTCGACGAGCCAGTTTGCGACGGTGAAGGCGGCGGGGGGCTGCCGCAAAATCTGTCCGCCGGGGCGCATCTGTTCGTCAATCACCGCGATCGACAGGCTGCGCCCCTCGAGCGCGATAGCGGCCGCCTGACCAGCGGGGCCGCCGCCGACGATCGCGACGTCGAAGTGCTCCGGTTCAGTCACGCGTCGTGATCTCCATGCCGTCGCGGGCTTCGATCAGGCAAGCGCGCAGGCGCCGTCCGCTTTCCACCAGCGTGACCAGGCACTCGCTGCACACGCCCATGTTGCAGAACATGCCGCGTCCCTGTCCGCGGGTGTCCACACGGAAGATGGCATGGTCGGCGGCGAGCATCGCGGCGGCCAGGGTTTCGCCCGCGAAGCATTCGACCCGTATGCCATCGACGGTGATGGTGATCGGTCGGCCGCGGCTCACGCCTTGGGTGATGCGGGCGGCCGTCATCCCATGAACCCGTTCAGATGTTCGAAGCGTGCGGGTGACAACGGCGCGAGCGCGGGCGCCGGGCCGTCCGCCATCGCATCCGCGATCAGCCGGGCGAAGGTCAGCCCGAGCGTGAAGGCTGATCCGCCCGCCGCGATCCACAGGCCGGGCATTCTCGGCACTTCGCCGACCACGGGCAACTGGTCGGCAGAAATCGCGGTGATCCCGGTCCAACTGCGGATCAGGTTCAGCCGCGCGACGTCCGGCACGGTATCGACCGCGACGCGTAGATTGCCGGTCAGCGATTCGGGGATCATCATTGCCTTCGCCCACGGGTCGAAACCCCCGCCCGGCGCTTGCGCCAGTCGCGAGGGCCAGCCGCCGCCGACCAGGATATTGCCGGCATAGGTCTGTTTCAGCGATAGCCGCCGCCCGACGTGCTGAACCAAGTGCGGCACCACAGGTCGCGCTCGCTCGGTGGCGTTCATCAACAGCGCGACGGGATATAGCGGCATGTGGATGTTCAGAAGCGCGCAGATATTGGCGCTCCATGCTCCCGCGGCGACGAGCAGCCGGTCGGCCGACAGGTCGAGCCGGCCGCCCCGGATCGTAAAGCGCCCATTCTCGCGTGCGATCGACTGCACGCGCGATGCTGTGCGGATCGATGCGCCTGCCGCGCGCGCGGCGTCGGCCAGCGCGGGCGTGACGGCACGCGGATCGGCGTGGCCTTCGTCGGCAGAGAAATTTGCGGCCAGGACGCCCGACGAGAGATAGGGGGCGATCGCGCGCGCTTCGTCGCCATTGATGGTTCGGACCGAAAGGCCTTCACGGCTTTCGCGCGCTGCTTTGCGTTCGAGCAGCGCGACCTGTTCGGCGGTTTCGGCCACCATCAGCCCGCCCTGCATGGACACATGAAGGTCGGCGGCCAATTCCCCCTCGATCTCCCGCCAGTCGCCCACCGCAATGCGGCTCAGCGCGACGATATCCGCCGCCTGCCCGTCGATCCGATCGTCGGTTTCGAGAAAACGGCGTTCGATCTGGAAATGGAGCGATCCGGCATTCTGTCCCGATGCACCGCCGTTGATGTCGCCCGCCTCGATCAGCGCAACCGATGCACCGCGAAGCGCGAGGCGCCATGCGGCAGCACAGCCGACCAGCCCCCCGCCGATGATCGCGACATCAACCTGTTCCATAAGGCCCTAAATGCGTCCGAGCGTGACCAAAGTCTCCCTGATTCTCTCGGCGTCTTCGGCGGAAACGTCGCGCAGTGGCGGGCGGACATGCCCCCCGGGCAGACCCTGGGCGTTGAGGCCGGCCTTCAGTATGGCGGGTCCCGATCCAAAACGGCCGACGAGTTCAGGGGTGTACCATTCGTCGAGGATGACGCGGTCCATGCGCCCGCATTCGCGCGCGCCTTCGATATCACCCGCCCACAGCTTATTGTAAAAATCGGGGTGGATGCGCCCGAGCACCGCGCCCGCGCCCATCGTCCCGTCGCCGCCGCGCGCTTGGAGCAGCGCGAGGCCATGCTCGTCCATCGAGTGACCGAAAATCCGAATTTTGTCCTTGAGCGCGAAAAATGTATCGACAAAGCGGCGCAGGTCGCTGGTCGATTGTTTGATCGCAACGACATTGTCGAGTGCCGCGAGCCGTTCCAGCAGCGTGAGCGGCATGTCGATCCCGGTGCCGGGAGGCCAGTTGTACACGCAGATGGGTAGCTTGGTCCCAGCCGAAATATCGGCGTAGAATCCATGGATCTCGTCTGCCGAGGGCCGGTAGTAAGGGGGGGGCGTCACGACGATGCCATCGAATCCGCTGGCCGCGGCATGATCCGCCAGTTCCAGTACCCGGTTTGCGGTATAGGCATTGCATCCCGCCAGCAGCGGCAACTTGCCGCCGAGTTGCGCGCCCGCCGCCGAAAAGAGCATCTTGCACTCTTCGGTCGACATGCTCGGCCATTCGCCTGTCGTGCCGGCCAGCAGGAGGCCGTGCATCCCTTCCGAATGAAGCCATTCGAGCAGGACGCCCAGCGCCGGCAGGTCGAGATTGCGGTTCGCGTCGAAGGGCGTCGTGATGGCCGGAATATAGCCTTGCCAACCGGCACGCGATCTCTTGTTCATGGAATTCGGCTCCCCCCTTGGTCGGGATATAGTCAATACGGCAAGTCCCGATAAGCCAAGGTGCATTCGCAGCAAGGGCATCAAAAGACGAAATTGGTTGCGTTTATCGCAACGATCGGCATTTTCGGGCTTCGGCCGGTGACTTTGGGAAGATTGCCAATGTGGGATAACGCGCTCCAATATTTCTACGAAGCCGCGAACCTGGGATCGATGCGGCTGGCGAGCGACAAGATCGGCGTGGCCGTATCGTCGATCAGCCGCCAGATCGCGCAGCTCGAAAACGATATGGGGATCGCGTTGATCGAACGTGGGCGTCGGTCGATCCGACTGACCGAGGCGGGCCAACTGGCGTTCGAATATCACAAGAACCAGCTTGCTGACCGCGAAGCGCTGCTGAACCAGATTCAGGAACTGCGCGAGGTTAAATCGGGTCGCATCGACCTCGCGATCGGCGAGGGCTTCTTCGGGCCGTCCTTCACCGCGCTGATCGAGGGATTCCAGCGCCGCAATCCGGGCATCGCGATCACCGTGACGAGCTGCCCCAGTTCGGAGATCATCCGCATGGTGCTCGACGACGAGGCGCATATCGGCATGATCCTGCACACCACCAGCGAGCCCAAGATCCGCACGCGTAGCGCGGTCGCGCAGCCCCTGATGGTGCTGTGCGCGCCGAGCCATCCCGCCGCGGCGATGGAGGCGCTGACGATCGCGGATCTCAGCGGTTTCGACCTGTGCCTACCGCCGCAGGGCTTCCGGATTCGCAGCACGCTCAATCATGCCGAAAAGCGCGCGCAAACCTGGCTGGAGCCGCGGCTGGTCACGACATCGATCCAGATGATGCGCGAGATCGCGAAGGGGGGTCGCGCGTTGACCGTGCTGCCGCGCATCTCCGCGCTCGCCGAGCTTGAAGAAGGAAGCCTCGTCGCGCGCCCGCTGCTCGACGATGCGATCGAACACAGCACGGTCAGCCTGATCCACCGGCTCGGCCGACAACTTGAGGGCGCACCCGCGCGGCTGATGAGCGTGCTCGAGGCGCGCCTGAAAAGCTGGAGCTGATCGCGATGCCGCTCAGGCGGGATGCAGGCTCGCTGCGGCGCGGCGCGGCCATGCGGCGCAGACCAGTGCAGCGACGGCTGCGTTGACCGCCATCGCCACCAGCCCATGGTCCCAGCCGGGCAGCAGCGTCGTCCACAGTTGCTGCGCTTGTGGCAGTAGCAGGGCGAGATAGCCGGCCACGATGCCTGCAAAGACACCCGCTGCGTGCGCGCGCTTCCAGGTGAAGGCGAAATAGACGCCCGGCGCGAGCATGCCGATGGCGGCATAGGCCGACAGCCCGATCTCGACCAACGACTTCGATCCGCCGAGCGTCAGCCAGACCGCGATGGCGGCAATGACGATCATCGACAGGCGCGATGCAAGGAGCGATGTGCGGTCGGAGATGTCGGGTCGCATCGGCAGCAGGATGTTGCGGCTGAAGATCGATCCGGCAGTGAGCAACAGGACCGACCCAGGCACCAGCGCGAGAAGGCATGCCGTCCCCGCGAAGAGGCCGACGGCCCACGCCGGATAGCGATCGGCGACGAACTGCAGCAGCACGGCATTGGTGTCGCCGCCTTCGGGCTGTGTCCCGGCGAGCAGCGCCGCGAAGCCGAGCAGGATGATGAAGAAATAGGACAGCGAATAGATCGGCTGCCAGATCGCGTTGCGCCGGATCGTCGCTTCGCTTCCCGCCGAAAAGCAGAGCTGGAACAGGTGCGGGAGAATCCAGTTGCCAAGCGCGACGTTGAGCGCCGCAGTCATCAGCCAGACCGTCGACAGGCCGGCTTCGGGCTGGAGCCCCGGCAGCCGGCCGATGCCGGGAAACTGGTCCTGCGCCATTTTATAGACATCGAGCATCGACGCTGCGCCGACTTTCGACGCGACCGTCACGCACAGTGCGATGACGATCAGCAGCATCAGCACGTCCTTCACCCCCGCCGCGAAGGCGGCCGAGCGCAGCCCGGCGAAATAGACGAAGGCGAGCATGATGACGGCGGCGACCGTCGCCGCCGCCGCCGTCGAAACTTCGGGGCCGAGCGTCAGCCGCACGATCAAGCTGAGCGCGACGATCTGGATCTGCACATAGATGATCAGCGCGGCGATCCCCGCGATACCAACCACCACGCCGAGCCAGGTGGCGCGATAGTGCGCGGCAAAGAAATCGGCCTGAGTCACCAGCCCGTATCGACGCCCGGCATTCCAGATGCATGGCATCAGCCAATAGCCGATCGCTGCCGAAAGCGACACCGACGTGAAGGCAAGATAGGCGGGCGCGCCATGCGCCCATGCGAACCCCGAAATGCCGAGCACGGCGAAGGTCGTATATATCTCGCCGGCATTGAGGAACCAGAAGACGAGCACGCCGAAACGGCGGCCACCGACCGCCCATTCGGTGAGCGTGCGCGCGCGCTGCTGTCGCCGCGCCGACAGCAGTGCTCCGGCCATCGTGCCCAGCACGACTGCGAGGGTGAGGGCGAGGATCAATGGTCCGCTCCCGCTTGTTCGATATTGCCGTCACCGTCCTCGAATTCGGGATGCTGGCGGTCGATCGCGAAGATAAAGGCGATGATCGCCGACGTGACGAGGATTCCGGCCATTTGCCAAACCATCGGGAATGGAAGCAAGAAGGGTCGCCAGGCCACATCGTTGACCAGTGGAACTGCGCCGACCTGCCATAGAAAGGGGATAAGCAGCAGCCATCGGTGGCGGCGTGAAACGCGGGGTTTTGCGGAAAGCGCTTCGGTTTCCTCGGGCATCGGACGCGACATCCTCAAGCCCGCTCGCCGCCCGATGCGGTCCATGCGCGTATCTTGGTCTCGAGCACTTCCATCGGCAGCGCGCCGGTGTTCAGCACCTGATGGTGGTAGTCGCGAATATCGAACGCAGTGCCGAGAGCCTTGCTCGCTTCTTCGCGCAGCTCGCGGAATTTGAGCTCGCCGATCTTGTAGGCGCATGCCTGCCCCGGATAGGCGATGTAGCGGTCGATCTCGACCACCACATCGCGGGGCGCCATCGACGTATTGTCGAGCATATAGTCGATCGCCCGCTGGCGTCCCCAGCGTTTTGCGTGGATGCCGGTGTCGACGACAAGTCGCACCGCGCGCAGCATTTCCATGTCGAGATGGCCGAACATCTGCATTGGGTCGGTGAACATGCCGAGTTCGGGGCCGAGCGATTCGGCATAAAGGCCCCAGCCTTCGGTATAGGCCGTGGCCTGCCCGTGCCGAAGCAGCGGGGGCAGGTCGGCATTTTCGATCGCCAGCGTCAACTGGAAATGGTGCCCCGGAATCCCCTCGTGCAGCGTCAGCGTCTCGAGCGTCGGGATCGGCCGTGTATTCAGCATCGACATATTGAAAAAGAGGATGCCCGGCGACACGCCGTCGGGCGGTCCGGGGCGGTAATATCCGGTGCCGCGCTGATCGCCGAGCGCGGGCAGCGGGCGGACTTCGAAGGGCGCTTTGGGGCGATCATGGAACAGCCGCGGAATCGCCGGCCATATCTTCGCCTCGATCGCCTCGAACCGCGCAAGCAGTTCGGCGGGGGTTTTGCAATAATATCGGGGGTCGGTGCGGACATGTTCGAAAAAGGCCTTGAGGTCGCCGGCGAAGCCTACTTCGGTGCGGATCTTTTCCATCTCGCCGCGGATTCGCGTGACTTCGGACAGGCCAAGCGCGTGGATGTCGTCGGCCGAGCGTGTCGTCGTCGTGTGCCGCGCGAGATTCCAATCGTAGAGCGCGGCACCGCTCTTCATCGCCCACAGACCCGGCGCGTCGGGCGCGTCTGCCAGATAGGTCCCGCGCAAGTAAGTCGCCCAGGCTTGATAGGCGGGGTAGACCTTGTCGTTGATCGCGGTGCGGAACTCCGCCGTTATCCGGCCGCGTTCGGCGGCGGTGAATGTGGCCGGCATCCGGTCGATGCCGGACCAAAAGGGGCTTTTTTTGATGGGTAACGCAAGCATTGCGTCGACCTGCGCGAGGATATTGGTGACGATAACCTTCGGTTGCAGATAGCTTTCGGCCCGGCCTTCCTTCAACCGGGCGACGGTGCTGTACATATAGCCCACGAAACCATCGATGCGCGCGAGGGTGTCGTCATAGTCGGCGGGTGTTGCAAACGGCACCGCGCCGCCCGACAGGAAATCAGGGAACTCGACGTGGAGACCGAACGAGGGGTTGAGCGGCGCCTTTCGCTGCACCGCGAACAGTCCATCGTCGAACAGCGCAAGCGTCTGGCGTGTCTTGTAGTCGAACACGTCATAGGCGATGCGGTCGACCGGCGGCAGCGCGGTGCGGTCGATCGCCCCGAGCGCGGCAAGGTCGCGCACCTTGTTCGCGCGCAGCGTTGCGGCATAGGCGTCGCCTAGCGGATCGACGAACAGCGGCCCCTCCGGTCGCCGGCCGCTCCGCACCGCGCGCAGCGGATCAAGGGCGGCGTCGGCTGCTTCGCTTTGTTCGAGCAGCGTGTGCAGTGCTGCGGCGGGCGAACCCGTCTGCGCAAAGCCGGGCAGGGGGGGGAGGGCGCTGGCCGCCATCATGCCCACCGCCGCGCGGCGCGAAATCCGGATTGACCGTGTATGTTGCATGACCGAGTCCCCGCTTTGTTTTTGGCTTGCTCGTGATCGTGTCGCGATGCAGCAATAATGCAACCGGGCGCTGCGGTCGGCGCAATCAGGGGCGGCCCGCCCCCGAAACAGCGGGAAGCCGCAATTTCCCGCGTTTATCGTTGTCGCTGCCGAAAGCTTGCGGGCTTTGTGTTGCGTTTTGCGCAACAAACTTGCGCCCTCTTGCGCATTGTTTTCTTGGGCTGTTGCCGCAGGTTCGGCGGCGGATAACAGGGAAGGGCCATTGATGAAACGAACATATGCCATGACGGCGCTAACCGCGATTCTGGGATTGTTTGCCGCGACGGCAACCGCGCAGCCGACGTCCCCGGCAGAGCCCCGCACCGATCCGGTGACCGCGCTCGTAGGGGGCACCGTGGTCGGCATCGACGGCGGCGCGCCTATTTCGGATGCGGTGATCCTCGTCCGGGGCGAGCGCATTATGACGGTCGGTCCCGCGGCGTCGGTCGCGGTGCCCGCCGATGCCAAAGTCGTGCCGATGACCGGCAAATGGCTCGTGCCCGGGCTGATGAACATGCACGTCCATTTCGGCTTGAAGCTTCCCGGTGCGGCGGGCGCCGAACTGGTCAACGAAAAGGATGGCGAGGAAATCCTGCGTATGGCGGACAATGCCCGCCGGACGTTGCTGGCTGGCGTCACCACCGTACGCCTTACCGCCGAAGACCGCGGGCTCGATTTCATGCTCAAGCGTGCGATCGCGAAGGGCGAGGCGGTCGGGCCGCGTATCGAAACCGCGGGCGAACTGATCGTTCCGACCGGCGGCCACGGGTCGCTCGAGGCCGACGGCCCCGCCGAATTCAGCAAGGCGGCCCGCACGCAGATCAAGGGCGGCGCCAGCTGGATCAAGATCGCGATCTCTGGCGGTATTTCGGACACGCACGGCAGTATTTCGGCCGCGCCGATGACGGATGCCGAACTGTCGACGATCATCGAGGTCGCACACCGCAACGGGGTGAAGGTGACCGCGCACAATGGTTCGTCCGAAGCTGCGCTCCAGGCGCTGAAGTTCGGGATCGACTGTTTCGAACACGGCTATCATCTTAATGACGAGGTGCTCGCTAAGATGAAGGCGCAGGGCACCTGGCTGGTGCCGACGATCGTCGTCAGCCAGCCGGGCGCCTATGAATTCTACCGCAAGATCGGTTCGCCCGAATGGTATCTCGACCGCGTCGCCTCGACCGGCAAGGATCATTGGGCGGTGCTGCAGAAGGCGATCAAACTCGGGGTCAATGTTGCGCTCGGCACCGATCAGTTTCCGTTCGAACCCAACAGCGGAACGACCGCGACCGTCGCCGAGGCCGAGTTGTACCAGAAGGCCGGCATGACGCCGTTGCAGGCGCTGCAGGCGGCGACGATCAAACCCGCGGAAATGCTGGGGGTCGACAAGGATGTCGGGCGGCTCGTCGCCGGGCAATATGCCGATATCGTCGCCGTCAACGCCGATCCGGCCAAGGATGTGGCGGCGTTGCGCACGCTCGATTTCGTCATGAAAGGCGGCGTCATCTATCGCAACGACGCGATGCCCGAAACGATTGCGCACTGAACAGAAACGGGGTCCGTCATGAAATATCGCCTGTTCCTTGCCGCCGCCTCGCTCGCCATCGTCGTCGGGACACCCGCCGCGGCGGAGACCGTTGCGCTCGTTGGCGGCAATGTCGTCGATCTGGCGGGCAAGGCGCCGCTGCGCGATGCCGTGGTGCTGATCGACGGCGAACGGATCCAGACGATCGGCCCGCGTGCGACGACGCCGGTTCCGCCGGGGGTGACGGTCATTCCGATGGACGGCAAATGGCTGATCCCCGGCCTGATGAACATGCACGTCCACCTCGCGCTCAATCTGCCCGGGGCGTCGCGCATCCATGACGAAAGCCCCGACTCGATTGCGCTTCGTACGCTCGACAACGCGCAAAAGTCGCTGTGGTCGGGTGTGACGACGATCCGGCTGACCGGGTCAGACGCCGGGGTCGATTTCACCGTCAAGCGCGCGATCGACAGCGGTGTGTTCGATGGGCCGCGTATTCACACCGCCGGCGCGTCGATCGTCGCGACCGGCGGTCACGGCAAGACCGAAGTCAATGGTGCCGCCGAGTTCGCGCGCGCGGTGCGCGAACAGGTGAAAGCCGGCGCGACGTGGATCAAGCTCGGTATTTCGGGCGGAATTTCGGATACGCACGGCGATATCGGCGCCTCTCCCTTTACCGATGACGAACTGAGAACCGCGATCGAGGTGGCGCACCGCAACGGCGTGAAGGTGACCGGCCATACGGGCTCGCCCATCGCATCCGAGGCCGCGATCGATGCCGGGATCGACTGTTTCGAGCATGGCTACTTCCTGACGCCGCCCGTGCTCGCGAAGATGAAGAAGAAGGGCGTCTGGTATGTGCCGACGATCGTCGTCAGCCAGAGCGGCGCCAAGGCTTTCTACAAGAAGATCGGTTCGCCCGACTGGTATCTGGATCGCGTCGATTCGGTCGGAAAGGCGCATATCCAGTCGTTGCGCGACGCGATATCGGCAGGGGTCAACATCGCACTCGGCACCGACCAATATCCCTGGGAGCCCAACGAGGGCACGACGGCGACCGTCCGCGAAGCCGAAATCTATGTCGACGCCGGGATGACCCCTGCACAGGCGCTCCGCACCGCGACGATCGAACCGGCGCGGATGCTCGGCGTCGACGGCGAGGTGGGGCTGCTGAAAGCAGGCTATTATGCCGACATCGTCGCGGTGAATGCCGATCCGACGCAGGACATCCGCGCGCTGCGTACGATCGAGTTCGTGATGAAGGGCGGCAAGCTGATCCGCAACGATGCGGCGCGACAATAGGCAACGAATCGCGTGATTTTTGTTACATTTTCGTCGAGGCCAGGACGGACGGTGCCTCGGCCTGTCGTCGAGCACCTCTGATTAGCCGGTCTGCGTGCAATCACCCGGATCGTGACCGTGCGCCCGCACGTCGCGCAATCCATGGCGATGGATCGTGATCACATGACTGATAATATTATGGAAATTGATCGGTCCGAATTTTGGACGGCCGGAAACGCGTAGGGCACGGTTGCTTCCTGAGGGAATGGGGTCGCCGGTTGTTTGCGTTAAACGCAACGAACGTGAATTTGTAATGTTGTTGAAACAACAGTGCAACTGACGGACACTCGCTGAAACACGACGGCCACCAAGCCGCCAATAGCGCAATATAGTTACAGGGAGTTCCAAATGAAAAAGACGCTGATATTCGCATCCGCGCTCGCGCTTTTTAACGTCGCGGCACCGGCCGCGGCACAGGAAAAGCCTGCGACCGACGTTCTTTCGAAGATGTTCATCTGGTGGAACGAGGCGTTCAAGACGCCCGGTGCCTATACCCCGGAAAATTTCTCGAAATTCTTCACGCCCGATGCAACGCTGGTGCTCGAAGGCCGCACCGTGATCAACGGCGTCGACCAATGGGCAACCCATTTCCAGCGCATCCAGTCGGGCGGCGGCGACGTCGAGATCGTCGTCCCGTTCAAGGAAGTCTTCGAAGCCGACGGTCGCGTCTACACCTATCACGTCATTCGTTCGCGGCGCGATGGCGAAACCGGCTGTTCGCTCGCGGCCGGCCATGCCGAGCTCGAAGGCGGCAAGATCGCGTCGATCGTCCTCGTCCGCCACACGCTCGAAGCGGGCAAGGACATGCTCGACCCGCAATGCTGGACCGAATGACGCCCTGACGGCGACCGTGGAGAGGAATGGATCAATGGATCGGCGAACATGGTCGCCGGTCAATAAGGGGGTTTTGACATGAACAGCATCAAACAAAAGAAATATGCGATCAATCACTTTGCCATCGGGGCCGCGGCGGTCGCGATCATCGGAGGTTTGGCGGCGCCAGCCTACGCTCAGGAAGCCGGCGCATCCGAAAGTGCCGGTGCCGGCGAGATCGTCGTGACGGCGCAGCGCCGCGAACAGAGCCTGCAGGATGTTCCGATCGCAATTACGGCGCTGACTGCCGAAACGATCAAGAACCAGAATATCCAGAGCGTCGACGATTATTTCGCGATGACGCCGAACGTCAGTTTCCAGTCGAACGGATCGCGCGACCGCAAGGACCTTGCGATCCGCGGCATTTCGAACCAGCTCAACCCCTATGCCGACGTCAGGCAGTCGAGCTATGCCTTCTATGTCGATGAGTTCAACGTCGCGGCGGGGACGAGCAATCCCCAGATCGTCGATCTTGAGCGTATCGAGGTGTTGCGCGGTCCTCAGGGCACCTATTTCGGCCGCAATGCGGTTGGCGGCGCGATCAACGTGATCACGAAGAAGCCCGTCGACGCATTCGAAGGCGAGGTGGAGCTCGGTTATAGCAGCTTCGATACGAAGCGCGCGCAAGGCGTGATCAATATCCCGGTCGTCAGTGGATTGCTGGCGGTTCGCGCATCGGGCCAGATCGAAAAGTCGGACGGCTATATCAAGAATATCA
Organism: Sphingopyxis macrogoltabida; assembly: GCA_003241685.1. GTDB lineage: Bacteria > Pseudomonadota > Alphaproteobacteria > Sphingomonadales > Sphingomonadaceae > Sphingopyxis > Sphingopyxis macrogoltabida_A. The sequence goes on from QFPJ01000014.1 coordinate 29,174, forward strand.
ATGCCATCGGCGGCGGTAACGACAGCGAATATTATACCGGCCGGATCCAGGCGCGCTTCACGCCGCTCGACAACCTGACCTGGGATTTCACCTACAATTATTCGGACGAAGAGGTAGGCATGCGCAATGGCGTGCCGACCGGCTTCGTCACGCGGACCTGGGCTTCGGTCTATTATGGAGCGGCCGCCGGGACGATCGCCGACGAAGACGGCGTGGGCTTTTTCCCGGAGAACAGGACCCGTGTGAACTTCAACCGCGACCAGCGCGTCGGCAGCAAGTTCCAATACTTCAGCTCGCGCGCGGTCTGGGATTTCGGTCCGGTCGCGCTGACGGCGGTCGGCGGGCATCTTGTCGCCGACGTCTTCAACTATGGCGATGTCGATGGCGGCAGCCCCGACTTCTTCTACGAAGACCTGCAACTGCGGCGCAAGTCGACCAGCGGCGAGCTTCGCCTGCAATCGACCGGAACCCAGTTTCTCGACTGGAGCCTCGGCGCTTCGCTCGGCAAGGATAGCGGCGTCAGCGACCAGTCGACCTATCACGGCGCCGACAGCCCGCTTTGTCCCGCGGCCAGCGCGGGCAACTGCGAAGGGCTGGAAGTCACCGGCGCCGACGGCGACAGCTCAAGCCGCTATTTCGCCATTTTCGCGCAGGGCACGCTAAATTTCAGCGAGAAGTTCTCGGCGACTGCGGGGCTTCGCTATTCCTGGGAAAAGGTGACGAATATCTCGCAGACAAGGTCGAACACGGTGGTCACAGGCAACAATGACCGCGTCGCCGATTTCGAGGACATCTCGCCCAAGGTTACGTTGAGCTACAAGCCCAACCGCGACTGGATGATCTTCGCGACGGCGTCGCGCGGATTCAAGTCGGGCGGAACGCAGACGACCAATAGCGCGGCGCTGACCAACGAATTCAAGCCGGAAACGCTCTGGAACTATGAACTGGGGACGAAGTTCGACCTATTTGACAAACGCCTGCGCGTCGACATCACCGGCTTCTATATGGATTGGAAGGACGTTCAGCAGACGATCCGTTTCCAGTTCATCGACCCGGGCAGCGGGCTTCTGCGCGGAGTCAGCGGCATCGCCAACGCGGCATCGGCCGAAAGCTATGGCGTCGAGGCGAGCTTCGACGCGCGGATTACCGATCACTGGACGCTCGGCGGGAACATCGGCTTCAACAAATCGAAGTATAAGGATTATCCGAACGCGCTCATCGACGGCGTGGTCATCGACATCAGCGGCGAGCAACTCACCAATGCGCCCGAATGGACGCTTGGCGCGCAGACCCAATATACGCTGCCGATCGGTGATCGCTTCGAAGCCTTCGTACGCGCCGAATGGAACTATCGCGATGCGATGATCTCCAACCCCTATTATTATCTGTACAAGAATGTCGCGGGCGAACCCTTCGAAAGCCCAAGCTATCACAATGTGAACCTGCGCCTGGGCGTCGAGGACGATCGCGTGCGCGCTGTGGTGTTCGTCGAGAATCTGTTCGACGCCGACTATTATGCCAACGCCTATGAAAAGGCGTTTTACAGTGGCGTACAGGTCGAACCGTCCTATCGTGTCTTCGGTGTGAGCGTCGGCTATAAATTCTGACGCGAACCGGGGGCGGTCCTGGTCGCGGCCGCCCCCGACCTTTCGGTCGACCGACGATAATGCTGCACTGGAGTAACGCCATGATCGACCGTCGACGCTTTATGGGGGCCGCGGCGGCGACTGGCTTGTCGGGGTTCGTGCCGGCTGCGCTGAGCGCGCAGGAAGGCGCCGCGGATCGCGCGCTGGAGATGTTGCTACAGCGGCACAGCGAAGCCTATCTGCGGCGATCGCCCGAGGAAGCAACGGCGAACAATTTCGATACGGGCGCGCATGCGGTGCTCCGCGGCCGGCTCGATGACCGGTCGTTGGCGGCGCGCGCCGGCGACCGGACGGCGATTCGCACGGCACTGGCCGATCTCGGTTCGATCGACGTCGGCGCCCTGTCCCCGCGCGCCGCGCTGGACCGCGATGTCGCGCACTATGTCTACCAGACGCTCGACGACCTTCTTGGCCGGTACGGCTATGTCGACGGCAATTTGCGCCCCAGCCCTTATGTCGTCAGCCAGATGAACGGGGCTTATTATTGGCTGCCCGATTTCATCGGCAGTCGCCATCCGATCGAAACGAAGGCAGACGTCGAAGCGTGGCTTCAGCGTCTCGCGGGGCTCGCGGTAGCGCTCGACCAGGAAAGCGAGCGAATCCGCCACGATGCCGGGATCGGGGTCATTCCGCCCGATTTCGTGATCGCCCGCACCATCGTGCAAATCAAGGGACTGCGCGATAGCGATCCGCTTGGATCGGCACTGATCGCGCCGGCGCTCAAGCGCATCCGCGAGAAAGGGCTTGGCGATCCGGCTGGCCGCGCGAGCGATATTTTCCGTTCGGCTATCCAGCCCGCGCTCAGCCGACAGATCGAGGTACTCGAAGCCGTTGCGGCGCAAGCCGACAGCCGGGCAGGGGTCTGGAAGCTACCCGACGGCGACGCTTATTATGCCGCGGCCGTGCGTTCGAACACGACGGTCGATACTTCACCCGGGGAATTGCACCGCATCGGGCTTGCGCAGTGCCGCGAACTCACCGCCGAGATCGACTTGCTTCTAAAGGCACAGGGGCTGAGCAAGGGAAGCGTGATTGCCCGCGTGTCGGCATTGAACAAGGACGTCCGCTTCCATGTGTCCAACGACAATGCGGGACGCGACAAACTGCTGGCGCTGGCGAACGAGCAGCTCTCGGCGATTGAGGCGCTACTGCCCGGCGCCTTCGGAATCACATCGGTCAATCCGATCGTCGTGCGCCGCATCCCGCCGGCGATCGAGGCGGGCGCGCCCGGCGCCTTTTATTCCGAAGGCGCGCCGGGCGAACCGGGCGTCTATTCGCTCAACCTCAAGAATCCCGGCGAGCATGTGACGTGGCGCCTACCGACCCTGACGCACCATGAAGGCATTCCTGGCCATCATTTCCAGTACAGCGTGCTCGGTGCGGCGCCGGCGCTTCCGCTGTTTCGGCGCATCGTGCGTTTTTCGGCCTATACCGAGGGCTGGGCGCTCTATGCGCAGCGGGTCGCCGACGAACTCGGCATCTTCAAGGACGATCCGTTCGGGCGAATCGGCTATCTTCAGTCCGAACTGTTCCGGGCTGCCCGCATCGTTGTCGATACCGGGCTCCATCATCACCGCTGGACCAAGGCGGAGGCGGTGGCATGGATGGTCGAAAATGCCGGCGAACAGCCCGAGGCAACCGACCGCGAGGTCACCCGCTACGCTGTCTATCCTGGGCAGGCATGCAGTTTCAAAGTTGGCGCCAACGCAATTTATGCCGCGCGCGAACGCGCACGTTCAGCGAAGGGGGCGGCATTTGACGTGCGCCAGTTTCACGATCTGGTTCTGACCTCAGGACCGATGCCGATGACGGTGCTCGATGCCTCGGTGAGAGATTGGGCGATGGCGGCTTCTGCGCCGTCGCTCTGATGGTTCGCTTCCTTGCTCATTCAATCCCGGAATGAGAATCTGAAACCCTGCGCCGTTGGGCTGCGCAAGCCCGTTCGAAATGCCGTTCGTCCCTGAAATCAAAAAATTTGGTCCCACATTGGCAAAAATGTCGGCCTGGATCAGGTGGGACGCATGAGGATACGAATCGCCTCTCAAAGCCGCAGCAAAGCGGGGGTCTTGAAAACGGTTCAGGCCAAAGTGGGATTAGGATTTGGCGGGCAACGCCCGACGAAGATGGGCATTATTCCTACGTTGTGGCGCTACGATAGCGATGGAGGTCATCCGCAAGACCGGCGGCGCCCGACCAGATCCACTCGGCCAATCCCACCGGGCATTCCCGAACGCGCCTTGATTATCGGCGGAGCCCATCCGGTGTGCTCCCGGTCCAAGCACGGAAGGCGCGGTGAAAGGAGTTGGGTTCGTCAAAACCAAGAAGGAAGGATATCTCGGCGATGGGAAGGCGTGTCTTTTGAAGATAATGACGCGCCAGCGCCTCGCGCGTGCCTTTGAGGATGTCCTGAAAATTCGTGCCTTCCGCTTCGATCCGGCGCTGCAACGTGCGTTTGCTAAGGCCCAGCTTCGTTGCGATCGCTTCGACCGTAATAAGGCCGCTGGGCAGCCCCTCCAGCAGAGCCGCATGGACCCGTTTTGCTGTCGTGACCAAGACGTCGAGATCGGCTAGCCGCTGCCGCAAATCGGGTTCAAAGGCCGCCCAGAGCATGTCGTTGGAGGTCAGGAACGGCGCGGCGGCGTCTTCGGCGGCAAAGGCCACGCTGTTCCGGTCTCCTGTCGTCATGCGAATGCCCAGAAAATCCTCATAGGGCTTTAGCGGCGCGGGAGGATGCGTCATCATGACCTCGACCGGTCGAATAGGTTGCCGCGTGCCCATACGGGCGAGTTGCACGCTGAACAGCAACTCCATCATCACGAACGCGGTTGGCGGCACGAAGGGCGCGTCGAGCCAGACGAACTCAACCGTCATCCGCCCCGGTGTCTGAACGACCTCGAAGCGGATGGGGCCGATCAGCCTCTTATACCGCTCTACGCGTTGAACGGCGGCGAGCAGGTTCGGGCTGCACAGCGCGGCGAACAGCGGTGGCGAGAAGGACTCCGCCCTGACGGCCTCTACCAGCCGCAAGGGCAAGAGCGGATCGCCCGTCAATTCTTCTATACTGTACCAAAGCCGGTAATAATCCGGCGAGGGAAGCCGCGCAGACGGCTGCAGCAGCAGGTCCTCCGGCAAGCCGGCGCGGCGCAGGACGTCGGCCGGCTTGAGCCCGAGGTCGACCAGCAAGGTGCGCCACGTCGTGTCGAGCGCGTAGCTATGGTTCACCGTCATTTCCATCGCTCTTGCAGCTTCCCGTGCATCGATCCTGAGCTGGCGATCTCAGGCAGTCACTTTGTCCATGCCGAACATCGCGCGTATACCAGCAAAGAAGGCCGCGTCAGGGGTGCTTCGGCGAGTCTCCAGATGCTGGACCGCATCAGCGCCTGCGGCATAGCGAAGCTGATCATTCGCATCGGTCACCGCCTGATGGACGATCTTGGCGATGTCCTCCGGCGATGAGCCCAGCGCCATTGCTGGACCCAGCACATCGATCAGGTTCTGCACCAATGGCTGATATTCGGTCAGTGCGGGATCATTGCTCATATCGAACGAACGCCCCGCGAAGTCCGTCCGCATGCCGCCAGGCTCAACGAGCTTCACGCGGATGCCGAGCGGAGCCAGTTCGTAATGAAGCGACTCCGACAGGCCCTCCACGGCGAATTTCGTGCCGTGGTACAGGGTGCCCAGCGGGAAGGTGATACGACCGCCCATGGACGAGATATTGACGATCGCGCCATGCCGATTGGCGCGGAAGTGCGGCAACAGCGCTTGTGTCGTTGCGAGCAGGCCCAGCACATTGACGTCGAACTGACGCCGGATTTTTTCTGGCGGGGTGGCTTCGAGCGGACCATAGGCGCCATATCCGGCATTGTTTACGAGCGCGTCGATCCGACCGAAGCGCGCGAGGCCGGCTTCTACGGCCGCGTTGATCGAAGCGGAGTCCTGGACGTCAAGTCGAGTGACGAGCATGTTGGGTAATGCAGCAAGCTCGGTTTCTTGGTGGGGCGTCCGCATCGTCGCTACAACGTTCCAGCCCTCCGCCTGGAAAAGCTTTGCGGTAGCGCGGCCGAGCCCGCTGGAGGTGCCAGTGATAAAGATCGTCTTCTGCATGGTCGTTTCCTTTCGAAGCAACCACTAGGCGCCGTGGGCAAAGGGCGTAATCGCGGGATGCGCCAAATGACTATCCGATCGCGCCATTCATTCTCCTCGAGCCATCCGATATTTCATGGCGCTGCTCAACTGGCATCGGACGCCGTGGTGCGGTTCGGCGATTGGCCCAGGAGTGGAAGGCTGGCCCCACAAGCCGTCATCGCCAAGCTCAGCGTAGCGGCGTCGGCTCAAAAGCGGGCGTTTTCGGCAAGCGGCGGCGCATGGCGTAGTGGCGGAGCGGGAGGGATTCGAACCCTCGATACGGTTTTGCCGTATACTCACTTTCCAGGCGAGCGCCTTCGACCACTCGGCCACCGCTCCGCATCTTGCACTGGAAGGCGCGCCCTAATCGCTCGGCGGGGCTTTCGCAAGCGCATTGGGCATGTCACATATCGCGCATGAGGCATCTTCTTCTCGCCGCGCTGGCGGCATCGTCGCTGATCGTTCCGCTTCGGGCGCAGGAAGCGCCGACGCCGCCGTCGCCGGGCGAGATCGTGGCCGCAGCGAAGGCGGACGAATGGATCGCGATTGCCGCGCCCGACCTGCTGGTCATGGATCTGCCCCCTGCTGCGAAAGACAAGCCGCGCCGCGTCGTGATCCAGATGATGCCCGCGCCGTTCAGCGCCGGGTGGGTCGGCAATATCCGCAAGCTCGCCGCCGCGCACTGGTGGGACGGCACCAGCATCAACCGGGTGCAGGACAATTATGTCGTGCAATGGGGCGATGCGACCGAGAAGAAACCGCTACCCGCCGGCCTCGCGACCATGGCGGAGAGCGATTATGCGACATCCGAACCGGCGGACAGCTTTCTGCCGCTGTTTCAGGTGAACGATCCCTATGCGGGCGCGATCACGCTCTATAAGGGCTGGCCGCTGGGCTTCGCGCCGGTCGATCCCGACAATTTCAATTCGGGCGACGTCTATTGGCCGCTGCACTGCTACGGTATGGTCGGGGTCGGACGGAACATGTCGCCCGACACGGGAAGCGGCGCGGAGCTTTATACCGTCATCGGCCAGGCCCCCCGCCATCTCGACCGTAATATCGCGCTGGTCGGGCGCGTGATCAGCGGCATCGAGCATCTGTCCAGCCTGCCGCGCGGGACGGGCGATCTCGGCTTTTACGAAAATGCGAAGGAACGCGTGCCCATCCGGTCGATTCGGCTGGCGAGCGACCTGCCCGAAGGCGATCGGCCGCGTTTCGAATATCTGTCGACGGAAAGCGACAGCTTCGCGCGCTACGCCGACGCGCGGGCCAACCGGCGCGATCCCTTTTTCATCCGGCCTGCCGGGGGCGCCGACATCTGCAACATTCCCGTGCCGGTGCGCGCGGTCGCGGCGAAATAGCGTTTGGATGGCTTCACCGTCACGACGCAGCTCTGGCGCTGGCAATCGGCGACCAGCGGGGGAGCGTGGTTCTTCCTGACCATCGCGGGGGACGCGGCGGACGGCATCCGGCTCGCCGCGATCAGCGGCCAGTGGCTGGACGGGCGGCGCGGTTTCGGTTCGGCGCGCGTCACCGCGCGGATCGGCGATACCGACTGGACGACATCGGTGTTTCCGCACCGCGAAAGCGGCGGCTGGCTGCTCCCGGTGAAAGCGGCGGTGCGGCGCGCCGAGCAGATTGCCGAAGACGACCGGGTAACCGTGACGATCAGTCTTTAGAAGCGCGCGCGTCATCGCTCCGCGCTTCGCGGGCCTGTGCCTTGCGTTTACGCAGATTGGCGCGCAGCGCCTCGGCCAGACGGCGTTCGCGTTCGAGGTCGGCGGGCGAGGGCGGCTTGCTCATCCGCCGTCCTTTCCGCGAAATCGCCATGCGGTCAAGCCTCGCAGCTTGACAGGAGAGGGGCGCCCCGCCATAGGCCGCGCCTGCCCCGCGGCATCGCCGCCGCGCATGGGCAAGGACGCTGCTGTAGCTCAGTGGTAGAGCGCACCCTTGGTAAGGGTGAGGTCGAGAGTTCAATCCTCTCCAGCAGCACCATTCCCCGCCATCGGACGATTTCCGCCACGCGCCGGCGGGCCGCATCGCGTCGCCTCTTTACCCGCCGGCCCGGCCCACGCTAGGGAGAGGAACGCATCGCCGCGGCGGCAGGGGAACAGGGCATGGCGGACAGGAAGAAAACGACCGCGGCCGCCGACGATCGCTGGGCCTTTCTGGTCATTCTGGTCACGATTTCCGCCGCCTTCATGATGGTGCTGTGGCCGTTTCTGACCGCGATCCTGTGGTCGGTCATCGCCGCGATCCTGTTCACCCCCGTTTACGAACGCTTGCTGCGGCGCATGCCGAACCGGCGAAACGGTGCCGCCTTGCTGACCCTGCTGCTGATCGTCGCGTTGGTGATCGTGCCGGCGGCGCTGCTGACCGTCGCGCTCGTGGGCGAGGCAACGGTCATTTATGGCCGCATCCAGTCGGGCGAGATCAATCTGGCGAATATCGTCGAGGGCTTTCGCGCCGGCCTGCCGCAATGGGGCTCCGACCTGCTGACACGCATGGGAATCACCAATTTCGCCGCCGCGCGCGACATGCTGGGCAGCGGCGCGGCCGATGGCCTGCGCGCCGTTCTGGGCCAGGCACTTCAGATCGGGCAGGGGCTTTTCTCGCTGCTCATCAAGCTCAGCGTCGTCCTCTATCTCTCCTTCTTCCTGATCCGCGACGGGGCCGCGCTGCAACAACGGGTCGCGGCCGCCATTCCGCTCAGCACCGATCATCTGCGCCTGCTCGTGCAGCGTTTTGTCGTCGTGGTACGCGCGACGATCAAGGGCAGCATCGTCGTCGCGATCATCCAGGGGCTGATCGGCGGAACCGTGCTGTGGGCGCTGGGCATCGAAGGCGCGCTGCTGTGGGGCGTGCTGATGGGCGCCGCATCGCTGCTGCCCGCCGTGGGCACCGGGCTCGTCTGGGTTCCAATGGCGCTCTATCTGCTGCTGACCGGGGCGATCTGGCAGGGCGCCGTGCTAGTCTTTTGCGGGCTGTTCGTCATCGGCATGGTCGACAATGTGCTGCGCCCCGTTCTTGTCGGCCGCGAGACGCGGATTCCCGACTATATCGTGCTGATCACAACGCTCGGCGGACTTCAGCTTTTCGGTTTCCACGGCATCGTGATCGGTCCGCTGATCGCGGCGATGTTCATCGCGGTGTGGGATATCGCGACCGAAATGCGTACCGGCACCGCGCCGGTGCCGGTCGAGGCGGCCTGACCGAAATCAGACTTTCGCGGCCAGCAGCCAGTCGTGAAACAGTTTCACCGCCGGCTGCCGCAATGCGCGGGGCCGGCACACGAACCAATAGCTGTACGGACTGTCGACATCATAGTCGAACAGGCGCACCAGCCGGTCGTCGTTCGCGCCCGCCAGATGATGGCCGTGCATGAAGGCGACGCCGATCCCCTGCGCGGCGGCCTCCAGCATCAGCGGGCCCGAATCGAAATAATCGACCCCCGCCGGTTCCAGATAGGGCATGCCGATCTGCTTTTTCCATTCGGTGAAGGTTTCCGGCATCTCGCGGTGCAGCAGGATCGTCTGGCGCTGCAATTGTTCGGCCACGGTGATCGGCTGTCCCTGGTCGGTCAGCGTCCGGGCGGCGATGGGGAACACCTTGTCCTGATCGAGCCGCGCCGCATAGAGCGCCGGGTTGATCGATCGGGCGAGCGCGATGGCGACATCGATACCGTCTCCCAGCCGCGCTTCGGCATGCGACATGGTGTCGATGTCGATGTGCAGTTCGGGGTGCTGTTTGCGAAGGTCGGGCAGGTGCGGAAACAGCCGTTGCTGTGCAAAGAGCGGCAGCACGTTGAGATGGAGGCGCAGCGACGCGTCGGGACTTCCCGCCTGATTGATGGCGGCGCGCAACTCATCGAGGATGGGGCCGAGATGCTCCTGCAGCGACCGCCCCGTTTCGGTCAGCCGCAAGCCATGATGGTGTCGGTCGAACAGTGGCCGTCCGACCGCATGCTCCAGCGTCTGGATGCGCCGCGACAGCGCCGGCATCGACAGCCCCAACTCGCTCGCCGCCGCCTTGACCGTGCCATGGCGGGCAACCTCCAGAAAGGCTTCCATGCTGCTGAGGGGGGGAAGGCGTGCCATGTTCGTCTCGGGTGCGATGATGCCATGTCATGGGCCGACATGCCAGATTATTGTGCAGTGCGGCATAAACGGGGTGTCTTGACGATCTCTCGCCGGTGATTCCGGCTGGGGGGGTCGAAATATCGGAACGGCTTGCCTATCTTCGGCATAGTGATGCTTTTTTGGGAGATGCGCCTTGGCCGATGACGCGGTAAAGGAAAAACAGGTCAAACTGCAAGTCGCGAACGCGCGCGCCGAAGAAAGCGGTGGCGGCATCGCCCGCATATCGCGGGCGGCGATGGCCGAACTGGGCCTGACCGAAGGCGATGTCGTCCAGATCACCGGCAAGCGCCAGACCGCGTCGCGCATCGTCGCGCCCTATGCCGAGGACGAGGGGCTGGAAGTCGTCCGTCTCGACGGGCTTCAACGCGCCAATGCGGGCGCCGGCGCGGGCGACATGGTGGTGCTCAGCCGAGTCGAGACGCGCCCCGCGACCCGCGTCGTTTTTGCTCCGGCGCAGGAAAATCTGCGGCTGCAGGGGTCGGCCAATGCGCTGAAACGCAGCTTTTTCGGCCGACCGCTGGTCGCGGGCGATACGGTGGCGACCGCCGGGCAACAGCGCCTGCCGTCGGGCGATATGCCGCCGCAGCTTCGCCAGATGCTCAACGCGCCGGCCTATGCGCTGGCCGAGGTGCGACTGGTCGTTGTGTCGGCGGCGCCAAAGGGCGTCGTCTTCATCGACGAAAATACCGAGGTCGAACTGCTTCCCGAATATCAGGAGCCGCAGGACGCGCGGCGCACCGACGTGACCTATGACGATCTGGGCGGGCTGGGCGAGACGATCGACCAGCTTCGCGAGATGGTCGAACTGCCGCTGCGCTATCCCGAACTGTTCCGCCGGCTGGGCGTCGACCCGCCGCGCGGCGTTCTGCTGCATGGCCCGCCGGGAACCGGCAAGACGCGCCTGGCGCGTGCCGTCGCCAACGAAAGCGAGGCGCAATTCTTCCTGATCAACGGGCCGGAAATCATGGGCAGCGCCTATGGCGAGTCCGAAAAGCGCCTGCGCGACGTGTTCGAGGCGGCGACCAAAGCGGCGCCATCGATCCTGTTCATCGACGAAATCGATTCGATCGCGCCGAAGCGGGGGCAGGTCACGGGCGAGGCGGAAAAGCGCATCGTCGCACAGCTTCTGACCCTCATGGACGGGCTGGAACCGCGTACCAATCTTGTCGTGATCGCCGCCACCAACCGGCCCGATGCGATCGACGAGGCGCTGCGCCGGCCCGGCCGCTTCGACCGCGAGATCGTGATCGGCGTCCCCGATGAGAGCGGACGGCGCGAGATATTGGGCATCCATACGCGCGGCATGCCGCTGGCCGAGGATGTCGATCTGGCCGAACTGGCGCGCACCACCTTCGGCTTCGTCGGCGCCGACATGGCGGCGCTGACGCGCGAAGCCGCGATCGAGGCGGTGCGGCGGATCATGCCCAAACTCAATCTGGAGGAAGGCACGATCCCGCCCGATGTGCTGGACGAACTTCGCGTCACGCGCGACGACTTCAACAATGCGCTGAAACGCATTCAGCCGTCCGCGATGCGCGAGGTGATGGTACAGGCGCCCAAGACGCGCTGGAGCGACATCGGCGGGCTCGACAAGGCGCGCGACAAGATGATCGAGGGCATCGAACTGCCCCTGAAGCATCCCGAAGCGTTCCGGCGCCTGGGCATCCGGCCGGCCAAGGGCTTTCTGCTCTATGGACCGCCCGGAACGGGCAAGACCTTGCTGGCCAAGGCGGCGGCGCGCGAATCCGACGCGAACTTCATCGCGATCAAATCGTCCGACCTTCTGTCCAAATGGTATGGCGAAAGCGAACAGCAGATCGCCCGCCTGTTCGCCCGCGCTCGCGCGGTCGCGCCCACGATCGTCTTCATCGACGAACTGGACAGCCTGGTGCCCGCACGCGGAAGCGGCGCCGGCGAACCGCAGGTGACCGAACGCGTCGTCAACACGATCCTGGCCGAAATGGACGGGATCGAGGAGATGCAGTCGGTCGTCGTCATCGGCGCCACCAACCGCCCTAATCTGATCGATCCGGCGCTGTTGCGGCCGGGGCGGCTCGACGAACTTATCTATGTATCGGTTCCCGATGCCGACGGGCGGCGGCGGATATTGGGCATCCATACGTCCCGGATGCCGCTGGCCGAGGATGTCGATCTGGACGCTCTTGCGACGCGGACCGAGCGTTTCACGGGGGCGGATCTGGAGGATCTGGTGCGCCGCGCCGGTCTCGCGGCGCTCAAGCGGTCGATCGCCAGCGACATCGTCACCATGGCCGATTTCGACTCCGCGCTCGAGGATACGCGCGCCTCCGTCACCGAAGCGATGGAACGCGACTATGAAAAGATCCAGGGGGAGATTAAACAGAAGGCGATGTCGGTCGACCCGATCGGCTTCTTCGCCCCCGGCATGCTGAAGCCCATCCGCGACAGCAAGCATGGCGAGGATGTCCGGGAGGCCGCGTCGGGCGAAGACGGCGTTTAGGCGCCAGGCTGGTCCTGACGGAGCGCGCGCCAGCCCCACAGGACCAGCCCGCCGCAAAAGCTGGCCATCAACCCGTATCCGACCATCGGATGCCAGTTGTAGAGCAGCACGCCGACGGCGGGCGAGACGATATAGGCGCTGCCGTTGATCGACGCGGTCATTCCGGCGACCGACCCTTGATCGCGCCGCGGGACCGCCAGCGAGGCGCCCGACGTGAAGCCGGGGCGGAACAGCCCGAAGCCGAGCGAGGCGAGCGCGAAGCCGATCACGATCGTGTGCAGGTTCGACGCAAGTCCGGTCATCAGCGTTCCCGCCGCTCCCAGCGCCGCCCCCACCAGAACGGCGGTGCGCGGCGACATTTTCAGGATCGGGATCAGGCCCCATTGCGACAGGAGCGTCGCGACCGCGCCGGCCATCAGCACGATGCCGGTGATCGCCGCGCCCTCGTCGGGCCGCAGCCGCAAGCCCAGCCGGTCGAGGATCAGAAATCCGATGACGCCGAGCATCATCGCCTGGGCCTGTCCCCCGAGCAGCCCGGCGACCAGCCAGGGGCGGACGCGGGCGTCGGTCCAGCGGAGCGGGCGGTCGTCCAAGGAATCGGACGGGGCGCCGGCTTCGTCCTCCTCGTCATCGTCCGTCGCGGCTTGCGGCGATCCGCCGGCGGTCGGATAGGCGACGATCGATCCGCGCGCGGCAAAGCGCGGCACGTCGTCGGGCAGGCGCCAGCGAAGCAGGACCAGCACGATGATCCCGATCAGCGCAAAGACGAACAGCGGCCCGGCCAGCCCGACGAACGGCAGGATGAAGAAGGGCGCGATCGCGGGACCGATCACGGTGCCGAGCCCAAAGGAGGAGGAGACGAGCGACAGCGCCTGCGTCCGTTCGGCGGGATCGGTCCGCGCCGCGACATAAGCCTGCACCGCGGGGGGAGCGGCCGACCCCAGCCCGCCGTAAAGGCTGCGGAAAAAGGCAAAGATGACGAAGGTCACGCCGGCGGCCAGATAGCCGCTCAGTCCCGCCCACAGCGTCAGTCCGCACAGCGCCATCGACGAAAAAAAGCCGATGATGCCGAGCGCCATCAGCACCTTGCGCCCGCGCTTGTCCGATTGACGCGCCCACAGCGGCGCGGTGAGTACCCACAGCAAGGCCGACCAGCTGAACGCCAGGCTGACCCACACGTCCGGGATGTGCAGCTTCGCGCCGATCGCGGGCAGGATCGATTGCATCGCCGTATTGCCCGCCGCCGCGACCAGCATGATCGCAAACAGCACCGCCATGCGGTCGGCGGGGATCGATCGGTTTTTTTCCGCCATGCCGCCGCTCTGTCCTTGTTCCCCGCTTTGTCGTCGTTTCCCTACACCGGATCGCCTTGCTGTCCAGTGTCAAGCCCGACTCTTTCCTTGCGCGTGGGCCGGCTTTTTGCCACCCACGAACCAGTCGAAACAATGCGAAAGCCATTATGACCAACCCGCGGGCGCAGGCCCATGAAACGAAGACCGCGCGCATCCAGAGGCTCCGCGATCGGTTGAAGCGCTTTTTCGGACCGTGGGGCATGTTCGTCCGGGGCTTCATCAAGCATCCGGTGATGGTCGGGTCGATCGTCCCGTCCTCGCCGACGCTGATCCGCCACATGCTGCGTCCGGTCGACTGGAAACGCACGAAGCTGTTCGTCGAATATGGCCCCGGCGTCGGCACCTTCTGCCGCCCCGTGCTCGAACGGCTGCCCGGCGACGCGATGCTGATCGCGATCGACACGAATGAAGATTTCATCGACTATCTGCGCAAGGATATTCGCGACAGCCGGTTCGTCGCGGTCCACGGATCGGCGGCGGATGTCGAGGAGATCGTCCGCGCCCACGGCTTCGACCATGCAGACTATGTGCTCTCGGGCCTGCCCTTTTCGACGCTGCCCGCCGGCGTCGGTCCCGCGATCGCGGCCGCAACGCACCGCGTCCTCAGGCCGGGCGGGGCCTTTCTCGTCTATCAGTTCCGCGCCCGCGCGCGCGACTTCCTCGCGGTCCATTTCAACCGGATCGATAACGCCTTCGAATGGGTCAATGTCCCGCCCTGTTTCCTGTTCTGGGGCTGGAAGGACGAGGCCTAAACGTCAGGATCGGGCTCCCCCAACCCGAAATTGAGCCGCCGCGACACCGTATAATCGGCAACGCCGACCACGAACCAGGCGAGCGTCCAGCGCAGCCGGGTCCACCAGGTGCCGCGCGTCTTGTGATCGGACGGCGTTACTACCTCGCTGTCGGGACGCATCGCGGCGATGAATTGACGCATCCGTTCCGCGAAGCCGGCGTCGGCGATCCGTAACATCAGTTCGACATTCACGAACAGGCTGCGGACGTCGAAATTGGCGGTGCCGATATGCACGACGTCGTCGATGACGATCAGTTTCATGTGCAGCCGGCACGGCTGATATTCCCATATGTCGGCGCGCTTGCGCAGCAGATAGCCGTACAGCAGGCGCGATGCCCCGATCGTCGCGGGATTGTCCGACTTGCCCGCCATGACGAAACGCGCGCGGCCGCGCTGTGCGACGCGGCCCAGCCGTCGCAACATCCCCTGTCCGGGCGAGAAATAGGCCATCGCCATGTCGAGTTGCCGGGCGCCGTCCAGGTCCGACCGGACGACCCGCGCCCAGGGCGACAGGCGCTGCGTCGGGCCGCCGACCAGCCACGACACCGGCCCGGCGTCCACGGGCCATTCGCGGATGATCCTGCGCAGGATCAACAGCTTGCCGTCGTGATGCACGCTATAGTCATGGATCGTCGCGACCCATTCGGTCATGCGGACGATCGTCGGCCCGCGCACGATAATCGCGAGGTCGAACCAGCAGCGGGCATCGCCCTTGCTCAGATAGCCGTCGGCGATATTGAACCCGCCGGTCATCGCCACCGCGTCGTCGATCAGGATCAGCTTCTGATGGTTGCGGATGAGGTAGCTCGACCGCCAGCGCCGCGAAAAAAAGGTCACGCTGCCGCCTGCCGCGCGCAGCGGTGCAAAGAAGCTGTCCGCCGTGTCGGCCGATCCGAAGCTGTCGATCACGGCGCGAACGCGCACGCCCCGCCCCGCTGCGGCTGTCAGGGCGTCCAGAACCTGGTGCCCTGCCGCGTCCGCGTCGAAAATATACATGACGACATCGATGCTGCGGATCGCGCCATTCATCAGGGCGAGCAGGCGTTCCAGCCGGCGATCGCCATCGACGATCACCTCCAGCCGGTGCCCCGCGACATCGGCCTGCAGATCGTCGACGGGCGAGGGCGGGTGCGGGGAGGCGCTCATACAGCCTCTTTGGCCGCGGGGCGGAGCAGTCGCAAGGGTGCTGGTTCGTTTGACATTCGCCGCCCCGCCTGCTAGCGCGCAGCGCTTGCCGCCATGCCCCAAGGGGCTGGCCTCTCCTCAATCCAAGGAAACAAGATGGCCCGCGTTACCGTCGAAGATTGTGTCGACAAAGTCTCCAACCGTTTCGACCTGGTGCTGCTTTCCGCGCACCGCGCCCGCGAAATCTCGGGCGGTTCGGAACTGACCGTCGATCGCGACCGTGACAAGAATCCGGTAGTCGCGCTGCGCGAGATCGCCGAACAGACGATCCGTCCGCTCGATCTGGAAGATGCGCTGGTCGGCAGTCTGCAGAAGGTCGTCGTCGATGATGATGATACGCCGGACGAAATCAGCTCGATCGCGCGCTCGGCCGAGGCGCTTCGCCTGACAGCGGCAGCCCCGCCGCGCAGCCCCGCCGGTGGCGGTGCCGATTTCGAATAAGCGATCATATCCGGTTGAAAGAAAGGGGCCGCGGGAAACCTCGGCCCCTTTCTTTTGCGGTGGATGGACGGCGGCGTCGGGGTGGGAGAGCGGACATTCGTCTCCCCTCCCGCAAGCGGGAGCGGTTGTCAGCCTAAGTCAAACGTCCGCAATCGGTCGTTTCCAGACTCCCCTGTCCGTTCGTGTCGAGCGAAGTCGAGACACCCATCGCCTGACGCCATGCCGAGGGGCATCTCGACTTAGCTCGATGCGAACGGGGTCAGGTAGGGCCGCTTCCGACCGTTCGCTGCCGTCCCCACGTTTGTCATTCCCGCGAAAGCGGGAACCCAGAGCGTGCGTCGGCTGATCCTGCACTGGGTCCCCGCTTTCGCGGGGATGACAAAGGCAGGAGAGGCCGAACCCGCCCAACCGGCGCACCGGTCAGATAGCTGTCAGGTCGGCGATCCGGATCGCCTTCGACGTGAGCATCGGGTCGAGGATGGTTTGAATCCGGAGCGCGCGCGGCGATCCCACCGCGATGTTGAACAGGCTGTTCGCGATGACATCGGCAATCTGGACGCCATCGCTGCGTCGGCTGTCGGCCAGCGAGGCGCGGCCCCATTGTCCCAGCCCCGCCTGCACCTCGGCGCGCACCTGTGCCAATATGGCGGGATCATAGCGCCCGTCGTCGATCACGACATCGGTGCACACGCCGCCGGTTTCGGGCAGCCATCGCCCGACGGCGAGGTTGAGCAGCGCGGCATAGAGCGCCAGGTCGCTCGGCAATGTCCCGCCTTCCTGCTTCGCCAGCCTGTCGCGCTTCGCGACGGCGACCCAGGCCCGCCCACCCGCTCGGTCGAACAATTCGAGCAGATAGGCGCGCTCGACCAGGCTGATCCGGCTGCCTTTGAGCTCGCCGCGCAGCCCGGTCACGGACCGGAAGCGATCCTGGATCGCGGCCGCGGCGTCGGCGGTCAGCATCACCGCCGAAAAGGTCATCGCCCCGGCGTTCAACCCACCCGATTCGTCGCAATAGATCGTCATGCCCCGTGCGCTGTCACTTCACCTTGCCAAAGAAGGCGACCGACCGGCTCTGACCCGCCGGAACCGCACTGGTCCACAGCCAGCGCACATGGGTGACATCCGCCGGGGTCGCGGCGCGCGGCGACGCGCCTTCGGGCGTTACCGTCAGCATCTCGAGCGAAGCAAAGCTTTTGCCGCCATCGACGGATGCCGTGAAATCCGTCTGATCGTCGGTGCCGTCGAACGCCAGCCCTTCGGGAACCGGGTTGACGATATTCACATTGGCGGCGGGCGCACGGCCGTTATTGGCGAAGGTCAGCGTGATCCGGACGCGGTCGCCCGGCACCACGCTGTCCGGCGCGGTATAGATTTTGGGGCCACCCGGGCTCGCCGCGGGCTTCTCCAGTTCGATCTTGCTGGTCAGCGCATTTCCCGCCTGCGCCAGCACGGGCTGTGCCGTCATCAGCGACGCCAGAATGGCCGCGCCTTTTATTGCCTTATCCCACATGACAATCGTCCTTCGGCTTGCTTTGGTCGCAGCCACCTTGGCGCATCAGGCGGGGCAGGGATAGCGTTTCCGCATCAGTCCGTCGAACGCCACATGGATCGACGTCGATTTGCGGACATGCACCGGATAGGTGCGCAGATGCGCCAGCCATTCTTCGGGGGTAAGCGTACCGGTCCTGGGCGGGCAGCTGGTCGTCTTGCGCCCGGCGCGGCGGTCGGCGTCGTTGCGCGCCTGATAGCGTTTTCCGGCGGCGATGACCTCGCCTTTCAACCGATCGGCTTCGGGCATCGCGAGGGCAAGGGGGCCGAGCCGCATCAGCGAATCCGCGCGCGCCAGAAACGCCGCGACGCTCATGTCGCCCGGCGCCATCGCTGTCAGCGACAAACCGAGCAAGAGCGCCAGCGGCACTTTCGCCGCCGGACCATGCATCGTCGAGCGGCGATCGGCAGGCACCGCCGCGGCTCTACGCACCTTGCGGATTGGCATCGCCGAAGGGGCGGGGCTTGCGCTTGATCTGGGGCATGCCGCCGGCGTGGCCCGTGATCGGCGTGCCCGGCTTGTCCTGATCGCTCTCGCGGCCGATATCCTCGCCCTTGATCGCGCGGCGCGCTTCCTCGCCCGACAGCGTTTCATATTCGAGCAGCGCGCCCGCCAGCAGGTGCAGTTCGTCGAGATGATCGGTCAGCACCTTGCGGGCGACATTTTCGCCTTCCTCGACGATCCGGCGAACCTCGTCGTCGATCAGCTTGGCGGTCTCTTCAGACATATTCTGCGCGCGCGACACGCTGTGGCCCAGGAACACCTCGTCCTGATTGTCGCGGTAGCGGAGCCAGCCGAGCTTGTCGGACATGCCATATTCCATGACCATCGACCGCGCCATGTCGGTCGCCTGCTGGATGTCGTTCGATGCCCCCGTGTTCAGCTCGTCCTTGCCATAGATCAGCTGTTCGGCGATGCGGCCGCCGAAGCAGAGCGCGAGCCGCGCCTTCATCTGCTTCATGCTCATCGAATAACGGTCGCGTTCGGGCAGGTTCCACGTCACGCCCAGCGCGCGGCCGCGCGGGATGATCGTCACCTTGTGCAGCGGGTCATTATGCTCGACATGGATCGACACCAGCGCGTGACCGGCTTCGTGATAGGCGGTCGCCTTCTTCTCGTCCTCGGTCATCACCATCGACCGGCGTTCGGCGCCCATCAGCACCTTGTCCTTGGCTTCCTCGAACTCGTTCGATGCGATCAGCCGCTTGCCCTTGCGCGCCGCCAGCAGAGCGGCTTCGTTGCACAGATTGGCCAGGTCGGCGCCCGAAAAGCCCGGGGTCCCGCGCGCGATGCGGCGCAGGTCGACGTCGGGCGCCAGCGGCTTCTTGCGCGTATGGACTTCCAGGATCTTCTGGCGGCCCTCGATGTCGGGGCGCGGCACGACGACCTGACGGTCGAAGCGGCCCGGACGCAGCAGCGCGGGGTCCAGCACGTCGGGGCGGTTGGTCGCGGCGACGATGATGATGCCTTCGTTCGCCTCGAATCCGTCCATTTCGACCAGCAGCTGGTTCAGCGTCTGCTCGCGTTCGTCGTTGCCATTGCCAAGGCCCGCGCCGCGATGGCGGCCGACCGCGTCGATTTCGTCGATGAAGACGATGCACGGTGCGTTGCGCTTGGCCTGTTCGAACATGTCGCGCACGCGGCTGGCGCCGACGCCGACGAACATTTCGACGAAGTCCGAACCCGAAATGGTGAAGAAGGGGACGCCCGCTTCGCCCGCGATCGCGCGGGCCAGCAGCGTCTTGCCGGTGCCGGGCGACCCGACGAGCAGCGCGCCCTTCGGAATCTGGCCGCCCAGTTTGGAAAATTTGCTGGGGTCTTTCAGAAATTCGACGATTTCCTGGAGTTCCTCGCGCGCCTCGTCGATGCCGGCGACATCGTCGAAGGTCACGCGGCCCTGCTTTTCAGTCAGCATCTTGGCGCGCGATTTGCCAAAGCCCATCGCGCCGGACCCATTGTTCTTCTGCACCTGACGGAACACGAAAAAGGCGATGCCCAGAATCAGCAGGAAGGGCAGCGACTGGACGAGCAGATACATCCAGAAATTGGGCGTTTCGGTCGGCTTGCCGTCATATTTGACGCCATGCTCATTCAGCATCTTCAACAGTTCGGGATCGCGCACGACATTGGCGGTGAAGCGGTCGCCGTTCGACAGCGTGCCGGTCACGCGATCTTCGGACAGGACGACGTCCTTGACCACGCCTTCCTCGACCTTCTGGCGGAATTCGGAATAGGCGAGGGGATTTCCAGCCTGCTGGGCGGTGCCGCCGAACATCGAGGCGACGAGGAGCATGGCGAGCAATATGCCGCTCCAGATCATCACGCTCTTCATCCAGGGATTGCCCTGCGGTTCCTTGTCGTCCTGCATCCGAATTTTCCCAATCGTCCATCGGTGCCGCGCAATTCGCGGCCGTAACGGTCAAGATAGGACAATCGCGTTAAATGACAATGAGCCAATCAGGCCTTTTTGCCCGTTTTCCGGTGCGGTGCGGCGGAAATGCGCCAGATCGCGCCGGAACCGTCCGCCGGCGCCGGCATCGGATCGATCATCAGCCCGCCGACCATCGCCCGGCGGCCGTCCTGCATTGCGGCGACCACCCCGTCGAGCGCCGCGCCGCGCAGCGTCATGCCGGGCTCATTCGCCCGAAGCCGCGTTTCGACGACGCGGCGGAAAATCTCGGCGGGATAGGCCTCGTCGCGAATGACGGAAATATCCGCGGCGTCGGGCCAGTTCGCGGTGACCGCCGCGACCGCCCAGTTCAGCGCATCGTCGGCGTCGCCCAGCCACTGCGCCGATCGCGCGACCGCCACCGGATCGAGCACCGACTGCCCGGCCAGGGCCTGCCGCAGTCTCGCCCGGTCGAAGCGATGGTCCCCGTTCGCGGGATCGTCGACGAAGGGCAGGTCGTTGTCGAGCGCCAGCGCCGCCAGCTCGCCCCGCCGCCAGCGCAGCAGCGGGCGCAGGACCGCGCCGTTGCGCGCGCGGATCGCGGCCAGACCGCCGACCCCGCTGGCGCGGTTGAGCCGCATCACCATCGTTTCGAGCTGGTCGTCGGCGTGGTGCGCGGTCAGCACATGGTCGATCGCCGCCGCCGTCCGCCATTCGTCCAGCAGGCGATAGCGCACCGCCCGCGCCGCCGCCTGCAACGAGCCGCGAATGGGCTGCGCGGGTTGCAGTATGACGTGGGGAATATGCTCGCGCGCGCAAAAGGCCGCGACCATGCGCGCTTCGTCCGCCGATCCCTGCCGCAAGCCGTGATCGACCGTCGCTGCATGAACCTGTCCGGGCAGCAGCGACGCCGCGAGCCACAACAGCGCCATGCTGTCGGGACCACCCGACACCGCGACTCCGAAGCGGCGCGCAAGCCAATCGGGTCCCGCCAGCGCCGCAAGGTCGCGGGCGAAACGGTCGACGGCGTCGCCGTCAGCAGCCAGCTTTTGACTTGGCGGCGGCTGCATCGGTCCTCACGTCCTGCGGCGCCTTGTCGCCATAGACTTCTTCGAGTTCGCGGAAGGCCTTGCAGGCGTCGGCCTTGCGGCCCAGCTTGTCCAGCGCCATGCCCATGTACATCAGACTGTGCGCCGCCCGTGCGCCGCTCGGCCGATCCTTGTAATTATTGTAGAAGGCGACCGCGGCCAGGCTCGGCTTGCCTTCGTCCAGATAGGCGCGGCCGAGCAGATTCTGGGCATAGCTGGCGGTGCCGCTGTTGGGCCATTTGCTGACCACCTGTTTTAGTTGAGTCTGCGCTTCGGGATAGAGTTTGGCGTTCCACAGCCGATAGCCATAGTCATAGGCATCCTGCGTTTCATTGCCGGTCGAGGGGATTTCGACCTTCTTGACCAGCGCCAGCCGCGCCGCATCCCCCGATGCGGGCTTGGCCGCGGGCTTGTCAGCCTCCTTCTTCACCGGGGCCGCCGACGCGGTGCTGGTGACCGCCGGCGGGCGAACCGTCGGTGCCAGCCCGGCCGGGGTGGCGACCGCCGCGGCGGGATCGGCGAACCGCTTGTCCATCTCCGCCTTATAGGCCTCGAACTTCTTTTCCAGTTCGCGCAGATGATAGGCATTCTGCTCGGTCTGTCCGGTCAGCGTTTGCAGCTGCGATTCCAGCGCGTCGACGCGCGCGGTCAGGTCGATCACCGGCGCGCTCGACCGGACGCGTTCGCCGGGGGTGTTGTCGGGGGCGATTTCGCCTTCGAAGAAAGTCGGACTGCCGCCGGGAAAGACCGACCGCTGCACCGCCCGCATTTCCTTTTCCAGCCGCTCGACGCGTTTGTCGAGCCCGGCCTGTTGGGCCTGCGCGGCGGGGACGCCCGCCGCCAGAGCGACCATTGCGGTGCCCCACAAGGTGATTGAAGCTTTCGTCATTTGCCGATCGGCCCCCACGCTATTAACCATTGGCGCCGTCATAACGCCGCAATCGGCGGGGACGCAAACCAAAATCGGCGCATCGCCGGTTCCGGCGGTCGGAATGTTGTGCGTTTCGGCAGCGCGGGGCGCTGCCCCCTATCTCTGCGTCTTGGCTGGCACGGGAGCCGTTGCCGCCGCGCCTTCCGCCCGCGCGATCAGATCGGCGGGCTTCAGCGATATGCCCTTCACCAGCGTGTCGGCTGGCCCGATGGCGCCGACATCGCGGCCCCCGACGGTGACTTTCAACGCCTGGGGGATGCTGGTGCGCAGGGTGAATTGCTGAATATAGGCGGGCGGCACCTGATAGACTTCGCCGGCATCCAGCGTCCGCCAGTTTTCGGTCTTGCCGGTGTCATCGTCGAAACCGATCCACACTTCCGACAGGCCCGTCAGCACCACCGGCGCATCGGCGGCCGGAACCGCCGCGCCGTTTTTCGCGGTGCCGGTCGCGGCCGGAGCGTCGGCGGCCGGGGCTTCGGATTCATCGGCGGCGCGGTTCTGGGCGGCGATCAGCGTTTCGTCGGGTTCGACCGACAGAAAGCGCCACACGCCATAGGCCGACACGAGCAGCAGGGCGACGATGACCAGCGTCCAGGTCAGCCGCGCGGTCGGCAGCCGCGCGGGATCGGTCGGTTCATAGGCTTCATAGATCGGCCGCGCGCCATATTGGTCTTCTTCCAGCTCGCGGCGGATCGCGGCGCCGATGTCGGCTTCGGGCAGATCGACCGCGCGGGCATAGGCCCGCGCGAATCCGGTGACATAGGTCCGCCCCGGCAGGTCGGCGAATTCGGATTTTTCGATGGCCTGCAAATGACGCTGCGTGATGCGCGTGCGCGTCGCCACATCGGCCAGCGAAAGCCCAGCGGCCTCGCGCGCCAGACGGAGTTTGTCACCGGTGCGCGTGATCGCGAGTTCGCCCTGTTCGGGGGCGACGTCCTCATCTGCCATTGCTGTCTCCGTGCCAGCCGCCTGCAACCCGTGACGACCGTGTGCGCCTGTCATCGCATTGACGGAACGCGAAAGTCAAATGAAGTTCGGTAAACGCCCGGTTGATAAGATACGGAATTGCGTCCGGCGGATCGGCACCCATCCGGCAGGCGTCGTCGCGGGAAAGAAATGGCGATTTGGGGTGGGGAGCGGACTGTTCTCCACCCACGATCGTCATTCCGGACGTGATCCGGAATCCACCGCATCGCCGACGTCATGGACCCCGGATCGAGTCCGGGATGACGGTGCCATACTTGTCGCCGTTCGGTCGCCTACAGACGATCCTTCCTGCGGCGAAGCCGTGGGGAGGGGCCACGACAGCAGCACCATCGCCCCTCCGTCAGCGCTTCGCGCTGCCACCACCCCATCGCTGCGCGACAGGGAGGATCAGCGTCCAGCTTGGCTCTTTTGCCGACATCTGTCGGCGACGGTCACGACCGATCAGAGCACATATTTGCTGAGGTCGGTGTCGCCGACCACATCGGCCAGTTGCCGATCGACATAGGCGGCGTCGATGTCCAGCGTGGTGCCGCCGACATCCTCGGCGGTGAAGCTGATTTCCTCGACCAGCCGTTCCATGATCGTCTGTAGTCGGCGCGCCCCGATATTCTCGACCTTCTCATTCACCTCGGCGGCCAGTTTGGCGACGCGTGAAATCGCATCGGACGTGAAGTTCAACGTCACGCCTTCGGTGCCCAGCAACGCGGCATATTGTTCGGGCAGACCGGCCTTGGTCTCGCTCAGGATGCGGACGAAATCCTCTTCGGTCAGCGCGCCCAGTTCGACACGGATCGGCAGGCGCCCCTGCAGTTCGGGCAGCAGGTCGCTCGGTTTCGCGACATGGAAGGCGCCCGACGCAATGAACAGAATATGGTCGGTCTTCATCGGACCATATTTGGTCGCCACCGTCGTCCCTTCGATCAGCGGCAACAGGTCGCGCTGCACGCCCTCGCGGCTCACCGATCCGCCGCGCACGTCGCTGACGGCGATCTTGTCGATCTCGTCCAGGAAGACGATGCCGTTCGCCTCGGCATCGGCCAGGGCGACGCGCGCCACGTCATCCTGATCGAGACGCTTGTCCTGTTCTTCCTCGATCAGCCGCGTCGCGGCTTCCAGCACCGTCAGCTTGCGGCGCTTCTTGGGCATGCCGCCCATCGCCTTGCCCAGCATGTCGGACAGGTTGATCATGCTCATCTGTCCGGGTTGTCCGGGGAGTTCGAAGTTCATGCTCGGCGCATCGGAAACCTCGATCTCGACCTCATTGTCGTCGAGATGGCCTTCGCGAATGCGCTGGCGGAAACTCTGGCGCGTCGCCTCGCTCGCCCCCTTGCCGGTGAGCGCATCGAGCAGGCGCTCCATCGCGGCTTCCTCCGCGGCGGCGCGCACCGCCTCGCGGCGGCGATCCTTTTCCAGCCGCACCGCTTCCTCGACCAGATCGCGGGCAATCTGTTCGACATCGCGGCCGACATAGCCGACCTCGGTGAACTTCGTCGCCTCGACCTTGATGAAGGGCGCGTCGGCCAGCTTGGCCAGTCGGCGCGAAATCTCGGTCTTGCCGCAGCCGGTGGGGCCGATCATCAGGATATTCTTGGGGCTGACTTCGTCGCGCAGGTCGGGCGAAAGCTGTTGCCGGCGCCAGCGATTGCGCAGCGCGACGGCCACCGCACGCTTCGCGGCCTTCTGGCCGATGATATGCGTATCCAGCGCGGCGACGATCGCCTTCGGGGTCAAGTCTTTGTTCATATGATGGAAGGGTCCCGAGAGAAATTCATGTGGCCGCTAGATGGGAAGGGGGCGGTTCAAGTCAAGCCGGGAGCCGTCACACCGGGCACCGGAATCCCGAGAACAGCCGCTGATGCGACGCGACGATGCGCGCGATGCGTTCAGGCTGTGCCTCGGCGACCCACTGGTTTCGTTCATAGGTGCCGCCGATCACGATGCCGTCGGGGCGCGGGAACATATAGCCGGCGTCCCCGGTGAAGGCATAGCGCACTTCGGGCTGCGGGATCAGGATCGCGAGCTGGCCCCGGATCGGAATCAGTTCCTGATCGCCGAACAGGTCGCGCGCGCCGAGGCCGGTGCAGTTGAAGACAAGCGTTTCGGGCAGCGACGCGATCTCGGCGGGCGAGGCGAAGCCGCGCACCGCGATGCGGCCGCCCGCACCATCGATGTCGCGCATCATCTGACGAAGATAGCGGCCGGTTTCGACGTAGATTGTGTCATATTGCCAGAGCCGTTCCACGGGGAACGGATGATCGCCGGGGCGCAGCGCCCGCGCGGCGGGAGGAAAGGTCGCCAGCTTGGGTTCTTCGGGGGTCCCTTCGGAATAGGTGGTGAGCCAGCGCACGCCATAATCGTCGCCGACCATGATCTGGAAACGTCGCCAGCTATAGTCGAGCGCCGCGGTGAACTGCCGGCGCCATTCGGGGGTGACGCTGTCCTGTTGAAACAGGCCGAAAGGGTGAAACTGACCGCCCGCGATATTCGATGTCGTGTCGGGCGGCAGCGCCCGGGCATAGACGGTGACCGGAAAGCCCGCTTCCTGCACCAGCCGCGCGGTCGACAGGCCGACGATGCCGGCGCCGATCACCGCGACCGGACCACTGTGGCCCGCGACGCCCATCTCGACCGCGAGTTTTGCCGTGCCCCAGCTCATCGTCACGCCCGATCCGCCGTGACCATAATTGTGGACGAGACGCTTCGTGCCCAGGGCTTCGGCGCGAACCACGAAACCGCCGGGGCGATAAGGGCGCAGCCCCGCGACGGTGCGGATGACGCGATCGGCCGACGCGCGGACCGGCATCAGGCAGGATGGCGGCGTCCGCGCGGACGTGGTGGTGCAGGCGGGCAGGGCAAGCGCCGCCGACGCTACGACGACATGGCGGCGGGGGAAGGTCTGAATCACCCGCCGACCATAGGCCGTCAGTTTTTGATGTCGATGGTTTCGAGCGTGAACTGGTCGTTGGTATAGACGCAGATGTCGGCCGCGACCTCCATCGCCTTTTTCGCCAGCACTTCGGGGTCCTGCTCATAATCGGCCAGCGCACGCGCCGCGGACAGCGCGAAATTGCCGCCCGATCCGATCGCCGCGATGCCGCCCTTGGGTTCCAGCACGTCGCCGTTGCCGGTGATGACCAGCGTCACTTCCCTGTCGGCGACGATCATCATCGCCTCCAGATTGCGCAGATATTTGTCGGTGCGCCAATCCTTGGCCAGCTCGACCGCCGCGCGCAGCAATTGGCCATTGTGGCGTTCCAGCTTGGCTTCCAGCCGTTCGAACAGCGTGAAGGCGTCGGCCGTCGCCCCCGCGAAACCGCCGATCACGCTGCCATCGTGCAGGCGGCGCACCTTCTTCGCGTTGGGCTTCATCACCGTCTGGCCCATCGATACCTGGCCGTCGCCAATCACGACGACCTTGTCGGCACTGCGGGCGGACAGGATGGTGGTTCCGTGCCAGGGCGCGGCACGGTGCGTGGTCTGATCGTTCATGGCGCGCGATATGGGATAGCCATTCCGCTCGCGCAAGGCGCGGCGTTCAGGCGGCCCAGCAAAGCAGCGCGCGGGCACCTGGCGCGATGTCGATCAGCGCGGCGTCGTCGACCAGCACGGCCTCGCCGAAACGCACCGTCTCGCCCGCCGCGTAACAGCCGCTCGACAGCGGCAACAGCGTCAGTTCGCCCGACACGCCGGCGATGCTGGCATGATCGACCGGGCCGACCAGATGCAGCACCTCGAAATGGGGACCATCGACCAGTTGCCGCGTTTCGGCGGGATCGACGCGGCAGTCGCGCGCGTCGCGCACCGGCGCGGGCGTGGCCACCGCCAGGCCTTCCTCCAGATGCAGTTCGCGCGGCCGCCCGTAATCATAGAGGCGATAGGTGCGGTCGACATTCTGCTGCACCTCGACGATGGTCAGGCCGCCGCCGATGGCATGGATAGTTCCCGCGGGATTGTAGATGAAATCGTTTTTGGCCGCCGCCCGCCACTCGACCATGTCGACGATCGACCCGTCGAGCGCCGCCGCGCGCAGCGTCGCCGCGTCGCTGTCGCGCTTCAGGCCGACGCCCAGTCGTGCCCCGTCTTCGGCGCCCAGCACCAGCCAGCATTCATCCTTGCCGAAGGGCAGGCCGGACGCCCTGGCCGCATTGTCGTCGGGGTGCACCTGGATCGACAGCCGCTCCGACGTGAACAGATATTTGATCATGAAGGGCGCGGCGTCGCCGTCCGGATGGATATACCAGATTTCGCCGATGCGCCGCCCGTCCATATCGCCGAACGCGCGCGGCAGGTCGGTTCGCCCCCACGGCTTTTCGAACACGCGCCGTTCCAGCCGGCGCAGCGCACCGCTTTCGCGATCGAACCGGCGGGGCGGGGCGATATACATTCAGGCCGCGCGATGCAGGCGGCCGGGCGTCGCCGGGCCGGGTTGGTCCAGCCACAGGCCGCGCGTGTCGTAAACGATCTTGTCGGCGCGCTCCTCCAGCGGGATCGATTTGAACAACTCGTGATCGACCAGCACGATCAGCAGGTCGCAGGTGGCCAGCGCGCTGTCGAGGTCGATCAGTTCGGCGCCGGTGCCGGCGAATTCCATCGGCAGACCGCGCGCATAGGGTTCGACGATCCGGATCTGTTGCCCGAAACGACGGGCGAGCGCGGCGGCAACTTCGACCGCGGGACTTTCCCGGAAATCGTCGATATTGGGCTTGAAGGCCAGGCCGAGGCAGGCGACGCGCGCCTCGGGATGCTGCGACACCAGCATTTCGGCGGCGCCGATGACATGCGCGGTCTTGGCCAGATTGACCTCGCGCGCGGTGCGGATCAGCCGGCTCTGGTCGGGCGCGCCATGGACCAGGAACCACGGATCGACCGCGATGCAGTGTCCGCCGACGCCGGGACCGGGCTGCAATATGTTGACGCGCGGGTGCCGGTTGGCAAGGCGGATCACCTCCCACACGTCGACGCCCATATGCTCGGCCATCATCGACAGTTCGTTGGCGAAGGCGATATTGACGTCGCGGTAGCTGTTCTCGACCAGCTTCACCATCTCGGCGGCGCGGGCGGAGGTGGTGATACAGGCGCCGCGCACGAACTGGCGGTAGAAGGTCATCGCCCGGCGCGCGCAGCGCGGGGTGATGCCGCCGATACAGCGGTCGTTGTCGACCAGCTCGACCAGGATGCGACCCGGCAGCACGCGTTCGGGGCAATAGGCGACGAAGATGTCGGCCGCGCCGCTGCACGCGCCCGGCACCTTGAGGTCGGGACGCAGCTCGGCGAGCAGCGCCGCGACCTTTTCGGTCGTGCCGACGGGCGATGTCGATTCCAGAATGACAAGGTTGCCCGCCGTCAGTTGCGGCGCGATCGCGCGCGCGGCCGACAGGACGTGGCTGATGTCGGGACGGTGCTCGTCGTCGTGCGGCGTCGGCACCGCGATGACGAAGACGTCGGCGGGCGCGACCTCGGTCGACGCGGTCAGCGCGCCGCGCGCGACGACGCCCTGTACCAGCCCGTCGAGGTCGACTTCCTCGATATGCACCTTGCCGCTGTTGACGGTGTCGACGACCGGGCGGCTGACATCGACGCCGGTCACGCGCGCGCCCGACCGGGCGATCAGCGCCGCCGTCGGCAGGCCGATATAGCCAAGGCCCAGGACCGTTACCCGCTGTTCGACATCAATCGGCACGTGCGACAATCTCCGCGATCTTCTGTGCCGCCGTGCCGTCGCCGAAGGGATTATGGGCGCGGGCCATGGCGGAATAGGCTGCCTTGTCGTCCAAAAGGCTGAAAATTTCGGAAACGATACGCGCTTTGTCGGTTCCTACAAGCCTTGCCGTGCCGGCGGCGATGCCTTCGGGGCGCTCGGTCGTCTCGCGCATCACCAGCACGGGCTTGCCCAGCGAGGGCGCTTCTTCCTGCACCCCGCCGCTGTCGGTGAGCACCAAGTCGCAGGCGCCGAGCAGCCGCACGAAATGCGGATAGTCGAGCGGGTCGATCAGCGCGACATTGTCGAGCGCCCCCAATATCGGCTCCATCGCGGCGCGGACGTGCGGATTGGGATGGATCGGAAAGATCACGGCGGTGTCGTCCCGCGCCGCGATCGCCGCGATCGCGGCCGCGATCGCCGCCATGCCGTCACCGAAATTCTCGCGCCGGTGCGAGGTGACGGCGACGATGCGGCGCCCCCCGAAACGCGCGATGAGCGGGTCGAGCCCTGCGGCCAGCGCCGGTTCCTCCGCGATCCGCGCCTGCGTCGCGAGCAGCGCGTCGATCACCGTGTTGCCCGTCACGTGAATCCGGTCCGCCGTGACATTTTCGGCACGCAGCGCGGCGGCGGCGGTTTCGGTCGGCGCGAAATGCAGGTCGGCGACCGCGCCGGTGACCTTGCGGTTCACCTCCTCGGGCCAGGGGTGATAGATATTGCCGCTGCGCAGCCCCGCCTCGACATGTCCGACCGGAATCTTGCGGAAATAGGCGGCCAGCGTCGCCGCCATCGTGGTCAGCGTATCGCCGTGCACCAGGATACGGTCGGGCTTTTCGCGGTCGAAGCTTTCGCCAAGCCCCGTCACCAGCCGCGCGAGCAGCGCGTCGAGCGTCTGATTTGCCTGCATGACGTCCAGGTCGATGTCGGGCACGATCCGCGCGATATGCAGCACCTGGTCCAGCATTTCGCGATGCTGCGCCGTCACGCATACGCGCGCATCGAGGCCCGGCTGCGCGCGCAGCGCATGCACCACCGGGAACATCTTGATAGCCTCCGGCCGCGTGCCGAAAACGGTCATCACCTTCTTCATCATCGACTCCAGATGCCGCCGCGGCCGATTGTCCTCACCGACGCTCGCTGCGCGCTTTAGGATATAATGCTTGCCACCACCTTAAGCTTTTTCGGGGCGGCGCCGATGTTGTCACCGCCGCCCGACGGGTCTAGAATCCAAGATCTGGTTCAATACGGTGGTTCGATGGGAATGTTCTGGAAACGCAAGGCAGCGGCCGAACCGGCGGCGGACCGCGACTATGCGATCCCGCCCGGCCGCCGCGTCTATGCCATTGGCGACATCCACGGCCGCGACGATCTGTTCCACGAACTGATCGATCTGATACGATCAGACAATAGTGCCCACGAAGATGCTGAAACAACGATCATTCTTCTCGGCGACCTTGTCGATCGCGGCCCCGCGTCGGCGTCGGTAATCGACCGCGCGATCGCGCTGCGCGCCGAATTTCCGGACACGCGGCTGCTGATCGGCAATCACGAGGAATGCTTTCTCGCCGCGCTGACCGGCGATGCGCGCCGGGTCGGCTATTTCCTGCGGATCGGCGGCGATGCCACGGTGCGCAGCTATTGGGGGGCGCCGCTCGACGGTGAAACGGTCGACAGCATCGCCGCCGGCCTGCCGCATCGCGTCCCCGCCGCCCATGTCGATTTTCTGGGCCGGGGGGAGGATATGATCGAGATCGGCGATTATATCTTCGCCCATGCCGGCATCCGGCCCGGCGTCGCGATCACGCGCCAGTCGGTGGCCGACCTACGCTGGATTCGCGACGAATTTCTGGACGATGGCCGCGATCATGGCGTCATGGTCGTTCACGGCCATACGATCCGCCGCGCCGTCGACGAACGCCCGAACCGGATCGGCATCGACACCGGCGCCTTTCAGTCGGGCGTGCTCACCGCGATCGTGCTGGAAGGCACCGGCCGCCGCTTCCTTCAGACAGGCGGCGATCAGACCCCGTAATAATCCCGATACCAGGTCACGAATGCCCGCACGCCATCGCGAAAGCCGGTTTGCGGAACATAGCCGGTCAGTGCGCGGAGCAGCTCGGCGTTGGCCCAGGTCGCGGGCACGTCGCCCTTTTGCATCTCCATCATGTTCAGCACCGCCTTCTGCCCGATCTCGGCCTCGATCGCCTCGATGAAGTCGAGCAGGCGGACCTTGTCCGAATTGCCGATGTTGACAACGCGGAACGGCGCCGCGGGCGACAGGCTGTCGCCGGCCAGCGGCGCGGCGCGGCCGTCGACCTGTGGCGGCACGGCGTCGATCAGCAGGCGGATGCCGCGCACCAGATCGGCGACATAGGTGAAGTCGCGCCACATATCGCCATGGTTATAGACGTCGATCGGCGTCCCTTCGATGATCCCCTTGGTGAATTTGAACAGCGCCATGTCGGGGCGCCCCCACGGGCCATAGACGGTGAAGAAGCGGAACATTGTCGTCGGCATCTTCCACAAATGGGCATAGCTATGGCCCATCGCCTCATTCGCCTTTTTCGTGGCGGCATAGATGGTCAGCGGCGTGTCGACCTTTTGCCCCTCGTCGAACGGCATCGAATCGTTCGCGCCATAGACGGAGGAGGTGGACGCCATCAGCAGGTGCGACACCGCGGCCTCGCGCGCGCACTCCATCACGTTGAATGTGCCGGTGATATTGGTGTCGATATAGGCGCGCGGATTGTCGAGGCTGTAGCGAACCCCCGCCTGCGCCGCCAGATGGACGATGACGTCGGGCGCCGCCGCGCCGACAAAGGCGGCCAGGGCTTCGGCATCCTCGATCGTCAGCTCGCGCGCGGTGAAGCGGTTGCTTTGCCGCTGCAAGCGGCGGTGGCGCTCTTCCTTCAGCCGGACGTCATAATAATCGGTCATGGCGTCGAGGCCGAACACCTCGAACCCCTCGTCCAGCAACAGGCTGCACAGGTGAAAGCCGATGAAGCCCGCGCTGCCGGTGACCAGAATGCGCCGCGTCATGCGACTTCCGCCGCGAAACCGTCGGGATTGGACGACTGCCAGCGCCACGACGATGTGCACATCGCATCGACGTCCAACCGCGCGCGCCAGCCAAGCAGCGTGTCGGCCTTGGCCGTGGCGGCATAGCTGCTCGCGACGTCGCCGGGGCGGCGGGGGGCGATCGATACGGGAATGGCATGGCCGCAGGCGCGTTCGTAAGCGGCGACAAGCGCCTTCACCGTGATGCCGCGGCCCGTGCCGATGTTGATCGCCTCGCACCCGTCCGCCCGCGCGACATGATCCAGCGCCGCCAGATGCGCGTCGGCCAGGTCGACGACATGGATATAATCACGCTCGCCGGTGCCGTCGGGGGTGTCATAATCGTCGCCGAAGATAGACAGTCGGTCGCGCCGCCCGATCGCAACCTGCGCGACGAAGGGCATTAGATTATTGGGAATGCCGCGCGGATCTTCGCCGATCCGACCCGATTCATGCGCGCCGACCGGGTTGAAATACCGCAGCAGCGCGGCCGATGCGCCTTCGCTCGCCGCCACCCAGTCGCGGATCACATCCTCGACCATCGCCTTGGTGCGGCCATAGGGGTTGGTCGGGGCGATCGGGTGCGCCTCGTCGAACGGCAGATAATGCGCGGTGCCATAGACCGTCGCGGACGATGAAAAGACGATCCGGCGGCACCCGGCGCCGTCCATCGCGCGCAGCAGGTTCACCGATCCGGCGACGTTGACGTCATAATATTCGAGCGGCAACTCGCTCGACTCGCCAACGGCTTTCAGTCCGGCGAAGTGGATAACCGCCTCGGTGCCGAAATCGGACAGGCTGGCCGCCAGATGGCCGGCGTCGCGGATGTCGCCTTCGACGACCAGCGGCTCGCGCTCCGCCAGCGCCGCGACCCGGCGCACCGCTTCAGGCGAGCTGTTGGCATAATTGTCGAAGACGCAGACGTCATGGCCCGCGCGCAGCAACTGGACCAATGTATGACTGCCGATATATCCGGCCCCGCCGGTGACAAAGACGCGCACGCTCTTCTCCATACTCGCCGATCCGCCGCGCTTTGCCATCAGCCCGGAAACATCAGGTTAACCCCGTGCTCCTGCCTGCGGCATGCCATGGCCTTGCAATCCCATCCCGGACATTCAACATAGCGGGGGAGGAGCCGCGCGATGGACATCGCTTTCGATAACAGTTTTCATGACGCCATGGAGGGCTTTTACGCACCGGCCGAAGCCGCGAAGCCCAGCGCCCCGCGCCTTCTGAGCTTCAACCAGTCGCTCGCCGAGCGGCTTGGCCTGTCTTTTCATGACGTCACCGACGACGATCTGGCGCAACATTTTTCGGGCAAGACGTTGCCGGCGGGCGCCAGTCCGGTCGCGCTTGCCTATGCCGGGCACCAGTTCGGCCATTTTTCGCCGCAACTGGGCGACGGACGCGCTTTGCTGATGGGTGAAATCGTCGCCCCCGACGGCGCGCGATTCGATTTGCAGCTCAAGGGATCGGGGCCGACCGCCTTTTCGCGCAACGGCGACGGGCGAGCGGCGATCGGTCCGGTGCTGCGCGAATATCTGGTGTCGGAGGCGATGGCCGCGATGGGCGTGCCGACGACCCGGGCACTCGCCGCGGTGGCGACCGGCGACCGGGTGCAGCGCGAACGCGCGCATCCCGGCGCGGTGCTGACGCGCGTCGCCAGCAGCCATATCCGCGTCGGGACGTTTCAGTTTTTTGCGGCGCATTTTGGCGCCGACCATGTGACCCAGCTGTCCGATTACAGCATCCGGCGTCATTTCCCGGATCTGGCCGATGCGCCCAATCCGCATCTTGCGCTGCTCGACCGGGTGATCGCGCTGCAATGCCGCCTGGTCGCGCGCTGGATGGGGGCCGGTTTCGTCCATGGCGTCATGAACACCGACAATGTCGCGATCAGCGGCGAAACGATCGACTATGGCCCCTGCGCCTTCATCGACCGCTTCGCCGCGAACAGCGTCTTCAGTTCGATCGATGCCAATGGCCGCTATGCCTATGGCCGCCAGCCGCAGATCATGCAGTGGAACATGGCGCGCTTCGCCGAAGCCCTGCTGCCCGCCATTCATGCCGTCGATCCGGCCCATGTGGAAGACGCCAAGCAGTCGGTCGCCGCGATTCCCGAACGGTTTCGCGCTGGCTGGACCGACGAGATGCGGCGAAAACTGGGGCTGACCGGGGCAGAGGAGGGGGACGGCGCGCTGATCGACGCGATGTTCGACCGCATGGAAACGCATGGCGTCGACTTCACGCTGTTTTTCCGGGCGCTGGCGATGCTGCTGCGCGGCGACGGCGCGATGCTCGCCGATCTGATGCCCGAACCTGACGTCATGGCCCCGTGGATCGCCGACTGGTGGAGCCGGCTGGAGCGCGAGGACGGCGCGCCGCTCGACCGCGCCGATGCGATGGACCGCGTCAACCCGCTCTATATTCCGCGCAACCACCTCGTCGAAGCGGCGCTCGCGGCGGCGGAGGACGGCGATCTCGGGACGTGGAACGCGCTCCTCGCCGTCGTCCGCACGCCCTTTGCCTTCGATCCGGCGCGCGAAGCCTATGCACGCGGAGCCCCCGACGACTTCGGGCCCTATACGACCTTTTGCGGCACCTGACCGGCCCGCGCGCGGTTGAGCGGCGAGCGCGCACTTGCTAGGGGATCGCCCCGCAACGGCAAAGGATAGCGCAGTGGCCCCAGTAACGCAGACGACCGGCACCGATCGCCGGGTCAAGGTCACGGTCGTCGGAACCGGCTATGTGGGCATTTCCAACGCGGTCCTGCTGGCGCAGCAGAACCAGGTCGTCGCGCTCGACATCGACGCGCGCAAAGTCGAGCAGATCAACGCGCGCACATCGCCGATCGCCGATCCGGAAATCGAGGAGTATCTGGCGGAAAAGCCGCTCGACCTGACCGCGACGACCGACCGCGCGGCAGCCTATGCGGGCGCCGATTTCGTCATCGTCGCGACGCCGACCGACTATGACCCCGACACCAATTACTTCAACACCGGCACGGTCGAGGCGGTGATCGCCGATGCGCTGGCGATGGCGCCCGGCGCGCTGATCGTCGTCAAATCGACGGTCCCCGTCGGTTTCACCGACCGGATGCGGCAGGAGTTCGGGACCGATGTCATCGTCTTTTCGCCGGAGTTTCTGCGCGAAGGGCGCGCGCTCTACGACAATCTCCACCCCTCGCGCATCATCGTCGGCGACACCGATCCGCGCGGCGCCGATTTCGCCCGGCTGCTGCTGACCGCGTCGCTGAAACCCGACGCGGCGATCCTGCACACCGGCAATACCGAGGCGGAGGCGATCAAGCTGTTCGCCAACACCTATCTGGCGATGCGCGTCGCCTTCTTCAACGAACTCGACACCTATGCCGCGACGCACGGCATCGATTCGCGCCAAGTGATCGACGGCGTCTGCCTCGACCCCCGGATCGGCCAGTTCTACAACAACCCGTCTTTCGGCTACGGCGGCTATTGCCTGCCCAAGGACACGAAGCAGATGCTGGCCAATTACAAGGATGTGCCGCAAAATCTGATTCAGGCGATCGTGTCGTCGAACACCACGCGCAAGGATTTCGTCGCGTCGGAGATCATCAAGCGCAGGCCGCGCGTCGTCGGCATCCACCGTCTGGCGATGAAGGCCGGGTCGGACAATTTCCGCGCCAGCAGCATCCTGGGCGTGATGAAACGCATCAAGGCGAAGGGAATCGAGGTCATCGTCTACGAACCGCTGATCGCGGAAGACCATCTCTTCAATTCGCGCGTCGTGCGCGATCTGGCGGAATTCAAGGCCGAATCCGACATCATCATCGCCAACCGCGTCGGCGGCGACCTCGCGGATGTGGAGGACAAGGTCTATAGCCGCGACCTGTTCGGAGCCGACTCCTGATTCATGCCGCCCGTGCGGCAGCCTGGGATCGGTGCAAGACCGGAACCTGCCGCGCCGCGCCGCGTTAGCCCGAAGATGGATAATCTTGTTGCACCGCCACAGCTCGCGAGCCACAACGACATATCGGCGGACCAACCATGCAATATTCGGAAAAACTTCGTGAAATGAACAGGGTCGGGGTGGTTGCGGTTCGACGCGCGCTGATTCTCTCGTCATCCTTGCTCGGCCTTGCCGGGGTTCACGCCGCCGCCGCGCAGGAGGCTGAGACGCCGTCGGCGGCAGCCTCCGCGGATGCCGGCGAAACCGACGAACCAGCGCCGTCTTCCCCGAACGAGCAGATCGCCCGGCCGAGCCCGCCGCCGGCCGACGTGCCGCTGCCCGAGGTGGAACCGATCATCAGCGACGAGGAGTTCGAGCGGGCGGTGCCGCCGATCGCCGCCGAAGACGACGCGGAACTCGACCGCCCCCTGGAATCGATTGCCGATTTCGAACGGCGGCAGGCGGCGGCCGGTCAGAAGAGCGGCGAGGCGGCGGCCGAACCGGGCCTGTCGATTCCGGCACTTGCGGACGGCGACAGCGTCGAGGCGATCGGCGATGCGCCGATCAGCGATACCGAACTGGCCGCGCCGCTGCCGCCGCTCGAAAGCTTCAATGCCGAGCCGGTGGTCTTTGCCGAAGCGGCAGGCGAGGATGACGAGGACACCAAGCTGCCCTATCGCGTTGAGGTGACGGGGCTCGAGGCGGCCGATGCGACGACCGACATCGATCTTGCCGACCTGTTCGGCGACCTTTCGGCGCTGTACGACGGCGACGGCGAAGCCGCGAACGTGTCGATGGTCCGCGCGCGCCTGACCGCCGATGGCGAACTGATGCAGCGCATTCTGGCGTCCGAAGGCTATTACGATGCCGCCGTCGATACGCGGCTCGACCGGAGCGGCCGGGAAACCGGGCAACCGCTGGCGGCCGTCATCGATGTCGTTCCGGGCACCCGCTACAAATTTTCCAGCATCGATATTCAAGCGGAGCCGACCGTGCCGCCCGGCCTGATCGCCGACAATTTCCCGCTGGCCGTCGGCGAGCCGATCGTCGCCGAACGGGTGCAGGGAGCCGAGGCAGCGATCGCATTGAAACTGCCCGAAGAAGGCTATCCCTTTGCCAAGGTGGGCCAGCGCGACATCCTGCTGGATGGCGCGACGGGCGAGGGGGCCTATACGCTGCCCGTGGACACCGGCCCCCGATCGCGTTTCGGCGGGGTGGAGACCACCGGCGACCTGGCTTTCGATGCAGAGCATGTCGGCATATTGGCCCGATTCAAGCGCGGCGACCTTTACGACAGCCGCATGGTCGACGATCTGCGACAGGCGCTTGTGGCCACCGGCCTGTTTTCGACGGTCGCCGTCGAGGCCCAGCGCACCAACGAAAGCGCAGGCGACGACACCGAATATGTGACGACGCTGGTGACTCAACAGGCTGGTCCGCCGCGCACGCTCGCCGCCAGTGCCGGCTATGGAACGGGCGAGGGCATCCGTGTCGAGGGAAGCTGGACGCACCGCAATCTGTTTCCGCCCGAAGGCGCATTGATCGTGCGCGGTGTCGCGGGGACGCAGGAACAGGGCGTGGGCGTGACGATGCGGCGTTCGAACGCGGGACGCCGGGACCGCACCTTCGAGCTTCTGGCCGACGCGACGCGGAACAATTATAACGCGTTCGAGGCCATCACCGGCCGGGTCGGGTTCCGGGTCAGCTATGATTCGACGCCGATATGGCAGAAAAAGCTGACCTATGCCTATGGCGCGGAAATCCTGGCTTCGAGCGAAGATGATTATGATTTCGCGCGCGGGGTTCGCGACCGCAGCCTTTATTATATCCTCGGCCTGACCGGGCAGGTCGGCGTCGACCGGACCAACAGCCTGCTCGACCCCACAAAGGGGTTCCGCGTGACCGCGCTGGTCCAGCCGGAAGGATCGCTCAGCGGCAATTTCACCCCCTATGCCCGCACGCGGATCGACGTCAGCGGCTATTATCCCGTCAGCGACAGCCTGGTTCTCGCCAGCCGTGTGCGCGTGGGGTCCATCCTCGGCGCGTCGCGCGAGCGGCTGGCGCCGTCGCGGCGCTTCTATGCCGGCGGCGGCGGTTCCGTCCGCGGTTTCGGTTTTCAGCAGCTCGGGCCGAAAGACCCCAATCTCGACCCCATCGGCGGCCGCAGCGTGAACGAGGCCGCGGTCGAAGCGCGCTATCGCTTCGGCAACTATGGGATCGTCGGATTCCTCGATGCCGGACAGGTGTATCGCGGGTCTACGCCGACCTTTTCCAACATGCGCTTCGGCGCCGGGATCGGCGGCCGCTTCTATACCAATTTCGGGCCGATGCGGCTGGACGTCGCGACGCCGATCGATCGGCAGCCGGGTGAAGCGCGGATCAGCGTCTATGTATCGATCGGGCAGGCTTTCTGATGGCGGACGAAGCCATCCAGGACGACATGCCGCCGCCCGCCGCCGACAGGACGGCGCTGCTCCTCCGCATCGGGCGCTGGATCGGCCTGGCGCTGCTTGGCCTGCTGGTGCTGGCCGGGCTGTTCCTCGTCGGCCTGAACAGCGATGCCGGACGGCGTTTCGTCGTCACCCAGATCGAAAAATATGAATTCGAAAACGGGATGAAAATCGGCATCGGCCGCCTCGACGGGTCGCTTTACGGCGCGATGGTGATCCGCGAATTCACGCTGTCCGATCCGCAAGGCGTTTTTCTGGCATCCCCCGAACTGCGCGTCGATTGGCGCCCCTTTGCCTTTCTGAACAACCATGTCGATGTCCGTTCGGCGACGGCGCAGACGATCACGCTGCGGCGGACCCCCGCCTTCACGCCGGTCCCCGACACCGGCGAACCGCTGTTGCCGGACATGGATATTGACGTGGGCCGGCTGCACGTCGATCGCTTCGTGTTCGAACCCGCGATCGCCGGCGAACGGCAGGAAGCCACACTGTCCGCCA
Source organism: Sphingopyxis macrogoltabida (assembly GCA_003241685.1). Taxonomy (GTDB): domain Bacteria; phylum Pseudomonadota; class Alphaproteobacteria; order Sphingomonadales; family Sphingomonadaceae; genus Sphingopyxis; species Sphingopyxis macrogoltabida_A. The sequence continues at coordinate 67,911 of QFPJ01000014.1, forward strand.
AGATCGCGATTGCCGACCGGCGTGCCCAGATAACGGCCGACGCGGAAACGATCGGCGCGAACGGCAAGGGCGATACGCTGAAATTGCTGCTCGACGCGGTGCCCGAGGCGAACCGGCTTGCCATGTCGCTCGACCTTCATGCGCCGCAGGGCGGCGTCCTGGCCGCCATGGCCGGGATCGACCAGCCGCTGAGCGCCAAGCTTGCCGGCCGTGGCGACTGGACGAAATGGGACGGCAGCCTGATCGCCGATCTGGGCGCTACGCCCCTGGCGCGGCTGGGCCTTGCCGCGCGCGACGGAACCTTCGCGGTAAAGGGGCGGACCCGGCCGTCCGGCCTGCTCGCGGGCAGTGCGGCGGCGCTGCTGGAGCCTGAAACGGCGATCGCATTGACGGCGCGCCTGGACGACCGGAAAGCGGCGCTGTCCGGCGGTATGTCGTCGGACGCCTTTCGCCTCGATGTCGACGGCGGCGTGGACCTTGGCAACAATCGGTACGATGGGCTTCAACTGGGTTTCGCCCTGTTGCGCCCCGGCGCCATCGCGCCTGCGGTCCGGGGCAACAATGTCCGCGCCACGGCCCGGTTGGACGGGGCGTTCGCGCTTCCCACGGTGGAGTATCAGGCAACGGCGGCGGCGCTGGCGGTCAACGATATCGTCGTCGAACGATTGAGCCTGTCCGGCAAGGCGCGCGTCGATGCCGATCAGATACTCGTCCCCGTCGCGGGGCGGGCGGCGCGTATTCGCGGGCTGGATGCGGTCGCGGGCGGCACATTGACGGCGGTCCGTCTCGACGGCGATCTCGCCTATGCCGATGGGCGCATTCTCAGCGACAATCTTCGCCTGCGTTCGCCGCGGATCGACGCCAGGGCGATCGTGATCGCCGACCTCAACCGCAGCTTCTATACCGGGGCGATCGACGGACGGATCAACGATTACCGCGTCGAAAGCGTTGGCATTTTCGACATCTCGACCGATGCCGATCTGGAGACGGCGCCCGGCGGCGGCTTCGCGATCGCCGGCAAGGTGCGGGCACGGTCGACCCGCCTGTTCAACTCCGGCGTGCAGGACCTGCTTGGCGGCAATGCCGTGGCGAGCAGCGACGTGCGTTATGGCACGGACGGGATCGTGCGTTTTGCCGCGCTGCGCCTGACCGCGCCGAAGCTGCGGATCACCAGCGGGCAGGGGAGCTATGCGCCCGACGGCCGCGTTCAATTCGCGGCGCGCGCGACGTCGACCGATTATGGACCGCTCGGTGTGCAACTTGCCGGCACGATCAGCGATCCGCGCGCGACGCTGACCGCCGAGCGTCCCGGCTTGGGCATCGGCCTTGCCAATCTCGTCGCACGGATCAACGGTGCGCCGGGCGGTTACCGGCTCGCGGCGACGGGCGACACCGATTATGGTCCGCTGTCGGCGAATGTCGTGCTGTTGATGGCGAAAGGCCCGCTGACCATCGATGTCGAACGCGCCGACCTGTCCGGCATCGGTCTGACCGGGCGGCTGCAGCAGAGCGAAGCGGGTCCGTTCGTCGGACGGCTCGACGCATCGGGGCAGGGACTTGGCGGGCTCGTCCGGCTGAGCGCCGACGGGCAATATCAGGCCGCCGCGATCAATGTGCGCGCGAACAATGTCGTGCTGCCCGGACCGGCCCAGCTTGCGATCGGATCGGCGATCGTCGATGCCGACGTGACACTATATGACAACCCGCGCGTCGTGGCCGATTTGCAGCTCGCCGACACGCGCATCCGGACCTACGACATCGCCGTCGGGCGCGTGAAGATCGACTATCAGGACGGCCGCGGCAAAGCGCAGGCGCTGGTGGAAGGCGACAGCGGCGTACCGTTCCGTGTTGCCGCCAACGCCGATCTGCAACCCGATCTGTGGCGCGCGTCGGTTCAGGGGCGCGCCAGCGGGATCAGTTTCCGCACCACGTCGCCCGCCCGCATCGTGCCGGGCAAGGACGATTATGAGCTGCTTCCGACGACCGTGGATTTCGGCCGCGGCAGCAATGCGCGGATCGCGGGGCGGTTCGGCGACGGCATCATGCTGCAAAGCCGGCTCGACCGGGTGAACATGTCGCTGCTCAATGCGGTCTATCCGGGGATGGGGCTGGGCGGCCGGGCGACGGGCAGCCTCGACTTCGAACAGGCGAGCGCCGATGCCTTCCCGCGCGCCGACGCACGGTTGACGATCACGGGCTTCACTCGCACGTCGGCGGCGGCCGTCAGCGATCCGGTCGACGTCAATCTGGCGGCCAAGCTGCTCAGCGACGGCGGCGAAGCGCGCGCCGTGATGCGCAAGCGCGGCACGGTCATCGGCCGGATGCAGGCATCGCTGCAACCGCTCGGTCCGGGGGCAGGCGACTGGACGACCCGCTTGCAGGCGGCACCGCTGGGCGGCGGCATCCGCTACAACGGCCCGGCGGAAACGCTCTATTCCTTCTTCGGCCCCGCGGATCAGCATGTGTCGGGGCCGCTCGCCGTCGCCGCCGACTTCAGTTGCCGGCTGTCGGACCCCTGTCTCAACGGGGTGATCCGCGGCAGCGGCATGACCTATGAAAATCAGGTCTATGGCACGCGGCTCAGCAACATGACGATCAATGGCCGCTTCACCGGCAACCGCGTCGAAATCGAACAGATGACCGCGACGGCGGGCGACGGCACGATCGATGCGAAAGGCTATATCAGCCTGGCGTCCGCCGACGGTTATCCGATGAACCTGTCGGCGACGCTCAACAACGCCCGGCTGGCGCGAAGCGACAATATCGCGGCGCGCGCAACCGGCAATCTGACGCTGGAAAAGGTCGCGGGACAGACGGCCTTGTTGTCGGGCGACCTGCGCCTTCCCGAAACGCGCTATCGCATCGTGCGCGAAGGCGCCGCCGAGGTGCCCGTGCTGACCGGCGTGCGCCGCAAGCCGCCGGCGGGCCGCCGCCGGGTCAGCGGCGACGGGCTGGCGGCGGCGGGGGGCAGCCTGTTCGACCTGATCCGGCTCGACATCCGCCTGCGCGCGGGCGACGAAATCTATGTTTCGGGCATGGGGCTTGAATCCGAATGGCAGGCCGACATCCGCCTGCGCGGCACGACGCAGGCGCCGCGCGTCAACGGCGAGATCGAACTGGTTCGCGGGACGCTGGGCTTCGCAGGGCGCTCCTTCGATCTGGAGGAGGGACGTGTGACCTTCCCGACCGGCGATGCCTATGATCCGTCGATTCAGCTTCTGGCATCCGACACCATCGAAACGGTGACGGTGAACGTCAATGTCGCGGGCCGCGCCATGAACCCCCAGATTACCTTTTCCAGCGTTCCCGGGCTGCCGCAGGACGAAATCGTGTCGCGTATCCTGTTCGGCGATTCGATCACCACCCTGTCGCCGCTGCAGGCGGTCCAGCTCGCATCGTCGCTGAACGCGCTGCGCGGCGGGGGCGGGGGATTGAACCCGCTCGGCGCGCTGCGCTCCGCGACCGGCATCGACCGGCTGCGCGTCTTGGGCCCGGACGACGCGGCGGGCCGCGGCACCGCGTTGGCGGCAGGTCAGTATATTTCCAAGGACATCTATCTGGAGGTGATCACCGATGCGCGGGGCTACACAGCGACCCAGCTGGAGATCAGCCTGACGCGCGCGCTGTCGCTGCTCAGCCAGGCCGGCGGGTCGGGGCAGTCGAACATGAGCATCCGTTACCGGAAGGATTATTGATGCGCATCGCCATCATCGCCGTGTGGCTGCTGCCGCTCGCGGTGGCGGGGTGCGGAAAGGAACCGGCGTTCGACGACCGCTATGACGCGGCCGCAAAGGAAATCGAGGCGCGCGCGAAGGCAATGGACGCCGACATTGCGGAAGCGGAACGCGCGGCGGGCGCAGCGGACAATTCAGCCTTGCCAGCCGCGCGCACGCCGTCTAGGCCCGCATCGTCATCTGGGGAGTAGCCAGCCGTCCGTCAGGACGGGCCACCGCATCAACATACTTGGCCGAGAGGTCATGGTGCAGTGGAAGCGGGAAGCCGCTTGGGCGAGACCAATGGCATCGACCTTCCGTCCGGGCCGGGCGGCAGGGTTCGATGTCCGTTGGAAATCGCTGCCGCCCGGCCCCGGAGTATCCTGATGGAAGCCCTTTTCACGTCGACCGCTGTCGTCGCGCTTGCCGAAATCGGCGACAAGACGCAGTTGCTGGCCATATTGCTTGCCACGCGCTTCAACCGTCCCGTGCCGATCATCGCCGGCATATTGGTCGCGACGCTCGCCAATCACGCCCTCGCGGCGTTGCTGGGATCGCAGGCGGCGGCTTTTCTCGACAGTTCCTGGTTCCGCTATGCCGTCGGCTTTTCCTTCGTCGCCATGGCGGCCTGGACGCTGATCCCCGACAAATTCGACGATGACGAGGCACCCAAGCCGCGCTTCGGCGCCTTTCTGACGACATTGATTGCCTTTTTCCTGGTCGAAATGGGCGACAAGACACAGATTGCGACGGTCGCGCTCGGCGCCCAATATCATGATGTTCTTCTCGTCACGACGGGCACGACGCTGGGCATGATGATCGCCAATGTTCCGGCCATTTTCCTGGGCCACGAACTGCTGAAGCGCGTCGATCTCAACAAGGTGCGCCTGATCGCCGCCGCCTTGTTTCTCGTGATCGGCATATGGGTCTTGGTTCAGACCGCCGGTTGGATCGGCTGAGCCAGGCGGGGCAAGCTTTGGAAAGGCGGAACCGGACGCGACGGCGCAGCGGAAAAATGGCGACGGACCGGGGAAAGCAGGGGCATCCGCCCGTTGCGCCATCCCATGTCCCATATATTCGATAATATATATTATGTTAATAGCGATACCGCAACTGTCCATGTAAACTGTGTCCAGTGTGATGGGGAAAGGCTTGCAGTCACGGCGGTCTTTCAACAG
>QFPJ01000055.1 GCA_003241685.1 Sphingopyxis macrogoltabida
GCCCTTGGCGATGTTGTTGATCAGTTCCTGGATGAGAACGGTCTTGCCGACGCCGGCGCCGCCGAACAGGCCGATCTTGCCGCCCTTGGCATAGGGGGCGATCAGGTCGATGACCTTGATGCCGGTGACCAGGATCGCGGCTTCGGTCGACTGGTCGACGAATTCGGGAGCCTTGGCGTGGATCGGCGCCGACATGCCGGCGTTGACCGGGCCGCGTTCGTCGATCGGGTCGCCGATGACGTTGAGGATGCGGCCCAGCGTCTGCGGGCCGACGGGCACGGTGATCTGCGCGCCGGTGTCGGTCACCGGCTGGCCGCGGGTCAGGCCGTCGGTCGCGTCCATCGCGATCGTGCGAACCGTGTTCTCGCCAAGGTGCTGCGCGACTTCGAGGACGAGGCGGTTGCCGTTGTTGTCGGTTTCCAGCGCGTTCAGAATGGCGGGCAAAGTGCCGTCGAACTGGACGTCGACGACGGCGCCGATGACCTGCGCGACACGGCCCGTGGCGATGCCGGCCGTCGCGGCCTTCTTCGGTGCGGCGGCTTTCTTCGGAGCAGCGGCCTTGGGCGCGGCGGCCTTCTTGGCCGGAGCCTTCTTCTCGGGGGCAGGTGCGGTTGCCATTGGTTTCTTCCTTGCTTGGATAGCTTGGAGCGCTTCCGCGCCCACTTTCTTCATTGTGCTACAGCGCTTCCGCGCCAGCGATAATCTCGATAAGTTCGGTGGTGATCGCGGCCTGACGCGTGCGGTTGTACACGACGGTCAGCTTGTTGATCAGGTCGCCCGCGTTGCGCGTCGCATTGTCCATCGCGGTCATCGACGCGCCCTGTTCCGACGCGGCATTTTCCAGGAGGCCCTTGAAAATCTGGATCGTGACGTTGCGCGGCAAGAGGTCGGCGAGGATCGCTTCCTCGTCGGGTTCATATTCGACCGCGGCGCCGCTCGATGGCGGAATGTCGGCGGGCGGCGGGACGGGGATCATCTGCTGCCCGGTCGCTTCCTGCAGCAGCGCCGACCGGAATTTGGAATAGAAGAGGTGCGCGACGTCGAAGGCGCCGGCCTCGTACAATTCCATGATCTTCGTCGAAATCTCGTTCGCCTGTTCGAAACCGATGTCGCGGATGCCCGTGGTCTCGAAATTTTCGATGACCTGGCCGGGGAAGAGACGGTTGATCACCGGGCGGCCCTTGCGGCCGACCAGGTAGAAGCGGACCGTCTTGCCCTGCGCCTGAAGCTCCAGCGCCTTGTCGCGTGCCGCCTTGACGATGTTCGAGTTGAACGCGCCCGCCAGGCCGCGGTCGCTGTTGAGCACGACGAGCAGGTGGGTGTCGCTGCGGCCGGTGCCCGACAGCAGCTTCGGCGCCGAATCCGACGCGCCGACCTTCGACGCCAGGCTGGCGACGACGCGTTCCAGACGCTCGGCATAGGGGCGCGCGGCTTCGGCCGCGGCCTGCGCCTTGCGCAGCTTGGCGGCGGCGACCATCTTCTTGGCCTTGGTGATCTTCTGGGTCGATTTGACCGAGACGATCCGCCCTTTGAGTTCCTTCAGACTGGCCATCAAGCCTCTCTCTGTGTGTCCCCGCGACCGCGGCGACCCATGGCCCCCCGCCTTCGCGGGGGCTCACTTTATGGTTACGCGAAAATCTTGGCGAAGGCGTCGAGCGCCGCGACCAGACCCTTTTTGGCGTCGTCGCCCAGGTCCTTGGTGTCGCGGATCGTCTTCAGCACATCGGCATGGTCGCTGCGCAGATAGGCGAGCATCGCCTGTTCGTAGCGCGACACGTCGGTCGTCGCGACGGCGTCGAGATAGCCGTTGGTGCCGGCGAAGATCGACGCGGTCTGTTCCTCGAACGGCATCGGCTGGAACTGCGGCTGCTTCAAAAGCTGCGTCAGGCGCGCGCCGCGGTTGAGCAGCTTCTGCGTCGATGCGTCGAGGTCCGAACCGAACTGGGCGAAGGCTTCCATCTCGCGATATTGCGCCAGCTCGAGCTTGATCGAGCCCGACACCTTCTTCATCGCCTTGGTCTGCGCCGCCGATCCGACGCGGCTCACCGACAGGCCGACGTTGATCGCGGGGCGGATACCGGCGTTGAACAGGTTGGTTTCGAGGAAGATCTGGCCGTCGGTGATCGAAATCACGTTGGTCGGGATGTACGCCGACACGTCGCCCGCCTGCGTTTCGATGATCGGCAGCGCGGTCAGCGAACCCGAACCATTGTCCTCGTTCATCTTCGCGGCGCGTTCGAGCAGGCGGCTGTGCAGATAGAAAACGTCGCCGGGATAGGCTTCGCGGCCCGGCGGGCGGCGCAGCAGCAGCGACATCTGGCGATAGGCGACGGCCTGCTTCGACAGATCGTCATAGACGATGACGGCGTGCATGCCGTTGTCGCGGAAGAATTCGCCCATCGTCACGCCGGTGTAGGGCGCGAGATACTGGAGCGGCGCGGGCTCCGACGCGGTCGCGGCGACGACGATCGAATATTCCATCGCGCCATTTTCTTCGAGCTGGCGGACGATCTGCGCGACGGTCGAACGCTTCTGGCCGACGGCGACATAGATGCAGTACAGCTTCTTCGATTCATCGTCGCCGGCGTTGACGTCCTTCTGGTTGATGAAGGTGTCGATCGCGACGGCGGTCTTGCCGGTCTGGCGGTCGCCGATGATCAGTTCGCGCTGGCCGCGGCCGACGGGGACGAGCGCGTCGAGCGCCTTCAGGCCGGTCTGGACGGGTTCGTGGACCGAGGTGCGCGGGATGATGCCCGGCGCCTTCACCTCGACGCGCATGCGCTTGTCGGCCTTGATCGGGCCCTTGCCGTCGATCGGGTTGCCGAGGCCATCGACGACGCGGCCGAGCAGGCCCTTGCCGACGGGGACGTCGACGATCGTGCCGGTGCGCTTGACGGTGTCGCCTTCCTTGATCTCGCTGTCCGAGCCGAAGATCACGATGCCGACATTGTCGGCTTCGAGGTTGAGCGCCATGCCCTTCACGCCATTGGCGAATTCGACCATCTCGCCGGCCTGGACATTGTCGAGGCCGTGGGCGCGGGCAATGCCGTCGCCGACCGACAGCACGGTGCCGATTTCGCTGACCGTGGCGTCGGTGCCGAAGTTGGCGATCTGGTCTTTGATGACCTTGCTGATTTCAGCGGCGCGGATTTCCATTATTCAGCCTTTCATCGGGGCATTTGAGCGTATGGGCTTTCAGCCCTTCATCGCCTGCGCGAAACTATTGAGACGGGTACGGATGCTGCCGTCGATCAGCTGGCTGCCCAGCTGGACGACGAGGCCGCCGAGGATGGCGGGATCGATGGCGGCCTGGATCTGGACGTCGCGGCCGACACGGGTCTTGAGGTTGGCGGCGAGCGTCTTGAGCTGCTCGGCGCTGAGCGGATGCGCGCTCGTTACCTTGGCGGTCACTTCGCCGCGGTGCGCCGCGACGATGGCATTATAAGCGTCGATCATCGCCGCGAGATCGCCCAGGCGGCGATTCTCGGCCAGCACGCCCAGGAATTTGGCGGTCAGCGAATCGAGCTTCATCGCCTTGGCGACCGCCTCGATCGCCTTGGCGGCGTCGCTGCGGCTGACCACGGGGCTCGACACCAGCGCCTTCAGATCCGCCGATTCGGCGAGTCCGGCGGTCAGCGTCGCCAGGCTTTTCTGGACGCTGTCGACGGCGTTCGATTCGCGCGCCAGATCGAACAGCGCGCTGGCATAGCGGCCCGAAAGGCTCGCCGTGATGTTGCCCTGAATGCCGCCGGAATTCTCCACGCGCAAAAGTCCTTCTCTACGATCCCTTGGGGGATGGCTGCGCGGATTTTCATGGTCTCCGAAGACACCCCCGCTGCAAAGTCGCGGCGCGCGTAGCAACGATTCCGGCGCAATGCAAGGCGGGGGGTGGGACTCGTCCCACAGGATTCCGTCGCCATTTGCCCCCCGCCTCCGCGGGGGCAGGCTCTGAGCTTGTCGAACGACTGTCCTTTCTGCAAAGAGGCCGAGAAAAAACGGCCCTTCGACAAGCTCGGGGCGAACGGAAGAAGGATGCGGCCCATGGGCGAGATGATTCGGATGACAATGGACGATGGCGCCGGGATCGCCGTCTATCACGCAAAGCCGGAAGGCGAGCGCCGCGGCGGCCTGGTGCTCGTTCAGGAAATCTTCGGCGTCACCGATCACATCCGCGAGCTATGCGATGAATATGCCGCCGACGGCTATGAGGTGCTGAGCCCCGCCTTGTTCGACCGCGAGCATCCGGGGTTCGAGAGCGACTATTCGGGGCCGCAGTTCGAACGCGCGGTGGAACTCGCCCGCAAGCTCCATCCCTTCGAACAGAGTCTGAAGGATGCGCAGACCTGCATCGATGCGCTGAAAGGCGCCAATGATTCCGGCGCCCCCGTCTTCATCGCCGGCTATTGTTATGGCGGGTCGGTCGCGTGGCGGATGGCGCAGATCAGCCCCGACCTTGCCGCGGCGTCCTGCTATTATGGCAGCCTCGTGCCGACCCAGTTCGCCGACGATGCGCCGCGATGCGCCGCGATCGCCCATTTCGGACGCTTCGACGGCGGCATCCCGATGGAGGGGGTCGAGGCGCTGATCGCCAGGGACCATCCGACCGCGCAGATTTTCGTCTATGAAGCCGGCCATGGCTTCAACAGCGACCGGCGCAAGGATTATCACGAACCCAGCGCCGATCTGGCGCGCGAACGCACGCTGATGCTGTTCAAGGCGTGCGGAGGGTGATGAAGCTGGCGACCGGCCTGCTGATCTTCTGCCTCGTCTTTCTGACCGCCGCGGGGACAATCCTCTATACCCAGCAGCGGCGGTTGATCTTTCCGGCCCCGGCCACCTATCCGCAGAGCGCGCCGGCGGGTTTTCGCCTCGTCCATACGCAGACTGCCGACGGCCTGCGGCTATCGGCCTTTTACCGGCCCGCCGACGCGGGAAAAAAGACGCTCCTCTTCTTTCACGGCAATGGCGACAATCTGCTGGGCGCGATGGAGGCGACGCGGGGACCGGCCGCGGCGGGACATGGGCTGCTGCTGGTCGAATATCGCGGCTATGGCGGCAATCCCGGCTCGCCGTCCGAGGCGGGATTTTATCGCGATGGCGATGCGGCGATGCGCTGGCTCGCGGCGGCCGGGGTGGCGCCGGAAGACAGGGTGATCGTCGGCAATTCGATCGGATCGGGACCGGCGACCGAGGCCGCGTTGCGGCACGACGTCGCGGCGTTGATTCTGGTGTCGGGACTCGCCGACCTGCCGTCGGTGGTCCGCAGCCGGATACCGCCGATCCCCGCCTTTCTGGTCCGCGACCGCTTCGACAATGCGGCGAAGCTGCCGCGGGTCGCCGCGCCGGTCTTTCTGATGCACGGCGATGCCGATACGCTGGTACAGGCGGACAATCTGGGTCGCCTGCGCGCGGCGCGGCCGGATGCGACGGTCGCGCTGGTGGCGGGGGTGGGGCACGAGCTTGCCTATACGGCGGACGCGCAACGCCTGTTGACCCGCTGGATCGACAGCCTGCCCTAGCAGGGCATGGCCCGGATCATGGCGCCGCTTTGCCCGCGACGCCTTTCTGGCAGGAAAAGACCAGCCGCTCGTTGGGGCTGGCGGGCAGCGCGCCGCGGATCGCGTCCTGCTGCTGCGCCAGCGCGGCGAGCTGATCGGGGTCGGTCGTGCAGCCCTTTATGTCCGTCCCCGCGCGGGTCTGGCGTGCGCGAGTCATCGTCTCGTCGTCGAGCAGGTAGCGGTCGACGCGATAGTCGCTGGCGTCGGCGTCGATCGAGGCGACCGTCACCGTTGCTTCGTCGCCGGGGACGAGGATGCGCTGCCAGCGGCCGTCCGGTCCGGCCACATATTGCGTGCGGCCGTTGACGCAGCCGGCCTTTCCAAGCGCGATCGGTACATCGACGGTCGACGACACGGTGATCCGGCTGCGGTCGGGGCGGATGGTGCAGAGGAAATTGCCGCTCGCCAGCGTCGGCGCCTCGGTGGGCGGCGCAGGGGTTTCGGCCGCGACGTCGGCATGGGCATCGGGCCGGGTAACGAACAGGATCGCCGATGCCAGCACCAGCGCCGCGCCGGCACCCCCGGCGATTCGGGCGTTGCGAATCTTCTGCTGGCTCTGGAACAACAGCGCGGCGCCGCCCGCGAGCGCGCCGATCACGAACAGCACGCCCGCCAGCGCGATGCGATTTTCGCGCGCGGCGAGCGCGGCATCCTCGGCCTGCCGCTGCTTCAGTTCGCGGTCGAGCCGCGCGGCGCTGTCGCGCGCGGCATTGGCGTCGGCGCTGGCCCGTGCTTCGGCGTCCATCGCGGCGCGGTCGCGCGCATCGGCTTCGGCCAGCGTCAGGCAAGGGGTGCCAACGCTGCCATAGGCCTGCCCCGCGTCGGCGAGGAAACGCGACAGCTCGCGCGCCGAAATCGCGAAACCAAAGGGCGAATCGCCGTCGTCGGCGCGGGTGATCGCGGTGTTGATGCCGACGATGCGGCCGCACTGGTCGACCAGCGGCCCGCCCGAATTGCCGCGCGCGATCTTGGCGGTGTGGACCAGCATGGCGACGCCCTCGACCGCCTGGGTGTTCGACAGATTGCCTTCGCTGCGGACCGGCGTGCGCGGCGTGATATAGTCGGAGGCGCTGCGCGCGGTAGCCAGATCGACATTGCCCGGATAACCGAGCGCGACGACGTCGCTGCCCGAATCGAGCGGGCCCGAATAGATGGCGGCGGCGGGCAGGCGGCCTTCGGCGATTTCGATGAGCGCCAGGTCGCGCGCGGTGTCGATCGCGATCAGGCGGGCGGGATAGCTGCGCTGCCCTTCCGACGGGACGGCGCCCAGCGCGACGTTCTGTGGATATTTCGCCGCCGATTCGACGACATGCGCGTTGGTCACGATGCGCGTCGGCGAAACCGCGATGCCGCTGCCGTGGCCGAACCCGACCACCTCGCCGTCGACCATCGCGACGGTGACGACGCGCACGACGCTGCGCGCGGCGGCGCTGATGTCGTCGGCGGCACGGGCCGGAAACGAAAGCGAGACGAGGGCGAGCAGCAACGAGAGGAGGCGGAGCATGGGCCGCAAACTAGTGGCGCGCGCTTTGAACGCAAGCTTCGGGATGAAAGGCGCCGCCGGCTCGGCTAGACAAGGCGCATGACCGATGATCGCACCATGACCGACGACGACCGCTGGGCGGCGGTGCAGCGCCGCGACAAGGCGCTCGACGGACGCTTCGTGACCGGCGTGCTGACGACCGGCATCTATTGCCGGCCAAGCTGCGCGGCGCGGCACCCGGCGCGCGGCAATGTCCGCTTCTTTGCCGATGGCACGGCGGCGCGCGCGGCGGGGCTGCGCGCCTGCAAGCGGTGCCTGCCCGACGATGTCGCGCGCGACGAAGGCGCCGTGCTCGCCGCGATCGCGGCGATCAAGGACAGCGAGGAGCCGCTGGCGCTGGCCGACCTGGCCGCGCGGACCGGCTATTCGCCGACGCATTTCCAGCGCGTCTTCACGCGTCACACCGGCCTGTCGCCCGCCGCTTATGCCCGCGCGCTGCGCGAGGAGCGCGCGCGGCGGGCGCTGAGCGAGGCGGGACGCGTCACCGACGCGATTTACGATGCGGGCTTTTCGGGGCCGTCGCGCTTCTATGACATGATGGAGGGACGCATGGGGATGACCGCTTCGGCCTGGGTGAATGGCGGCAAGGGCGCGACGATCCGCTGGGCGGTCGTGCCGACCAGCCTCGGCGACATGCTCGTCGCGGCGACCGGGAAAGGCGTGTGCCGCCTGAGCTTCGACGAGGGGCGCGAGGCGCTGGAGGCGCGCTTTCCCGCCGCCGAACTGGTCGAGGGCGGAGCGGATTTCGCGGCGCTGCTGAACCAGGTCGTCGCGGCGGTCGAGGCGCCCGCGCAAGGATTCGACCATATCCCCATCGACGTGAAGGGCACCGCCTTTCAGGAAGCGGTGTGGCGCGAACTGCGCCGGATTCCGGCGGGCGAAACGCGCAGCTATGCCGATATCGCCGCCGCCGTCGGCAAGCCCAGGGCGGTGCGCGCGGCGGGCAGCGCCAATGGCGCGAACAATGTCGCGGTGCTGATCCCCTGTCACCGCGTCGTGCGCAGCGACGGATCGCTCGGCGGTTATGCCTATGGCCTGCCGATCAAGCGCGAACTTCTGAAACGGGAAATCAAATGACCGCCGCCCGGCGTCACACAAAGCTGTAGGGATCGATGTCGATCGCCAGGCGGGCCTTGGCGGGCCAGTCGATGCGGCCGATCCAGTCGCGAATCGCGCCTTGCAGGTCGAAGCTGCGCGGTGCGTGCAGGAGCAGGCGGAAGCGGTGCCGGCCGCGCAGCATCGCGAGCGGCGCGGGGGCGGGGCCATAGATGGCGAGGCCGTCGGCGACGGGCGCCTTCTGCCCCAGCCGCTGTGCCACCCCGCGCGCCACCTCGATATCCTCCGATGAAATGACCAGCGCGGCGAAGCGGCCATAGGGCGGTGCCCCGGCGAATTTCCGCGCCGCCGCCTCGGCCGTGTAAAAGCCGTCGCGGTCGTTGGCGACCAGCGCGGCCATGACGGGGGCATCGGGGACGCGCGTCTGGATGAGCACCGCGCCGGGTTTGACGCCGCGGCCCGCGCGCCCGGCGACCTGCGCGATCTGTTGAAAGGTGCGTTCGGACGCGCGCAAGTCGCCGCCGTCGAGGCCCAGGTCGGCATCGACCACGCCGACCAGCGTCAGATTGGGAAAATGATAGCCCTTGGTGACGAGCTGGGTGCCGATGATGATGTCGACCAGCCCCTGCTCGACATTGTCGACGAACTCGGCGGCTTTCGCGGGCGACCACAGCGTGTCCGATGTGACGATCGCGACGCGCGCCTCGGGAAAGCGCGCGCGCACCTCGTCGGCGACGCGCTCGACGCCGGGACCGCAGGCGACCAGGCTGTCCTCATCCTCGCATTCGGGGCACAGGCGCGGCGGCGGCATGACATGGCCGCAATGGTGGCAGGCGAGGCGGTGGACAAGCCGGTGCTCGACCATCCAGGCGGTGCAATTGGGGCACTGGATGCGGTGCCCGCAGGTGCGGCACAGCGTCAGCGGCGCAAAGCCCCGGCGGTTGAGGAAGAGCAGGCTCTGCTCGCCCTTTTGCAATCGGTCCGCCAGCGCATCGACCAGCGGCGGGGCCAGCCAGCGGCCGCGGTCGGGCGGGTCCTGCCGCATGTCGATCGCGGCGAGATCGGGCAGGGCCGCGCCGCCATAGCGGGCGGGCAGGACGATATGGCGATAACGCCCCGCCTCGACCATCGCCAGGCTTTCGAGCGCGGGGGTCGCGCTGGCGAGGACGACCGGCAACCCCTCGAAATGCCCGCGCATCACCGCGACGTCGCGGGCGTGATAATGAACGCCGTCCTCCTGCTTGAAACTGGTCTCATGCGCTTCGTCGACGACGATCAGGCCAAGATTGGCATAGGGCAGGAACAAGGCCGATCGCGCGCCGACCACGATCTTCGCCTCGCCGCTGGCGATCGCGTGCCACGCACGGCGCCGCTCGGTCGACCGCAGCCCCGAATGCCAGGGCACCGGCTCGCACCCGAAGCGCGCGGCGAAGCGCGTCAGCATCGGTTCGGTCAGCGCGATTTCAGGCAGCAGGACCAGCGTCTGCCGTCCCGCATCCACCGCGGCGGCGATCGCCTCCATATAGACTTCGGTCTTGCCCGATCCCGTCACGCCGTCGAGCAGCAGGGTTTCGAACGCCGCCGCGTGGACCGCGCCGCGCAGCTGCATGGCCGCCGCCGCCTGTTCGTCCGACAGGTCGGGCGGGGCGAAGCCGGGGTCCGGATGCGGATAGGGGCGGTCGGCCGATACGCTGACCGCTTCCAGCGCGCCGGTGTTCACCAGCCCGCGGATCACCGCCTCGCTGACCTCCGCCATCGCGGCGAGTTCGCGCACGATCCCCTGCCGGTCGCCGATCTTTTCCAGCGCGACGCTGCGCTGCGGCGTCATGCGCGCCGGCCGTTCGCCGGTGGCGCGATATTCGACGATCGGGCGCCGCGCGTCGGCAAAGGCCGCGCCGGGCAACACCATGCGCAGCACCGATCCGGGGGGCGCCAGATAATAGTCGCTGGTCCATTCGACCAGGCGGCGCAGCGGCGCGGGCACCGGCGGGACGGGAACGACATCGTACAGGTTGCGCAGCCGGTTGTCGCCCACGGGTTCGGGCGCGCCGAAACTGGCGTCCTCCCAAACCACGCCGCCCATCCGGCGCGGCCCCAGCGGCGCGACGACGACACTGCCCAACGGCGCATCGCCGCCCTGCGGCACGCGATAGTCGAGCGGGCCGAGAGCGGCGGTCAAAAGGAGGACACGGGCGCGGGTCATGGGCTGCGCAGGATATAGGGCGGCGCGGAAAATAGGAAAGCGGGGAGGTTGGTGTGGGCGGGCGATGGCCGAACGGCGACATGGTTGGCATCGTCACCCCGGACGTGATCCGGGGGCCGTGACGGCGGCGCGGCTGTGGATTCCGGATCAAGTCCGGAATGACGAAGGGCTGGAACCGGGCGATTGCGGATATTCGATCTCTTCTGCCCTTGTCATCCCCGCGAAAGCGGGGATCCAGTGCCGAGACAGCCGATGCACGATCTGGGTTCCCGCTTTCGCTGGAATGACAAAAGCGGGGACGTCGGCAAACGGCCGATTGCTGCCACAAGATTCTTCGTCACCCCGGACTTGATCCGGGGTCCATGACTTCGGCGCCGTCGTGGATCCCGGATCAAGTCCGGGATGACGACAGAGAGCAGACGAATGTCCCCTTCCCACCCCAAACCGGACAGCTGTCGGCGCTTACGCAGACGCCAACCCCGCCTTCCTCGCCGTGCGGCGCTTCACCGGCTTCGGCCGCTTGAACCAGAAGGTCCAGACCGCCAGGCTGCCGAGCATCGTCATCGCCAGGCCCGAAATCGTCAGCAGGATGCGCCACGTCCAGCCGCCGACCTTCGACGCATGGATTGGAAAGGCCATGTTGAACGCCTGCGCGCCGGGGGCGAGCTTCAGCGCGTCGCGCGCGCCCAGCAGTTCGCCCGTCGCGGCGTCGAACGCCAGCGTCGATCGGCCATTGGGCAGCCATTCGGCGGGCTGTTTCATGCGCAGGCTGATCGGGTCGCCCGCCTTGCGCGGCAGGCTGAGGATGCGGAATTCGGCGTCGGGAAAGCGGCGGCGCGCCTCGGTCAGCATCGCGGTATAGTCGGGTTTGCCCCCCAGCAGGCCGCTCTTATATTTCGGCGGATCGAGCGCCTTCACCGTTTCGGCCACCGGGCCGAAGGGCGCGACCATCGCCATGGCGAAGGGACGAAAGATCATCATCGTGCCGGTGACGATCGAGATCAGCAGCAGCGGCGCGGCGATGACGCCGATGTCGCGGTGATGCATCACGATGGCGGGGCGGCTCATCCGCTTGGGCCACAGCCGAAGCTGAAAGGTCTTGCGGGTGCGCCACCACAGGATCACGCCGCTGATCACGAAGAACAGCCCGGCGAGCCCCGCGATGCCGATCACCCATTCGCCGCTGTCGCCGGTGAACAGATGGTGGTGGAAATCGAAAATCCACAGCTCGGGCCGCTCCCACTGGCTGGCCCAGCGCGTCACCAGATCGCCCGACTGGCTGGCATAGGCGCCCGCTTCCTTGCCGAAGCGGAGCTGATGCAGCCCGAAGCGGTCGTCGGCATAGATGATGCCCTGCGCGCCCGGCATCGCCATCAGCTTTTCGGTGGTCGCCGCGACCGTCGCGAGGTCGGTGCGGAGCGGGTCGCCGGTGCCCGGCACCCCGATCCACAGATGCTCGTAAAGAAGGATGGTGCCCGACAGGCCGAGCATCGCGAGCACGAGGCCGATCAGGCCCCCGGTCCAGCGGTGCAGCGTGTCGAGCAGCTTCATCATGTCAGAAACGCCCCCTTAGAACCTGTAGTCCCAGCCCAGCGTGACGGTCCGGCCGCGCCCGGCATAGAAGCGGGAATTGTCGGTCGCCGCAGAGGTCGAACGGATCGTCTGGCTGTTATAGGTGACGTAATCGACATCGAACAGGTTGGACGCCGCCAGCGTGATCCCACCCCAGCGCGGCAGGTCGTACCGCAACACGGCATCGGTCAGCGTATAGCCCGAAAAAGCGGTGTTGGCCGCCGCGCCATCGAATTTGCGGTCGAGATAAAGGCCCGCCTGCACGCGGGCCGACACGGCCCCGCTGCTATAGCTCGCCCAGAAATTGACGCGGTCGGGCGAAATGTTCGCGCCGTCGAGGTCGATGTCGACCTTGTCGTCCTTGTTGCTGTCGGTGCGGCCGGACAGATGGGCATAGCCGGTGCCAAGCTTCAGCCCGTCCACTGGAAGCGCGACCGCCAGGTTGATTTCGAACCCCTGGATTTCGATCCGCTGGCGCTGCACGTCATAGACGCCGGCGCTGTTCAAAACCAACAGGCCGCCATCCTTTGACGTCGACCAGAAATAGGACGCGCTGGCATCGAGCGGACCGCGCTTGATTTCGATCCCGAGTTCGCGGTTGTTGGAAATGACCGGAGTGACGTTGACGTCGTCGATGCCGAAATTCGGCTGCGTCGCGCCGTTGACCGACCGCAGGATGCGGCCAATGTCGGCGATCGAATAGCCCTCGGCATAGCTGGCATAGGCCCGGATGCCCTGCGCGGGCTCGACAATCACGCCGCCATTGATCAGCAGGTCATCGAAATTGCGCGTCCCGCCAGTGACGCGGGCCGAATTATAGGAGGCCAGCGTCACATAATCGTCGACCTTGAGCTGGCCGTTTTCCCAGCGCGCACCGCCCGCCAGGCGCAGGGCGCCGTCGAGCAGTTTCAGATTGGCCTGGCCAAAGGGCGCGAGGGTGCGGAACGTGGTCGGCGGCACCCAATAACGGCCGGTGGCGATCAACCCCTGCTGGGTCTTGTCCCACATCGAATCGACGCCGAGCGTGACGTTGAGCGCGTCGAAAAATTGCCGCTCATAGCTGACCCGCGCGCCCAGCTTGCGCGAGCGGTTGGCCGACTGGTCGAACAGGGTGCCGATCGGCGCGATGCTGGCATCCTGGAAGGTCGCGCTCACATCGCCGCCGAATATATCGCGTGATCGGTTGAAAAAGGCCTGGAAGATCAGGTTGCCGCCGCCAAGATCGGTGTCGGTCAGCGTCAGGTTGACCGTCTCGACGCGGTTGGAGGCCGCTTCGCCCTCGATGGCGCCGCGCCGCGAACTGCTGGGAAGCCCCGTTGCGCGATTGCCCGTGACCTGCACCCAGTCGCCATTGCCCTCCAGGTTGAAACGCGTCGCGAACAGTTCGAGGCGGGCGGTCGATGACAGGTCATAACCCAGCCGCGCGAAGAAGCTGAGGCTCTGGCTGTCCTGCACGTCGCCCTGCGTATTGTCGATGCCGACGCGGCGGCCCGCGCCGTCATAATAAAGGCCGCGCGTTTCATAGGCGACGCCGCCGGTCACATCGAACGCGCCCTGGCGATAGGCGAGCAGGCCGCCAAGCTTGCCGCCGAAGCTGTTGCTTTCGAAATTGCCCGTCGATCCCTGCACCAGCACACGGCCGGAGAGGCCGTCTTCGCGCGGCGCCCTGATCACCACCTGATTGACCACGCCGCCGGTCGCGCCGATCCCCTGCAAGGCGTTCGACCCATAGATTAATTCGACACGATCGAGGAAAAAGGGATCGATCGTATAGCCGTCGCGCGATCCGTCGCGGATCGGGGTCGACTGCGGAATGCCGTTGATCGCATAGAGCGGCGAGCGGCCGCGCAGCGTTTCGCCCGCGCCCGACAATTTTTGCCGCGTCGGCGAGAAGCTGGGGGTCAGGTTGGCCACCGCATCGATGACCGAGCCCGAGATCGCGACCTGCTGGTCCAGCGTCTCCCCCGAAATGACGTCGATCGTCAGCGGCAGGGCGCTGGGCGGCAACACGGTGCGCGCGGCGGTCACGACGATCGTTTCGTCACCGTTCGCATTATCCGCGGCAGACGGTGCGTCCTGCGCGAAGGCGGGCGCGGACATGGCGGTGCAAAGCAGCGCGGCGACGAAGATTTTGCGATTCATTCTCAGCTCCTGTTTCGCGGAGCCGCTAATGCGACGAAATCGCAAATGCAAGGCCTATCGCCTTTTGGCGGGTCGGGGAGGACAGGCGGGGCAAAGCGCGCTATCACCCCGGCCATGCGGGAAAAGGAACTGCGTTTCGCGCTGATCTGTTACGGCGGCATCAGCCTGGCCGTGTACATGCACGGCGTCACCAAGGAGGTCTGGCGGCTGGCCGGGGCCTCGCGCGCCTTTCACGACGGGACGCCGCTGACCGGCTTGGCGGCGGTCTATGCCGATCTGCTGGGCGCGATCCGCGTCGCCAGCGGGGTGCAGCTTCGCGTGATGACCGACATCGTCGCGGGGGCGAGCGCGGGCGGCATCAACGGCATCTTTCTGGCCCGCGCGCTGGCGACGGGCGAATCGCTCGATCCGCTGACCGACCTGTGGCTCGACAGCGCCGATGTCGACCGGCTGCTCGACCCCGATGCCCGGCCGCTGTCGGCGGCGACCAAATTCTGGGCGGTGCCGATCGCGGGCTGGGCGATGAAGAAGCGCGGAAACGTGATCGACCGTACCGTGGGCGAAGCGGCGCAGGACGAGGTGCGTGCGAAGCTGTCGCGATTCGTGCGGGCGCGCTGGTTCGAACCGCCCTTCGGCGGCGAGACCTTTTCCGGGCTGTTGTTCGACGCGTTCGAGGCGATGGAGGCGGCGCCGCGCGGCCCGGTGCTGGTGCCGGCGGGGCAGCCCATCGACCTGTTCGTGTCGGTCACCGATTTTGCGGGGCACAGCGTCGCGCTGCATCTGAACAGCCCGGCGCGGGTCAGCGAGCAGGAGCACCGCCTGATCCTGCGGTTCCGCAACGACGCGCGGGCCGGACGGCGGCTCGACGATGTGCCGGCGCTGGTCGCGGCAGCCCGCGCGACCGCCAGTTTCCCCGGCGCCTTCCCGCCCTTCACGCTGCGCGAGATCGACCGCGTGCTGGACGAACGGGGGATCGACTGGGCCACGCGCGCCGATTTCATCCGCGTCCAGCTTCCCTCACGGGGGGATACGGACCCCGCCGACCGCGTGCTGATCGACGGGTCGGTGCTGACCAACGCGCCCTTCCGTCCCGCCATCTCGGCGCTCAAGCAGCGGCCGGCGCGGCGCGAGATCGACCGCCGCTTCGTCTATGTCGATCCCAAGCCCGACTATCGGTCGATCAGCCTGGGCGGCCGGGCGGGCGATGCGGGGCATGGGGAGGGCGCGCGGCCGCCCGGTTTCCTGCCGACGATTCTGGGCGCCCTGTCCGAAATTCCGCGCGAACAGCCGATCCGCGAAAATGTCGAGGCGATCGAGAGCATGTCGCGGCGTATCCGCCGGATGCAGCACATCGTCGATGCGATGAAGGTGGAGGTCGAAGACCAGGTGGCGGCATTGTTCGGCACCACCTTTTTCCTCGACACGCCGACCCCGGCGCGGCTTCAGAAATGGCGCGCGAAGGCGCAGGATCAGGCGGCGGCGCGCGCGGGTTTCGCTTTCGCCCCCTATGGGCACCTCAAATTGTCGGCGGTGGTCGAGGAACTGGTCGGCGCGATCGACCGGCTCGCCCCGCCCGAGGGCGACATCCACCGCCGCAACCGCCGCGATGCGCTGTGGGACGAGGTGCGCGCGCGCGGGCTCGACCGGCTGTCGGGCAAGCGCGGCGCGGGCGCGAGCGGCGACGCGATCAGCTTTTTCCGCAGCCATGACCTGGGCTTTCGCATCCGCCGGCTGCGCTTTCTGGCGCGCGAGCTCGATCGCGTGGTCGAAGCGAAGCGCGATGCCCGCGATCCCGCGTGCGACGGCATGCGCGATGCGATTTTCGCCGCGCTCGGCCTCTATCTCGAACGGCAGGGCGACGACTGGTTCGCGGGGCTCGACGTGCCCGCCGATGCCGGCCCCGGCCAGTGGATCGATGCCATCGCCCAGCGCCGCGACCTGATCGGCGCCGATGCCGACGCCGACGCGCTGGTCGCCGATGCGCTGGCGCTGCTGCCCCGGGACGACCGGCGCACGCTGCTGCTCGCCTATCTCGGCTATCCCTTTTACGACATCGCCACCTTGCCGCTGTTGCAGGGGGAGGGCTTCGACGAATTCGACCCGATCAAGATCGACCGCATCTCGCCCTCCGATGCCACGGCGATCCGTGCCGGCGGCGGCGGCGCGATGTTGAAGGGGATCGAGTTCAACAGCTTCGGGGCCTTCTTCAGCCGCGCGTACCGCGAGAATGATTATCTGTGGGGCCGCCTCCACGGCGCCGACCGGCTGATCGACATCGTCGCGAGCAGCGTCGCGGGCGCCCTGGGCGCCGAGGAACTGGCGGCGATGAAGCGGCGGGCGTTCCACGCGATCCTCGATGAAGAAGAGGCGCGTTTGCCCAAGGTCGCGGCACTGATCGCACAGTTGCGGGCGGAGATCGGCTGAACTTGCCGTGTCATTCCCGGGACAGCGGGAATGCAATGGGGGAGAATGGTCCGAACGACGGCCCTATCAATCGGTCAGATCGTCCCACATTTCCTTGATGCGGCCGAAAAAGCCTTGGCTCGCCGGACATTCGTCGCCGGTTTCGGTTTCGCGGAACGCCTGCAGCAATTCCTTCTGCTTGGCGCTGAGCTTCGTCGGCGTCTCGACGTCGATCTGGATGACCAGGTCGCCGTGGCCGCGGCCGTTCAGCACCGGCATGCCCGCGCCGCGCTGGCGCAACTGCTTGCCCGACTGGATGCCGGCGGGAATGCCGATCTCGTGCTTCTTGCCGTCCAGGCCCGGGATGGTGATGCTGCCGCCCAGCGCGGCGGTGGTGAAGCTGATCGGCGCGCGGGTGAACAGCGCCGTTCCCTCGCGCTCGAACAATTTGTGCCGCGCCATGTGCAGGAAGATATAGAGGTCGCCCGGCGCCGCGCCGCGCGCGCCGCTTTCCCCTTCGCCCGACAGGCGGATGCGCGTGCCTTCGTCGACCCCGGCGGGAATGTTGACGGTCAGCGTCTTGCGCCGGTCGACGCGGCCTTCGCCATGGCAGCTGTTGCACGGGTCGGCGATCACCTCGCCCGCGCCCTGGCAGGACGGGCAGGTGCGTTCGACCATGAAAAAGCCCTGCTGCGCGCGGACCTTGCCGTGGCCGCCGCAGGTCTGGCAGCGGTTGGTGCTGGTGCCCGGCTTGGCGCCCGACCCGTCGCACGTATCGCAGCGCGCCGCGACATCGACCTGAATCTCGCGCGTGAGGCCGGTAAAGGCATCCTCGAGCCGGATTTCCATGTCGTAGCGCAGATCGGCCCCGCGTGCGGGGCCGCGCTGCTGACGGCCGCCGAAGCCGCCGCCAAAGATCGATTCGAAGATGTCGCCGATGTCGCCGAAGCCCGCGCCGCCGCCGAAATCGCCGGCGCCATGCGGCATGCTCTTGCCGAACCGGTCATAGGCCGCCCGCTTCTGCGGGTCCTTCAGGCAGTCATAGGCTTCGCTGATCGCCTTGAACCGCGCCTCGCTGTCCTGGCATCCCGGATTCTTGTCGGGGTGATATTTCATCGCCAGCTTGCGATAGCTGGCCTTCAGCGTGGCATCGTCGGCGGTGCGCTCGACTTCCAGCAATTCGTAATAATCGATGTCGAGCGACATTCTTCAAAGCCCCCTCTGCCCCGCCGCGCCATCGGGCGCGGCGGGGAGAGTTTCTGTCTTACTTCTTGTCGTCTTCGACTTCCGAAAATTCGGCGTCGACCACGTCTTCGTCAGCCTTGGGCTGTTCGCCGGCATCGTCGGCGCTGGGGGACGCCGCGGCCTGCTGTTCCTTCTCGTAGATCGCCTGGCCCAGCTTCATCGCGACCTGCGCCAGCGCCTGGCTCTTTTCGGTCATCGCGGTGCTGTCGCCGCCTTCGACGGCCGTCTTGGCTTCTGCGATCGCCGCTTCGATCTCGCCCTTCAGGCCGGGATCGACCTTGTCGGCATGTTCGGCCAGCTGGCGCTCGGTCGTGTGGATCAGGCTTTCGGCGTTATTCTTCGCCTCGGCCGCCTCGCGGCGCTTCTTGTCCTCGTCGGCGAACTGTTCCGCATCCTTGACCATCTGGTCAATGTCAGCGTCGGACAGGCCGCCCGAAGCCTGGATCTTGATCTGCTGCTCCTTGCCGGTGCCCTTGTCCTTGGCATGGACCGACACGATGCCGTTGGCGTCGATGTCGAACGTCACCTCGATCTGCGGTACGCCGCGCGGCGCCGGGGGGATGCCGACCAGGTCGAACTGGCCCAGCATCTTGTTGTCGGCGGCCATTTCGCGTTCGCCCTGGAACACGCGGATCGTCACCGCCGACTGATTGTCGTCGGCGGTCGAATAGACCTGCGACTTTTTCGTCGGGATGGTGGTGTTGCGATCGATCATCTTGGTCATGATGCCGCCCAGCGTCTCGATGCCGAGCGAGAGCGGGGTCACGTCGAGCAGCAGCACGTCCTTGACGTCGCCCTGCAGCACGCCGGCCTGGATCGCGGCGCCGATCGCGACGACCTCATCGGGGTTGACGCCGGTGTGCGGCTCCTTGCCGAAGAAATCCTTCACGACTTCGCGCACGCGCGGCATGCGCGTCATCCCGCCGACCAGCACGACCTCGTCGATCTCGCTTGCCGACACGCCGGCATCCTTGATCGCCTTCTTGCAGGGCTCCAGGGTGCGCTTCACCAGCTCTTCGACCAGCTTTTCCAGGTCGGCGCGGGTGATCGTCTTCACCAGATGCTTCGGCCCGTTGGCGTCGGCGGTGATGAAGGGCA
Organism: Sphingopyxis macrogoltabida; assembly: GCA_003241685.1. GTDB lineage: Bacteria > Pseudomonadota > Alphaproteobacteria > Sphingomonadales > Sphingomonadaceae > Sphingopyxis > Sphingopyxis macrogoltabida_A. The sequence continues at coordinate 18,821 of QFPJ01000055.1, forward strand.
GGTTGACCTCGGTCGTCGCGGCCGACGACAGTTCGATCTTCGCCTTTTCGGCGGCTTCCTTCAGGCGTTGCAGCGCGAGTTTATCGCCGCGCAGGTCGATGCCTTCGTCCTTCTTGAAGCCGTCGGCCAGATATTCGACGATCTTGCTGTCGAAATCCTCGCCGCCCAGAAAGGTGTCGCCGTTGGTCGACTTCACCTCGAACACGCCGTCGCCGACTTCCAGGACCGAGATGTCGAACGTGCCGCCGCCAAGGTCATAGACCGCGATCGTCTTGTTCTCGCTCTTGTCGAGGCCATAGGCCAGCGCGGCCGCGGTCGGCTCGTTGATGATGCGCAGCACTTCCAGGCCCGCGATCTTGCCCGCGTCCTTGGTCGCCTGACGCTGGGCGTCGTTGAAATAGGCGGGAACGGTGATGACCGCCTGCTCGACCTTTTCGCCCAGATAGGCCTCGGCGGTTTCCTTCATCTTCTGCAGGATGAACGCCGAAATCTGCGACGGCGAATAATCCTCGCCGCCCGCCTTGACCCAGGCGTCGCCGTTCGGGCCCTTGGCGATCGTATAGGGGACGAGTTCCATGTCCTTCTTGGTCATGGGATCGTCGAAGCGGCGGCCGATCAGGCGTTTCACCGCGAACACCGTATTTTCCGGATTGGTGACCGCCTGGCGCTTTGCCGGCTGGCCGATCAGGCGTTCGCCGTCCTTCGCAAAGGCGACGATCGACGGCGTCGTGCGCGTGCCTTCGACATTTTCGATAACCTTGGGTTTTCCGCCTTCCATCACCGCGACGCAGCTGTTCGTGGTGCCGAGGTCGATCCCGATCACTTTGGCCATGGGTATTTTCCGTCCTTGTTGCTCTTCGGGCGCCCTCAACAGGCACGCCCCACATGGGTTTGATGGGCGCGATATAGGTGCGCTTATCCTTGGCACAAGGGCTTTGAAGGCTTATCTGGGGCGTGAAAAATGACGCATTTCGGGAGTCCCTATGATGAAAGCTATCGCCCCTGCCGCTCTTTCCGCGCTCGCTGCCACGGCACTGACCCTTTCGGCCTGCGGCGGTGAGGTGGCGGCGCCCAAGCCGCTCAACATCGTCAGCGGCTATATCGAAATGGGGGCAACCCCCGACCGGCCCGCCGTCGGTTATTTCAAGGTGCAGGGCGGACCGCAGCCGGTCGAACTGGTGGCCGTGACCGCCGATCTGGCGCAGCGCGTCGAAATGCACGAAAGCGTGCGGGAAAATAATGTCGTCGAAATGAAGCCGATCGACGTCGCACCCGTCCCCGCAAAAGGGACGCTGGAGTTCAAGCAGGGCGGCAAGCATCTGATGATCTGGGGCATCAACCCCGCCGCGGTGCGCGCGGGCAAACTGCCGATGGCGTTCGTCTTCACCAACAACAATAACGAACGCATCCTGTTCGACCTGCCGATCAAGCAGGCGGCGGCGCCCGCCGCCGGCGACGACAAGGCCGCACCGCCCGCCGCGATGGATCACACCGCGCCGGCCGCGGCCGCCGATCCCCATGCCGGGATGGAGCATGACGCGCCGGACGCGGCGAAGAAATAATCGGGGCGTGGAGCGCGAGGGGCGCCGGCTGACCGGGGGCGAGGTCGCGCTCGCGCGCAGCGTGTTCGGCGATGCGATCGATTATGACGCGGTGCGCGTCCGCCACCGCAAATGGGCGTTTTTTCAGCCACGGCGGATCGTCATGGCGCCGATGGGCCACCTGCATTTCCACCCGCGCGGCGACGTCTATTGCGACGATTTCGCCGCTCCCGCCTATGACGCGCTGCGCGCGCAGGGTCTGTTCCTGCACGAAATGACGCATGTGTGGCAGGCGCAGACGCGCGGCCGCTGGTATCTGGTACTGATGCGGCACCCCTTCGCGCGCTACGATTACGGGCTGAAACCCGGCTGGCCGCTGCACCGTTACGGGCTGGAACAACAGGCGGAGATCGTGCGGCATTACTGGCTGATGACGCAGGGGGTGACGATCGCGGGAGCGCCCGACGTGCGGTCCTACCGCGCGATCCTGCCGCCCGAATGGAAGGGTGGAGACTCGACGGGCGGGGCATGACCGACGTGGCGTTTGCTTTCGCGCGCCTGCCGCGGCCGATCGCGCGCATCGCATTCCCCGCTTAACCGGGTCGTAACGCCGGCCGGCTATGGGCAGGCTCGCAACCCAGGGGAACGCATGACAAACAGGACCATTATCGCCGCGATCGGCGTTGCGACGCTTGCGGGCTGTGCCGCGCCGCCCGACACCTATGATTTCTCGGCCGCCGACCTGCGTGAGCGGATCGTCAACGGCCATTATGAAAAAGGGTCGGTGAAGAATTTCTCCAGCCACGCGATCGTGCCGAGTTCGATCGGCGACGACAGGATCGAATGGCAGATCCGGTCCGACAGCGGCGCGGGTTTCCGCTGCGAATCGCAACTCGCCCCGGCGAACGATGACGGCACGCGCACGCGCATCGCGACCGAATGCGGCGGCGATACGGGGTCCAGCAACGACATGTATATGGAAGTCGCGGAGCATTCTGTCGAAAAACTCATCGAATCGACCCTGACCGGCAAGCCCTATGTGAAGGATTAGCGTGCCGGAAATTCCGGCTAGCCAGACGGGCTTCGTTCGTCCTATGTTCCGCACATGGATGTCACCGCGCTCGCTATCGCTTTTGTCGCCCTGCTGCTGGGGATATTGATCGGCTGGCTGCTCGCCGGGCGGCAGGCGGGCGGATTGCGGGCGGAGCGCGACGGGCTGTCCGAACGCTTCAAAAGCGCGGTCGCCGATCTGGCGGCGGAGGCGGAGGCGCGCAAGGCGACCGATCTGCAACTCGCCGCGCTGCTCGCCGAACAAAGAGCGCGCGACGCGGCGCATGATGCGCAGATCGCGCAATTGAAGGACGCGCAGGCGGCCCTGACCGCCCAGTTCCGCGAAGTGGGACAGACGATGCTGGGCGAGGCGCAGAAGGCCTTTCTCGAGCGCGCCGACGCGCGGTTTCGCCAGAGCGAAGAGACGGCGGGGCAGAATCTGAAGGCGCTGCTCTCGCCCGTCCATGACCGGCTCGCCAAATATGAGGAAGCGGTCGGCAAGGTCGAGGCGGAGCGCCGCGACGCCTTTGGCATGCTGCACGGCCAGATCGCGGCGATGCGCGAAGGGACCGAGCGCGTGTCGAGCGAGGCGGCGAAGCTGGTCAACGCGCTGCGCAACGCGCCCAAGGCGCGCGGGCGCTGGGGCGAACAACAGCTGCGCAACGTGCTGGAAAGCTGCGGCCTCAGCGAACATGCCGATTTCCAGACCGAGGTCAGCGTCGCGGACGGCGACGGCGGGCGGCTGCGCCCCGATGTCGTGGTCAAGGTGCCGGGCGGACAGAATCTGGTGATCGACGCGAAGGTCTCGCTCAACGCCTATCAGGACGCGTTCGGCGCGGTCGACGAAAGCGAGAAGGCGGCGCACCTCGCCGCCCATGCTGCGGCGATGAAGGCGCATGTCAACACGCTGGGCGCCAAAAGCTATTGGAACCAGTTCGACGACACGCCCGATTATGTCGTGATGTTCGTGCCCGGCGAGCATTTCCTCGCCGCCGCGCTCGATCATGATGCGGGGCTGTGGGACTATGCGTTCGATCGCAAGGTGCTGCTCGCGACGCCGACCAACCTGATCGCGATCGCGCGCACCGTCGCGGCGGTGTGGCGGCAGGAAAAGCTGGCGGGGCAGGCGCGCGAGATCGCCGCGCTGGGCAAGGAACTTTATGCGCGCCTTTCCATCATGGGGGGGCACATCGCCAAAGTTGGGAAGAATCTCGATCAGGCAACGGGAGCCTACAACGCCTTCATCGGAAGCTTCGAAGATCGCGTGCTGACCCAGGCACGACGCTTCGAGGCGCTGGATGTCGAGACGGGCGACAGGGAGATTCCGGTATTGCCCGTCGCCGAACAGGCGGCCCGGCCGCTCGCGAAGCTGTCGGGCGCCAATGGCGCCAATGATTGAGCGCCTCTGACAGTCGGACGCGTCTTGCCACCTCGGACGTTAAAATGGTTCTGAGCGGGGGGAGCTTCTTCCGCTCTCGTCACCCCGGACCTGATCGGCGATTATCCCGGCAACAGTACGCGTCATTGCGAGCCCGGCGAAAGCCGGGGGAAGCAATCTCCAGCCATCGCCCTGCCATGTCGATCGCTGGAGATTGCTTCGTCGCTCCGCTCCTCGCAATGACGAAAGAGGGCGACGGATCAAACGGGATAATCGCCGACCCGATCCGGGAACCGGCAACGGGCGTCGTCAGGGATCCCGGATCAAGTCCGGGAAAATGATGATGATGCCGAGCGCCGCTCCCGCTTAGATCGCGCGCTTCAGCACCGCCGTCCGGCCCTCGGCGCCGGTCAGGATCAGCGTTCCATCGGTAGGGAAACGCAGGCTGACGGGGCCGCGCATCAGCGCGAGGACGGCGCCTTCCTGCGCCATGCCGGCGCCGGGACACGCCATTTCGGTCGCCGTCAGCGGCCCGGCGGTCAGCGTCCGGCCATCCAGCGCGTAACGGCCCGAAAAGCGGTTGCATCCCGCACTGCCGCTCAGCCGCTCGCCGTCGAAGGCGAGCGACGTCGGCCGGTCGGCCGCGACCGCAGTCCCGCCGATCGACACGAAGGTCCAGTTGGTGCCCGCAAGCTCGGTCGGCGGCAATATCCCGCCGCCGCAACCCTTCACCGTCTTGCCGTCGGCGGTCACCGTCACCGTGTCGCGATAGCGGCGGTCGCTCATCCCGTCGCTGCATTCGGCGCGGGTTACCTCGACCGTCAGCCGGTCGGTGACATAGCGTTCGCCGTTGACGCCGGGCCGCGCGCCGGGATTGGCGACGACGATCTTGGTATCGCCATAGTCGCCATCGTAATTGAGCAGTCCCCGGGTAATCTCGAGCGTCCAGCCGGGCTCGGTGCCGAGCGCCATATAAGCGGCGGGCATGCTGCCCGGCGGCGACGGCGGGACGGCGGCGCAGGCGGCGAGGGCGGGGATGGCGAGCAGGGACAAGCGGCGGATCATGGTCTTCCTTCCTTCTTCGTCGCGCGGGACGCGATCCGGGGTCATGCGTGCTGTTTTACGCGCCGAAGGACCAATGGATGCCGAATCGGGTTCGGGATGACGAAGCCTGTCGCCGGTCGCGGGTCATTGGCGCCGCTGGTTCAAAACTTCATAAGCCATCACCGCCGTTGCGACCGCGGCGTTCAGGCTGTCGGCCTTGCCCAGCATCGGCATTTTCACGCGGACATCGGCGGCGGCGGCATAGGCGGCGGGCAGGCCCTGCGATTCATTGCCGGTCAGGATGAAGGTCGGCGCGGCATAGCGTACCGCCTGATAATCCCGGCTGTCGTCGCCCAGCCACGTCGCGACCAGTTCGCCCGCGCCGCCGCGCAGCCACGGCAGGAAATCGTCCCAGCGCGCCTGCACCAGCCTTTGCGTGAAGATCGCCCCCATGCTCGCGCGCACCGCTTCGACCGCATAGGGATCGGTGCTGTCGTCCAGCAGGATCAGCCCCCCCGCGCCGACCGCGTCGCCGGTGCGCAGCATGGTGCCGAGGTTGCCGGGATCGCGCAGCCGTTCGGCGACCAGCCAGATCGGCGCCGCGTCGCGGTCCAGATCGGCCAGGCTGGTTTCGGGTTCGGCATAGATGCCGACGACGGTCTGCGGATTGTCCTTGCCCGACAATTTGGACAGGATCGCGGGGGTGGTGTCGATCACTTCGCCCCCCGCCGCGAGCGTATCGGTCGCGAGCGCCTTCGCAAGCGGATGCGCGTCGCCCTCGGGACCAAGGAACAGCCACTCGGGCAGCACGCCCGCCTCGCGCGCTTCGGTCGCGATGCGCAGCCCTTCGGCAAGGAACAGCCCTTCGGCGCGGCGATGGCGCTTCTCGCGCAGCAACCGCATCCGCTTGACCAGCGGGTTCGACAGGCTTTCGATTGTGCTGCGGCGACCGGTCATATTTCTAGGGTCAGGACCCATTAATTTACC
>QFPJ01000056.1 GCA_003241685.1 Sphingopyxis macrogoltabida
TGAGCGGCGCCGCGACCCGCGTGTTCGAGGGCGAGACCGACTGGACCCGCTTCGGATGACGCTGCTCGTCAGGGACCGGGTCGAGGTCGTCAATTTCGGGTGCCGGCTGAACATCGCCGAGGGCGAAGCGGTGCGCACGGCCGCGCAGCGCGGAACGACGCGCGAGACGATCGTCTTCAACAGCTGCGCGGTAACCGACGAAGCGGTCCGGCAGGCGCGGCAGGCGGTACGGCGCGCGCTGCGCCAACGGCCGGATGCCGACGTGATCGTCACCGGATGCGCGGCGGAACTGGAAGCCGAACGCTTTGCCGACATGGGCGCGCGGGTGGTGGGGAACGACGCCAAGGGATTGGCCGAAAGCTATCGTGCAAATTCCGGCGTGTCCCCGCGAAGGCGCGGACCCATCACCGACCGCCGCGACATCGCACCGCCGGGCGATGGGCTCCCGCCTTCGCGGGAGCACACGGCTTTTTCCGGCGCGACAGCTGTTTACACCCCCGCCCTGTCCGGCGCCGACCACGCCCGCGCTTTCCTCGGTGTCCAGACGGGCTGCTCGCACAGCTGCACCTTCTGCGCGACGGTGCTGGCGCGCGGGACCGCGCGGTCGGCCGCCATCGGTTCGGTTCTGGAATCGGCCCGCACCGCCCTGGCCCGCGGGCAGCGCGAGATCGTGCTGACCGGCGTCGACCTTGCCAGCTATGGCGACGACAGCGGCACCAGCCTGGCCGCGCTGATCGAGGCGCTGCTCGCGCTGCCGGTCGAGCGGCTGCGCCTCTCGTCGCTCGACCCCGACCGCATCGACGATGCGCTGTTCGCCCTGCTGACACAGGAGGCGCGCATCATGCCGCACGTCCATCTGTCGTTGCAGGCGGGCGACGACATGGTGCTGACCCGGATGAAGCGGCGCCACCGCCGCGCCGACGCCGTGGCACTGGTCCGGCGGCTGAAGGCGGCGCGGCCCGCCATCGCGATCGGGGCCGACCTGATCGCCGGATTTCCGACCGAGGATGAAGCGATGTTCGCCAATTCGCTGGCGCTGATCGACGATATCGACATCGTTTTCGGCCATATCTTTCCCTATAGCCCGCGCGCCGGGACACCCGCCGCGCGGATGCCGCAGGTCGCGCGCCCCGTCGCGCGGGCGCGTGCCGCGGCGCTGCGCGAGGCCAATGAGCGGCGGCGTCAGGCGTGGCTCGACACGCAGATCGGCCGTACCGCGGCGATGCTGGTCGAACGCGACGGCAGGACCGGCCATGCGGAAAATTTCGCGGCGCTGACGCTGGCCGCGCCCGCCGCGCCGGGAAACATCCTTCCCGTGCGGCTCGTCGGGCGCGACGGCGACCGCCTGATCGCGGCGGCAATCGAAAAAAGGGAACGGACGGCATGAGCGGCCCAAGCTGGAGCGAGCGGCTGCTCGGCGGTCTCAAGCGCACATCGGAACGGCTCGGCGAGAATCTGTCGGGACTGACCGGCAAGGCGCGGCTCGACGATGACGATCTCGACCGGATCGAGGATGCGCTGATCACCGCCGACCTTGGCCCGGCGATGGCGGCGCGCATCCGCGACCGCCTGTCCGAAAAGCGCGACGTCGCCGCCAACGGCACCGAGGAACTGCGCCGCGTCGTCGCGGACGAAATCGCCGCCGTGCTGCGCCCCGTCGCCGAACCGCTGGAAATCGACGCCTTCCCCCGCCCGCAGGTCATCCTGGTCATCGGGGTCAACGGATCGGGCAAGACGACGACGATCGCCAAGCTGGCGCATCTGTTCCAGGAACAGGATTACGGCGTGATGCTGGTCGCCGGCGACACCTTCCGCGCCGCCGCGATCGGACAGCTCAAGGTGTGGGCCGACCGGCTGGGCGTGCCGATCATGACGGGGCCGGAGGGCGGCGACGCCGCCGGCATCGTCTTCGACGCGGTCAAACAGGCGACCGCGACCGGCATCGACGTGCTGATCGTCGATACCGCCGGGCGGCTTCAGAACAAGCGCGAGCTGATGGACGAACTGGCCAAGATCAAGCGCGTGCTCGGCCGGCTCAATCCCGCGGCGCCGCACGACGTCGTGCTCGTCCTCGACGCGACGACCGGGCAGAATGCGCTGTCGCAGCTCGACGTGTTCCGCGAGGTCGCGGGCGTCACCGGGCTGGTGATGACCAAGCTCGACGGAACGGCGCGCGGCGGTGTCCTGGTCGCGGCGGCCGAACGGCACGGCCTTCCCATCCATGCGATCGGCATCGGCGAGACGATGGAGGATTTGCGCCCCTTCGACGCCGACGAGATCGCCGGCATCATTGCAGGAAATATCCGATGAGCGACGTCCTTCCCGGCGGCCCCGAACCCGTCCCCGCGCCGCCGCCCGCCAAACATGGCTGGCTCAATTTCGCGATCGATTTCGGGCCGCTGCTCGTCTTTTTCCTGACCTATCGCTTCGCTTCGGGCGGCGAAGGCGCCTTTGCCGCGACGACCGCCGCGATCAAGGGCACCGTCGCCTTTATGGTCGCGATCGTCGTCGCCATGGCCGTGTCGAAATGGAAGCTGGGCAGGATTTCGCCGATGCTGTGGCTTTCCAGCATCCTAGTCATCGGTTTCGGCGCGCTGACCATCTGGTTCCACGACGAACGCTTCATCGTGATGAAGCCGACGATCATCTATGCCGCCTTTGCGGCGCTGTTGATCGGCGGCTGGCTGCTGGGCAAGCCGATGCTGAAATATCTGCTCCAGTCGGCGCTGGAAGGGGTGACGGAGCGCGGCTGGCTGCTGCTGTCGCGCAACTGGGGCTTCTTCTTCCTGGCGCTCGGCATCGCCAATCACATCATGTATGTGATGATCCAGCGCGGCCAGTTCAGCTTCGACACATGGCTGACGATCAAGGTCTGGGGCATCACCGCCCTGTCCTTTCTCTTCACCCTGACACAGTTGCCGGTCATGCTGAAAAACGGCCTAGCGGTTCCCGGCGAAGGCGCCGACCAGCAAGGTTGAGCCGCGCCGCATCGACTGCCATACCCCCGGGCGGGGGGACGGCGTGATCGCCCCCTCCTGACAACAAAGCGAGGGGGATCTGCCATGGACAAGTTTTTCGGAAATCTGCACGCCGTTCTGGGCGCCGGCCTGCTGCTGGCGATTGCGTTGATGCTGGGGCTCAACGGCCATAATTTCGAGGATGGCATCGCCGCGGGCAATGCGATCATGCGCTGGCTCCACACCTTTTTCGGCGTCCTGTGGATCGGCCTGCTCTATTATTTCAACTTCGTGCAGATGCCGACGATGCCGAAGATTCCGGCCGAACTGAAACCCGGCGTGTCGAAACATATCGCGCCCGCCGCGCTGTTCTGGTTCCGCTGGGCGGCGCTGCTGACCGTGCTGCTCGGCATCGGCGTCGCCGGGCATGCCCGCTATCTCGCGCCCGCGCTGACATTGCAGGACCCCTACAAGCTGATCGGCGTCGGCATGTGGCTGGGGCTGATCATGGCGTTCAACGTCTGGTTCGTGATCTGGCCGAACCAGAAGAAGGCGTTGGGTATCGTCGAGGCCGACGATGCGACCAAGGCGAAGGCCGCGAAAACCGCGATGATCTTTTCACGGACCAACACGCTGCTGTCGATCCCGATGCTCTATGCGATGGTGAATTTCAGCTGAGGCATTTTGAGGGGCGTTCCGGGACACCGGAGCGCCCCTTTTGCCGCGCCTATCCGTCTATCGCCGCCTTGTGCATGCGGCCGTTCATCACATAGTGGGCGACGCCCATCTGCATCCCCGCGGCCTGTTCATCGCCGATCTCGCGCACCCGGCGCGCCGGCGATCCCGCCCACAGCTCGCGGTCCGGGATTTCCTTGTTCTCCGTGAGCAGCGCGCCCGCCGCCAGCATCGCATCGCTGCCGATGCGGCACCCGTTCATCACCGTCGCCTTCAGCCCCACGAAGGCGCGGTCGGCCAGCGTGCAGCCGTGCACCATCGCCATATGGCCGATCAGCACATCTTCACCGATGATCGTCGGAAAACCATCGGGCCGGTGCGGCATCGGGCCGTCGCAATGGACGACGCTGCCGTCCTGGATGTTCGATCGCGCGCCGACGACGATGCGGCTGACATCGGCGCGCAGCACGCAATTATACCAGATGCTGACATCGGGGCCTATGCGCACGTCGCCGATGATCCGGCATCCCGGCGCGATGAAGGCGCTGGGGTCGATTTGCGGCGTCTTGCCATTGACGCTGATGATGCTGACGTCGGTATAGGTCATTCGCGATTCCCGATAATATGTTGCCAGAGCAGGACCGGCAGCGTCGAGGCATAATCGTCGGTCCAGCGTTCAAAGCCCGGCCGCCCTTCCAGCGCGACCCACGCGCCGTCCTCGAACGACCGGTCGCGCGGTTTCAGCGGGCCGGTCAGCGCCGCCAGCCGCTGGGGCGTGGGCGCCAGCGCGACCCAGTTGGAGGCGGTCAGATTGCCGTCGTCGGACGCGGGGCCGGGGTCGAGCCGGATCGCCGCCGACCAGCCGCGCGCCTTTGCCTCGGTATCGAGCACGGGTTCCAGCCCGAAGAAGCGGTTGGAAATATGGATCAGCAATATGCCGTCGGGCTTCAGCGCGCGGGCATAGATGCCGATCGCCTCGCTGGTCAGCAGGTGCAGCGGGATCGCGTCCGACGAAAAGGCGTCGATCACCAGCATGTCGAACCGCGCCGGCGGCAGTTTTTCGATCTGTAGCCGCGCGTCGCCGATGACGATCGGCACGGCGGGCGCGCAATCGGACAGGAAGGTGAATTTGGAACGGTCCCGCGCGATGTCGACCATCACCGGATCAATCTCGAAGATCGTCCATTGCTGGCCGGGGCGGCGATAGCAGGCGAGCGTTCCGGCACCGAGCCCGACGATGCCGACCGACGCGTTCGGCCCGGCCAGTTGCGGCGCGCGCGCAAGCGCCAGCCCGACGCCCGACTGAAGCCCGTAATAGGTCGTCGGCTCGCGCTCCTGCCCCGCTTCGGTGCTCTGCAATCCGTGCAGCGTCGTGCCGTGCGCCAGCCGCCGCTGTTTGCGCCAGCCATCGTCAGTGACGGTATAGACGCCGAAATAGCTGCGCACGCGCGTGCCCGAGAAACTGTCCTCGATCGTGCTCCAGCCGCCGACGCCCAGCATCAGCAGCGCGAGGACGGGGACATAGGCCCAGCGCCAGCCGATGACGAGCAGCCCGACGACGAAAATGCCGATCCCCAGCATGGCCGTTTCGCCTTCCAGCACGCCCCCCCAGCCTGCAATCATGCGCCACGCCGCCAGCGCGGCCAGCGCCACGAGCGCGGCCACCGCGATCCGCGCCATCGGCGCCGACAGGCGAAGCCATTGGGCCCAGGGGAACAGCGCCGGCAAAGGCAGCAGCAGCGCCGCGCCAAGGACGAGGATGGGATGTTCATACACCCAGTCGAACAGCAGCGGCGCGAACAGCGCGGCGAAAAGCCCGCCCAGCACGCCGCCCGCCGACATGATGAGATAGAAGAGCGTCAGGTGCCGCGGCGCGGGCCGCAGATGGTACAGATAGCCGTGAAGCGCGGTGGCCACGACGAACAGCATCGCAAGGCTGGCAACGGCGATCATCATCGACCCGCCGCCCGAACTGAGCAGCGACAGCCCGCCGACCGCCAGCAGCACGGCCGGCGCGATGAAGACGAAAATCTGGGTCAGTCGTTCGAACGTCGAAAAGGCGATGACGAAGCTGAGCAGATAGAGGCCCAGCGGCAACACCCACAACAGCGGCATCGCGACGATGTCGGTCGTCAGATGCGTCGTCGTCGACAGCATCAGCCCCGACGGCACCGCCGCGATCGCCAGCCAGTGAAGCTGGCGGCGCAGCGTCGGGCGCGGCGCGTCCGGTTCATCCGCGGCCGCGTGCCCCCCGGATTCGCTCCGGCGCCAGCGGGCGGCGGCGCTGGCGCCGACGAGCAGGACGAGTAGCGCATAACCCGCCGTCCATCCCCAGCTTTGCGTCGCCAGCGACAAATTGGGTTCCACCAGGGCCGGATAGCTGATCAATCCGGCGAAACTGCCGAGGTTGGACGCGGCATAGAGATAATAGGGGTCGCCGGCGCGGGAATCGGCCGCGAACCAGCGCTGTATCAGCGGGGCCTGCGCCGCGACGGCGAAAAAGATCGGACCGATCGACGCGATCAGCAGCAGCGGCACCCACAGCACTTCCTGACCGGGGGCGGCCGGCGCGATCGCCGCGATGCCGATCGGCAGCCACAGCGCGGCCATCAGCAGCAGGGCCAGATGAATGACCGCCTGCCGCCGCAGCGTGAAGCGGCCGAGCCAATGGGCATAGGCATAGCCGCCGAGCAACAGCGCCTGATAGACCAACATCGCGCTGTTCCACACCGCCGGTGCGCCGCCCAGCCTGGGCAGCACCATCCGCGCGACCATCGGCTGGACCTGGAACAGCAGGAAGCTGCCGACGAGGATGGTGGCCACGAACAGCCAGCGGCGGGGGGCGGCGGACAGGGTCATGCGGCTTTCCAGGCGTCGCGCGCCATCCGCCACACGGTGGTCGGATTGTCTTCGGGCGGGTAATCGGGATCGACATAGTCGAGTTCGGGCAGCCGCTGGAAGCCCAGCCGCCGCATCATCCGCGTCGAGCCGATGTTCGAATCGCTCGTCTGGGAAAAAATCGCCGGAAAATCATGGGTGGCAAAGCCGAAGGTCAGCACCGCACGCGCCGCTTCAGTCGCATAGCCTTCGCCCCAGGCCGCTTCGGCGAGCGTCCAGCCGATCTCCCGCGCATCGCGCAGCGGACCAGGCGCGGCATTGCTGCGGACATGGAACAGGCCGCAGCGGCCGATACGGCGCGCATCGCTCCGCCGCCAGATCGTCCAGCGCCAATGCCCCTCGGGCTTGGTGAAGGCGGCGATGTCGGCCGCCAGACCTTCGGCGACCGCCGCATCGCCGCGTGTTCCGCCCAGGTGCCGCATGACCGCCGCACTGTTCATCTCCGCTCGAATCCACGGCAGATCGTTCGCCGCCGGGGGACGCAGGACCAGCCGCGCGGTTTCGATCATCGATTCAGCAACCGGGCCGCGTGCAGCGCATGATAGCTGAGCACGCCCGACGCGCCGGCGCGGCGAAAGGCGAGCAGCGTTTCGAGGACGAGGGCATCGCGGTCCCCCGCCCCGGCGGCCACCGCGGCCTCGATCATCGCATATTCGCCCGACACCTGATAGGCATAGACGGGGACAGCGAAACGGTCCTTCACCGCGCGGACGATGTCGAGATAGGGCAGGCCCGGCTTGACCATCACGCTGTCGGCACCCTCGGCCAGATCCTGCGCCACCTCGCGCAGCGCCTCTTCGGCATTGGCGGGGTCCATCTGGTACGTCTTCTTGTCGCCTTTCAGCAGCCCGCGCGAACCGACCGCGTCGCGGAACGGGCCGTAGAAGGCGGACGCATATTTGGCGGCATAGCTCATGACCTGGACATGGCCGAAGCCGTCCATCTCCAGCGCCTCGCGGATCGCGCCGATGCGGCCGTCCATCATGTCGCTGGGCGCGATGATGTCCGCCCCCGCGCGCGCCTGATTGAGCGCCTGGCCCACCAGCACCTCGACCGTCTCGTCGTTGAGGACATAGCCGGCCTCGTCGATCAGCCCGTCCTGCCCGTGACTGGTATAGGGGTCGAGCGCCACGTCGGTGAGCACACCGATATCGTTGCCCAGCGCATCCTTGATCGCGGCGGTCGCCCGGCACATCAGATTGTCGGGATTGAGCGCCTCCGCCCCGTCCTCGCTGCGCCGATCCGCCTGCGTATAAGGAAACAGCGCGACACAGGGGATGCCGGCATCGGCCGCTTCGCGCGCACGATCGACCAGCCGGTCGACCGACCAGCGCGACACGCCGGGAAGGCTCGCCACCGGTTCCTCGATCCCGATCCCGTCGCACACGAATAGGGGCCAGATGAGGTTCGACGGCGACAGCGTCGTTTCGCGCACCATCGCGCGGCTCCAGGCCGTGCGGCGCGTGCGGCGAAGGCGCAGGTCGGGGAAGGCAGGCTGAGTCATGCCGCGTGCATAGCGGCGCGGGCCCGCCGGGCAAATCTTAAAGTCTGTGCCGTTGAGCCGTGACCGGCGTATCAGACGCCGTCGCCGGCGCGTTTCGACGCGACATCGGCCAGGCTGCCGAGCTTCGGCGCTTCGGCCTGTTTCGGCGCCACGGGGTTCAGCGCCGCGCCGGGCGCGACCGCGGTCAGATCGCGGATGCGCGCGCGGAACGCGGCAAGCTCGCGTCCTTCCAGCTGCGCCCGGGTCACGAAGGTTACCGACGAGGGGTTCACCGGCCGGCCGTTGCGATAGAGTTCATAGTGCAGGTGCGGGCCGGTCGACAGGCCGGTCGAGCCGATATAGCCGATCACCTGACCGCGCGTCACGCGCTGCCCCGGACGCACCGCGATGCGGCTCATATGACCATAGCCGGTGCCGAGGCCCCCGCCATGGTTCAGTTTTACATAATTGCCATAGCCGCCATGCCGCCCGGCGATCGCCACCGTGCCGTCGGACACGGCATAGATGGGGGCGCCATAGCCGCCGCCGAAATCGATGCCGCTGTGCATCCGCCGATAGCCGAGGATCGGGTGGCGCCGCATCCCGTAGCTGGAGGTCATGCGCCCGTTGGTCGGCCGCGTCATGCCGCCGCGCTGCTGCCCGACGCCCGACGCTTCATACCATTGGCTGCGCCCGTCGACCGTCCATTCGAGCATCGACAGCTTCGGCTTGCCGTCGCGGATCAGGCCCGCATAGAGCAGCTTGCCGGTTTCGCTTTCGCCCGTTTCGGCGCGGCGATAATCGACGATGATGTCATATTCGTCGCTGGCCCGGACATCGCGGCCCACCGAAATCTGCCGCCCGATCACCCGCAGATAGGCCTGGATCGCCTCGGGCGGCGCCCCGGCGGCGCGCGCCGAGCGGTAAAGGCCGTCGCCGACGCGGCCGCGGATGCGCAGCGGCGTCCGGTCGACCGCGATCGGAATGCGGCGCAGGACAAGCCGGCCGTCGATCCGTTCCATCTCGATCCGCAAGTCGAAGCGCGCGCGCATCGCCAGCGCATCGACGGGGCGCGGCATGGTGCGCGCCGCGCGGCGGCCCAGGATCAGGTCGATCCGCGTGCCCGGCGCAATGTCGGCGAGCGGCACGGCGTCCGCGACCTGGCTGGCCAGCGCCTGCGCCTCGCCGCTGCCGACGCCCGATCGTTCGAGCAGCCGGGCGAAGCTGTCGCCGCTGCCCAGCGTCGCGGTGAGTTCGATCTGCGGCCGTTCGGGGGTCTGGGCGAGCGGCCGGACGGCATCGGTCGCCGCCATGTGCCGGCCGGTATCGCCGCCGAGCGCCAGCGGCACGATCATCTGTGCGCGGGCCTCGTTGAAATCGGCGGCGTCGAGCGCGGGCGGCCCGCCGGCCGGGACCGCGGTCATGCCGGGATAGGTGGAAATCGCCGCGCCGCAGAGCAGGGTCAGCGTCGCCAGCCCGCGCCACCATTCGCCCGATCCGATATTGTCGCCCAGGTCGGGAACCAGGTCGATATGCGCGAACCGCTCGCGCAGCGCCTCGGCCCACGACGACGGCGGGGCGGCGTCCGCATCGGTCCGCAGGACCTGCGACATCGTCAGGGCGGCGGCATTGCCCGACATCCCCGCGATGGGTTCGTGACGCTGAAACAAACTCTTGCAACCCCCATTCGGCACCCCGCCGCGAAGGCCGGATGCCGATATGTTTCCGACCCGAGGTCTGTAAACAAAGGCCGTTAAAGTCAATTTAACGCCCCGCCCCCGCCCGGCGCTTGCGACGGGCCGTGTCCGGGGCGGGATGCGGCGTTCCGCCAGGCGTCCCGGCCCGGCAAATTTGGCTGGCGTCATACGCGTTTAACGATCGCCTGTTGCACCGGCGCCCCGCCCATGCCAGCGTGAGGCCAAGAAAATGCCGTCCGACTCCTCCCATCCGGTCAAGGCTGTCCTTGGCCCCACCAACACCGGCAAAACCCATTTGGCGGTCGAGCGCCTGACCGCCCATGCCAGCGGCATGATCGGCTTTCCGCTGCGCCTTCTGGCGCGCGAGGTGTACGACCGGGTCGTCGCGATCAAGGGCGCCGGCGCGGTCGCGCTGGTCACGGGCGAGGAACGCATCATGCCCGCGCAGGCCCGCTACCTGCTCGGCACGATGGAGGCGCTGCCCGTTAACCGCGACGTCGCCTTCGTCGGCATCGACGAGGCGCAGCTCGGCGCCGACCCCGAACGCGGCCATGTCTTCACCGATCGCCTGCTGCGCGCGCGCGGCCGCGAGGAGACGATGATCCTCGGTTCGGCGAGCATCCGGGGCCTCGTCCGCACACTGGTGCCGCAGGCGGAGATCGTCACCCGCCCACGCTTTTCAACGCTGAGCTATGCCGGCAGCGCCAAATTGTCGCGACTGCCCAAACGGTCGGCGATCGTCGCCTTTTCGGCCGAGGAAGTCTATGCGATCGCGGAGATGCTGCGTCGCTTTTCGGGCGGCGCCGCCGTCGTCATGGGCGCGCTCAGCCCCAAGACGCGCAATGCCCAGGTCGCGATGTTCGAGGCGGGCGAGGTCGATTATCTGGTCGCCACCGACGCGATCGGCATGGGGCTGAACCTCGACGTCCAGCATGTCGCCTTCGCGAGCTTGCAGAAGTTCGACGGACGGCGCCTGCGCCGCCTGACCATCGCCGAAATGGCGCAGATCGCGGGCCGCGCCGGCCGGCACCAGCAGGACGGCAGCTTCGGCACCGTCGGCCTGCCGCAAGGCGGGTTCACGGCCGAGGAAATCGCGGCGATCGAGGGGCATCATTTCCCGCCGCTGCCCAGCCTGTTCTGGCGCAACCCGACGCCGCGCACCGACACGCTCGACCTGCTGCTCTCCGACCTGGCCCTGCCCCCGCCGCACGCGGCGCTGCGCCCGGCGCCCGAGGCGGTCGACATTGCGGTGCTGCGCCATCTGGCGGCCGACATGGAGGTGCGCGCGCGCGCCCACGAGCCCGATGCGGTGGCGCGGCTGTGGGACGCCTGCGGCCTGCCCGATTTCGAACAGCTCGGCGCCGAACATCACAGCCGCACCGTGCTGAAGCTGTGGCAATGGCGCACCGGCGGCGACGGCATGGTCGATCCCGACTGGTTCGCGCGGCGGCTGGCGCGGTTCGACGACACCGACGGCGACATCGACCAGCTGGCCAGCCGCATCGCCGCCGTCCGCACCCTGTGCTTCATCGCCCATCGCGGCGACTGGATCGCCGGCGGCGCGGGCTGGGCGGAACAGACGCAGGCGATCGAATCGCGCCTGTCGGACGCGCTGCACGCGGCCCTGTCGCAGCGTTTCGTCGACCGCCGCCTCGCGCTGCTGCTGCGCGATGCGGGCCAGCGCCATGCCGCCCTGCCCGTCGCGGTCGGCGCCGACGGCACCGTCGCGGTCGACGGCGAGCCGATCGGGACGCTGCACGGCTTTCTGTTCAAGGTCGACGCCCGCGCCCGCGCCAGCGATCACCGGATGCTGCTCGCGGCCGCCGAAAAGCATCTGCGCGCCGAATTGTCGCGCCGCGCCGCCGCGCTGGCCGAAGGCGACGGCAGCGCGCTGTCGCTGGTCAGCGAGCCGGGCACCGCGCCGCGCCTGGCGTGGAACGGCCATGTCGTCGCGACGCTGGCCAAGGGGCCGACACTGGTCCAGCCGTCGATCCAGATCGACCCGTCGCTGCGGCGGCTGGAACCGCAGCAGGTGCAGGCGATCGCCGACCGGCTTCAAAGCTTCGTCGCCGAGCAGCTGGCCCGCCATGCCGCGCCGCTCGCGGCCATGGGCGCCGCCGCCGGCGACCTGTTCACGCCGCCGCGCGTGCGGGCGTTGCTCGCCGCGCTCGTCGACGGCAGCGGCACCGTCGCCCGCGCCGCCGTCGAGGCCCAGTTGCAGGCACTCGCCGCCGAGGAACGGCCGCAGCTTCGCAAGCTCGGCCTGACCATCGGGTCGCTCGACATCTTTCACCCGCTGCTGCTGAAGCCCGAGGCGGTGCGGTGGCGCGCCGCGCTGGTCGCGGCGCAGCAGGGCGGCACGATCCCGGCGCTGCCGCCGCAAGGCGCGGTGCTGCAAAAGAACGGCGGTCAGGCGGGGCTGGTCATCGCGGGCTTTCGCCGCTGCGCGACCGGCTGGCTGCGCATCGACATGGCCGAAAAGCTGGCGCGGCAGGCGCATGCCGCGCGGATGCAGGCGGCCGCGCCGCCCACGGCGCCGGTCGCGGGCAGCGCCGATCGGCACGACGACCATCCGGACGAGGCGGGCGGCCACGACGCCGACGCCGCGCCGCCGGGCTTCGTGATCGATCCGGCGCTGGCGACATCGCTGGGTCTGGACGAGGAGACGCGGCGCGCGCTGCTCGGCAGCTTCGGTTTCCGCAGCGTCGGCGATCCGCTGCTGCAACGCTGGCGCTGGTCAGGCCTCAAAAATCACGAGCGGCGCGGCCGGCGCAAACCGGACGGCAAGCGGGGCAAGGCTCCGCACGGCGGCGCCCCCGCCGACGCCGAACGCCGCACCGGGGCGCCGAAACGCGCAAAGATACGGCGGCCCAAGGCGGGGCAGGACGCCAAGCCGCCGCCGCGCCCTCCGCGCTCCGACCGGCCGGACCGGCCGGACCGGGGCAGCGGCGGCACGCGGCGCGGCCCGTCGCCGAACAGCCCCTTTGCCGGGCTCGCCGCCCTGATGGCGGAGGCTCGCAAGGACTGATGGCGAGTCCGGGTGCCGCGGGGAGCCTCCGGCTCGACAAGCTGCTCTGGTATCTGCGTTTCGCGCGCTCGCGCAGCATCGCCCAGGCGATGGTCGCGGCGGGCCATATCCGCCTCGACGGCCGCCGCGTCACCCGCGCATCGGCCGCGGTTCATGCCGGCGCGACGCTGGTGCTGCCGGTCGGGGAAAGGATCGAGGTCATCCGCCTGCTGTCCCTGCCGATGCGGCGCGGCCCGGCGCCGGAGGCACAGGCCTGTTACGTCCGGCTCGATGCCGACGGACCCGCCGCCGCCAGCTGAGCTATTGCCGGACAAGGAAAAGCTGCGTCCCGAAGGCGCGCCAAACCGCCTAACCAGTGAGAGTGATTCGCAACTGTCGCTTTGCGTTGACGCACCGCGTCGGCGCGGCATAGAGGCGGGCCAAAGCAATGTCCGGACGGCAAGGGTGCCGCCGACAAAGGGAGCCGAAACCCATGACCTATGTCGTCACCGACCAGTGCATCCGGTGCAAATATATGGACTGTGTCGAGGTGTGTCCCGTCGACTGTTTCTATGAGGGCGAGAATATGCTCGTCATCAATCCGAACGAATGCATCGACTGCGGCGTGTGCGAACCCGAATGCCCGGCCGAGGCGATCCTGCCCGACACCGAAAGCGGCCTGGAAAAATGGATGGAGCTGAACAGCAAGTTCAGCGCCGAATGGCCGAACCTGACGACCAAGAAGGACAGTCCCGCCGACGCCGACGAATGGAAGGGCGTCGAGGACAAATATGAAAACCACTTTTCGGCGGAGCCCGGCGAAGGCGACTGATCATACGACCACAGGCAAGGTTGCGAGGGGCGGGTTTTCCCGCCCCTTTTTCTTTTTCGGATCGGTGCCCCCCGTTCGCAGTCGGCTGGAAGCGGCCCCTCCCATTCCGTTCGCATCGAGTGTGCCCGTCGAGCTGGGTGTTACATCGATGGGTGTCTCGACTTCGCTCGACACGAACGGATAAGGGAACGACCGGAGCCGGCCGATTGCTGCCACAAGATTCTTCGTCAC
>QFPJ01000090.1 GCA_003241685.1 Sphingopyxis macrogoltabida
GCCGACGAGCTGGCGGTGATAGGTCGGCGCCACGCCCTTGGACGGACCCGGATGGGTCACGACGCGATAGACCTCGAGCTTCTGGCCGACCTCGGCGCCGTCGGCCTTGCCAATGCACACGACGGTGCCGTTGTTGCCCGTGTCGACGATCGAACCGCGCATGAAGAAGCTGTGCCCGATGCTCTGGGCCATAGTGGGGACGGCAGCAAGCATCGAAATGCCGGCAAGCGCGACCATGAGAGTTTTCCTGACCATATTCACCTCCTTGGATGCCACCGCCCGGACCTACCGAGGGGAAGAGCGTCTCTTCAGGCTTGGGACTACGGTCCCGGGTCCAGCCTCGATATACGTAGAGGCCGCAGCCGAACTTCTTCCTGGAGCGAGGTCTTTATTTAGGCGATGCTGGTGGAATCGGCGGCAAGCGCCTGGTAATCCGGCAGGCACGAGACTTTTGTTGGCTGCGACCACAAATCCCGCTAGATATCGAGGCCCGTGAAACGTCTGCTCGCCCTTCTGCTCGTCATCGGAGCGCTGTCCGGTCTCTTCGGAGCCCAGATGGCGGCCGCGCACAGCGTGCCGCAGGCGGCAGGCGCGCCGCTGGCCAAGGGGATGGATGCGGACTGCATGGCGATGATGGCCAAGCAGCGGCCTGCGCCCCGCGAGAAGCCTTGCAAGGGCCTGACGCTCGATTGCATCGCCGCGATGGGATGCGTGATCCCGCTGGTCGCGACCGACCTCGCGGGCAGCGTTGAAACCCCGCGCCTGTCCGACGCCCCGTCCTTCTGGACGACCCATAGCATCTTGACGGGCAAGTCTTTCGCGCCCGACCCGGATCCCCCCACCAGCCTTGCCTGATTGAAGCCTGATGCCCGGCGCCTGCGCGTATGTGCGCAGCCCTGGCCGTTTCAATTTTTCGACAAGGATATTCCCGATGAACCGGTTCATTCCGGCTGCCGCAAAGGCAGCCGACAGGTTGCGGCGTCGCGCTCCGCACGATCGACGACACCGTCATCGCGCCGACGTGCAGGTTGGCGCATGCCTCCTACACCATGGCCTCTACAGCTCCGGGCGCGTCGGCGACCGGCAAGGCTCGCGAGCCGCATAGCGGGGACTCAGCGGGCCTGCTTCGACGGTGCCCCGTCCCGAGCTCGCCGAACCTTGCCTTCAAGGAGGACATGTCGATGGCCATCACGCCAAGGCGCGCTGTGCGACGCCTGTTGCTGTCGCTCGGTGCGACGCTCGCATGCTCGCCGCAGGCGACGGGCGCTATCATCCCGCCGAGGTCCGCATCGGCCGCGAGGCGGGCGGCGAGACCGAGATCCTTGCCGGCCTGTCGCCCGGCGAGAAAGTCGTCGCCTCGGGGCAGTTCCTGATCGATTCCGAGGCGAGCCTGGCGGGCATCGAGGCGCGGCCGATCGGCGGCGGTGCGGCATCGCCGACCATCGCCGCGCCGAGGTCGAAAGCCACGCTGTACGAGACGACGGGCAAGATCGAGCGGATCACGGCCAATTCGGTGACGCTCAGCCACGAACCCGTCCCCGCGCTCGACTGGCCCGCGATGACGATGACCTTCGCGCTCGCCGATCCGGGCATCGCGCGCGGCTTCAAGGCGGGCGACCGGGTCCGGTTCGGGTTCGACCGGCCCCCGGCGGGACCGACGCTGCGGCATATGGCGAAGGTGGCGGGCCGATGATCGCCCATCTCATCCGCTGGTCGGTCAAGAACCGCTTCTTCGTTCTGATCGGGATGCTGGCGCTGGTCGGCGCGGGCCTATGGGCGGTGCGCTCGACCCCGATCGATGCCCTCCCCGATCTCTCGGACGTGCAGGTCGTCATTCGTACCAGCTATCCCGGCCAGGCGCCGCAGATCGTCGAGAACCAGGTCACCTATCCGCTCACCACCACCATGCTGTCGGTGCCAGGCGCCAAGACGGTGCGCGGCTACAGCTTCTTCGGCGACAGCTTCGTCTATGTGATCTTCGAGGATGGCACCGATCTCTATTGGGCGCGCAGCCGCGTGCTCGAATATCTCAACCAGGTCCAGGGGCGCCTGCCGGCGAGCGCGCGCAGCGCGCTCGGGCCCGACGCAACCGGGGTTGGCTGGGTCTATGAATATGCGCTGGTCGACCGCACCGGCCGGCATGACCTGTCGCAGCTACGCGGGTTGCAGGACTGGTTCCTGCGCTATGAACTCAAGACCGTGACCGGCGTCGCCGAAGTCGCCAGCATCGGCGGCATGGTCAAGCAGTACCAGGTGCTGCTCGATCCGGTGAAGCTCGCGGCCTACGGCGTAACCCACGCCCAGGCAGTG
>QFPJ01000091.1 GCA_003241685.1 Sphingopyxis macrogoltabida
ATTGCTCGTGGCGTCCCGGCTCGCCAGCGCGTCGATCCCGGTCAGGAGCCGCGCCTTCATGAAACCAGGCGGTAAATAGATCGTCCGATTCTTTTTTTTGGACGACGCCGAGGCATCGGCGGTGCCCTGGGGGCCGCCCGTGCCTATGACCGTGCCGGTCGCCGAGCCGATCGCACCAACCGTCTTCTCGACCGGCGGGGCGGGCGGCGCCGCGGATACCGAGGGCCCCGTCGGCGGTGCGGGCAACCTGTCGGCGTCAGCGGAAATGTCGCCCGTCTCGGGAGGATAGGGCAGGGCGGGAACGGTATCCGGCAGTGCGGGCGGCAGATCGCCGTCATTTCCCTGGTTACCCGCAGCCGCCTTGCTGCCGGGAACCACCTTGCCTTCCTCGATGGCGCTCACCCGGTCTCCGAGCAACTGCTGGCCGTCGAGCACCTTCTTGAGATCGCCGCGCAGCTTCACCTCGAGGCTGTCGCCGCGTAGGCCCGCGCCCATGTTGAGCGAAGCGGCGGGATCGGTGCTCTTCACCTCTTCCTTGCGCCCGGAAGCCATGTAGAGCGCGAAGCCGAGCGCACCGACGGCGGCGGCGACCGCGAGCTGCCGCGCGCGCAGCTTCTGCTTCGCGGACAGCCGGTCCCACTGTGCTTTCCAGTCAGTCAGGCCAAAGGCCGCGTCAATCCCGGCACGGGCCAGCGCATCCTCGCCTTCGCGCGCGGCCTGTTCGGCCAGGTGCGCCTGGTAGGCCGAACGCGGCTCAGGGGTGCCCGTGGCCTTGTCGTCCGGCCCGTTCATTGAACCGCTCCCCGGCGTACGACCACGAGGCGGGCGGTTTCTCCTGCGGCCAGGCGCACACGATCGAGGGTGATCGCGAAGATACGCTCCCCGAGACCGGCATCGACCAGCTGGCGTTCGTCGAGCACGATGGGCACAGCGGCCTGCAGCCGATATTCCGAGGCGGAGAGCCCGGTGCCTTCGATGGCGATCCGGCGCTGCTCGGTGAGCGAAAGGGCGGGTAGAGACGCAAGCTGTATCGCCGTGTTCGATGGCGCGACTTCGCTGAAGGTCGCCGGGACATGATCGTCGAGGAGCGCCATCGTCACCGAAACCGCGCGGTCCTCGTCGGCGAGCGCGGCGAGAAGGTCGCTGTTCGCCTGCGCGCGCTGGCGAGCGCCGGGCACAAGCAGCACCGTCTGCGCCGGAATCTCGGCAGGTTCGGCATAGAGCGGATAGGTTGCGCCGTTACAAGTGACGAAGAATTCGGCAGGCTGGGTCACATAGGTCCGCGTGACCTGGCCGGCGTCATCGACCTCGCGGGTCAGGAACTTGATCCAGGCGTCCGCGCCGCCTTTCTCGACGGCGAGACCCTTTTCCGCCGAGAACTTCACGTCCTCGATCTCGCCGCCCTCGCATACGACATGATTGATGTCGCGGTTGGAGAGACGGATATGGCTGGTCTGGTCCGGCAGAGCCTGGATGCCCTGTGCCGATGCCGGCGCTGCCATGAGCAGCAGGCAAAGCATTGGGACACAGCGCAGCGACGCGCCGGGGTCAGCGTGTTTCGGCATCGAACTGTTCCTCGGAAAGGCGGGTCAGCCAGAAGCGGCCATTCTCGATCCGGTAGCCGATCCGCAGAACGCCCCGGAACTTGCGGATCACCCCGCCGATGACCCGGACTTTCTCCACCGGCACGAGGATCTCATGCGGCGTCCAGCGCACCGGCTGGTCACCCCGGATGTAGGTGGCGATCGACAGCGTCGGATTGTCGGCCAGTTCGTCGAGCACGCCGTTCAGGCTGTCGCGCATCGCGCCGTAGGCGGACGGATGGACCAGCCCCAGCAGCTCCTGGAACTGGCGGTCGGCCGAATAGGCCGACCATGTGCCCGACAGCGCGACGATGTTGCGCGTCATCGCGACCAGGTAGGCTTCGGACGGCTTGCTGCCCGAGACGTAGAGATCGCCGGTAGCACCGAAGGGTACGACCACGGTGCGCGCGTTCTGGTTGGTCGTGTAGATGACCGCTCCGAGCACCACCGTCACGCCGAACATGCCGGCCACCGCGACCTTGAGCAGCCGGTTCTCCTCGAAGAGGTTGGCCGAACCCTGCAGATAGCGATGGATGCCGAAACTCGCCGGTTTACCCAGCAGCGGATCTTCGGCCACTCGCTTGCGTGAGATGATGCCCATCGCGCCTACTCGAAGAAACGGGTCTGGGTCGGACCCGGATAGTGGGGGAAGGAAACCAGGCCCCAGCGCCAGGCGAGGTGGGACAGGTAGCCCC
>QFPJ01000015.1 GCA_003241685.1 Sphingopyxis macrogoltabida
GGCGGATCGACCTTATCCTGCTCGACGTCATGCTGCCGGGCGACAGCGGTATCGACCTGTGCCGCAAGGTCCGCGCAAGCAGCCATGTGCCGATCATCATGATCAGCGCGCGCGGTCAGGAGAACGACCGTGTGGCGGGGCTCGATGTCGGAGCCGACGATTATGTTCCCAAACCCTTTGGCCGGTCGGAGGTGCTTGCGCGCGTGCGCGCGGTGTTGCGACGAATGCGCGACCCCCACGCGCCGCTCGATGCGCCGCTGCCCGAATGCTTCGAATTCGCATCGTGGCACTATCATGCGCGGCGCCGCGAACTGATCTCCCCCTCGGGCGCGGAGGTCGATCTTACCGCTGCCGAACAGGACCTGCTCCTCGCCCTGCTCCGCAATCCGCAGCGGATGATCGGGCGCGAGCGATTGCTCGAATTATCGCGCAGCCGCATCGCATCCACGACCGACCGCAGCATCGACGTCCTGATCAGCAGGCTGCGGCGCAAGCTGGGCGACGGACGCAAGATGCGCCCGCTCATCCGGACGGTCCGCGGCGTCGGCTATATGCTCGCCGCCGACGTCATCGTAAACTGATCCCCATGCGCCTGCGTCTTCCGGAGGCGATGGTCGGGCGGATTCTGCTCGTGCTCATCGCCGCGATCTTGCTCGAATTGCTCGGGAATCTCGCGCTCCAAAAATGGCAGGAACGCGAGCTTCTTTCCGATCGGGAAATCGAACGGATCGCCGGCCGGCTGAGTGCGGCGGAAGCCGCCATCCTTACGCTTCCCCCCCGCGACCGCGGCGACCGACTGCACGACCTGGCCGATGGCGACCTGTCGCTGAACTGGGTGCCGCGTACCGTGATCACCGACTTCAGCGCCTCCTTCGCCCAGTTGCAAAGCCTGCGCGCCCGCCTCGTCAAAGCCGCTCCGCGGTTGGCGCCGCGCGCGCTTCGACTCACCCTGATGCCATCGGCCGAACGCGGCAAACGCGATCTGGTCGGCGCGCTGCAAATTGCCGACGGCAGCTTCATCACCTTCCGCCTCAGCCCCTATCTTGGTGCGCCGCCGGACCCGCGGCTGGTCATTCTCCTCCACCTGCTGCTCGTCGCGGCGGTGCTGAGTGTGGCGCTGGTGATGATCCGCGCCCTCGTTCGCCCGCTCAGCGACCTTGCCGCCGCCGCCGACCGGACGAGTGGTGGGCGGGCAAGCCCCATTGCCACCGATGGTCCCGCCGAAGTGCGCCGCGTCGCGAAGGCCTTTTCCGCGATGCAGGACCGGCTGTTTCGCGCGATGGACGATCAAACGCAGGCGCTTGTCGCCGTGTCGCACGATCTGCGCACGCCGATCCAGCGCCTTCGGCTCCGTACCGCTCTGTTGCGCGACGATGACGCCCGCGATGCGATGGGCGAGGATCTGGCCGAAATGGAGAGCTTCATCGAAGCCACCCTGTCCTATTTCCGCAGCGGCGAGGACGAAGCTCCGCGGTTGATCGATGCGGCTGCCTTGGTCGCGACGGTGGTTGATACGGCGGCCGACCTTGGCGACGATATCACCTATCGCGGCCTCGACGAATTGCTGGTCATGGGGCGGCCGGTCACGATCCGGCGTATCCTGGCCAACCTGACCGACAATGCGCGGCGCCACGCCGGGCGTATCGAAATGACGCTTCGGGCGGAGGGTGCCGACCGCTTCACGATCGACATCGACGATGACGGTCCAGGGATTCCCGCCGACAGGCGCGACGAGGCGCTGCTGCCGTTCCGCCGGCTCGACGAAGCCCGCGCCCGTGAATGCGGCGGTGCCGGGATCGGACTCGCTGCCGCCCACAAGGCAGCGACTTCCATGGGCGGTTCGTTGACGCTGCGGGATAGCGCACTCGGGGGCCTCGGTGTCAACCTGTCGCTGCCGCGCGGAGACATGCCTTCTGCCTGAGCTTCGCGGCGCGTTTGTAACAAAGTGTTGCAGGACCTCCGGCTGCGCCACTTCCCGATTGACCCGAACCGGCGTCCGCATCAGACGCGCCCCCGATATTTTGCAATTCATTCGCATTATCGGGAGATAACATGACTGCTTTCCATCGCTCGACCGTCCGCCTTGGTGGCGGCAGTTGCTTCGCCGCCATGGCCGCCTTCATGGCCGCGCCTGCCGCCGCGGATGCAGGCGACGAAGCGCCCGCCGGGTCGGACATCGTCGTCACCGCCGCGGGCTACGAGCAGAAGATCACCGACGCCCCCGCCAGCATCACCGTGGTCACGGCAGAGGAATTGCGCCAGCGTCCCTATATGACGCTGATCGACGCGGTCCGCGACATCGAGGGCGTCGACGTCGGCGAAACGTCCGACAAGACCGGCCAGCGCACGATCAGCATCCGCGGCATGGGATCGGACTATACGCTGATCCTGATCGACGGTCGCCGCCAGAACAATCATGGCGACATCTATCCCAACAACTTCGGCGGCAACCAGTTCAACCATATCCCGCCGCTCGACACGATCGAACGGATCGAGGTCATCCGAGGTCCCGCCTCGACGCTCTACGGTGCCGATGCGCTGGGCGGGGTGATCAACATCATCACCAAGAAGGTGCTCGACCGCTGGACCGGCTCGGCGACTTTCGGGCGCTCGATCCAGGAGGACACCGATTTCGGCGACGACATGACCTTCGACGCCGCCGTCAGCGGGCCAATCGTGCGCGGCCTGATTGGCGTCAAGCTGCGCGGTTCCTATTACAAGCGCTACCCGTCGGAACCCGATTTCGCGCCCGTCGTCGATCCCGCCGGCGTCGCGCACGTCCGCGGCCTCGGTTTCGGCGGGGGCGGCAAGACGGTCGCGAACACCAACCGCGCCTATGGCGGCTCGCTGACCTTCACCCCGTCGGCCGACCACAGCTTCATCTTCGACATCGACTATTCGAAACAGGTTTATAATAACACGCCGATCGTCGATCCCGACACCGGCGCCATCACCTATCCGCTCGGCACGCTCGACGGCATCGAAAGCATCTGGCGTGCGAGCGGCGGTGTCGTCCAGCCGCGCGTCGGCTATACCGAGGATCAGGTATTCGACCGCCTGTCGTGGGCCGGCAGCTATAACGGCGACTTCGGCTTCGCCCGCGCATTCCTGTCACTTGCCTATATCGAAACGAACAACAAGGGCCGCACCATGCCCTTCTCCGTCGCCGAGCGACAGTTGCTGCAACAGATGTTCAGCGGCACCGGTCCCTATGCCGGCATGCCGACCGCCCAACGCCGCGCGCTCGCCGAAAGCACCTTCCTGCCGCGCCCGCTACGCACGCTCGAAAGCGCGCAATATACGCTCGACGGCCGCGTCGACATCCCGATCGAAAATCTGGCGGGTCACCATAATTTCGTGGTCGGCGGCCAATATATCGACGGTACGCTCGACGACGGTGTCTTCGGTCTCGAGGCGGCGATCGGCGGCATCGACGCGGTGCAGGACCATCGCATCTGGTCGCTATTCGCCGAAGACAACTGGACGCCTGTCGAGGGCTTCAGCATCACCGGCGGCATCCGCTACGACAACCACAATCTCTTTGGCGGCCATTTCAGCCCGCGCCTCTACGCCAATTACACCATCTCGCCGACGCTGACGGTGAAGGGCGGCGTGAGCACCGGCTATAAAACGCCCAAGACCACGGACCTGTACGACGGCATTCGCGGCTTCGGCGGCCAAGGCACCAGCCCCTTCATCGGCAACCCCGATCTGAAGCCCGAATCCAGCGTCAACAGCGAGGTCGCGCTCTACTGGAACCCGTCGGCGAACAGCGGCCTCAACGTCACCTTGTTCCACAACAAGTTCAAGGACAAGATCGACACGACGATCGTTCAGCCCTGCGCGCTGACCAATTTCGTGCGGCCCTGCGCCAATCTGGGCGATTATTATACCGTGCTCGGCCTGGGCAGCACGATCAGCATCCCGTTCAACGTCGACAAGGCGCGCATCAAGGGCGCCGAGGTCGCGGGCCGCTATCAATTCTTCCCTGGCCTGTCGCTGCGCGCCAATTACACCTATACCGACAGCAAGCAGCAGACCGGCGCCTCCGCGGGCCAGCCCTTGACCCAGTCGGCCAAGCATATGGCGAATGCGACGATCGACTGGCAGCCGCTCGACGGCCTGTCGGCGCAGCTCTCGACCGAACATCGCTCGCGCCGCTATCGCGGCGTCTCGGCCAACGGCGACCATCTCTACTACAAGAGCTACACGGTGCTGAACTTTGGCGCGCAATATGGCATCAACGATCACCTGACGATCAGCGGCCGCGTGAACAATATCCTCAACCGCGACTTCCGCGACTATGACGTCGATTTTGGTCAGCCCGTAAACGGCGTCTATACGCCCACCTACATCGATCACTACAACAACAAGGACAAGGCGCGCAGCTATTGGGTGAGCGTCAACGCGCGCTTCTGAACAGCGGCCAACCCTCCTGCCGACGGCATGCGGGCCGGCGACGCTTTGTCGCCCCCCGCGACGGCCGGCGGCACCGAGGCTCTTGGTGCCCGCGGTTGTCCGGGCGCTTTTAAGAGAGTGGACGTTCAAGGCCCTTCCGACCGCTCGCGCTTGGGGCCGGACGTCTTCACATACGCGTTGCGGGCTGCCGAACGGCAGCGAAGGATTGGCGTCCTACGGCGACGGCGGCGGCGACGCCGCTTCGCGCAGCACGACCTTATGGATCTTGCCCGTCACCGTTTTGGGCAAATCGTCGAGAATCTCGAACAATCGCGGCTGTTTGTAACCCGTCAGGCGAGCGCGGCAGAAGGTGCGTAGATCATCTTCGTCGGCGATCGCGCCGGGTTTGAGCGAAACGACGGCCTTGACCGTTTCACCGCGATAGGGATCGGGCACGCCGATGACGGCCGCTTCGCGAACGGCGGGATGCGAATAGATGACATCCTCGACCTCCGTCGGCCATACTTTGAAGCCCGAAGCGATGATGACGTCCTTCTTTCGGTCGACCAGAAAGATCCAACCTTCAGGATTCATGATCGCGACATCGCCGGATTTCAGCCAGCCGTCCGCGGTTAAGACTGCCGCCGTTTCGGCCTCGCGTCCCCAATAGCCGGCCATGATCTGCGGTCCGCGCATCCACAACTCGCCTTCGGTTCCGGCAGGAACGACGATGCCTTCGTCGTCGCAAACCAGGATTTCGACCCCGGGGATCGGTATTCCGATCGAGAGAACGCCGCGTTCCTCGTCCGCCGGGATCGGAACGCCGAAGGGCGTGAAGACGGTGGGTGCCGTGGTTTCGGTCATGCCGTAACCGATGTAGAGCGACACGCCGAGACGGTCGTTGACCTCGGCGTGGAGCGCGGGCGGCACGGGTGCCCCGCCCGTCGTCACGGCGTCGAAGGAGCGGAAGTCGTCGGCGGTGGCGCCGGGCGCATTCATCAGAGCGTTATAGGCGGTGATCGCGGCCGTGATGTTCGTCGGGCGATGCCGGCGGATGAGCGGCAGAACCAGATCCGCCTGCATCCTGTACGGCAGGACAAGCGATGCGCCCGAAACGACGGCCGCGCCAAGATGGCAGACATAGCCGGTGATATGGAACAGCGGGGCCGCGGCCAAAATCCGGCCGTCGGCATGCACGGACGTCAGGTTCCGGTACATCAGCGCATTCGACACGATGCTTCTGTGTCTGACCATCGCGCCGCGCGGAGTTCCGGTGGTTCCCGACGTATACATGATGAGGCCAAGATCGTCCCCGGACAGATTTACGGGTTCGGCTCGCCGCGCCCGGTGGGACTCCAGGATGCCGGTCAGGCTGCGCCCATCCTCGCGAACAGGAAACGCCTCGTCCCTGAAATCCTCCGGCGCCGTCAAAATGATCGCCGCGTCGAGGCCGGCCGCAACCAGCCCGCTCTCGATTTCGGCAAGCTGCCCCGGATCGGCCACCACCACTTTGGGGGTGCAGTCCGTGAATATCCGCGCCAGTTCGGGGCCACGGTACAGCGGATTGCTCGGCACGGGGATTGCGCCAAGCTTCCACGCCGCAAAAACCGCGACCACAAAGCCGGGAACGTTCTGAAGAATGATCGCGACCCGGTCGCCATGCGATACGCCCCGGTCCGACATCCACGCCGCGAAGGCGTCGCTCATCCGGTCCAGTTCCGCCCAGCCGATTTCGGATTCGAAATACCGCAGCGCGGCCCGGCCGCCATGTTCCCCAACGGTTGCGTCCAGCCAGTCGAGCATCGTCGGGAAAGGGCTTTCCGGCAGGGTCCATCCCGCCGGATACAGCTTCTCCCAAGGCTTTGCCGCATAGAATGCGGCTGCCGGATCGTCTGGGTAAGCAGACAGGCTCATTGCTTTGCTCCTATGCCGAGGACGCCGCACAGAAAGTCGATCTGGGCTTCGCGCCATTCGGCGCGGACCGTCGTCGTTTCCCCAAGCTCCACGAAAGATCCGCTGCGTGCGTCGGGCCAGGCAACCCCGTCGATCGTGCCGGGTATGCCGGTCGCCGCGAAACGCACCCAGGCACGACGGATCGATTCGGACAGGCTGACGTCCCGCGCATCGGGTTCCACCGTCGCACCGCCGATCGGCGGCTGGTCGAGATGGCCGAAAACATATGGGACTTCGCCGCCATGATGCGGGCCGTCGGACGCCCCCGCCCGTTTCTTGGTGAACAGGTAGCGAAAGGTGCGGGGTTGATGCTCGCCCAGCCT
Organism: Sphingopyxis macrogoltabida; assembly: GCA_003241685.1. Classification (GTDB taxonomy): domain Bacteria; phylum Pseudomonadota; class Alphaproteobacteria; order Sphingomonadales; family Sphingomonadaceae; genus Sphingopyxis; species Sphingopyxis macrogoltabida_A. The sequence continues at coordinate 6,675 of QFPJ01000015.1, forward strand.
GCGGGCCAGTTCCCGCGCGCCGAGCTGAAACTGTGTATCGCCGAACAAGGCGGCGATCGCCGGGCGGGCGTCGGCATCGGTTGTCGCGGGATAAAGCTGTTCGGCCTTTCGGGCCGCGGGGCCGAAATCGGCTCGAAGAATAGCCGACCAATCTTCCCGATTGTCGATTTTCCACGCCGCCACAAGGCGGCTTCCTTCGTCGGTGTTGCTTCCCACGATAGCGGGAACCGCGTAAATCTGTCCGGTCGAAAAGGCCACATGCTCGTCAGCGGGAACGACCCAGCCGTCGCGGATCGGCCTCAGGATGCGCGCCGACGTCAGGCTGCGCTGGGCCGGGACGAGCCGCGTTTCGAGCGCGAGTATTTCCTCGGCCGATCTGCGGCGCAAATCGGCGACCGGGCCAAGCTTTACCCCCTCGATCATGGCTTGGTCGAGGCGCGCCAGCGGCCGGAAGGCGCCCGCGCTTTCCAGAATAGCCTGATGGAAAAGGCCCTTGGCGAGCGGCGAGACGAGCAGCAATGCCGCCGCCGCGCCCCCCGACGAAACGCCGAAGATCGTGATGCGATCGGGGTTGCCGCCAAAGGCCGCGATATTGTCCCGAATCCAGCGCAGCGCCGCGATCTGATCCAGCAGCGAATAATTGCCTGCACTGTTCGCTATCGATTCGGCCGCCAAATCGGGATGCGCAAGAAAACCGAAAATTCCGAGGCGAAAGCCGACCGAGATGCAGATGACGCCCTCTCGCGCAAACGCGGCGGGATCGGTGCGCCTGTCCGACGCGCTGCCGAACATGAAGGAGCCGCCGTGGAACCAGACCATGACGGGAAGGTGCTCGCCCCCTCCTTCGGGAACGGCAATATTGAGATAGAGGCAGTCTTCACCCGCCCCCGGTGCCCGCGAATGCGCCTGCAGGGGCGAAGGCCGCTGCATGGCGTCCGGGCCGAATTCCGTCGCGTCCCGAACGCCTGTCCATTGCGGCGCGGCTATCGGCGCCCGCCAGCGGTTCGCGCCGGTCGGCGGCGCCGCATAGGGAACCGCGCGAAATTCGGTTGCCCCCGGGGTTCGCACGCCCCGCAAGGCGCCCGCGGGAGCCTGCACGATCACCGTGTCGCCCGCTTCGCTCACGCGTCGTCGAACCGCCAGGACGCAAAGGCCGCGCCGACGCCCGTGCCGGCCGGGGTCCGATAGAGCGGCACATATTCGGTCCAGCTCGAAGGACGCCCCGCAAGCGCACCAATGGCCAGAATCCAGTTCAATATTTCGGAGGAGCCCGACAGAAGCGCCTCGCGAGGAATGGTCCGCAGCGCCGGGGTGTCGCCGGTCTGGATCGCATTCAACACACGCTGGTCAAGCTCTTCATCGACGACGAAATGGCTGAGCCCTCCCGAAGCGATGATGGCCACGCGCAGATCGGGTTCCCAATCCTCGATCGCCGCGCGGATATGACCGCCGATGTCGAAACAACGTGCGGCGCTCAGGACGTTGGGCGGGAAATAGGTGTTGAGCAGGATCGGCACCACGGGAATGCGCCGGTCGCCGAAAAGCCGCCGGATCACGAAGCCATAGGCATGGCCGAAGCCGGCGCGCGCCGGGTCGCTGACGCGCGCCGAGCTCCCGATGTCGACGTCCCTGTCCAAAAGTCCCTGGATCAATGCAAGTGCAAGGTCCTGCTTGCCGGGGAAGACATGATAGTCGTCCATCGCATACCCCTTTCGCGCCGTTACGCGCCATTGGGGCAGTCCGTCCTCGGGCGAGGAATGCATGACCATCTCTTCGCCATAGAAGATGGCGATCGCGGGCAAATTCTCCATCCCGAACAATTCATCCTGATCGTCGCCCACGATGATGACGACATCCGGCGCCGCGGCGTCGAGATCGGCGGCGAGACGATCGAGCGCGGCCGAACAGGCGGCCGCCTTCTCGGTCAGCCTGCCGATCTCGATCTCGCTTTCATACTTGCCGTCCGACAGCGCGAGAAGCTGAGGATAGTCGAGCATCCGCCCGTCCGACAGATTCAGCGCCTTGCTGGCATAGTCGGCCTTGGCCCGCTCGACCCAGTGACCAGGGTCCAGCGTCAGCATTGGCGAGTGCGCGGTTCCTGCGGCATATACGATCTTGGCCATGGCCTCTCCCTCGTTCCCGGCAGGAACATTCCATCCTTAGTTGGCGTCCTATTGCGTCGCGCACCGGGTCGCGTCAACCAAGAGACAGCAATTACTTATAGCATTTGTCCACATGTTATAGTGCGCGGGAAAAGGGGAATGTTAGGTCGGCTGCCAAGGGAGAGAAAAGACCATGACCTCGCACGCAGCACCGATGACACAGGCGTCCAGCGGCGGAAATCCCCGCGGTTCGATTTACAGAAGCGGCACGTTGTGGCTGCTCATGATTATCTCGACGCTGAACTTCCTCGACCGACAGGTGCTGAATATCCTCGCCGAACCGATCAAGCACGACCTCGGGCTTTCGGATACGCAGATCGGGCTTCTGACGGGTCTTGCTTTCGCACTTTTTTATACCGTTCTCGGCATCCCCATCGCCCGCTACGCGGACCGCTCGACAACGAATCGCTCCAGCCTGATCGCGGTTTGCCTTGCCTTCTGGTCGGGCATGACCGCCTTGTGCGGCCTGGCCCAGAATTTCGGGCAGCTTCTGTTGGCCCGGATCGGTGTCGGCGTGGGCGAAGCGGGCTGCACACCGGCGGCCCATTCGCTGATCAGCGACCTTTACACCAAGGAGCAACGTGCCTCGGCGCTCGCTTTTTACGGGCTGGGCCTTCCGATCGGAACGCTGCTGGGCCTGGGGCTTGGCGGCGGTCTTGCCGAACTCTTCGGCTGGCGCGTGACCCTCATCACATTGGGGCTGCCCGGCATCGTCATCGGTCTTGTTTCCTATCTGGCGATCCGCGACCCGCGAAAGCACGGGCTGCTGCCGCCCGTCACGACCCCGCAACCTTCCATGAAGGAGGTGCTCGGGGAAATTATGGCATCGCGCGCGTTCCTCTTTCTGGTCGCCGCAATGGCCCTGGGTTCGTTCCTGAGCTATGGCAAGAATGTGTGGCAGGCGATCTTCTTCATGCGATCGCACGGCCTGACGCCCGGTGTGGCGGGCCCCGTCCTGGGCCTTGTGGTCGGCATCGGCGCGGCCTTCGGCGCCTGGCTCGGCGGCTGGCTGGCCAGTCATTATGGTTCGCGAAACCCGCGCCATATCCTGACCGGCCCGGCACTTGGCGGCCTGCTCGCCATGCCGCTGTCGCTCGCCGCCTATTATACCGGGGACTGGCGCCTCGCCGCCGTTCTGCTGACGCTGGCGACGATTTCCAGCGGGCTTGCCTATGGCCCGACCTTCACCTGCGTCCAAGGGTTGGTGCGCACCCAGTCGCGCGGCGTCGCGACCGCCATCTTCCTCTTCGTGATGAACCTCATCGGCCTTGGCCTGGGGCCGCTCTTCTTCGGCATGATGTCGGACGCGCTGGCCCCCGTCGCGGGCAGCGAGTCGGTTCGCTGGGTGCTGTATATCGCCGTCGCCCTGGCGCCCATTCCGGCCTTCCTGTTCTGGCGGTCCAGCCTGCACCTGAACAGCGAAATGAAGAATTGATGGGCAGCCCCGCGATGCGCGCCGCCGCAGAGGCCATCCTGACCGCCATCCGCACCGGCGAATATAGCGCCGCGCGGCGTGCCGAGACCTATCTCGCCGAACAGCCCCGGTTCCGGTGGAGCCGGGGCGAGGCAAGCGGGCGCGACGCGGTTTTCGAACGACTGGTCGGTCAGTGGGCGTTGACCCCCGTATTGGGCGGCGGCCTGTGGGACACGGACGCGGGCGACACGGCAAACCAGCTCGTCATTCGCGGCCGCTTTCCGGGCAAGGGCGCCGCGCCGGAAGACTATCGCCTAACCATCGAATTCGACGATCAGGAAAAGGTCGCCGCGATCACGGAAAGCTTCACCTTTCCCAAACCGCCCGCCGCATCCGCCACGATGCCCGCTTATGTCAGACGATGCATCGATCATGCGCTTCTGGACGGCAAGCCGGTGACGGTCGCCTTTGCCAGACCCGGCGGAGACGTGTCGCTGTCGCTGCGCGGCAGCCTCCAGACGCGGGACGGCGACACGCTGATCCTGTGGCTTCGCAACGCGCAAGGCGGCCTGGCCGATGCGATCCGCGCAGGACGGACGATCTCCTTCCTCTATCGCGACAGCGCGTCCCGCACGACGCTGACGGCGGAAGCGCGGGGAACGATCGTCGAGGATGCGGCCGGACGCCGCGCTATTTTCGATCGTACGCCCGAAGTCGAACAGCGGCATGATCCCGGCCTGTCGGGCGCTGCCGCCGAACTCCGCCTTCTGCGGCTGTCGGGAACGACTCCCGACGGCCCCGTCCTGGTGATCCCGCCTGCCTGAAATGTCGGCGAATATCAGTCCTCGACGAAGGCCATGCCTTCGCATTGGACGAGCATCGCGCCGGGCAGCGCATCGACCAGCAACGTGTGGCGCGCCGGCCGCGTCGCGGCATCCGGGAAATGGACCTCCCACACCCGGTTGACCGCCATACGGGCTTCATTCGATCGAACCTTCACCGTCAGCTTGACGAGATCGTCCATCGACCCGCCGGCGGCGACGAGGATCGCGGACAGATTGTCGAACATCGCCTCCGTCTGGGCTTCCAGCCCATCGGCCAGCGCGCCGGTGGCCCGGTCGATCCCGTGCACGCCGCCCGTGACGACCAGCGGCCCCTTGCGGCTGGCTGCCGGAATCGGCTGCGCCCCGTGCGCGAAGCCGTCGATATAGATCGCACGCCGCCCCATCGGATGTCCTTTCGCTAAAGGTCGAGTACCAGCGTGTCGCTGAGCGCGCCGGAACAACAGATCATCATGGTCTGACCCGCCGCCTTTTCCGCGTCGGACAGGATCATGTCCTTATGATCGGCGGTCCCCGAAACGATGCGCGTTTCGCAAGCGCCGCAGATGCCCTGTTCGCACGATACTTCCACCGCGATCCCCGCGTCGCGAAGAACCTCGACGATGGTCTGCCCCTTTTGCACGCAGAAGCTCTTGCCCGACTTGGCGAGCAGCAGATCAAAGGCCTTGTCCGACGGGGCGATCGGTTCCGCGGAGAAATGTTCGACATGAACCCGCGCTTCGGGCCACCCTGCCTGATGCGCCGCTTGCTGAAACGCATCGAGCATCGGTCCGGGACCGCAGCAGTACAGGTGCGCATCCCGCGGCGCGGCTGCAATGGCGCCGCGCAGGTCGAAGAGCCGCCCGTCCGCTTCCGCATCGACATGGATATGGGCAAAGCCGCCATGGCCGGCGAGCCAGGATTCCAGCGCCAGCAGGTCGTCGCGCGTGCGGACGACCTGATGAAGCCGCATATCGATCCCGAGAGAGCGCGCGCGGTGCGCCATCGCGATCATCGGCGTGATGCCGATGCCGCCGCCGATCAGCACGACCGGAGCCCCGCCCTCTTCCATCGGGAAATTGTTGCGCGGCGCCCCCACACGGACGAGATCGCCGACGCGCAGCCGGTCGTGGACGAACGCCGATCCGCCGCGCCCCTGCCGGTCCAGCTTGATGCCGAGCAGGTAGCGGTCGCGCTCCGCGGGATCGTTCATCAGCGAATATTGGCGGACCATGCCGGCGGCCAGATGCAGGTCGACGTGGGAGCCGGCCGTGAACGGCGCGAGATCGCGCCCGTCGGGATGCCGGAACTCATACAGATTCATCTCGTGCGCGCCATAATGAATGGCAGTCAGGCGCAGCGTCAACGCACTCTCCGTCTCGCCCGTCATGGCGTCGTCCGTTCCGTTGTCCCGTTCCGGCCAGGCGGCCGCATCATAGGCGTCAAGCATCACCCTTTCCCAATGAACGGCGCGTGGCGCACCGGATCAACGCGCGGCCGGTTTGAAGAAGGGAACCGGCGGTCCGCCTTCGGTCGGCGTGAAGATCACCTCGACACGGTCGCCGATCGCCAGCGTGTCCGGGTCGCATTCGACGATATTGGTCATCACCGACGGCCCTTCGTCAAGCGTCACATAGGCCAGCACATAGGGGGCGGCCGGCCCGCGGCGCATCGTCGACAGGCTGTAGATCGCGCCGGTGCCCTGGCTGTCCTCCCACGCCGTGTCGTCCGAAAAACAGAAGGGACAGCGCCCGCGCGGCGGATAATGCGGTTCGCTGCACGATCCGCAGCGCTTGATGGTCAGCCGCCCCTCGGCGGCGGCATCCCAAAAAGGCTGGGTTTCGACATTGGGTTGCGGCGCGGGAAGCGGGCGCGAGGTTACTCCGGTCATTATTGACGCTCCAGGACAAGGGTGGCCGCGGCATGGCGCAGGCCCAGGATTCCGCCGATGCCATTGACGGCGGCAAGGTCGCAGTTCGGTACCTGAACCGGCGCGTTGGCTTCGCCGCGAAGCTGGCGCACCGCCTCGATCACCTTGGTGATGCCGCCGCGATTGGTGGGGTGATTGTTGCACAGGCCGCCGCCGTCGGTGTTGAACGGCAGGCGTCCGGTGCCCGCGATCAGATTGCCGTCGGCGACGAACGCCCCGCCCTCCCCCTTGGCGCAGAAACCCATATCCTCAAGCTGCAACAGGACGGTGATGGTGAAACTGTCGTAGATCGAGGCATATTTGATGTCGGCCGGCGTCACGCCCGCCTCCGCAAAGGCCCGCGGCGCCGATTGCGACGTCGCCGTCACGGTCAGGTCGAGCGCGCGTCCGCCGCCATGGCCCTGCACCGCCTCCCCCGTGCCGCGAACGGCCACCAGCGGACGGTTCAGCGACCGGGCAATCTCCGGCGATACGACGACCAGCGCGCCGCCCCCGTCGGACACGACACAACAATCGAGCCGATGAAGCGGATCGGCGATCATCGGCGAATTGACGACATCCTCCACCGTCACGACATCGCGCAGCATGGCGTTGGGATTATGCTGGGCATGGTGCGACGCGGCGACCTTGATCCAGGCGAGCTGTTCGGACGTCGTGCCATAGTCGTGCATGTGGCGCGCCGCGCACATGCCATAGGCATTCGACGTGCTGTAGCCCGTCCACCATTCGAACTGTTCGTCGGGGCCGCCGCCGCGAAAGGCGTTGAAGCGTTCCGACTTCGGCCGCCCGGCCAAGGTGATCAGCGCAACCGAGCATTTCCCCGCCGCGATCGCCGCCGCCGCATGGGCGACGTGGATGATGTACGACGAACCGCCGGTTTCGGTCGAATCGAGATGTTTGACCTTCAGCCCCAGATAATCGACCATGTTGGTCGCGCCGTTGCCCGGCGCATCGCCGCCACAGAAATAGCCGTCGACGTCGCCGTGCGACAGGCCCGCGTCGGCAAGCGCGCCGGCCGCGCAGGCCGCGTGCAGTTCGGGGGTGGAAAGGTCCGGAACGACGCGAAGCGGATGCTCCCACGCGCCGGCGATATAGGCCTTGTTCTTTATCGTCACTTGGAATTGCCCCTATGCAAATGAAGTCATGGCGATGTCCTTGACCCGCGCGTAATCGATCTTGCCGTTCGCCATCCGGGGGATCGCATCGACCAGCTGGAAATGGCGCGGCGCCTTGTAGGCGGCGAGCCTGCCGCGCACATGGTCGCGCATCGCATCCTCGGCGGGATTTGCGGCCGGCCGCCGCGCGACCAGCGCGACGATGCGTTCGCCGAAGCGGGCGTCGGGAACGCTCGTCACCGCCGCGTCGGCGACGCCGTCGAACAGCTTGAGCGCCTCCTCCACCTCTTCGGGAAAGACTTTTTCACCGCCCGTGTTGATGCACTGCGATCCGCGCCCCAGCAGCAGGATGGTGCCGTCCGCCGCCACCCGCGCCCAGTCGCCCGGCATCGACCAGCGGCGCCCCTCGATCGTCGGAAAGGTTTCGGCCGATTTGACCGGGTCCTTGTAATATCCCAGCGGAATAAAGCCGCCGATGGCGATGCGTCCGGTTTCGTCCGAACCGGGCGCGACGCGGCGGCCGTCCTCGGTAAAGACGGCGCAGTCGGGCGTAAGGGCGAAACTGGCCGTGCTGACTTCCGCATCGCGCGTGGTCGTCGACTGCGCCATGCCGAAGGCTTCGGACGAGGAAAAACTGTCCGTCAGCGCGATATGCGGCAGATGGCGCAGCAGGGCCTGCTTGTTTTCGCGGTTCCAGATCGTGCCCGACGATCCGATGGACTGCAACGCATCCAGCGACCAGCGCGCCGGTTCGGCATCGAGCGCGTCGAGCATCGGCTGGGCAAAAGCCTGTCCGACGATCGCGATGCGGTTCGCGCGGTTGCGTTCCGCGGCGTCCCACAGCACCGCCGCGTCGAAGCTGCCCGGCGGTAACAGGACGAGCGTCCCGCCGGCACCCAGAACGGCCAGCGACGAGATCAGCCCGGTGCCATGCATCAGCGGACAGGCGATCAACGAACAGCCGCGCTCCGCCACAGAAGCCGCGCGGGCCCCGGCTTCCGACGGCTGTGCCAGCGGCGGGACGCCCGCCAGAGGATTTCCGCCGTAGCCGAAGCGGCCGATAATATCTTCCTGCTGCCACATCACGCCCTTGGGCACGCCGGTGGTGCCGCCGGTGAAAAGCAGCATCATGTCGCTGCCCTGCCGCCCCCAGGGCGCGCGGAACGGCCGCTCGCCCCGGTCCTGCGCCGCCAGCGCGTCGAGGTCGACCGCCCAGTCCGGCACCGGATGGCCGTCGCGCGGGATCGCGACCCACAGCTTGATCGCCGGCAGCCGGTCGCGAATATCACCGATGATCGCGGCGAAGGTCGTTTCGAACACCACCGCCTCTGCATCGCCATTGTCGAGCAGGGCGGCTACCTCGTCGCGTCCGTAGCGATAATTCACGTTGAACGGGACGAGGCCCGCCTTGAAGGCGGCGAAATAGGTCAGCAGATATTCGGGGCTGTTGTAGGAATAAGCCGCGACCTTCGACTGATGCGACAGGCCGGCGTCGACCAGCCGGCGCGCCAGCGCGTCGGCCGTCGCGTCGAATTCGGCGTACCGCATGACCCGCGCGCCCTGAACGATCGCGGGCGCATCGGGAATGGCGGCACAAACGGATTCCCAAATGTCGGGAAATGTCCAAACGGTCATCTCTTCACCTCTCCGGCCAATGCGACAGATCGGCCCTTTCAGGCGAAGCTTTCACCAGCCCGCGCCTTTTCGCGTAACAGCGGAGCGACCTCGACGCCGTGACGTTCGAGCCCGTCGACGATGCGGTCCAGCCCGTGGGTGTTCGCCCAGAACATCGGGCCGCCGGTATAGACCGGCCAACCATAGCCCGTGACCCACACCACATCGATGTCGGACGAGCGTTGCGCCACGCCTTCGGACAGGATTTTCGCGCCTTCGTTGATCATCGGATAGATGGCGCGCTCCAGGATTTCCGTATCGCCGACCTCCCGCTTCGACCGGCCCGCCTTTTCGCGAAAGGCGTCGATGATCGCCGTGACCTTGTCGCTGGGCGTCCGGTTGCGCTGGTCGTCATAGTCGTAGAAGCCCGCCTTTGCCTTCTGACCCAGCCGTCCCTCGGCGCACAGCGCGTCGCGAATCGTTTCGATGCGGCTGGTGTCGCGGTGCCACCCCACGTCCACGCCCGCCATGTCGCTCATCTGATACGGGCCCATGGCCAGGCCGACATCGTCGGTGAACACCTTGTCGATCTGCGCCGGGGTTGCGCCGTCGAGCAGCATCTCGGTGCAGGGGGCGCCGCGCTGCGCCATGATGCGATTGCCGATGAAGCCGAAACAGACGCGCGACACGACGGCCACCTTGCCGATCGTCTTGCCCAGCGCCATCACCGTCGCGAGCACGTCGGGCGCCGTCTTGTCCCCGCGCACGACTTCCAACAGGCGCATGACGTTGGCGGGCGAGAAGAAGTGCATGCCGACCACATCGGCGGCGCGGCCGCTCGCCTCCGCAATCTCGTCGACATTCAGGAAACTGGTGTTGGTCGCCAGAATGGCGCCCTGTTTGCAGATGCGGCCGAGGTCGGCGAAAATCTGCTTCTTCAGATCCATATTCTCATACACCGCCTCGATGACGAGGTCGCTGTCGGCGAAATCCTCCATCGCCAGCGATCCCGTCAGGCGCGCCATGATGCCGTCGACCTGTTCGGCGGTGTAGCGCCCGCTCTTGACCGATCGGTCATAGTTGGACCGGATCACGGAAATGCCGCGATCGAGCGCTTCCTGCGTCGTATCGACGATCGTCACGGGAATGCCGCGCGTCAGGAAATTCATCGCGATGCCGCCGCCCATGGTCCCCGCGCCGAGGATGCCGACGCGCTCGACCTTGCGCAGCGGGGTATCGGCAGGCAGGTCGTCGATCTTTGCCGCCTGACGCTCGGCGAAGAACATGTGCCGCTGCGCCGCCGACTGGGTGCCGTTCAGCAATTTCATAAATTCGGCGCGTTCAAACGCGATGCCTTCGTCGAAACTCGTTTCGGTCGCCTTGACGACGCAGGCGATGTTCGCCGCCGGCGCCTCGAAACCCTTGAAACGGCGGCCGTTGGCCCGCACGAACGCCGCGACCGCTTCGGGGTCGGGCGCCGCGCTGCGCTCGCTCGCGCGCGGCAGCGGCCGCACGTCGGCGACCGCCGCGGCAAAGGCGACCGCTTCGGCTTCCAGCGACGCGTCATCGACGACCTTGTCGACCAGCCCGGCGTCCTGCGCCCGCGATGCCGAAATGGGGTCGCCCTTCGCGGTCATTTCGAGCGCCAGGGCGACCCCCGCGATGCGCGGCAACCGCTGGGTGCCGCCGCCCCCGGGCAGCAGTCCCAGCTTGACCTCGGGCGTACCGATCTTTGCCGAGCGCGCCGCAACGCGGTAGTGACAGCCAAGCGCGATCTCGCAGCCACCGCCCAGCGCGGTTCCGTGGATGGCGGCCACCACCGGCTTGTCGAAGGCCTCGATCCGCTCGATCACGTCGAGCAGGTTCGGCTTCTGCGGCGCCTTGCCGAACTCGGTGATGTCGGCACCCGCAAAGAAGGTGCGGCCGTCGCAGCGGATGACGACCGCCTTGATGGCATCGTCGCCCTGCGCCTCGTCGAGACCGGCGTCGAGCCCCTGGCGGACGGCGGCGCCGAGTGCGTTGACGGGCGGATTGTCGGAAATGATGACGAGGACCTCGCCTTTGCGTTCGGTCCGGACGGGAGAAGTCATTGTTGGCTATCCTTTGGTCTTGAAAGTGTCGGGCGTGATCCGGCGGCGGGGAGAGACACGAGAGGAGTGCCGATGAATCACGCCCGGTGCGGGAGTCAGAAGGTGAACTTCACGCCTCCCGTGTAGGCACGTCCGATGAAGTCATAGAGCATGCCGTTCGACGCGCGCGGCTGGATCGTCGCGCCATTCGGGGCGATCGGCGGATCCTTGTCGAACAGGTTGTTGACGGTGAAATAGAATTCCATCCGCCCACCCAGCGTCGGCGGCGTGTAGCCCAGCGTCACATCGGTATAGAAACGGGCCGGGATCGACGTATCCTGCGTTGCGACATAGCGCTGCACCTTGTCGAGGTTGCCGGGGCCGATATAGCGTTCCTGAACGAACAGCTTGAAGCGTTCGCTGCGATATTCGACGCTGAACTGGCCCGTCCATTTCGCGACACCGGGGATGCTCTGGGACGTGACGACGTTCAGATCGCCGACCCGTTCCAGCACGACGCCATTCTGGATCAGGCTGAGCGACCGCGTGTGCGTTGCGAGCAGCCGCAGATTCAGCCGGCCGTTCAGGCCGATCCCGGAGGTATCGGTCGTATAGCCCAGCTCATAATCCTCGCCCTTGGTCCGCAACTCGGCCAGGTTCGACTGTTTGGTGATGATCGAGTTGAGCGATCCGTCGGGATTGCGAATGACCTCGGGACAGCTCGTCCCGCAGGCCGCGAGCACGGCCTCGCGGGTCTGCGCGGCGATCACGTCCTTCACCTTGATGTTGAAATAATCGACCGACGCGGACAGGCCCGGCAGGAAGCGCGGCCGCAGCACGACGCCCAGCGTCAACGAATCCGCCTTTTCCTCCGACAATGCCAGATTGCCCTGGTTCACCTGGGTGACGGTCACGCGCGCGCCGCCATTGAGCGGATCGTTGACCGGCTGGCCGATGACCGGCGAAGACGGCTGGAAGCGTTCCTGAATGCTGGGTGCCCGAATGTCGCGCGATCGGGTGACGCGGAACCTGATGTCCTCGACCGGCGCCCAGATCGCACCGGCCTTCCAGGTCACGACACCGCCGACCGAACTGTAATCGGCGTAGCGGACGGCGCCGTTAACGTCGAGCGCCTGAAAAAAGGGCGTGTCGCGCAGGATCGGCGCCGCGATTTCGATGAAACCTTCGCGGACGCTGAAATCGCCCTCATATCCCGCCGCGGGGCTGGAGAAATAGGCCCCCGGCTGGTTGCGCTGCGCCGCCGGATAGCCGCGAATGCCCGTGCCGGTCCGGATGACGTCATTGTCGGGGCCGCTCGACTGCTCCGCCGTTTCGCGCCGATATTCCAGACCGACGGCGACATTGACGTCGCCCGCCGGCAGCGAGAACAGCGAACCGCGAACGGTGCCCGCCACGACGACCTGATCGATGTCGTAGTTCAGGAAGGTCGTGCGAAGGACATAGTTCAGCCCGTCCGCCGACGGCGCGCCGTCGCCGAAGGTGTTGATCGGCACACAGCCCTGACCGATCGGCAGGCCCAGGAGAGTCGAACGGCACACGATGCGGCCGCTCGACGGATCCACGACCGCGTCGATCGCATTATAGAGATTCTCGATATGCGGATTGTTCGACGTCAGCAGGTCGAAGGTCGATCGGCCATAGGATCCGTAGAGCGAATATTTCCAGCTGCCGCCCAGATCGCCGTCGATGCCCGCGACCACGCGACGCGTGCGCGTGTTGTTGGTGAAATCCATGTCGCCGAAGTCGAAATTGCTCCGGTTCATCGTGAAGGACTGGATGCCGTTCGCGGTCATCGTGGCGCGAATGGACGGCGCAAGATAGGCGTTGTCGGCAAAGATGGTCGCGGGGGCGCCGAGGAACTGCCCCGAGTTGAACCCGAAATAGTGCGAGCGCAAATGATTGTAATTGCCCTCCACGAACACGGTGTGTCCATCGGCGACATCATAGCTGAGCCGGCCGAAGAAGCTTTTGAGGCGATAGCCCGCGATCAGGTTGGCGCGGCGGATCGATCCGTCACCGCCGCTCATGGTGGAGGACGACACGTTGACGCCCTGGTTATAGGGCGCCAGCGAACCGCCCGGCAGGAACTGCATGCGCGCGAGCGGGCACGGCGTCCCCGCGGGCTGGCAGCCCAAGATCACACCGCCCGCGGACGAAGTGGCATCGCGAACATTGGGCGCGACGATCAGTTCCGGCGACGTCAGGCTCGACCCGATGACCCCCCAGCCGGCTTCCGCCCATTTGCGGCCCCGGTAATCGAGATCGATCCCGTCCTGATTGAAATAATCGGCGGAAAACAGCACATGACCGCGCCCGTCGGCGAAGCTGGTGCCGCCGGTGACGCTCGCCTTCATGTTGCCCGCGTCGCCGCGCGAGGACAGGCCGCCCTGCAAATTCAGCTTGAGCCCGGTATAGCGCGTGTCGAGAACGAAGTTCACGGCGCCCGCGACGGCATCCGACCCATAGGCCGCCGATGCGCCCCCGGTCACGACATCGACGCGCTTCAGCAACCCCTGCGGGATCATGTTGGCATCGACCGCGCCGGTCATCTGGGTGGGCACGACCCGGCGCCCGTCGAGCAGGATCAGCGTCCGGAAGGGCGACAGCGCGCGCAGCGACAGGAGGTTCGCCGACGCGCCCAGCGTCGTGCCGGCCGAACCCGCGCTCGACGCGCGCGTCGATCCCCGGAACGCCGGCAGTTGGCCGACCGCCTCGGCCAGATTGCCGGGCGCCGCGACGGTCAGCTGCTCGCTGGAAACGACCGTGACGGGGGTCGGAGCGTTCGCGCCATCGGTGATGGTGCGCGATCCGGTGACGATGATGTCGGTGTCGGCGATGGCGGTGTCGGCGGGGGCCGTCGCGGCGCTTTCGGCCGGCAGCGGCGCCGAATCGCCGACGGCGTCCTGCGCCTGCGCTCCGGTCGCCGTCGCAGCCCAGGCCAAGGCCATGATCGATGCGGCGGAGCCGATGGCTCGGCCGGGTGTCTTCCTGTTCAACATGTCGCTCTCCCCATTATGGCTATCTTGCCATTGTCTCGTTGAAATGGACAAAGCCCGTCCGGCCGGGCAAGCACCGCCTGCCGGAACATAGGCCTGTCCTGGATTGGCCGGTGCCGGGCAGCCGGCACCGGATCGACGATCAGTCGGCCAGCGCCTTTGCCGCCGGACGCAGGACCGTCTTCATGTTTTCCTCATAGGCGGCCTGCCACGACTTCTCGACGTCGGCGGTGAAGAACCCCCCGCGGGATTGCAGGAACACTTCGGGGTCCTCCGTGCCCGGCGGCGGCGTGCCCTGATCGCGATAGGCCAGGGCGGCGCGCAGGATGCGGCGGCGGGTCCGGGCAATCATCAGGTCGGCCTGGGTCAGATGTTCGAACGCATGATCGGTAATGCCGCCCATCGATTCGGTGATCGCATGATCCTGAAGATGGATATTTTCCATCCCCGTATAGTTCACCCCGGTGCGCTGGGCCTCGCGGTCGATCATCCAGTCGTTGGCTTCCACTTCGCGCAGGCGCCAGCGCCCGTACCAGTCGGTGCTGTTCGGGATATAATTGTTGGTCAGGCGATAGCCTTCGTCCATGAATTCGCCGTTTTTCTTCGGTCGCGCCTCGCGCTTCAGCGCTTCCTTCCAATAGACGTTGATGAACATCATGCGTTCATCGTCGATCGGCACCCAGGCGCGTGCGTGCACCGCCTTTTCAAAGATGCCGGCCGGATTCTGCGTCCAGAACGGAAACATGAAATTCGCGGTGCGCCAGTACATTTCGCCGCTCGGCAGTTGGCGATAGGCGCCATAGCTGGTGCCCCAGGGCGTATCGTTCACTTCATATTTCGGCGCGCGGTCGATGACCGTGGGATAGTAGATATGATCTTCGGGCAGATCCTCGGGGTTCACCGTGCCGGCGTGAAGGAAGCCGAAATGCGCCGTGTCGATGTCGCCCTCGAGCGCCTGCAACCAGTTGCAGTCGCGATAGACGAAGTGGATGCTGAGTTCTTCTTCAGGAAGCAGCGTGACCTCGATGTCGGGCAAGGGCGGCGGATTGTCCTGGTTCTGGCCCATATAGACCCAGATCAGCCCGTTGCGTTCGTGGACCTTATAGGCTTTGGAATGGATTTTCTGACGCACCGTCTCGCCATCTGGAACGCTCGGCATATCGACGCACTTGCCTTCGGCATCGAATTTCCAGCCGTGATAGACGCAGCGCAGGCCGCCTTCCTCGTTCCGGCCGAGGAACAGCGAGGCGCAGCGGTGCGGACAGCGATGGTCCATGATGCCGACCTTGCCGTTTGTGTCGCGGAAAGCGAGCAGCTTTTCGCCCATGAGCGGCAGGCGCATGGGATCGCCATCGGCCGTGAGCTCGGACGACATGGCGCAAGGAATCCAATATTGACGCATGAATTCGCCCATGACCGTACCCGGTCCAACGCGTGTCAAATTAATCGAATCTTCCTCAATCGACATCTCGTCTCTCCCTATTTCCTTGGAAGCAAATTTCCCTTGAATCCGGCTATGAAGTCAATATCTTCGACCATTGCGTTTAAGGCGCCGATATAAGATAATTGAAATTCATACCGTTGTTACCTGGTATCACCCTTGTGATTTTGTTCGGCTAATCCGCGCTTCGCGCGGTATCGTCCAATCATTTTAGCGTAACGACCAGCTTGCCGCTCGCCGCCCGCTCAGCGAGCGCCGCGATCGCGTCGCCGCCCCGATCGAGGGGGAAGGTGGCGGTAACGTGCGGGGCAATCTTGCCTTCGCTCCACCAGTCGAGGAGGCGGGCGATATGAGCGCGGTTCCGGTCGGGCGCCCGCGCGGCAAAGGCTCCCCAGAAGACGCCGCACACGTCACAGCTTTTCAGCAACGTGAGATTCAGCGGCAGGCGCGGGATACCCGCCGGAAAACCGACGACCAGATAACGCCCCTCCCAGGCGATGGAGCGCACTGCCGGCTCGCAATAATCGCCGCCGACAGCATCATAGACGACATCGGCGCCGGCGCTGCCCACGGCGGCCTTGAACTGGTCCGCAAGCGCCTTGGAGGCTCCCTTGTCGAGCGGCTGATGCGGATAGACGATAACATCGTGGGCGCCGGCCGAGCGGACCAGCTTCGCCTTTTCCTCGCTGGAAACGGCGCCGATCACGCGCGCGCCGAGCGCCTTGCCGATTTCGACCGCCGCCAAGCCTACCCCACCGGCCGCGCCCAGGACCAGCAGCGTCTCTCCGGCCTGAAGCCTGCCGCGATCGACGAGCGCGTGAATGCTGGTGCCATAGGTCAGCAGTAAGGCCGAACCGGACACGAAATCCTTGTCGGCGGGCAGGTGGTAGCTGTTGGCCGCGTCGATCGCGACCTGCTCCGCCAGGCCGCCCACCCCCGGCGCCCCGAACACGCGATCGCCGATGCTGAAATCCTTGACGTCCGCCCCGACGGCGGCAACGACGCCCGCCACTTCTCCGCCCGGCGCGAAAGGCCGCGGCGGACGCATCTGATATTGGTCGACGATCAACAATGTGTCGGGGTAGTTGATCGCGCACGCATGCACATCGACCAGTATCTGGTCCGGTGCCGGGCTCGGCGCAGCCAATTCGCCGATCCGAAGCGTTTCGGGTCCACCTGTTTCGACCGACAATAATGCCTTCATTTCATCCATCCTCATTGCGTGATTTTCCGATACCGCCGGTCAGCCGAACAATGTGCCGTCCATCAGCTTGCGCGCCGACCGGACCAGCCCGGCGCTCGCGACACAGCCGGCGGCATCCAAGTTGAGTATGCAATCCATCATTCCCGAAGGATGCTCGATCGCCATTTGCCGCCGCGAACCGCTGCCCACCCGGGCCAGCGGGGCGACCACGCTTTCGGGCAGTAGAGCGGCGGTCGCCACGGTTACGGCCGCCAGAACCCCCACCGATCGGTGCGCCCGGTGCGGGATGAAGCTGCGAACGCAAAGCCCGCCGTCCTTTTGCGGCGGCGCGACCAGCATGATCTTGGGAACGGGCTTTTCCGCGACATCGCCCAGCCCCATGAGCACCCCAGCCTCAAGGCGGACGGCTTCGATCCGCTGCCGCAGCCGGTCGTTCGCCTCGAGTTCTTCGGGGTCTTCATAGCCGGTGACGCCCAGCGCCGCGGCCGTCAGAATGACGCAGGGCATGCCATTGTCGATCAGCGTGCACGCAATGTCGTCGATCGCCTGAACCGCCTTGCCGGTCGGCAGAAGCTGTCCGCATTTGCTGCCGGCGATGTCGCGAAATTCGATCTCGACCTCGATACCGCTTTCCAGGCTGACAGCTTCGCCATACCGCAGTTGTCCGCCGGGGGTGGCCACGCGAAGGTTCGCGATCGCTCCGCTGTTGACCTGCAGGACCCGTGCTTCGGTCAGGCCGTCGGCCGCGTCGATCAATCCTCGTTCGATCGCAAAGGGCAGAACGCCCGCGAGCATGTTGCCGCAATTCTGATCATCGGCCACCCGGCCGCTGTCCGGTACAACTTGCAAAAAATAATAATCCAGATCGACGTCGCGCCGGGCACTTTTTTCCACGATCGCGACCTTCGAAGTCAGGGGATGTCCGCCCCCCATGCCGTCCGTCTGGGCGGAATCCGGCGACCCCATTGCGCGCGCCAGCCACGCGTTTCGCGCGGCGGCATCGCGCGGCAGGTCCGACGCCAGAAAGAAGCCCCCCTTCGACGTGCCGCCGCGCATCCACATGCAGCGCACGCCTTCAGACATAGCGCAAACCTCGTGCGGCGAGTTCGTCGCGCATCGCGTAGATATCGAGCCCGAGTTCGCCGGCGGCCAGGCGCGCGCGCTTTTCCTCTTCGCGTTCGATGCGCCGCGCCGCCGCGGCGGCAACCTGTGCGGCATGTTCGGCCGCGACGATGCAAACCCCGTCGTCGTCGGCGACCACGACGTCGCCCGCGGCAACCAGCGCGCCCGCGCAGACCAGCGGCACGTTGACCGAACCAAGCGTCGCCTTCACCGTGCCTTGCGCCGATACCGCACGCGACCAGACGGGAAAGCCCATAGCGGTCAGTTCGCGAACATCGCGCACGCCCGCCTCAATCACCAGCCCGGCGCAGCCCCTGGCTCGCGCCGAAACCGCGAGCAATTCACCGAAATAACCGTCACTACAGGGACTGGTGGGCGCCACGATCAGGATGTCGCCGGCTGCCACCTGCTCGATCGCCACGTGCAGCATCCAATTGTCGCCGGGCGGGACCGACACGGTGATCGCAGAGCCGGCGATCCGTGCCCCCGGGAACAGCGGCCGCATATAAGGTTGCAACAATCCTGTGCGCCCCTGCGACTCGTGCACGGTCGAGACACCGGCCTTGCCCAGCGCGGCGACGACATCGGCGTCGGCGCGCCTCACATCGCGAACGACTATCCCAGCCATAGATTTTTCTCTCCCTCAATCCTTACAGGGAAGAGCTTGTCGCCGGGACGCGCAAGTGAGAAGTAGGATAAAGATATAATATTTTACGAATCGGGAGAAATATGGATTCGCTGCAGCTCAACCTGCGCCACCTCCGCGCACTCCATTCGATCGTCCGCCTCGGCAGCATCAGCGCGGCGGCGCTCGACATCCACCTTACCCAGCCCGCGATCACCCAGGGGATTGCGCGGCTCGAGGCTGCGATCGGTGCGCCGCTGTTCGACCGGCGCGCCAATGGCATGGAACCGCGTGCCTCCGCAATCATCCTGTCCGACCGGGTGGAAACCGCTCTGAAGCTCGTGAACAACCGGCGCGTCACCAGCACCCAGATGCGCGCGTTCAACTATCTGGCGCGCACCGGAAGCTATACCGCCGCCGCGGCGGCGAGCGGGGTCAGTCAGGCGTCGCTTCATCGGTCGGTTTCGGATTTGTCGCTGGCCTATGGTTTTGCGCTCGTCGAACGACGGGGCCGCGGCCTTGCCCTGACGGCGAAGGGCCGCGAAATTGCGCGGCGGTTTTCGCTGGCAAGAGCGGAACTGGACGCGGGCCTCGACGAAATCGCCACGCTTGGCGGGCAGGAGACGGGACATATCGCACTGGGCGCGATGCCGCTGGCGCGGGCGCTGGTGCTGCCCCGCGTCATGGCGAAATATCACGAAATCCATCCCGACGTCCGCTTCGTCGTGATGGAAGGGTCGCATACCGAACTTATCGGACCGTTGCGGGACGGCGAACTGAGCATCATTGTCGGAGCGTTGCGGGGCGGATCGGCCGGCCCCGACCTTATCGAAAAACCGCTGTTCGTCGATGAGCCGGTGGTTATCGCGAGCGCGGACCATCCGCTCGCCGGCCGCGCGGCCTCCATCGAGGAACTGGCCCGCTACCCCTGGGTCATGCCGGGAACCCATGCGCCGTTGCGAACAAGCTGGGAGCAATGGTTCGTCGACGCCGGGCAAGCCGTCCCCACCGTTCCGATCGAATGCGGATCGGTCATCATCATCCGGCAACTGCTCATGGACGGCAATTTCCTGACATTGCTGTCGCGCAATCAGGTCAATCTGGAACTGGACGCGGGACGGCTGGCCCGCGTCGACACCCGGCTGGGCATTCGCAGGTCGATCGGCATGACGTGCCGCGCGGAATGGAATCCGACCCGCCTCCAGCGCGCCTTCATCGAGCTTCTGGAGCAGGAGATTCCGATAATTGATTCGTAATATCCTATAGCTCCCGCCCTCATTGAATTCGCAGCGCCGTCCATCCGTGCGCTAATTCCGGCGGATGCTGAAAACTGCCTTTATCGGATATGGAGAAGCCGGCGCCGCATTCGCGGGCGCGCCGGCGTGGACGGGGTTGGCCCGCACGTTCGACATCAAGTTCGACGATCCGGCGCAGGCGGCCGACGTCCACGCGCGATGCCGCGCCGACGGGGTCGGCATCGCCGCCAATCTGTCCGAGCTGCTGACCGATGCCGATGCCGTGATCAGCGTCGTGACCGCCGATCAGGCCGTCGGCGCCGCGCAGGCCGCGAGCCGGATGATCGGCGCCGACCGATATTATCTGGACTTCAACTCCGTCGCGCCCGCCACCAAGCGCCAGGCGTCCGCCGCGATCGAGGCGACGGGCAGCCATTATATCGATGTTGCGGTCATGGCCCCCGTGCGCGGGAGCCGGCTTTCGACCCCCCTGCTGGTCAGCGGTCCCGAAGCGGAACGCGGACGCGAAATTCTGGTCCAGCTCGGATTTCAGCAGGTCCGCACCGTCGGGGTTCAGATCGGCGATGCATCGGCAATCAAGATGCTGCGCTCGATCGTCATCAAGGGCATCGAGGCGTTGACCGTGCAATGCCTGCTGGCCGCGGATCGCGCCGACGTGGTGGAGGAAGTGCTGACCGCGCTCGGGTCCGAGTGGGTCGCCCGGATCGGCTATAATCTGGAACGGGTCGTGGTGCACGGCGAGCGCCGCGCCGCCGAACTCGACGAGGTCGCCCTGATGCTCGATTCGCTCGACATGCCGACGGAAATGGTCCGGGCGGCCGCCGCGGTGCATCGCAGCCTTCGCGTAGCCGGAACCTTGTCGGACGAATTGCAGGAACGCTTTCTGGCGTCCGACATCAGGCGGACCATCTCATGACGCTGATCATAGACTGCCACGGTCATTACACGACCGCACCCGATGCCCATGATATCTGGCGCCGCGCGCAACTCGGCGCGGCGACCGAGGGAAATGCGCCTCCCCCCTATCCCGTGATCAGCGACGACGAGATTCGCACCTCGATCGAACACAACCAGCTTCGCCTTATCGAAGAACGCGGCATCGACATGACGCTGTTCAGTCCGCGGGCATCGACGATGGCGCCGCACCTCGGCACCATCGGAACCAGCAGAAGCTGGGCCGCGCACAGCAACGAACTGATCGCGCGCGTCTGCGATCTTTTTCCGCATCGCTTCACCGGCGTCTGCATGCTGCCGCAGGCACCGGGAGCGGGGCTGGCAGAGGCGATTTCGGAACTGGAACGCTGCATCGTCGAACTCGGCTTCGTCGGCTGCAATCTCAATCCGGACCCCGGCGGCGGCGGCTTCGATCACCCTCCGCTCACCGACCGCTACTGGTATCCGCTGTACGAAAAGCTGTGCGAACTTGACGTCCCGGCCATGATCCATGTGTCGGGCAGTTGCAATCGCGCGATGCACGCGACCGGCGCCTATTATATCGCGGCGGATACCATTGCCTTCATGCAGCTGCTGGAAGGCGATCTTTTCAGCGATTTTCCCGCGCTCCGCTTCATCATCCCGCACGGCGGCGGCGCCGTCCCCTATCATTGGGGACGCTACCGGGGGCTCGCCGACATGCTGGGCAAACCGAGCCTGGGGTCGCACTTGATGAAGAACATCTATTTCGACACCTGCGTCTATCATCAGCCCGGCATCAACCTGCTCGGCGAGGTCGTCGACACGTCGAACATCCTGTTCGGATCGGAAATGATCGGCGCGGTTCGCGGCATCGACAGCCAGACCGGCCGCTATTTCGACGACACGCGCCATTATATCGAGAATTCGTCGCTGACCGCCGGCCAGAAGCACGACATATTCGAGAACAACGCCCGGCGGGTATTTCCAAGATTGAACGCAAAACTCGCCGCGCGGCATGATGCACGGGCGATGCCGAACGGCTTGTGGGTGGACGGCCCATCGTCGTCGGTCCGATAAAGGAAAAAAGGCCCGCAATTTGCGATCGCGTCCTCGCCGAACGCTGATCCCCCCTCTATTCGCTGCCCGATCGGCAGCGCGCCGCGGCGTATCGGTTCAGGCGGCCGCGCGCGCGCCGGCGGCGGGTTCGTAGCGCCGCACGCTGGCACCGCTGCGCTTCGCCGAATAGAGTGCCTCGTCGGCCAGCGTGATCAGGCGCTCCAGATCGTCGGCGGGATCGTCGGAGACGACATAGCCGACACAGGTCGATATTTCGAGCGCCTGCTCGCCGATCACATAGGGCCGCCCGATCGTCGCCGCGATGCGCTGCGCCAGCAACCGCGCCTCGTCGGGATGTCCGATGTTGCGCTGGAACACCGCGAACTCGTCACCGCCCAGCCGCGCCGCGACGTCGCCGTCGCGCAGCGACGAGGCGAGCCGTTTACCCACCAGCGTGAGCAAGGCGTCGCCCATCGGATGGCCGAAACGGTCGTTGACCGGCTTGAAGCCGTTCAGATCGAGACAATGCACCGCGACGAGCCGCGCCGCGCGCGCTTCAAAGCCGTCCTCGTCATAGGCCTCGCGCAGCGCCAGCCGGTTCGGAAGCGCCGTCAGCGCATCCTGCCGCGCCAGCGACGCAAAGGTGAGCCCGCGGCCGATATCGGCGAGCGCGCGTGCATGCCGACCGCGAAGGCTGCCAATACCGCCCGCAAGGAAAGCGAGGGTCATGATGGCGGTCGCAACATAGAGAAGATCGCCGCCCCACAGCGCCGCCAGCATCGGCGGTACGACCGCCATGACCATGCTTGGTATCGCGACACGCGGGCGCAACCCCACGCCCGCCGCGACCCCGGCGGCATAACCGATCAGCAGCGCGAGCATCAGCAGATGCGCCTCGACGACCGGCAGGAGGAACAGCCGGGCACCGAACAGCCCGAGGATGAGGGCGAAGCTGAGATAGGCAAAGGCGAAGCGGCGCTCCAGCCGTCGCGCCTCCTCGATGCCCAGGCGCGGCCTGGCGGCCCGCGCGGCGTCGCGCCTGGCGATGCCGAGACGAAGCGCGGTGGAGAGGGCGCCGGGGATCAGGAGAAGCCCCAGCACGGTATCGCCGGTGCGCCAGGCGATGAGGCTTCCGCATATCAGAAAGCCTATCGACATGATGAGCGACGGCACGAAACCGGTGTAGAGGCTGCGAATCAGCTCGATCTCGATCGCGTCGGCAGGGTTCTGGCTGCGCGTTGCCATGGTCTTCATCCTGCGAGATCAGGGAGCGGCGTTCCGTGCGCCGAAATGAAGGGTAACGGACATTCTGTCAAACTAGACCGTTCAATATTAAGGGAATCTGAAAACGCGGCGGTGCCGACCGGCCCCATCGCGGGCCGTTCGCGCGCCTATCGCCCCTTGTCGCCCATCGACGGGCATTCCGCCCTGCCGGGGATCAGCGGCGGGGCGGCGCCAGATAGACGGACCGGTCGATTTCCCCTTCCCACCGCGCAACCGTCGTCGCGACGGTCAGATTGGCGCTCGCGCTGGGCACGGTGCGCGTCATGTCGAGCAGGCGGTCGAACGGCAGGACGAAGCCGACGATCAATGCGGTTTGCTCCGGCGCCACCCCGACGGCGGACAGGACGGCGGCCAGCATGAAAAGCGACGCGGACGGCACCGGAGCGGTGCCGAAAGCGGCCAGCGCCCCCGTCAGAAGGACGATGGCGATCACGCCGGCATCGATCGGGACCCCGAATGCCTGCAGGCTGAACATGCTGAGCAGCCCGACATACATCGCCGTGCCATCCTTGCCGATGCTCGCGCCGAGCGGCAGCACGGTCGAATAGACGCTGGACGAAACGCCCAGATTCTTGCCCGCGACGGTCATCGCGACGGGCAGCGTCGCCGACGAAGAGGCGGTGGAAAACGCCACCACCAGCGCATCGATGATGCCCCGGAAAAAGGGCAGGACGGGCAGCCGCGCCAGCAGGCGCAGGATCAGGCTGTGGACGAACAGGATCTGGATCAGCGACCCCACGACCACCGCCAGCGCCAGCCACCCGATATTGACGAATACCGCGGCGCCATTCGCCGCGACGGCGTTGGCGATCAGCGCGAAAACCCCGATCGGCGTCGCTTCCATCACCAGGCCGACAATCTTCAGCAGCACCGCCGACAGCGATTGCAGCAGGCCCGCGAAGGGCTTTCCGGCATCACCCGCGAGCACGGTGCCGACGCCGACCAATATGGCCACGAAGATCAGCGCCAGCATGTCGCCTTTCGCCAGCGCCTCGACGATATTGAGCGGAATGATGCCGACGAGCTGGTCATAGAGCGGCACCGGGTCCCCCAGCGCCTTGGGAACCGCATCGCCGATCGGGACGCCGACGCCGGGCTCGATGATCATCGCGACCGCCATGCCCACCGAAACCGCGATCGCGGTGGTCAGCGCGAACAAGCCGACCGTCCGTCCGCCCAGCGGCCCCAGCCGCTTCGGATCGGCGAGCGTGGTGATTCCGGCGGCGATCGTGACCAGCACGATCGGGGCGACAAGCATGCGGATCGCGCGGACGAACAGGTCGCCGAATACCGCGACCTTCGGCGCGGCTTCCGGCCAGATCAGCGCGAGAAGCAGCCCGGCGAGCAACCCGCCCAGCACCCGTTTCCACAGCGGGATGGCGAACCATCTACGCATTGCGGCGCCGTCCGGCGAAAGCGATCGGGGAAAGGGCGGACCGGCATGTCATGGGCGGCCAGCCTAGGCTTGTCGCCGTCCCTCGCTGCATATCGATTGCGCGTCGCCCCATAACCACCTGCTATATCCCGTCGATCACCTGCGCCACGACTTTCAGAAAATCGGTCGCGAGCGCCGTCGGCGGCCGATTGTTCAGATACATGGCGTAAAGGTCGAAGGTGACGGGCGGCGTCAACGGCCGGATCGCGAGCCCTGGCGCGAGTGCGGCCTGTGCGGTGAAGCTGTCGACCACGGTAAGCCCGACGCCGGCGCGGACCAGCGCGGTGGCGATGTAGAACGTCCGGGCCGACATCGCATGATCGAACTCCAGCCCCAGCCGGCGCTGTTCCGCGATGAACATCTGGCCGATCGGACCGCTCGCTGCGACGCTGATGAAATGATGCTCGCGCAGATTGCCGAGCGCCAGGCGCGGCGGCGCATCGGCGATGTCGGCTTCGCGGTACAGGACCACCAGTTCGCCCTCGCCCAGCCAGCGGCTGCCGATCGGCGAATTTTGCGGCACCTCCACCGCAATGGCGACATCGGTTTCGCGTTCGTGCAATTTGCGGACCAGATCGTCGTGATGCACCGTCTGCAAATCGAAGTTCACATTCGGATGATCGCGCAGGAAGCGCGCGACCGCTTCGGGCAGCACGCCCAGCGCGAGCGACGGCAGCGCCGAAATACGCAGCATCATGCCGCTGCCCCGCCGAAGGTTGCGCGCGCCTTCGCGCAGCGCGTGCACCCGATCCTGGATTTCACTGACCTCTTCGAACAGCGCATGCGCGTCGTCGGTCGGCACCAGGCGTCCGCTGGCGCGTTCGAACAGCGGGAACCCCAGGATCGACTCCGCATGGCGCAGCGTCTTGGACACCGACGGCTGCGAAATGTTGAGCGCGCGCGCCGCGGCGCTGACCGATCCGTTGGTATAGACGGCGTAGAATATCTCGATATGGCGCAGATTCATTCCGGCCATGGTGACCTTCGCCCGGCCCTGCGGCAAGTCCATTTATGGCGCACGCCGGCTATCGCGGTGTTCGCAGAAGAACCCGGCCATAGCGTTTGGAAGCGGGCTTTCCTTCGACCAGGGCAGCTTGTCCGTTGACGAACACATAATCCATGCCGACCGCATAAGCGTGAGGCTTTTCATAGGTTGCGACATCGCGGACGGTTGCAGGATCGAAGACGATGACGTCGGCGAAGGCGCCGTCCCGCAACACCCCGCGATCGGGAATCGCCAGAATAGAAGCCGTCAGGCCCGTCGCGGCATGGATCGCCCTTTGC
The DNA here is from genome assembly GCA_003241685.1 of Sphingopyxis macrogoltabida. Classification (GTDB taxonomy): domain Bacteria; phylum Pseudomonadota; class Alphaproteobacteria; order Sphingomonadales; family Sphingomonadaceae; genus Sphingopyxis; species Sphingopyxis macrogoltabida_A. Next base: position 32,439 of record QFPJ01000015.1, read on the forward strand.
ATGGTGATCACCGGCTTATCGAGAACATAATGGCGCAGCTTGCGCGCAAAGGCGCCATAGGCCCGCGGATGTTCCGACGTCTTTCCGAACGGCGGCAGGCCGCCGTCGGTCGATGTCATCGTCCACGGCTGCTGCATGAAGGCGGCGACATCCGCATCGCTCATGTTGAACGATATGGTCGGCGCGCCGCCGCGCTTCAGCATGTCGATCGCGGCATCCAGCGGATCCTTGCCCTGCAGCCGTCCGATCTCGTCGAGCCGCTTGCCCTCCAGCGCCGGCTCGGGCGGGAAGCCACGGATCATCAAGGCATGCGGTCCGCCGCGCCGTTCCAGATTGGGAATCATCTCGGCCCGGATGCGCGCGCGCATGGCGGGATCACCCAGCCGCTTCGCCAGCGCGTCGGCGCCGCCCTCCTGGGCCCAGCCGGGGACGAGCGACGCCATGAGGCTCGATCCCGAAGCGGTATAGGGATATTGATCGGCCCATATCCGGACACCCGCCGCACGGGCTTCGTTGATCCGCGCGATCACCTCGGCGGATTTGCCCCACACCTGATGCCCCAGAACCTTGATATGGGTCACGATGCCGGGAATTTTCGCTTCGCGCGCGACGGTAATCACCTCATCGACCGCCGCGACGACGCCGACATCATAATTCCCCTCGTCGCGGATATGGCTGATGTAGATGGCATCGGGAAAGCGCGCCGCGGCCTTCGCCAGTCCCACGATCTCCGCCGTATCGGAATATTTGCCGGGAATATAGAAGGGCCCGTCCGACAGGCCGAACGCCCCGGCCTGCATCGCGGCGGTGACCAGCCCTTCCATCCTTTCCTGTTCAGCCGGCGTGGCAAGGCGCGCCACATTGCCCATCACCGCACGGCGCACGGCATTGTGGCCGATCATCGGGATCACATTGACCCCCGGGATGTTGGTCCGCAAATCCATGATCTGCGGGCCCAGTTCGGCCGGCCCGCCGCCGTCGGGATTGATCGCCAGGGTCGTGATGCCCTGATGCAGCATCGGCAGCGCCGCCGCCAGTTCGGGCGTCTGGATGTTCGGCGCGGCGTGCGAGTGCGGATCGATGAAGCCCGGCGCGACGATCTTTCCCGTGGCGTCGATCTGCATCGCCGCCGTCGCCGTGGGCGGGACGATGCCCACGGCGACGACGCGGTCGCCGGTGATGGCGACATCGGCTGCGCGGCCGGGCGTGTCGCTGCCGTCATAGACGGTGCCGCCCCGGATCAGCACGTCATAATGCTGACCCCATGCGGGCGCCGTGGTGGCGAACAGCGCGGCAAGCGATAGCCCGACCCGTTTTTTCATGCCCGGCCTCCCCGTCAGAGCTTGAAGCGGATGCCGACGCGATAGGTCCGGCCCAGCAGGTCATAGAGCGACTGGTTGGTCGCCGGTGTGGCATAGGCGCTGCCCGCCGGTCCGGGCGCCACGACGGGCGGGTCCTTGTCGAACAGATTGTTGGCGGCCAGGAAGAACTCCAGCTCGCGTTCGCCCATCTCGATGTCGAAGGATAGGGCCGCATCGACATAGAAGGCCCCCTGGATGCGGTTGTTGTCGATCGTCCGGTTGGTGACGGTCGACGCCGGACAGCCGCTCGTGCATTCGACGAAGCTGTTGTCATAGACGCCGCTGCTGACCCCGCGCCCGGTCAGGTTGAAGGTGAACGCGTCGTTCGAATAGGTCCCCTGCACGCGGTACAGCCATTTCGGCGTCCCGCCGGCCGAATTCTCTCCCACCCGGTCGGTCGGCGCATCGATGCCATTGTCGAAATAATTCTTGATGTAGCGCGTTGCCATCGCGCGCAGCGTCAGCGAACCGTCGCCCACACCCGTCCGGTAGGAGCTTTCGAAATCGATGCCCTTCGCGCGCTGCGACGCGAAGTTGAACGGGCTTTCGAACACCTGCAGATTGTTGCCGAACGAATTGGGGCCACGCACCACCGCGCTGCAGAACGCCTGCACGCCTTCCGCGCAGCGATCGACGATCGTCTGGGCCGCGACTGAACCGATCGCGCCCTTGATCTTGATGTCATAATAGTCGGCGGAGAAGGCGAAACCCGGCAGGAAACGCGGCTGCAACACGACGCCGACCCCCCATTGGTCGGCGCGTTCGGGGTCGAGCGAAGGATTGCCGCGCGTCGTTCCTGCAAACTGCACCGATGGATTGCTCGTTGCCGGGTTGACGGTGGGGTCGATCAGCACGTTGATGCGCGTCGAGCCTGCGGTGTAGAGTTCGCCCAGGTTCGGCGCGCGAATGTCGCGCGACCGCGTCGCCCGGAACCGGATGTCCGGAATGGGCTCGAACGTCACGCCGGCTTTCCACGTGGTGACATAGCCCGACGTCGAATAATCCGTGCCGCGCACGGCGCCGTTCAGGTCGAGCCCGTCGATGACGGGAACCAGCAGCTCAAGATAGGCCTCGGTCACCTTGTACGACCCGAAACTGGGCAGGAAATTGCCGACGAACCAGCCCGACTGGAACGCCGCCGGAACTTCGCCGGACACTTTCTCGCGCCGATGTTCGCCGCCGATCGCGACCGACACCGGCCCGGCGGGCAGGTCGAACGCATCGAACGACAGGTTGGCCGCCACGACGTCCTGTTCGAACTTCTGTTCGCGGAAGGGATTTCCGAGGACATAGTCGAGGGCCGCCTGACTTGCCACATTGATCCCGAGCCGGTTGAGCGGCACGCATCCGTTGCCCGGGCTGGCCAGCGACGACCGGCAGACGATCGTGCCGGCAGGCACGCCGATCGCGTTGCCGGCCGGTGCGAAGACCGCGTCCTGCGCCAGCGCCAGCCGCGCATTGTTGGTGATGTCGCGCGCCATCTCGCGCGTGTTGCTGATGCCTTTTTGATAATAGGCATCCCACCGGGCCGTCGATCCGAACAGATCGAACACGCCGTTGGCGCCGACGACATAGCGTTGCAGCTCGCGCTTCGTGTCATTCTTGCGGATCGGCAGGTCGGCGTTCGTCGTTCCCAGCGAAAATTGGGTGACGCCGGCATTGGCGAGCTGGGTACGCAGCGGTTCCGGAATGAAGGCATTGTCCGACCGGATGGTGACATTGCCCTGGTTCAACTGCACCCCCAGCCAGCCGAGATTGTCCGATTTGGCATAGGAGGCCTGGACGAACAGGTTGAGCCCTTCCGATACCTCGAAGCTCAGCCGGCCGAAGGCGCTCTTGCGATTCTCTTCGGGGTCGAGCGACTGGAAGCCATTGACCTGCGTCGATGCCCAATCGCCGCCGATCGCCCAGGGATCGCGCACCGTCCCATAGTCGAACCGGCCAAGCGCACCGCCCTGACCGAAGGTGGTGCCGCGGAACGCGGTGTTGGTGACGATTCCGCCCCGCGTCGCCAGGCTGAGCCCGGCCCCGGATGCGACCAGCCGTTCGGGCTGACCGTTGCCGGCCGCATAGGCGGGGTTGTTGATCATGTACCAGCCGCGATTGTTCCAGTCGCGCGGCACGCCGTGCAGCCCTTCCTTGACCGCGATTTCGCCGCTGAGCAAAAGATGGCCGCGGCCGCCCGCAAAGGGCGTCCCGGCAGTCAACGTCGCGCGGTAGCTCGGCGCGTCGCCATATTTGGTGATGCCATATTCGGCCGATCCCTTGATCCCCGTATAGTCCTTGTCGAGGATGAAGTTGACGACGCCCGATACGGCGTCCGACCCATAGGCCGCCGACGCGCCGCCCGTGACGATCTCCACGCTCTTGATCAGGCCCTGGGGAAAGGTGTTGACGTCGACGAGACCGCCCAGCGTCGATCCCACCGACCGTTGCCCGTCCAGCAGGACCAGCGTCCGGGCCGTGCCCAGCGCGCGCAGGTTGAGCGCATTGACGCCCGCCGTGCCGGCGCTGATGTTCAGGTTCGTGCTGGCGGGCGTGTGGCTGCCGACGAGCGAGGGGATGTCGTTGACATAGTCGGCGATGTTCGCCGGGGCGGATTTTTCAATATCCTCCGAATTGAGCACGGTCAGCGGCGTCGGCGCGCGATAGCCGTCGCGCTGGATGCGCGTTCCCGTCACGGTGATTTCAGCGGGCGCATCGGCCGCATCGTCCGTGCTGCCGGGAACCGCATCCTGCGCCAGAGCCGGCGCGCTCCAGAGCATCGCCACCGCCAGCGCGGCGGTCGATACGATGGGCGTTGATCTCGTCATGACTTTCCCCTTTTTTGCGTATTATCTGTTTGAAGGATGCCTTCCAGACCCGCCTGTCCGACCGGCGGCCCCCTCCCCATTCCTTGATTATTGGCAGCCTGTTCCGGCAGGCTTTCGGGGCAGCGGACGACCGCCTGCACGCCCCGTCGGTTCCCCATCGTCGATCGCCAGCGATCCGTTCACGACGACGAACCGCATGCCCGTCGAAAACAGCGTCGGCTGTGCGTAATCGGCGCGCGGCGCGAAGGTCGCCGGATCGAACGCGATCACGTCGGCAAAGGCCCCGGCCTTCAGTTCGCCGCGTCCGCTCAGCCCGAACAGGCGCGCCGGCGCCGCCGTGCTCTGCCTGATGAACGTGCCAAGGTCGATGACCGCCTTGTCCTGGACATAGGTCGCATATTTGCGCGCGAAGGACGCATAATAGCGGGGATGCCCGCGCGACGCGTCCGAACTGGTCACCACCCACGGCCGCTTCATGAACGCGGCAATATCGGCTTCGCTCTGATTGAAGGACGCGACGCCCGCCTCGCGCTGCTTCAGGATCAGGATCGCGGCATCGACGGGATCGATCGACCGCTCCTTCGCAATCTGTTCGAGCGTCTTGCCTTCGAAGCCGGCCGGGCCGGAGGTGATCAGCAGCGATGCCGGACCACCGCGGCGGCGCAGGTTCTCGGCGATCTCGGGCCGCATCCGGGCCATCGTCGCGCTGTCATCGAGCCGCGGCAGCATCGCGGCGCGGCCGCCGTCCTGCGCCCAGCGCGGCAGCAGCGCCGCCGACAGTCCGGTGCCGGATGCGGACCAGGGATATTGGTCGGCATGAACGACCTGCCCCGCCTTCTGCGCCTCCTCGATCTGCGCGATGATCGCCGGCGCCTGTCCATGAACGTCGACGCCCAGCGCCTTGATGTGCGCGATGTGAACCGGAATGGCCGCGTCGCGCCCGACCGACAGAGCTTCCTCGACGGCGCCCTTCAACCCGATCGTATAGCTCGACTCGTCGCGGATATGGCTGTCGTAAATGCCGCCGCGCGCGGCGGCGACCTTTGCCAGCGTGACGACTTCGTCCCGTTTGGCAAAGCTTTGCGGGGCGTAGAACAGCCCGGTCGAAAGACCCAGAGCGCCTTCGCACATCGCCTTGTCCACCAGGCCGCTCATCTGCTCCATTTCGGCCGGCGTCGGTGCCCGGTCTGCCGCTCCGATCACCTTCATGCGAACGGCGGCCAGACCGACATAGCTCGCGAAATTGATACCGAAATCGCGCGACGTCTGCTCCAGGCCCGCGACACCTTCCCCGCCTTCGCTCGCATCGGAAATGCCGAACGTGCGCGCGATCCCGGGATCGCCGCCGCCATCGACGCCGATGAACGCGGTCGTCACGCCCTGCGTGAGAAAGGGCAGGATCAGGCGCGTGGCCGGGTCCGTGGATGCCAGCGCCTCATTGATGTGCGCGTGCGGATCGATGAAGCCGGGCGCGACGATCAGGCCCGTGGCATCGATCGTCCTGCCCCCGGTTTCCGGTGCCTTTGGTCCGACATAGATGATCCGGTCGCCGCGAATGGCGACATCGCCGCGAAAGGGCGCCGCATCGCCGGTATAAATGGTCCCGCCGCGGATCAGGAGGTCGGCCCCGCCCTGCGGTTCGGCCGCACCCTGCGATGCCGCCGGATGGGACGCTGCCAGAAACGCGGCCGTTGCCGTCGTGAACTTGATGTACCGGATCATTGCGACACCCCTTTTGTTTTCGCCAATATGCTATGTTGTTCCCCAGAAGCCCGCGACGGGCGGCGTCAGCACGCCGTCGACGCCCTGCACGCCGCCCGCGCGATCGCTGGCCAGCCACAACGGCCCGTCAAGATCGACGAAGGACGACCGCGCCGCGATGATCAGCGCGGGCGCGATCGAGAGAGAGGAGGAAATCATGCTGCCGGTCATCACGCCCAGCCCGGCGGCGGCCGCGGCATCGGCAAGCGCCAGCGCGCCGGTCAACCCGCCCGTCTTGTCGAGTTTGATGTTGATGACCTGATATTTGCCGGCGAGCGCGCCCACGTCACCGGCAACATGCGCCGATTCATCGGCCGCGATGGGGATGATCGGATCGAACCCTTCCAGCGCGTGATCCTCTTCGGTCGGCAGCGGCTGTTCGAGCAGGTCGATGCGAAGCTCGGCGAGCAGCGGCTGGAGCCGTTCGACCTCCGCGATGGTCCAGCTTTCATTGGGATCGACGATGATGCGCGGGTTCGGCGCAGCGTCGCGAACGGCCCGGATCTGCGCTTCGGGGTCGGTGCGATCGACCTTGATCTTGATCAGCGGAACCTGGGCCAGAGCCTTGGCGGAGGCGGACATCGCCGGCAGCGTGTCGAGACTGACCGTCATCGCCGTCGGTGTCGGGACCGTCGCGGGCTGGCCGAGCCGGTCGGTGACGCTGCGCCCCGTCAACCGGGTTTCCAGGTCCCACAGCGCACAGTCGACGGCATTGCGCGCCGCGCCGGCGGGCATGATGGCGAGCAGATCGTCACGCGTCGCGCCGTCGGCGATCGCATCGTGCGCTTTGGCGATTTGGGCGAGCGCACCGGCAATCGTCTCGCCATAACGGGGATAGGGCACGGCTTCCCCGCGCCCGGTGGCGCCGTCGGCAGCGATCTCGACCGTGACCACGTCGGCCACCGTCTTTACCCCGCGCGAGATCCGGAAGGGGTGAGCTAGAGGGAAAGCGTCGCTTTGCGCGACGACGGTTCGAAGCATGTATTGATCCAGTCGATGATGGGGTCCACTCCGTGGGCAAAGGGGTCGGTGCAAGGCAGCCCGAGCGCGTCGGACGTCTCCGCGCAGATCCGGTCCGCTTCGGCAGGGGAAAGCTTCGACGTGTTGAGCGCGACCCCCACTGCCTGAACCGATGGGCTGGTCAGCCGCGCGGTCTGAAGATTGGCGTCCAGAGTTTCGCGAAGACCCGGCATCGAATAGTGCGGAAGACCGCGCATATGCGGGCGCACCGGGTCGTGACACAATAGCAGGGCATCGGGCTGCGCGCCGTGCAGCAGCCCCGTGGACACGCCCGCGAACGACGGGTGGAACAGCGATCCCTGCCCTTCGATCAGGTCCCAGCCGTCATCGTCACGGGCCGGCGAAATCTGTTCGATCGCCCCCGAAATGAAATCCGCGATCACGGCATCGAGCGGCACGCCGCTGCCCGCGATCAGAATTCCCGTCTGACCCGTTGCGCGAAAATCGGCCTGCATACCGCGCGCCCGCATGCCGCGTTCCAGGCACAGCGTGGCATACATCTTGCCGACCGAACAATCGGTCCCGACCGTCAGCAGACGCCGGCCCGCGCGCGGCTTCCCATTACCGACCGGAATGTCCGGACGCGGGTCGCGCACATCGTGCAACTGGCGGCCGTGCCGCGCCGCGGCCGCCACCAGCGCGGGTTCGTCGCGCAATCGGTTGTGCAGGCCCGATGCGATGTTCAGCCCCGCCTCGATGGCCGCCAGCGCATCGCGCACCAGCTCGTCGCCCAGCTTGCCGCCGGCGTTGGCGATGCCCAGAACCAGCGTCCTGGCCCCGGCGGCGACGGCCTGGGCAAAGTCCATGCGCGGCAGGTCGAGCGTCAGCTCGCAGTCGTCGTGCCGAAATTCGCCGACGCATTCGTCCGGCCGGAACACCGCAAGACCACGCGAGGTCTTGATACCGACGTCGTCATTCACATGGCCGAGGTAGAGAAGATAGGGACTGGCGATCATAGATGCCTCTCAAATGGGACATCTCATCATGACGAAAGTTTCGGATCGATACGTCTTCAAAGACGGCGCCAAGTCATAACCCAAAGCTATAGGCGCGGTCCGGTGTCGCCTCCGTGTCCGCAGCGCGCCGGCCTGGCCTGCGGAGGATCACGAAAACAGGGGGGCGTCTTCAGCGTCCCAGAAAATGCTGCTTTGTCGCCGCCAGCAGCGGGCTCGATCCGTCCGGCATATGATCATAGTTGATCGCCCAGATGATCGCCCCGCCCAGCCGGCGGTTTCGCACATAGCGCGCCTTTGCCGCGATCGATTCGGAATTTTCGAACGACAGGAAGCCGGCTGCCGGCCCCCGGCCGGCCGGGTCAGGCCGCCGGGTTCAACGCGCTATTTCTTGAGTTCGCGTGCCAGTGTCTTGGCGGTCGCCTTGCCATAGGGCGGCTTGAAACCCGCGAGCCCCGCGACATCGAATTTCGGTTGGCGATAGACGGCGCGCGCGTGGCTGAAGGTGCGGAATCCGTCGACCCCGTGATAATTGCCCATCCCCGACGGACCGACGCCGCCGAAGGGCAGATCCTCCATCGCATTGTGGAACAGGACGTCGTTGACCGTGACGCCGCCCGAGATCGTGCGCGTCAGCACGCGGTCTTCCTCGCTCTTGTCCTGTCCGAAATAATAAAGGCCGAGCGGGCGGTCGCGGCCGTTCACATAATCGATCGCCTCGTCGATCGTCCGGTAGGTCCTGACCGGCAGCACGGGGCCGAAGATTTCCTCCTGCATCACCTTCATGTCGTCGGTCGGGTTGCGGACGATGTGGAGCGGCATCTTGTGCCCGTTGGCGCTCGCGAAATCCTCATTCCCCGGATTGACCTCGATCACCTCGGCGCCCTTGTCGCGCGCGTCGGCCAGATAGGATTGCAGGCGGTCGTAATTGCGGCCGTTCACGACCGACGTGTAATCGTCGTTGGCCAGCAGCGCCGGATAAAGGGCGGTCGCGCCCCGGACGACGCTGTCGATCACCGCGTCTTCCTGATCATCGGGAACCAGCAGATAGTCGGGCGCAAGGCAGATTTGCCCGGCGTTCATCATCTTGCCGAGCGCGACGCGCTGGCCGACCAGTTCCTTGTTCGCGCTGCGCCCGACGAAGGTCGGCGATTTGCCGCCCAACTCCAGCGTCACGGGGACCAGATTGTCGGCCGCCGCGCGCATGATATGCTTTCCGACGCTGGTCGCGCCGGTAAAGATCAGATGGTCGAAGGCGAGCTTCGAAAAAGCGATGCCGACATCGGCGTCGCCGGTGAACACCGCCATTTCGCTTTCGTCGAAATAGTCGGGCACCAGCCGCGCCATCAGCGCCGAGACATGTTCGGTGAATTCGGACGGCTTCACCATCGCGCGGTTGCCCGCCGCCAATATCCCCGCCATCGGCACGAAGACCATGCCGATCGGAAAGTTCCAGGGCGCCACGACGCCGACGACGCCCTTCGGCTGATACACCACCTCCGCCTTCGCGCCGAGCAGGCCGAGCGGAAAGGTCGGTTTGCGCTTCTCGCCTTTCGCCCAGCCCGCCATATGCTTTCTGGCATGCTTCAGGGCGCTGACCGACGGCATGATGTCGGTCATCAGCGTCTGTTCGCGGCTGCGGTGCCCGAAATCCTCGCTCACCGCCTTCGCGAATTCTTCGGCATTGTCGACCAGCAGCGCGATCGCGCGGTCGATGCGGTCGGACCGGACGGCGAGAGATTCGGGCATGGCGGCCGTAAAGCTCGCCTTCTGCGCCGCGAGCACGTCGTGCATGCGCGCGGTTTCTCCGGCGATATCCTGTTTGATCGCGGTGGCCATGACCCGTCTCCCTGATTGAATTTGCGCGCGGTGTTTGATCACGCCGCGCAGCGGGTTGCAAGATGAAACCTGCCGTCCCATCTTTCCCCCACCCCTTTCGCGCATGCAGCAAAGGCGCTAAGCGACCCGCCGACGTATCTTTCCCTTACGGAGTCTCTCGATATGACCGCCACCGATCCCGTCGTCTTTCTGTCCTATGCCCGTACCCCGATGGGCGGCATGCAGGGCGCGTTGTCGGACGCGAGCGCGACCGATCTGGGCGCCACCGCGGTCAAGGCCGCGGTCGAGCGCGCCGGCGTGTCGGGCGACGATGTCGAGCGTATCTATATGGGCTGCGTCCTGCCCGCCGGGCTGGGCCAAGCGCCCGCGCGTCAGGCCGCGATCAAGGCCGGCCTGCCGAAGTCGGTGCAGGCGACGACCGTCAACAAGGTCTGCGGTTCGGGCATGCAGACGGTGATCATGGGCGCCGAAGCCCTTGCCGCGGGCAGCATCGACCTGGTGGTCGCGGGCGGCATGGAATCGATGACCAACGCCCCCTATCTGCTCAAGAAGCATCGCTCGGGCGCGCGGATCGGCCACGACACCGCCTATGACCATATGTTCCTCGACGGGCTGGAGGACGCCTATGACGCCGGCCGCGCGATGGGCACCTTTGCGCAGGATACCGCCGACGGTTATCAGCTCAGCCGCGAATCGCAGGACGGCTATGCCATCGAATCGCTGAAGCGCGCGCAGGCGGCGATCGCCGACGGCGCCTTTGCCGCCGAAATCACGCCGGTCACGCTGACGACGCGCAAGGGCGAGGTCGTGGTCGATACCGACGAACAGCCCGGCAAGGGCAATCCCGACAAGATCCCGACGCTGCGTCCTGCCTTTGCCAAGGACGGCACGATCACGGCGGCGACCAGTTCGTCGATCTCCGACGGCGCGGCGGCTGTCGTGCTGACGCGCCAGTCGGTCGCCGATGCGAAGGGCGCGAAGCCGGTCGCCCGGCTGGTCGCGCACGCCGCGCACGCGCAGGAACCGAAGGATTTCACGATCGCTCCCGTCGGCGCGATCAACAAGGTGCTGGAAAAGGCCGGATGGTCGATCGGCGACGTCGACCTGTTCGAAGTCAACGAAGCCTTTGCCTGCGTCGCGATGTTCGCGATGCACGACCTGGGCATTCCGCACGACAAGATCAACGTCCACGGCGGCGCGACCGCGCTCGGCCATCCGATCGGCGCCAGCGGCACCCGCATCATCACCACGCTGATCGCGGCGCTCCAGCGCCACGGCAAGACGCGCGGCATCGCCAGCCTGTGCATCGGCGGCGGCGAAGCCACGGCGGTGGCGGTCGAACTCATCTGATCGATCGTCTCCCCTCGCCTTTTTTAAAAAAGTTGCATGGCGCCGTCGCAAGACGGCGCCATTTCGTCGTCGGGGCGCGACACTTTGCGACACTCATGTCCCGAAAATAAACGGCGCATTCCGGCTCCGTTCAAAACGACTCGCCTAATCCTTTCCCTGTCATCGGGCAGATCCCCCTCCCCCCTGACGGATTGAAAGGAATGGCATCATGAAGAAGACCAAATTTCTCGCCGCCGGCCTGATCGCCGCGATGATGGTCCCCGCCGTCGCGCAGGCCCAGACCCGCGACATTCGCGAAGACCGCCGCGATGTCCGTGAGGAGCGCCGCGAATATAACAACGCCCTGCGCTATGGCGATCGCGGCGACGTGCGCGAGGAACGCCGTGAATATCGCGACGCGAAGCAAGATTTGCGCAACAGCCAGCGCGACTGGCGCCGCGACACGCGCTATCAGAATTATCGCGCGCCGTTCAAATATCAGCAGTTCCGCGTCGGATCGACGCTCCGTTCGACCTATTACGCGCCAGCTTACCGTCCCGCGTGGGACAATCGCTGGGGCGTACCGCGGGCCGGTCGCAACCTGACCTATGTCCGCCACTATAACGACCTGCTGCTCGTTAACGAGCGCAACGGCAAGGTGGTGAAGGTCTATCGCAACCACTTCCGGTGGCGGTAATCCCGATCGCTGAATAATGCGGAGGGGCCGGGCGGAAACGTCCGGCCCTTTTGCCGTGCCGCGCGTCGCCCGGCGCCTCAGTCGCCCCAGATATGATCGGTGCGGACCCAGCCCCCGCGCCCCTTCACGTCGAAGCGGCACCATCCGTCCCGGCAATCGGTGATCCGCCCCACCACGCCCGGCTGGGCACGATAGGCAATCGCCGCCGCGTCATCCGGTTCGGCGCGCAGCGGCCGGATCTCGTCGGTGACGATCGCGGTCCGCGTCCGGCTGAGCAGGCGCGCCGCCATCCACCCCTGCGTACCGTCGGGGTCCTCGATCTTGCGCCAATTCTCGTGCCGCGCGATCACCTTTACCGGCAGGTCCTTGCGCCGATATTCCCAGATCACCGGAACGTCGGGCGACGGCCCCTTGCGCATCCGCGCCTCATCGACGCTGATCGACGCCCAATAGGGCAGCGCGGGGTCGGATTGCGCCACCGCCGGTCCCACCACGGCAAGGCTGAGCAGGGTCGCGGCGATTTTTCGGCTGGTCATGTCATCCGCCATGTCAAAATCGCCACCGCTTTTCAACCGCGCACCGCAGCATCGCCACCGTTCATCCACAGTCCCGCGCGCGCCACCGCCGCCTCGCCCCCTTGACCCCCGCGCGTCGGCGCGCTCTATCGGCGCCCATGCCCGATTCATCCCGTCCCCGCCGCCCGCGCGTCATCGTCACCCGCCAGCTGATGCCCGCCGTCGAGGCGCGCATGGCCGAATTGTTCGATGTCGCGCTGTCGGCGAATGACCATGCCTTCACCAAGGACGAGCTGAAGGCGGCGGTCGCCGACTGCGACGTGCTGGTGCCGACCGTGACCGACGAAATCGATGCCGCGGTGATCGGCGCGGCGGGCGAACGGCTGAAACTGATCGCCAATTTCGGCGCCGGGGTCGACCATATCGATCTGGCGGCCGCGCGCGCGAAGGGCATCATGGTGTCGAACACGCCGGGCGTCTTTACCGAAGACACCGCCGACATGACGATGGCGCTGATCCTGTCCGTCCCGCGCCGGCTGGCGGAGGGGGAAAAGCTGATGCGGTCGGGCCGTTGGCAGGGCTGGGCCCCCAGCGCGATGCTGGGCCACCGCGTCGGCGGCAAGCTGCTCGGCATCGTCGGCATGGGGCGCATCGGGCTGGCGGTGGCGCGGCGCGCGCGCGCCTTCGGCCTGTCGATCCACTATCACAACCGCAAGCGCCTGCCCGCGGCGATCGAGGATGAACTGGGCGCCAGCTATCATGCCAGCGTCGACACGCTGCTGCGCATATCCGACGTCGTCACCCTGCACTGTCCGCACACGAGCGAGACGCACGAACTGGTAAGCGCCGCGCGCATTTCGGCGATGAAGCCCACCGCCTATCTGATCAACACGGCGCGCGGCGAGGTGGTCGACGAAAAGGCGCTGATCGCCGCGCTCAAGACCCGCCGCATCGCGGGCGCCGGGCTCGACGTCTATACCCACGAACCCGCGGTCGACCCCGAACTGCTGGCGCTCGACAATGTCGTGCTGCTCCCGCATCTGGGCTCGGCAACGATCGAGGGACGCGAGGCGTCGGGCGAAAAGGTCATCGCCAACATCCGCGCCTGGAGCGACGGGCACCGCCCACCGGACCAGGTGCTGGAGGGGTGGGCTTAGCGACATCCGCAGCGTGGGTGTAAGGCCGCTCTGGATTGCTTCGTCGCTTCGCTCCTCGCAATGACGAAGCTATATAACGCACCGTCATTGCGAGTGAAGCGAAGCAATGACGGGCGGGTTCAATCCCCCGTCAGAATCCGGTCGACGAGCTGTTTCACCGTCGGCGTGAAATTGTTCGAATAAAAGGGATCGGTCTTGAAATTGAACGCCGCGTGGCCCGCGAACATCAAATTCTGTTCGACGTCGCCGCCGTGCGCGATGTCCTGCAGCGTCTTCTGGATGCAAAAGCTGCGCGGGTCGGCCAGATAGCCGGTCGAATAATCGTCATGGTCCTTCCATGCCGAAAAACCGCAGTGCGACAGACAGCCCATGCAGTCGGCCTGATCCTTGCGGATCACCGCCTTGTCGGTTTCGGTGACGAAGACGACGGTGTTGTCGGGCGTCTTGAGCGCGGTGGTATAGCCTTCGGCGACCCAGTCGCGCGCGCGGTCGCGGTCGTGCGGCGTGACCCAGAAATTCCGTCCCTTCACCCCGGCGTCGAGCTGGACGACATGGTCGCCCGCTTCCTGTTTCGAATAGGGCACCTGCCGTTCCGACCGCGCCTCCAGATCGCGCAGGAACGGATTGCGCACCGCGCTCGAATAAAAGCCGGTCGGCGAGAAGCGGTGGAGCAGCACATCGCCTTCGTCCAGGGTGCGCAGACGGTCCTTCCACGCCTGCGGGATCGGGCTTTCCTCGGTCAACAGGGGGCGCGTGCCATATTGAAAGACGATCTGCCCGAGTTCGGGATTGTCGATCCAGTCTTCCCAGTCGCGCAAATACCAGACGCCGCCCGCCATCACGATCGGCACATCGTCCGAAATGCCTTCGGCGCGCATCGTGTCGCGCAGCGCCTTGACGCGCGGATAGGGATCTTCGGGCCGGCGCGGGTCTTCGGCGTTCGACAGGCCGTTATGACCGCCGGCCAGCCACGGATCTTCATAAACCACCGCCGCCATCAGGTCGGCGACCTTGTGATAGGCGCGCTTCCACAGCGCGCGAAAGGCCCGCGCCGAGGAAATGATCGGCAGGTAGTTCACATTGTGCCGCGCCGCGATCTCGCTGAGCTTGTACGGCATCCCCGCGCCACAGGTGACGCCGGTGACAAGGCCCTTCGTGCGTTCCAGAACGCCTTCCAGCACCTGCTGCGCGCCGCCCATTTCCCACAATACGTTGATGTTGATCGCGCCCTTGCCGCTGGCGATGTCATAGGCGCGCTTCACCTGTTCGACGGCGCCGTCGATGGCGTAACGGATCAGTTCCTCGTGCCGGTCTTTGCGCGTCGCGGCATGATAGATTTGCGGAATGATATTGCCGTCGGCGTCATAACTGTCGGCATTGACGGCCGAAACGGTGCCGATCCCGCCGGCCGCCGCCCAGGCGCCGCTGGACGCATGGTTGGTCGCCGCGACGCCCTTGCCCCCTTCGACCAGCGGCCAGACTTCACGGCCGCCATAAAGGATGGGCTTCAAACCTTTGAACACGTTAAACCTTCTTTCTCTCCGCCGGCACGTCCCGCATGCCAGCCCCCAATCGCCGCCTGCGTAAGCGGAATATAGGGACTTTTGTCAATCGATGCCGATCCAGCGACCGCTGAACGGGCCATAACCGTGAAGCGCCCGAGCATAGAGCTTTTCATAGGCATCGACCATCGTTGTTTCGTCGAAACGTTCGGCGGCGGCGCGCCGGTTGGCGGCGCCGATTTCGGCGCGCGCCGCCGCATTGGCGACCAGATCGGCCAGCGCCGCGCGATAGGCCGTCTCGTCGGCGGCGATGAAGGGTCGGTTCGCGTCCGACACCATCGCGGTGACATCGCCGACATCGGGGCTGACCACGGCCAGCCCCGCCGCCATCGCCTCGATCACCGCGATCGGCGCCTGTTCGCTGCGCGACGACAGCGCGAGCAGGTCGAAATGGCCGATCCAGCGCGCGGGTTCCGCCATGAACCCCGGCATGATCAGCCGGCCGGCCATGCCGCAGGATGCGGCCTCCGCCATGATCGCGGCGCGTTCGGGACCTTCCCCCACGATCACCAGCCGCACGTTCGGCGGCAGCACCGCGACGGCGCGGATCAGACGCGGCAGGTCCTTGACCTTGCGCAATCCCGCGGCGGTGCCGATGACGATGTCGCCTTCGCGCCGTTGAAGGCCGGGGATCGGCACCGCGGGACCATGACGATAGGCGGCGACATCGATACCGTTGCGGATCAGGCGCACGCGCGCCCCCGCCCCCCATTCGTCGGTCGCGATCCGCTGCAGGACGGTCGAGGGAACCGCGACGCCCAACGCGTGCTTCAGCGCGGCGCGGCGGAACAGGTTGCGCTTCCAGTTGCGCCGGATGCTCTCGTCCTCGTTGAAGCCGTCTTCATGGTGGATCAGGCTGGGCGGCATGCGGTCCCACCAGCGGTTCCAGTACAGCCGGTGCGCCATGACCCCGTCCATCGCGCCCCAATTGTAACTGAGCACCAGTTCGAAATTCAGCATGTAGGAGGCGAGGGCGCGGTATCGCGCCAGCGACGGCTTGCCGTGAAGCGGCGGCGCGTCCTTCGGAAAATCGACCGCGATGGCGGGATCGATCGCACCGCGCGCGCCCAGCGCGTCGGGCATCGCCGACAGGATCGTATGGCGCGCGCGATCCCCCATCAGGTTCATCAGCCGGGTCGCGCGCGCTTCCTTGCCGCCGAGCGAAAAGCTCGAATGAAGGTGCAGGATGCGGATCGGCCAGGGCGCCTCGGGCTCGTGCGCGCTCACGCCGCCGCCAGCTCCCCGATCCAGGCATCGATCGCCGCGCGCGCCTTTGCCTCGTCCATCGTCGGCGCGTGCCCGACGCGCGGCACTTCGACCAGCCGGGCGCCGGGCAATGCCGCCGCCATCTTCTTCGCGGCCGGTTTCGACAGGATGTCCGACAACTGCCCGCGCAGGATCAACACGGGAATATCGCCCAGCGCGCGATAGGCGGGCCACAGGTCGATGCCGGCCTGGTCGTTCGCCAGCCGCAGGGGCGCCGCGATCTGCTTGTCATAATCGGTCACGATACGCCCCTCGGGCGTCAGCCGATGCGTCCGCTTGGTCAGCCGCAGCCAGTCGTGAATGTCGTAGCCGGGATAAATGGCGGCGTTGAGTTCGGCATAAGCGCGCGCCGCGTGCAGCCAGGTCGGCTGGCTGCCGCCCGCGCCGATATAGTCGCGGATACGGTCGAGCCCCGCGGCTTCGAGTTCGGGGCCGACGTCGTTCAGCACCGTACCGACAAGCCGTCCCGCCATCGTCGCGGCGAGCAGCATCGTCACCAGCCCGCCGAGCGATGTGCCGACCGTCGCGAAGCGGTCGATACCCAGTTCGTCGAGCAGCAGCACCACGTCCTGCACATAGGTCAGCGGGGCATAGGTCATCGGGTCCTTCGCATAGGCGCTTTCGCCCCTTCCGCGAAATTCCAGCACGATCACGCGCCGCTGCTCCGCCATGTGCGGTGCCAACCCTTCAAAATCGCGGGCGTTGCGCGCGAGCCCCGGCATGCACAGAATGGGCGGTTGGTTCGCGGCACCGTCCGGCCCCGCATATAGGCGCGCGTGCAGCCGGACGCCGTCGGCCGACCACCAATAATGGTCGGTCCATCCCCGTGGCTTTTCCTGAACTGCCGAAATCGCCCTGCCCTTTCATCGCCGCGCACGGTCCCCGACATGCGGGGGCCGCCCGCGCATCTATCGCGAACCGCAGGGCGGCGCGCAAGCCATCGCGGTTGCCGCCAACGGCTTTCACCGATAAGGATGCCTTCGACCATGCCCGAACACCTGCTTTCCTTCGAACCCGCAACCGGCGAAGAACTGTGGCGGGGGCGGGTGAGCGACGTCGATGCGGAAGTCGCGATCGCGCGGCGCGCCTGGCCCGAATGGGCGGCCAAGGCGCTGACCTTTCGCACCGAGACGCTCCGCCGCTTCGCCGACCGGGTGAAGGCGGAGGGCGACGCTCTGGCCGACCTGATCGCGCGCGAAACCGGCAAGCCGCTGTGGGAAGCGCGGACCGAGGTGGAATCCGTCGCGGCCAAGGTCGATATTTCGGTAAAGGCCTATGCCGAACGCACCCCGAACCGGCGTATCGAGGGCGCGATGGGATTGCGCAACGCGGTGCGGCACAAACCCCATGGTACGCTCGCGGTGCTGGGCCCCTATAATTTTCCCGCGCACCTGCCGAACGGCCATATCGTCCCCGCCCTGATCGCGGGCAATTCGGTGGTGTTCAAGCCGTCGGAGAAAACCCCGGCGGTGGGCGCGCGGCTGGTCGAGCTGTTTCACGCCGCGGGCGTCCCGCAAGAGGCGTTGCGGCTGGTCGTCGGCGGGCCCGATACGGGCAAGGCGCTGGCCGCGCATCCCGATCTCGACGGACTTCTATTCACCGGATCGGCGCGCACCGGCCTGGCGCTCAGCCGCCAGTTCGCGGGCGCGCCGGGCAAGATACTCGCGCTCGAAATGGGCGGCAACAATCCGATCGTCGTGTGGGACACCGCCGACATTCGCACCGCCGCGACCATCGTCGTCCAGTCGGCCTTTCTGAGCGCCGGACAAAGGTGCAGCAACGCCCGGCGCCTGATCGTCCGCGACAGTCTGGCCGACAAATTGCTGGAGGAGGTGAAGGCGCTGGCGGGGCGCCTGATCGTCGACCATCCCCACGCCGATCCCGCCCCCTATATGGGTCCGGTAATCGACAATGAGGCGGCCGACGGGCTGACCGAAAGCTTTCTGATCCTGATGTCGAACGGCGGACAGGTCATCCGCCACATGACGCGGCCGGTTCCGGACCGCCCGTTCCTGACCCCCGGCATCATCGACGTCACCGCCCTGACCGAACGCCCCGACATCGAATTGTTCGGCCCGCTGCTCCAGGTCATCCGCGTCGACAGTTTCGAGGCGGCGATCGCGGAGGCGAACAACACGGCGTTCGGCCTGTCCGCCGCGCTGATCGGTGGCACGCCGCAGCTTTACGACCAGTTCTGGGCCAATGCCCGCGCCGGGGTGATCAACTGGAACCGGCCGACCAACGGCGCCTCGTCGGCCGCCCCCTTCGGCGGGATCGGCCTGTCGGGCAATCACCGGCCCAGCGCCTTTTATGCCGCCGACTATTGCGCCTATCCGGTCGCCAGCGCCGAAAGCGACGCCCTGCGCGCGTCGATCGGGGTGGGATTGCGCGACGACGAGGCGCCGAAGCTGGTGACGAAGAAATATCTGTAGCGCGCCGCGCCCGCAAGGCGCCGCGGGTGAGCCGAACCTGCCGCGCAATTTTACCTTCATCATCCGCAACAAAGGCTGCTTTGCCATTGCGGCGCGCTGCGACCATCTATCTTGCATGGAAAAGACTCCCTCTTCCGCGGGCAAGCTGTGGCTGGTCGGCGCCGGGCCGGGCGATCCCGACCTGTTGACGCTGCGTGCCGCGCGGCTGCTGGAAAGCGCCGATCTGGTCGTGCATGACGGGCTGGTCGGCGACGGTGTGCTGGCGCTGATCCCACCACATGTGACGCGGATCAGCGTCGCCAAACAGCGCAGCCGCCACACGATGAAACAGGATCTGATCAACGATCTTCTCGTCCGCGAAACGCTGATGGGCAAACAGGTCGTCCGGCTGAAGGGCGGCGACCCGTTCATCTTCGGGCGCGGCGGCGAGGAACTGGATGCCGCGCGCGATGCCGGTGTCGCGGTCGAGGTCGTGCCCGGCATCACCGCCGCGGCGGGATGTGCCGCGCAGGCGGGCCTTCCGCTCACCCACCGCGCCGACGCGAGCGCGGTCAGCTTCGTCGCCGGCCAATGCAAGGACCTGACCGATCAGGACTGGTCGGGCCTGGCCGGTCACGGCCGCACCCTGGTCATCTACATGGGTGTCGCGACCGCCTCGGCCATCGCCGACAAGCTGATCGCCGACGGCGTTTCGCCCGATCTGCCGGTCGCGGTGATCGAACGGGGCACCAGCGCCGACGCGCGCGTGCTGCGCACCTTGCTCACTGACCTTGGCGACCTTGTGGCGCGCGAGGCGGTACAAAGCCCGGCGCTGATCATCGTGGGCAAGGTCGCGGCGCGCGCCGACGCGCTCGACTGCCTCGGCGCGCCGGGCGTCGCCGCACAGATAAGGGACTTCACATGAAACTGCTCACGGGCAACGACCTGAAAACAGGATTTGTCACCTGGTGGACCGGCGCCGACTGGTCGCTGCATATCGAGGATGCGGCCGACGTCGGCGAGGCGGGCGACGCGATCGCCGCCGCCGAGGAAGGCGCGCGCCGCGTCAATTCGCCCTATATCATCGCGGGCGAAGCGACGTCCGAAGGGCCGCGGCCCGCGCATATCAAGGACCGCATCCGCGCGCTCGGCCCCACCGTGCGCCCCGACCTGACGCTGAAACCCGCCGATCCCAATGCCGGCGACTGGGTGATCTGACATGTATCAATATGACCATTATGACCAGGCGATGGTCGATGCCCGCGTCGCCGAATTCGCCGATCAGGTGAAGCGCCGCCTTGCCGGTGAAATCACCGAGGATCAGTTCAAGCCGCTGCGGCTGATGAACGGCCTCTATCTTCAGTTGCACGCCTATATGCTGCGCGTCGCGGTTCCCTATGGCACGCTCAACGGGCGCCAGATGCGGATGCTGGCGCACATCGCGCGCAAATATGACCGCGATTACGGCCATTTCACCACGCGCCAGAATATCCAGTACAACTGGATCAAGCTGGAGGACGCGCCCGCGATCCTCGCCGATCTGGCGTCGGTCGAGATGCACGCGATCCAGACCAGCGGCAATTGCATCCGCAACATCAGTTCGGACCAGTTCGCCGGGGCGGCCGCCGACGAGCTGACTGATCCGCGCCCATGGGCCGAATTGCTGCGCCAATGGTCGAGCTTCCACCCCGAATTCAGCTACCTGCCGCGCAAGTTCAAGATCGCGGTGATCGCCGCCGAGGAAGACCGCGCCGCGATGCGGCTGCACGATATCGGCATCCAGATCGTCGAGAAGGACGGGGTGCACGGCGCCGCCGTCTATGTCGGCGGCGGCATGGGCCGCACGCCGATGATCGCGCCGCTGATCAAGGATTTCGTGCGGCTGGAAGATCTGCTGAGCTATCTGGAGGCGTGCCTGCGCGTCTACAATCGCTATGGCCGCCGCGACAATATGTACAAGGCGCGGATCAAGATCCTGATCCATGAACTGGGCGCCGACGACTACCGCCGCCAGGTCGAGGAAGAGTTCGCGCATGTGAAGGCGCTGGGCATCGACCCGCCGCGCGCCGAGTTCGACCGCATCGCCGCGCAATTCGCCATGCCCCCGCTCGATGCGTCGGCACCCGACGCCCTCGACCGCAGCGACCCCGACTTCGCGGTGTGGATCGATCAGAATGTCGCGGCGCACAAGGTGCCGGGCCATGCGATCGTCACGATCAGCCTGAAGCCCGTCGGCGGCATCCCCGGCGACGCCAGCTCGGCGCAGATCGACCTGATGGCCGATCTGGCCGAAACCTACAGCCACGACGAACTGCGCGTCACCCACGCGCAGAACATCGTCCTGCCGCACGTCCGCAAGGCCGACCTCCACGCCCTGTGGCAAAAGCTGGACGAAGCGGGGCTGGCGACGCCGAACCTCGACCTGATCAGCGACATCATCGCCTGCCCCGGGCTCGATTATTGCAGCCTCGCCAATGCGCGTTCGATCCCGGTCGCGCAGAAGATCGCGGCGCGCTTTTCGGACCTTGGCCGCCAAAAGGAACTGGGCGAGCTGAAGCTCAAGATTTCGGGCTGCATCAATGCCTGCGGCCACCACCACGCCGGCCACATCGGCATATTGGGCGTCGACCGCAAAGGCACCGAAAATTACCAGCTGCTGCTCGGCGGATCGGGGGCGGAGGATGTGTCGCTCGGCACGATCACCGGCCCCGGCTTCGACGAGGATGGCGTCGTCGACGCGATCGAGCGCGTCACCGACAAATATCTGTCCGAACGCGCCGATGGCGAACGCTTCGTCGATACCTTCCGCCGCATCGGCATGGCCCCGTTCAAGGAGGCGATCTATGGCTGAGCATCTGGACGCCGTGTCGGGCGAGGAGCCCTGCGTCACGCTCGACGCTTTCCTGTCGCAATCGAACGCGACGGCGGTGCGCCTCGAACCCGATGAGGATGCGCGCGCGCTGATACCCTATCTCGACCGGCTGAAGCTGATCGAGGTCGCCTTTCCGAAATTTCGCGACGGGCGCGGCTATTCGTCGGCACGCATCTTGCGCGAAGCGGGCTATGCGGGCGAACTGCGCGCCCAGGGCGACGTGCTGGTCGATCAGGTCGCCTATATGACGCGCTGCGGCTTCGACAGTTTTTCCCCGGAAAAACCGCTGAACCCCGCCGATGTCGAGGCGGCGCTGACACGCTGGCCCGAACATTATCAGACCGCCGCCGACAAGGCAGTGCCGATCTGGAAGCTGCGTCATGGGTAAGTCCAACCCCCAGCTGCCGTTCGCGTCGAGCGAAGCCGAGACACCGGGACGCGGTGCATCTGCGACGGGCCTCTCGACCTCGCTCGATGCCAATAAGGCTGGAGCAGACCGGGTCCGCGACCGGATCGACGTCGCGCCGCGCTTCACGCAGAGCGATGTCATCCGCCTGAACAATCTGTTCCGGGGACAGGACGCGGCCGAAGTGGTCGCGAGCGTCATCGGCGCCGGACTGCTCGGCGACACCGCGATCGTTTCCAGTTTCGGCGCGGAAAGCGCGGTCCTGCTGCATCTGGTGACGCGGGCGGCCCCCGACATGCCGGTGCTGTTCCTCGACACCGGCAAGCATTTCCCCGAAACATTGGCCTATCGCGACGAACTGGCGGCGAAGCTGGGGCTCAACATCGTCAACCTGACTCCCGATCCGGCGGATCTGGCGGCAAAGGACGCAACCGAACTGCGCTGGTCCTATGACCCCGACGGCTGCTGCGAAATCCGCAAGGTCAAGCCGCTCGAAAAGGCGCTGACCGATTTCGACACCTCGGTCACCGGACGCAAGGGCTTCCAGTCGTCGACGCGGCAGGGCCTGCCCCGGTTCGAACTGGACGGCGACACCGGCCGGCTGAAGTTCAACCCGCTCGCCAACTGGACGCGCGACATGCTCGATGCCTATTTTGCGGAGCACGACCTGCCGCGCCACCCGCTGGAGGCCGAAGGCTATCCCTCGATCGGCTGCTCGCCGTGCACGTCGAAAGTGAAACCGGGCGAAGACCCGCGCTCGGGCCGCTGGCGCGGCTGGGACAAGACCGAATGCGGCATCCACACCGCGGTCACGCCGATCGGCGACGACGATCCGGCCAACGATCCGGCGTTTTAGTCACCTCGTCGTTGCGAGGAGCGAAGCGCGAGCCAATCTCCAGCTATCGGTCTAGCGCAAGCGCAATGGCTGAAAATGGCTTCTTACGCGCGCAATAACGCAATCTGACTATTCATAATCGGCATAGGCCTGACTATCGTCGGCCAGGTCGCTGAATTTCGTCGTCTTCGCCTCGAAGTGCAGGCGGATCTTGCCGGTCGAACCGTGACGCGATTTCGCGACGATCACCTCGGCCAAGCCGAAGACGCGCTCCATCTCGGCCGCCCATTCCTCATGCTGGGCATGAATCTTGACGTCGTCGCCTTCGACCGGGCGCTTGGGCTCGCGCGCCGCGACATAATAATCCTCGCGGAACACGAACAGCACCATGTCGGCGTCCTGTTCGATCGAGCCCGATTCCCGAAGGTCGGACAATTGCGGACGCTTGTCCTCGCGGCTTTCGACCTGACGGCTGAGCTGCGACAGCGCCATCACGGGAACATTAAGTTCCTTCGCCAATGTCTTGAGACCACGGGAAATTTCCGAAATTTCCTGCACGCGATTGTCGCCGCTGCGCGACGATCCCTGCAACAGTTGCAGATAATCGACGATAATGAAGCCGATGCCGTGACGGCGCTGCAGCCGCCGTGCCCGGGTACGCAGGCCCGCGATCGTCAGACCCGGCGTGTCGTCGATGAACAGCGGCAGCGTCTGGAGCGCCTGCGCCGCACGGCTGAGCTGCTGGAACTGGTCCTTGCTGATCTTGCCCATGCGCAGCGCCTCGCCCGACACCCCCGACTGTTCGGCAAGGACGCGCGTCGCCAGCTGGTCAGCGGACATTTCGAGGCTGAAAAAGGCGACCTTCGCGCCCATGTTCTTCTCGGGCGGGATGCCGTCCTCCTCGTCGCGGCGGAAGCGTTCGGCGGCGTTATAGGCGATGTTGGTGGCGAGCGAGGTCTTGCCCATGCCCGGACGCCCGGCAAGGATCATCAGGTCGCTGTTGTGCATGCCGCCGATCTTGGCGTTCATGCTGGAAATGCCGGTGGTGATCCCCGACAGGTGCCCGCCCGAATTGAGCGCGCGCTCGGCGGCCTGCAGCGCGACGAGGCTCGCCGCGTTGAAGCTTTTGACCGATCCCATTTCGGCCTCGCCCCCCGCCACGCGGTAGAGCGCGGTTTCGGCTTCCTCGATCTGGGCCTGCGGATCAACGCTTTCGCTGGTGTCGAGCGCGCTGTCGACCAGCGTCCGGCCGACGCCGACCAGTTCGCGCAGCAGCGCGAGGTCGAAAATCTGCCGCGCGAAATCGCGCGCGCCGATCAGCCCGGCCCCGCTGCCGGTCAGTTGTGCCAGATAGCCGACGCCGCCGACCGCCTTCATCGCCTCGTCATTTTCGAAAAAGGGTTTCAGCGTCACCGGCGTCGCGATGCTGTTGCGTTCGATCAGCGCCATCGCCTGCTGAAAAACGCGCCCGTGCAGCGGCTCGAAGAAATGATCGGGGGTCAGATGGACGGGCAGATCCTCGACGACTCGGTTGTCGATCAGGATCGCGCCCAGAAAAGCGGCCTCCGCCTCGATATTGCGGGGCAATTGGCGGTCATCCCCGGCGGACGCCGGGGTCGGGATGAGGGCGAGTTCGGCCATGGCGCAGCATAATGCGCCGTTCGTTCCTGGCGCGCAACCGGCTTGGCCGGGCCCATGCGCGGGGGCCGTGGGTGCTTCTGGGGATAAGTTCCCTCCCCCCGGCGTGCGACCTCGATTCCGGCAGGAGCAACACGTCGCCCCCTTGCCCTTCCCCGCACGTAAAGTAGAAGCACGGACAGCATGACCGACGCCGATCCCTCGAAACAGCGCATCATTTCGATCGACCTCGACGAAGGGTCGATCATCTGGCGCAATCCCGATGTCGAGCAGGAACGGCGGGTCGCGATCTTCGACATTTTGGAAGACAATCGCTTCGTGCCGCAGCGCGGCCACGCCGACGGCTATGCCGGGCCTTATCGGCTGATGCTGCGCGTCGAGGACGGCCGGCTGATCTTCGAAATCGCGCGCGAGGACGGATCGCCGCTGGAAGCGATCATCCTGGGGCTGGGGCGGTTCCGCCGCCCGATCCGCGATTATTTCGCCATCTGCGACAGCTATTATCAGGCCATCCGCACCTCGACCGCGCAACAGATCGAAACCGTCGATATGGCGCGCCGGGGGCTGCACAATGAGGCCGCCGAAATGCTGATGGACCGGCTCGACGGCAAGATCGCGGTCGATTTCGACACCGCGCGCCGCCTCTTCACCCTCATCTGCGTCCTGCATATCAAGAGCTGAGGATGGCACGGGGGGCGTCATCACCGAAGGCCGGCGCAAGGGCGAACTGGCAGGCGCGGGTCATCGACCTGATGCGGCGGATCGGCGCGGCGCTGGTGCTGATCCTGGTCGCCGCGGGCCTCGCGCTGTGGTGGGCGGCGCGCTGGACCCCCGACCGGGCGCTCTATCCGACGCAGGGGGTGACGATCGACGCGGGCAATGGCGATGTCCATTGGGGGTCGATCAAGGCGGCGGGCGCCGATTTCGCCTATATCATGGCGACGCGCGGCACCGCCGGCGTCGATCCGATGTTCGCCCGCAATATCGCCGGCGCGCGCGAAGCCGGTGTTCAGGCAGGGGCGATCCATCGCTACAGCCTGTGCCAGCTCGCCACCGATCAGGCGGCGAATTTCATCCGCAATGTGCCGCGCCGCCCCGACGCGCTGCCCGCGGTGGTGTGGCTCGACTTCGACGACCGCTGCCCCGACCGGCCGACCCGCGCCCTGCTGCTGTCCGAACTCGCGACCTTCCTGGCGCAGATCGAGGCGCATACCGGCAAGCGCAGCCTGATCGCCCCCGGCCCGGCGTTCGAGGCCGATTATCAGGTGACGAAGGGCATCGCCCGCACGACCTGGCTGCGCCGCGATTTCTTCGAACCCGACTATGGCGCGCATCCCTGGGCGATGTGGCAGGCGAATGATTATATTCGCCTGTCGGGCGCCGCCGGCACGGTCGGCTGGAACGTGCTGCGCCCGCAAGGAGAGACGCGATGACCCTGCCCGACCCGCGCGCCCGCGACGCGCTGATTGCCGCCGCCCGCGATGCGGCAAGCCGCGCCTATGCCCCTTATTCGGGCTTTCACGTCGGCGCGGCGCTGCTGCTGAAAAACGGCGACGTGGTCACCGGCGCCAATGTCGAAAACGCCAGCTATGGCCTGACGCTGTGTGCCGAAACCGCGGCGGTCGCCAAGATCGCCAACGAAGGCTGGATCGGCGAACTGGCGGAGGTCGCCATCGTCGGCGGTCGCCCCGACGGCGACGCGCTGCTCGGCGGCGATGCGGTCAATCCCTGCGGCCGCTGCCGCCAGATATTGAACGAAGCCGCCGAACGGTCGAAAACCGACATATGGGTGCACTGCGCGTCGGGGGACGGGTCGGCCGTCAACAGCTATCGGCTCAGCGAGCTGTTGCCCGCCGCTTTCGGGCCCAAGGATCTGGGGCTGATCCCCGACTGACCGCTTGCGCAAAACGCGGCGCCCCGACAAGACAGCCGCATGAGCATTCTTTCCGACAAATGGATTCGCGAGGCCGCCCGGACGCAGGGCATGATCGAACCCTTCGTGGAGGCACAGCGCCGCGACGGCTGCATCAGCTATGGCCTTTCATCCTATGGCTATGACGCGCGCGTCGCGCCCGAGTTCAAGATCTTCACCAATATCGACAGCACCACCGTCGATCCCAAGGCCTTCGACCCCAAGAATTTCGTCGACCGCGAAACCGACGTCTGCATCATTCCGCCGAACAGCTTCGCGCTCGCCCGCACGGTCGAATATTTCCGCATCCCGCGCGACGTGCTGGTCATTTGCCTGGGCAAGTCGACCTATGCCCGCTGCGGCATCATCGTGAACGTCACCCCGCTCGAACCCGGCTGGGAGGGGCATGTGACGCTGGAATTTTCCAACACCACCCCCCTGCCCGCCAAAATCTATGCCAATGAAGGCGCGTGCCAGTTTCTCTTCCTGCAGGGCAATGAGCCGTGCGAGACGAGCTACGCCGACCGCGCCGGCAAATATATGGGGCAGAAAGGCGTCACGCTGCCGCGCCTTTAGGGGCCGCCGCCAAAGCAATACATGGGGACGGAACCTCCGCGCCCGCCGCGCGTCCTTCCCCACAAGCGGACGGGGCGCGCAGTGGAGGATGCCCCATGTCCATGATCGCCGTCTTTATCGGCCGCCTGTTCATCGCCCTGATCTTCATCATCTCGGGCATCGACAAGCTGATCCATGTCAACAATACCGGCGCGATGATCGCCGCCGCCGACCTGCCGTCCTGGCTGGCCGTGCCGACCGGCCTGTTCGAACTGGTCGCCGGCATCTGCATCGCGCTGGGCATCGCCACCCGGCTGTTCGCGATCCTGCTTGCGGGCTTCGTCCTGCTGACCATCCTCTTCTTCCACCGCGAGTTCACCGATCCGGTTCAGGCGATGGCGGCGATGAAGAATCTGGCGATCGCGGGCGGCCTGCTGTGTCTGTTCGGCTATGGCCAGACGCGCTGGAGCTATGATTCGCTGCGCCAGCGGCGGCGCAGCGAACTCGCCGCCCACGACGCCGAACGCCGCGCGAGCGACGCCGAACTGCGCGCCGCCCGTGCCGAGGGCCGCGTCGAAGGACGGATCGACACGGTCGATGTTCCGCCGGCGCGCAAGCCCTTCTGGCGACGCTGACACCGCCCTGCTGCTTACCCCCGCGCGTTCCGCCTTGGCAGATCGGCCGCGCTGCGCTAGCCTCCACTTAACGTAAACGTAAAGGGAGGATGCCGCGATGCCCCGCGATCTCGATATCGTCGTCTATGGCGCAACCGGCTTCACCGGCCGGCTCGTGGCCGAATATCTCGCGCATCGCGACAAGGGCGGCAATGATGCGCCGAAATGGGCGATGGCGGGGCGCAGCCTTGCCAAGCTGGCCGAGGTCCGCGATCTGATTGGCGCGCCCGAGGAAACCCCGCTGATCGTCGCGGACGCGAGCGATCCCGCCAGCCTCGACAAGATGGCGGCGGACACGAAGGTCGTTCTGAGCACCGTCGGCCCCTACCAGCTTTACGGCAGCGACCTGGTCGCCGCCTGTGTCCGGGCGGGCACCGCCTATGCCGATCTGTGCGGCGAGCCCGGCTGGATGCGCGAGATGATCGACACGCACGAGGCGGCGGCCAAGGCGTCGGGTGCGCGCATCACCTTTTCCTGCGGCTTCGATTCGATCCCCTTCGACCTTGGCGTGCTGTTTCTTCAGGCCGAAGCGGCGAAACGGCACGGCGCCCCGGCGCCGCGCGTCAAGGGCCGCGTCCGCAAGATGCAGGGCGGCGCGTCGGGCGGCACGATCGCCAGCCTGACCGAAACCCTGAAAGCCGTGGCGAAACAGCCGTCGCTCGCGCTGCTGCTGAAATCGAGTTTCGCGCTGACTCCCGGCTTCGAAGGGCCGTCGCAGCCGACCGGGCTGATCCCCGAATATGACGGCGCGACGGGCACCTGGACCGCGCCGTTCGTCATGGCGCCGATCAACACCAAGAATGTCCATCGCACCAATTTCCTGCTCGGCCACGCATGGGGCGCGGATTTGGTCTATGACGAAATGGTCATGACGACGATCGGCGATGCCGGCAAGGCGATGGCCGAAGCGATGGCCAAGGCGAACCCCTTCGGCGGATCGCAGCTCCAGCCCGGCGAGGGACCGAGCAAGGAAGAGCGCGAGGCCGGCTTTTACGACATTCTCTTCGTCGGCGAATATCCCGATGGCCGTGCCATCCGCGCCAGCGTGCAGGGCGACCGCGACCCCGGCTATGGTTCGACGTCGAAAATGCTCGCCGAAACCGGCATGGCGTTGCTCGCCAACAAGGGCGACGGCGGCATATGGACGCCCGGCGCGCTGCTGGGACAGGCGCTGATCGACCGGCTGACCGCGAACGCCGGCCTGACCTTCCAGATCGAGGATTGACCGCAAGATGACGACCTCCGCCAGCGCGCTCGACGCGCTGCTTTCGACCGTGCGCGCCGAAGACGGCGTTGCAAAAGCCCACATCGACGAAGGCTGGATGCAGGGGCGCACCGCCTATGGCGGGATCAGCTCGGCGGTCGCGCTCGCCGGCACGATGGCGCTGCATCCGACCGATACGCCGCTGCGCTATGCCCAGATCAGTTTCGTCGGCCCGGTCGGCGGCGACTGCACCGTCACGACGCGCGAGCTTCGGCGGTCCAAATCAAGCCTGTTCGTCGATGCCGGCGTCTCCAGCGACCAGGGGTTCGGGACCGCGGCGGTCTTCGCCTTCTCCGGCGACCGGACAAGCCACCTCGACCATAACCGACTGTCGATGCCCGATGCGCCCGCGCCCGAAACGCTGGCGCCGGTGCCCGATCACAAGGTCCGGCCCAACTTCACGCGCCATTTCGACATGCGCCCGACCAGCGGCCCGCGCTTCGACTGGAAAAGCGAGGTCGGCGAATATCTGACCTGGGTCCGTTTCGTGGAGGAACCGGCCTGTCACCCGATGGTGGCGCTGCTGGCGATGGGCGACGCGCTGCCGCCCGCCGCCATGGCATTGTTCACCGAATTCGGGCCGATCAGTTCGATGAACTGGACGGTGAACATGCTGACCGGAACGCCCGCGACGGACGATGGCTGGTGGCTGCTGTCGGCAAAGACCGCCTATGCTCGCGGCGGCTTTTCGGCGCAGGACATGATGATCTGGAACCGCGCGGGCGAGCCGGTGATGAGCGGCAGTCAGGGGATCGCCATCTACGCCTGAAGAGGCGCGGCCGGCAGCGTGATGACGGCGTCGAGACCGCCGCCCGCGCGGTTAGCCAGCGTCAGTTCGCCGCCCTCGCCCTCCGCGATGTCGCGCGCGATCGACAGGCCCAGCCCGGCGCCTCCCGTCGCGCGGTTGCGCGATTCCTCGCCGCGCGCAAAGGGTTCGATCAGCGTTCGGATCTGCTCCTCGGTCAATCCCGGCCCGTCGTCCGATACGATCAGGCGAACGCGGTCGCCGTCCGCGCGCACCGTCAACCGCGCGCGAAGCCCATAAGCGACCGCATTGTCGATCAGGTTGCGCAGGGCGCGGCGGATCAGCATCGGCCGCGCCAGGATGGCGGCGCCGCCGGCGGCGCTGTCGATCGTGACGTCCTTGCCCTGCTCGCGATAGTCGGCGGCCAGCTCAGCAACCACCGCCGCCGGGTCGATGCGGCCCTGCCCCTCGGTCCCCGCCCCCGACCGCGCCAGCGCCAATATGTCGGCCAGCATCGCGGTCATTTCCTCGATGCTCGCGATCATGCGTTCGCGCAGGCGGTCGTCGTCGACCTGTTCGACGCGCACGCGCAGGCTGGCAAGCGGCGTCCGCAGGTCATGGCCGACCGCGCCCAGCATCCGGTCCTTGTCGGCCAGCATCGTCGCGATCCGCGCGCGATAGGCGTTGAAGGCGCGGATCAGGTCGCGCACGTCGGACGGCCCCTCTTCCTCGATCGGCGTCGCGTCGCGCAGCGCCGGGCTGACCCGCGCGGCGCGCGTCAGCTGGCGCAGCGGCATCGCGGCGCGCCAGGCAATGAAACCGATGGGGATCAGCAGCAACAGGTAGAGCGACAGCGTCTGCCAGATCAGAAAGCCCTGCAGCCGGTCGCCGCCGCCGGCCATGCGGCTACGCACCGCGAAATAGCGGCCGTCGATCCGCGCGATCGCGATCACCGTCCGTCCGGGAAGCTGGGTCCGCCCCAACCTTGGCCGCTGCGGCAGCGCCCAGACCCGGACATCCTGCGCCGCGACATCGGCTTCGGTCAGCAGGCCGGCAATGTAGCGCGCCATGTCGGGCAACTCGACCGCAGCGGGCGGTAAGGGCGGCGGCGCCGCGCCGATCCAGACCTTTGGCACGCGGCGCCCGTCGCGGTGATCGTCATGCGCGTCGTCCGGCTCGGCAAAACCGCGGTCCTGGCGGTCCATCGCGTCGATGATCCGCGCCACCGCCATGCCGCCGCCATGCGCCAGCGCCTGCTGCCGCTGCCCGCGCACCAGCAGCGTGAAATTGATCGCCTGCGCGACGAACAGCGTCACCGCGACGGCAAAGACCAGCTGCCCGATCAGGCTGCGCGGCCACAATCGGATCGTCATGCCGCCGGCCCCATGCGCTTGACCTCGCACGCCAGCGTATAGCCCCCGCCCCAGACGGTCTTGACGATCTGGGGATGCGCGGGGTCTTCCTCGATCTTCTTGCGCAGGCGGCTCACCAGATTGTCGATCGCGCGGTCGAAGATATCCGCCTCGCGCCCGCGCACCAGATCGAGCAGGCGGTCGCGGCTCATCACCTGGCGCGGATGCCGCACCAGCGCATGCAGCAGATGATATTCGCCGGAGGACAAAGCAACCTCATGGCCGCCTTCGTCGACCAGCACCCTCTCGACCTCGCGCAGCACCCACGGCCCGAAGGCAAAGCTGGTGCCGCCGGGATCGAGCGCGCGGCCGTTGGCCTGCGTCCGGCGCAGCACGGTGCGGATGCGTGCCACCAGTTCGCGCGGGTTGAACGGTTTGACGACATAATCGTCGGCGCCGATTTCCAGCCCGATGATCCGCTCGGTATCCTCGGCGCGCGCGGTCAGCAGGATCACGGGAATATGGCTGGTTTCGCGCAGATGACGCGTCAGCGACAAGCCGTCTTCGCCCGGCATCATGATGTCGCTGACCACCAAGTCGACCGACTGGGCGCGCAATACCGACCGCGCTTCCGCGGCGCTGGCAGCGGCGGTGACCGCAAAGCCCTGCGCGTCGAGATATTCGGACAAGGGTTCGCGGATCGACGGTTCGTCGTCGATCAGCAGGATGCGGGGCGTATCACTGTCGGTCATCGCGGGTCCGGGCTGAAGGCGGAAGCAAAAGGCGCGGGATATAGTTCACCCACCGGTCCTTTCGGGCCGGTGGGTGATAGCTGGCAGGGACCGCAGCCAAAGGCAATGCCGGGAGGGGGAGTAAGCCTGCCCCGGCCGCGGTCCCGGCCGATCAGTTGCCGGTCGGCGCCGGCGCGGCCCGCTTGGCCTGCCACTCGGCACGCTTCGCCTCGCGGACCGCCTTGCGTTCCTCGGGCGTCACCTGGCCATCCTTGTTGGCGTCCATGCTGTCGAAGCGGGCGAGCGAGGCGGCGACGAACTCCGCCTGGGTGATCGCCTTGTCGCCGTTCGCGTCGGCCTTCATCCAGCCGCCGGGACCGCCCATCCGGTGGCCGCCCATGCGGTGACCGCCGCGCTTGCCGTCGCCGCCGCGCATCGCGTGACGCTTGCCCTCGCCGGCTTCGGCGCGCTGCGCCCGCTTTTCGCCGCGTTCGGCGCGCTTCGCCTGACGGTCGGCGCCATGCTGGTCCCACTCGGCCTTGCTGATGCTGCCGTTCTTGTCGGTGTCGAGCCGCTCGAACATCTTCGCCTGCCTTTCGGCATGGCGCGCGGCGCGATCGGCCTGATCGACCTTGCCGTCCTTGTTGGCGTCAAGCCGCGCGAACATTTCGGTCGCACGCGTTTGCGCATCGGTGCGGGTCAGCGTTGCATTGGGGTCGCCCTTGGCACCGGGCGCGGCGATGGCGGGAACCGCGATCAGCGCGGCCCCCAGGGTCAACAGAGTGATTTTCTTCATGTGACAAACTCCTGGCGATGGGACGACGCGGCGTCCCGATGACGACGTTCTAGGCTCGCTTTGTCCCAGCGCGTTGCCGGATCGCCGTTAAATTGTCGCAAATTGTCGCAGAATCGCAGGCGCATTCATCTGCACGAAAGCGCGCGGCCATGCCGAAAGGCCCACCGCAAAACCGCGGCGGGAACCTGTCGCTACCGCGTGCTCCGCCGGGCCTACACCACCTTGCGCGCCGCGGCGGCGCCCAGCACCAGAAACAGCACAACCAGCGCAAGACCGATGAAGAACAGGATCTTGGCGATTCCCGCCGCGGCACCCGCGATGCCGCCGAAACCGAACAGCCCCGCAACCAGCGCGATGACGGCAAAGATCAAAGCCCATTTGAACATTCCATTGCTCCTGACACACGGGCGCGCGAAGCCGCTTTCCGAAGCAACGCCGCGCGCAGCCCGGACGCATCGGCGATCCTTCGCCGCGCCGAAAATTCCCTGATCGTCGAGTCCGTCCGATAAACGGGGAAGCGCGTCGAAGGTTCCTGATGGCGGGCGTGACGACACATCCACCATGCAGGACGACTTGACGCCACGCGGCCAAACTGGCAATCGCCGCCAACCTTGGACACGCGGGTATAGCATAGTGGTAATGCTCTAGCCTTCCAAGCTAGCTAGGCGGGTTCGATTCCCGCTACCCGCTCCAACTTTCCGGCCGCTTATTCTCGCCGGAGCCTCTCAGAATATCGAAAATCCAGCTATTCTGCGGCTATTGCGGTTGCCCATGCTAGCCGACGTTCGCCGACAGCCGAGCGGGGCGGTTGTGGGTCCATGTGGACATGGGACGCCAAAGAACCGCCAACCGCTCGCGCCGCCTTCGAGCCGTTCCTATGGTCGGGATTCAGCGAAAGCAACATGAAGGAAAATGGTGCCCGGGGGCGGGATCGAACCACCGACACTGCGATTTTCAGTCGCATGCTCTACCAACTGAGCTACCCGGGCACGGGCTTCGCGAGGCCGGTCGGCCTGCTGGCGAGCGGCGGCTATAGGCAGGGTGTTTGATCCTGTCCAGCACCTTGTTGAACGAAATTTGCCGACTTAACCCTCGTCGTAACGATCGTCGTCCGCCGTGCCGTCGGGCGGCTGATCGGCGGGCACGCGATAGTCCTCTCCGAACCAGTTGAGCAGGTCGCGGTCGCGGCAGCCGCGGCTGCAAAAGGGCTTATGCTCCTCGTCGCGCGGCTTGCCGCAAAGCGGGCAGGCGCGCGTTTTGCCGATGGCCGTTCTGGCGGTGCTATTGGGCATGACCCGTCCCCTTGGTTGCGGCATCGGCGCGCAGGTCGACCGCCCGTCCCGTCCGCCTGCCGAGTTCCGCCGTCCATTCGGGACGGGCGGCGATGTGATCGACAACGGCCGGGCGCGCCGTCAGTTGCAGGGGTCCCGTGCCGACCGCCCGTTCGGCCTGGCGCAGCAACAGCGCCGCGTCGGTCGCCACGCTGTCGAACTGCAATTGTTCGACGAGCGACGGCCGCTCGCGCCGCCGGACGATCTGGACAAAGCCGAAACCGTTCACCGCCGTCCGCTGGAACGGCTGCGGCAGCGATTCGTCAAGCAGCGTATCGATCGCCTGCCGTTCGGCGCGGCCGGGCAGCGTCGGAAAATCGATGCCGATCGCCCCGCCGATATCGCAGCAGCGAATGACGTCGATCGCGGCCATGCCGCCGGCCCGCGCAAGCGCCAAGGCGCCCCCATCGCCATCGATGTCGATCATCAGCATCGCCGGGGTGGGGTCGATCCACAAAGCGCCGCCGGGGAAAGGCCAATGGCCGGTGCGCGCATGGTCGATCCGTTCGGACCAGCCCGCCGCCTCCAGCCGGTCCGGGCCGTAAGCCGTCAGATCGACGACGCCATGGCCGGTGGCGGCAATGCGGCTGCGCAGGTCGGGACCTGGCCCCAGAGCCGCATCCGCGGCGGCGACCCGCGCCCGCGCGGGCTTGTCGCGGCCGCGTTCGCGTAGCGCCATGCGCACGACCTCGACCCGCAGACGCGTGCCGAGCGGCAGACGCGGCGCGGCGGCGAGCGTCGCGACGGGCTCCCCCGGCGCATCGAGCAGAACCCGGGCCGGCTCGACGAGCCGGGCGTCCAGCACCGCGCCGACGCGCGGCCCCTCCCCTTCGCGTTCGATGCGCGCTTCAAGGATGCGATCCTGATCGACGAGTGCCGCGCGCGCTTCGCCGACCCCGGCTTCGAACAGCCACTCAGCCAAGCGGCACCCCGGCTCCGTCCAGCAGGTTGCGGGTTTCGAACAATGGCAGGCCGACGACGTTGGAATGGCTGCCCGACAGGAAGCGGACGAAGATTTCGGCCTTGCCCTGAATTGCGTAGCCGCCCGCCTTGCCCATCCCTTCGCCGCTCGCGACATACCAGTCGATCTCCAAGGCGCTCAGCACCTTG
>QFPJ01000057.1 GCA_003241685.1 Sphingopyxis macrogoltabida
CGCGCGACCTGATCACCGAGATCGCCGAGAACCGCTTTCGCGAGGATCTGTACTACCGGCTCAATGTCGTGCCGGTGCATATCCCGCCGCTGCGCGAGCGCCGCGACGACATCGCCGCGCTGTCGGATCATTTCATCCGCCGCTACGCCGCGGATCGCCATGCCCCGCCGCCCGAAATCAGCGCCGACGCGATGGCGGCGCTGCAGGCGCACGACTGGCCGGGCAATGTACGCGAGCTGCGCAACGTGATCGAACGCGTGCTGATTCTGGCGCCGGGCGACCGGCTGGGCCAGATCGATGTCGATATGCTGCCCGCCGAACTGGTTCGCGGCGGCGCCGATATTCTGCCGAACACCGAATCGATCACGGCAATCCCGCTGAAAGAAGCGCGCGAGAATTTCGAACGCGAATATCTGCGCATCCAGATCAACCGTTTTTCGGGCAATATCTCCCGTACCGCAACCTTCATAGGGATGGAACGTTCGGCACTGCACCGCAAACTGAAGCTGCTCGGCCTCACCGACAATCCCGACGGCGACAATTGAGCGATAATTGAAGGCTTTGCGCTAGACGTCGGCGGGGCTTTGCCCCATATTGCACGTGCGAAGAAGGCAAGGGGCCGGCCCAACCGGCATCGTATCGCGGCTTTGCCGCCAAGAACAGGAGGCCAATGTGTCCGACAAGAATCAGAATCTCCAAGATCTTTTCCTCAATGCACTCCGTCGCAGCAAGACGCCCGTGACCATGTTTCTGGTGAAGGGCGTCAAGCTCCAGGGAATCATCACCTGGTTCGACAATTTCTCGCTTCTGCTGCGCCGCGACGGCCAGTCGCAGCTTGTGTACAAGCATGCGATTTCGACGATCATGCCCTCGCACGACTTCAACGTCGCGTTGCTGGGCGAAGGCGTTCACAATCAACCGCCGAGCAAGGGCAAAGCGTTGCAGGATGTCTTCCTGAACGCCGTGCGGCGATCGGACGAATCGGTGACGATGTTCCTCGTCAACGGCGTGATGCTGCAGGGCGACATCGTCGCGTTCGACCTGTTCTGCATGCTGCTGGAACGCGAGCGGCAGGTGCAGCTCGTTTACAAACACGCGATTTCGACGGTTCAGCCCAATGGGCCGATCAACCTGACCGATGGTGGCGAAGACGCCGAAACGGAAGAATCCTGACAATATCCATCGCCGACGATGAAAATGAGGTGACGCGCGGTGCCGCGGCGCTGCTGATCGTGCCCGAATGGCATGGCCAGCGCCTGTCGCGCGACCTGGACGCGCGCGCCGAAGAGGCGAAAGGCCTGGCCATCGCGATCGGTCTGAACGTCGTCGCGGTGCATCCCCTGCGCCTGCGTCAAACGCGGGCCGCGACCCTGATCGGCGTCGGGCAGATCGAGGCGATCCAGCCCGACGTCGCCGCACGCGACGTGCAACTGGTCATCGTCGATGCGGCGCTGTCGGCGATTCAGCAGCGCAACCTGGAAACGGCGCTCGGCGCGAAAGTGATCGACCGGACCGGCCTGATCCTGGAAATCTTCGGCGAGCGTGCCGCCACGGCCGAGGGGCGGTTGCAGGTCGAACTGGCGCACCTCGACTATCAGGCGGGCCGTCTGGTGCGCAGTTGGACCCACCTGGAACGCCAGCGCGGCGGTTTCGGCTTTCTCGGCGGCCCCGGCGAAACGCAGATCGAGGCCGACCGCCGGATGATCCGCGACCGTATGGCGCGCATCCGGCGCCAGTTGGAAGACGCGCGGCGCACGCGCCAGCTTCAGCGCGCCAAGCGTCAGCGGGCACCGTGGCCCGTGGTCGCGCTGGTCGGCTATACTAACGCCGGAAAATCGACCTTTTTCAACCGCCTGACGGGAAGTGACGTCATGGCGGAAGACATGTTGTTTGCAACGCTCGATCCGACGATGCGCGAAATTCGCCTGCCCGGAATCGACAAGGCGATCCTGTCCGACACCGTCGGATTTGTGTCGGACCTGCCCACCGAACTGGTTGCCGCGTTCCGCGCCACGCTGGAAGAGGTGACGACGGCGGACCTGATCGTCCATGTGCGCGATATCGCCCATCCCGATAGCGAGGCGCAGTATGACGATGTTCGCGCCATCCTCGATTCGCTGGGCGTCAACGGCCCCCGCGACGGCGACGGCGATGCGGGGGAGGGGGGCGATGACGTCGCCGCAATTCCGCAGATCGAGATATGGAACAAGATCGATACGGCCGATGCCGAACAGCGCGCCGCGATCGAGGCGCTGGCGGCGCGGCGATCGGACGTCGCCGTCATATCGGCGGTCACCGGAGAAGGCGTCGAGGCGGCGCGCGCGCTCATGGCGGCGGAACTGACCGCACGGCATCAGGTGGCGCGCATCTTCCTGCGCTTCGATCAGGGTGAGGCCATGGCATGGCTGCACGCGCGCGGCGAGGTGCTGCGCGACGAAGCCGAAGCTGATGGGCATGTGCTGACGGTCCGGCTCGACCCGGCCGATCGCGCCCGGTTCGATCGGCTGTGGCCCGGCGCGCCGGGACCGGAACAGGCTTAACCGCGCTCCGCCGCCTTGACGGCCTGCCAATGCGATTCCTGTGCTTCGAGCGACAAGCCGTCGAGACTGCCGCCCGCGCGCTCCTCCATCGCGGCGAAGCGCCGGGCGAATTTCATATTCGCATCGCGCAGCGCGCCCTCGGCGTCGATGCCCAGTTTTCGCGCATAATTGACGACGGCGAAGATCAGGTCGCCGACCTCTTCGTGCCGGGCCGCGTCGCCATCGGCCGCCGCCACTTCGGCGAGCTCTTCGGCGATCTTGTCGCGCGGTCCCTCGGCATCGGGCCAGTCGAAACCGACGCGCGCCGCGCGCCCCTGAAGCTTTTGCGCGCGAAGCAGGGCGGGCAGCGACAGCGCGACCCCGGCGAGCGCGCCTTTCGGGCCCGCCACGGCGCGCTCGGCCGCCTTGATGCTTTCCCATTGTTCGCGGACATCGGACGTCATGGCGTCACCGAATATATGCGGATGCCGCCGCTCCATCTTGGCGGAGATGGCATTGGCGACATCGTCGAAACCGAACAGGCCCTTGTCGGCCGCGATCTGGGCTTGAAAGACGACCTGCAAAAGCAGATCGCCCAGCTCGTCACAGATCGCCGCCGGATCGCCCGACGCAATGGCGTCGGCCACCTCATAGGCTTCTTCGATCGTATAGGGCGCGATGGTGCCGAAATCCTGCGCCAGATCCCATTCGCATCCGCCGTCGGGGTCACGCAACCGCCGCATGACGGCGAGCAGGCGGTCGATGGGGGCGGGGCCGGATCGGGCGTCGGTTGGCGGCATGAAGGACAGACCAGTTTCTGAAAGCAGGGGGCTCGCGGGTCCATCCGGCATGAAGCCGGGCCCGTTCGACGTCAATGCTTGGCAGAAGCGAGCGGCGAGACTGGAGAAGGCAGATTTGCCGACACCATCGCCGCTCGTGCAGTGGTTTGGGTCGTTTGACGCTTGGGTTGAGCGCGAAGTGCTGCCCGGTCTGGAGAATGGAACGCTGGCTCCTGACGACATCGTGGCGGTCGTCGCTGTCCTGCGGCGCTGGGAAGCGGATGGCACATGGGCACACTCGCAAGGCACATTTACAGGTGAGGATCGCGCAAGCATATTGGAGCGATGAGCAACCTAATCCTGCTTCCATTCGGAGTATTTTTTACCTGCTGCATTTTGCAGCTTTGGTTTTTGAAGAAGGTTCGGGTCGCTTTGATCGACGGGCATACTGAAATCTTCATTTCCCTGGAGAAGTCGTCAATCTTTCCCATGCAAGGTCTTTGGAAATTCGTTCTAGGCAGCAGTTACAAGCAACTCGGTGACGAAAATCTCAATCGACACGTCCGCAATCTCAAACGGCTCACATTTGTTGGGATAGCGGCGTGGCTTGCCTTCGCAGTCTCTATTTTCACAATGCCGATGGAAGCGCCGAGATTACCGCTTGCGTCGGCCGATGGCTCTTATGCCAGCGACTGTTGCGGAAAGCTTACACTTCAAAATGGACGTATGTCCGTAAACGGACAAACGATAAGCTACGTCGTCGAGAGCGACAACCAAGGCGCATATGTGCTTCCACCGTTTTACGTGGGCGCTTCATCAAAGGGATTTGTGATAGCGCGAGAGCGATATCCTCTGAAACTGCGGATCAACGATGAGAACCGGGCCACGGAAATCGAACTGATGGATAGTCGTGACGGTAGCGTATTCTCGTTTCAGCGCCTCGACACCGATTAGCTCGCCGCCACTCGATTGTTCACACTCGAAGAAACGGTTGGCGGAAGAGGTGGGATTCGAACCCACGGAACGGTTGCCCGCTCGCCGGTTTTCAAGACCGGTTCCTTAAACCACTCGGACACTCTTCCATGCCGTTTCGGGGCTGGCAGCTTACGACCGGCTTAGGGGTGATTACACCCGGCGAGTCGGACCAACACTAACCCCTTGTAGCCACACTCCTAATCCCGCACACAAGTCGCAATCCCCAGCAGCTTTCAAGACCGCTGCCTTAAACCACTCGGCCACCTGTCCGGAGCCGCCGCCATAGCGTGCGCGGCGCATGCGGCAAGCGAAACATGCCGGTGCCGTCTGCCGCGCGAAAGAATCGCTTCGTCCCGCCGTCGGCTAGCCAAGTGGCTCGCATCTGTGCGAAAACCGGGTTAGAGGGTGGGACATATGAACATTTCGACTTCCAATATCGGCCGTTTCCTCCAGATGGTTGCGGCTGTCCTGTCCGCATGGATGATCACCGCGTCAACACCGCTTCAGGCGCAGAGCGGCGATCCGGGGTTCGACGCCTATGTCCAGTCGCTCTGGCCGAAGGCGCAGGCGCGCGGGGTTTCGCGCACGACGTTCGACCGCGTCACCGCCGGGCTGCGCTACAATGCGCGGGTCGTCGCGCTCGACCGCGACAATCTGGGCAGCCCGCCCAATCCCAACACGCCGATCCCGGCCTTCGCGCCCTATAAGGCGAAGCATGTCGATGCCGCCCGGATCAACGGCGGCCGCCGCGTTCACGACCGGTTGCTGCCGTTGCTGTCGCGGATCGAGCAGCGGACCGGCGTTCCGACCAGCATCATGATCGCCATTTACGGCCACGAAACCGCTTATGGCCAGGTGACCGGCAGTTTCGACCTGCCCGAAGCGTTGGCGACGCTGGCCTATGAAGGGCGGCGGCGCAGCCTGTTCGAACCCGAATTTCTGGCGACGCTGGTCATGGTCGAACAGGGCGTGCCGCGACAGGTCCTGAAGGGAAGCTGGGCCGGCGCCTTCGGTTATCCGCAGTTCCTGCCCTCCGTCTACCTTCAGGTCGCCGAAGACGGCGACGGCGACGGGGTCGCGCGAATCTGGTCGAGCGAGGCCGATGCGATCGAATCGATCGGCGCCTATCTTCGCCGTGCGGGCTGGCGCGCGGGGCAGCCGTGGGGCGTCGCGGTCAGCGTGCCCGCGGGGTTCAATCGCACCGCGGTTGCCAGCAAGCTGTCGCCCACCCGATGCCCCCGCGTCTTTCAGCGCCACAGCCGCTGGCGGTCGATGGCCGAATGGCGCGCCGACGGGATCGCGCCGGTCGGTGGACGCTGGCCCGACGGCAATATCCAGGCGGCGCTGCTCGAACCCGATGGCCCCGGCCGGACCGCCTATTTGCTGACGGGCAATTATCGTGCGATACTCGACTATAATTGTTCCAACTTTTACGCGTTGTCTGTGGGGTTGCTGGCGGATGAAATCGATCGTTAGGGGTGGGGTGAGCGGCGGCCTGTTGGCCGGTGCGATGTTGACGCTTTCGGCGTGCGGCAGTGTCGATGGCAAGCGGGATAGCGGGCCGGCCGTCGGCCCATCGCCCGTCGCCGCCGACGACGCCGTCGGCGACCGCCCGGTCAAGCTGGGTGCGCCGTTCACGATCGGCGGGACGACTTATACCCCCGCCGACATTCCCGATTATGACGATGTCGGTTACGCCAGCTGGTATGGCGACGAACTCGCCGGGCGTCCGACGGCCAATGGCGAGGATTTCGATCCCGCCGGCATATCCGCCGCGCACAAGACGTTGCCGCTGCCAAGCTATGTCGAGATCACGGCGCTCGATACCGGACGCACGATATTGGTCCGCGTCAATGATCGCGGACCGATGGTGAACGATCGCCTGATCGACCTGTCGCGCGGCGCCGCCGAGCAGCTTGGGATCACCGGCGGCGTCGCCGCGGTGCGGGTGCGCCGGACCAATCCGCCGCAGGCCGAACGGGCGCAGTTGCGCGCGGGCAAGGCGATTCCGGAACGCATCGCGACCCCGGATTCGCTGCTCGCGATCCTGCGGAGGAAGATGAAGGACGTGCCGGTGCCCGCCAATGCGCCGGCCGCCGCGGCGACCGCGGCGCCGGCGGCCAAGCCCGCGGCTTCGGCTCCCCAGCCGGCAGCGCCGGTCGCCTCCGCGGGGCAAAAGCCCGGCGATGATCGGTTCATCGTCGAAGGACCGGGCACGAAGCCCGCCGCCAGACCGGTCACGACACCCGCTCCCCCGGCGCAGGCCGCCCCATCGGCGGGCGGCGGCTACACCGTCCAGGTGGCGGCGTTCAGCAGCAAGGCGCGCGCCGATACGACCGCCAGGCTGGTCGGCGGCACCGTCAGCAAGGCCGGCAATGTGTGGCGTGTGCGCATCGGCCCGCTGGCCAGCGACGCAGAGGCGCAGGCCGCGCTTGCCAAGGCCAAAAGCAAGGGGTTTCGCGACGCCGTGGTCGTGCGCGACCGGTGACGAGCCATTCGGTGCGACACGGCAGCAGGCGGTTGAGGGCTGCGCTGGCGCCGCTCATTCTTTTGACGGCGGCGGTGTCGCCGTCGGCGAGTCCGGCCGATGCGAAGAAGGCGGCGGGTCCTTCGGGCGCGGCCGCGAGCCGTCCGATCTATGTGACGCAGGCCCCGATCGTGATGTTGAAGGATCTCGATTCGGGCGCGATCCTGTTTTCCCGCGGCGCCGACAAGCGTTTCGCCCCGGCTTCGATGGCGAAGGTGATGACGGCCTATGTCGTCCTCGACCTGATCGCGCGGGGCGAATTGTCCCGCGATCGGCAGTTCACGATGACCGAAGCGCTGTGGAAGAAGTGGAATGGATCGACCGGCGGGTCGACGATGTTCCTGCGCGCGGGCGAAAGGATTTCGGTCGACGAACTTTTGAAAGGACTCATCACCGTATCCGG
The DNA here is from genome assembly GCA_003241685.1 of Sphingopyxis macrogoltabida. Classification (GTDB taxonomy): domain Bacteria; phylum Pseudomonadota; class Alphaproteobacteria; order Sphingomonadales; family Sphingomonadaceae; genus Sphingopyxis; species Sphingopyxis macrogoltabida_A. The sequence goes on from QFPJ01000057.1 coordinate 7,204, forward strand.
CAATGACGCGGCGGCGCTTCTGGCCGTCGGAATCGACGGCAGCGAAGAGAATTTCGTCAAGCGAATGAATGATGTGGCGACCAGAATTGGCATGAGCTCCAGCCGGTTCGGGACACCCAATGGCTGGCCGGACGGCGGCCGCACGCGAGTCAGCGCCGCCGATCTGATCACGCTGGCCGACCGGCTGATTCGCGAGCATCCCGATGGGTACGGCCGCTATTTCTCGATTCCCCGGCTTCAGCACGGCAAATCGCCCGACGGCAAGCCGATCGTCCAGCCCAACCGCAACCCGATATTGGGCCGCTTTGCGGGGGCAGACGGGCTCAAGACGGGCCATACCGCAGAGGCGGGCTATTGCTTTCTGGGTTCGGCGAAGCGCGGCGGACGGCGTCTGATCATGGTTGTCGCAGGCATGGGCAGTGACAAGGCGCGGCGCGACGAGGCCGAGCGACTGATGAGCTGGGGCTTCGAGCAGTGGGAGGGGCGCGAACTCGTCCCGGCAGGCAAGCGCGTCGGCAGCGTCGACGTCGGCGCGGGCCAGGCGCCCGTCGTGGAGGCCGAGGCGGGCATGGCGGTCCGCATGACGGTGCCGAGGGGGCATGACGGGGGCTACCGCGCGATCGTGCGGGCCCGGTCCCCCTTGGCGGCGCCGATCGCGCGCGGGTCGAGGATTGGCGATCTGGTCGTGATGCCCGACGGGCTTCCTCCGCAAACCACCCCGCTGCTCGCCGCGAACGACGTCGCCGAAGGCGGCTGGTTGGCCCGTCTGCGTACGGGCTTTTACCGGCTGACCGGCTGGTGAGCGGACGCTTCATCACGCTGGAGGGCGGCGAGGGGGTCGGTAAGTCGACCCAGATTCGCGCGCTGTCGGCGGCGCTCGATGCGCGGGGGGTGGATGTCGTCGCGACGCGCGAACCGGGCGGCAGTCCTGGGGCCGAGGCGATCCGTGCGCTGCTGTTGGAAGGTAGCGCCGATCGCTGGGACGCGCGCGGGGAGGCGCTGCTTTTCGCGGCGGCGCGGGCAGACCATGTCGCGCGGATCATCCGCCCGGCGCTCGATCGCGGCGCCTGGGTGCTATGCGACCGTTTCGTCGATTCGACCCGCGCTTATCAGGGCGGCGGCGGGGGGATTACCGATGCCGATATCCTGATGCTCCATGGCTTCGGATCGCTGGGGCTGCTGCCGGACCGGACTTTCCTGCTCACCGTCGGCGTTGAGGAGGCGGCCCGCCGGCTGGAGGCGCGCGATGCGGACGGCAGCGATCGCATGGGCAGCAAACCCGCAGACTATCAAAGGCGCCTCGCCGAACGTTTCGCCGCGATGGCGGCCGCCGAACCCGCCCGTTGGCGCGTCATCGACGCCGGCCGGGCGGCGGATAGGGTCACGGCCGATATTCTGGCGGAGCTTGACGCATGGCTGCCATGATCGGCCATGCGGTGGCGGAAGCCGCCTTTCTGGAAGCGTGGCAGGCCGGGCGGCTCCACCATGCGTGGCTGCTCGCCGGGCCGCAAGGCATGGGCAAGGCCGGTTTCGCCGCCGACGCCGCTCGGTTTCTGGTGACGCACGGGCCCGCGGGAGGCGGGCGGCGCGTCGCGCTGAACGACCCGGGCGACGCCGCGGCAGCGCGGCTGGTCGATGCCGGCAACCATCCCGAGATCATCCATCTGACGCGGCTGGCCAAAGACAAGGGCAAGGATCTCGCGCGCAACATCACGATCGATCAGGTGCGCGGCATGATCCGCCGCCTGCATCTGTCGCTGTCGCTCGGCGATTGGCGCGTGATCATTATCGATGCGGTCGACGATCTGGAAAGCGACGGGGCGAATGCCCTGCTGAAGACGTTGGAAGAGCCGCCGGCGCGCACGCTGTTCCTGCTGGTCAGCCATTCGCCCGGACGTTTGCTGCCCACCATCCGCTCGCGTTGCAGAATGCTGCGTTTTCAGTCGGTTGAGCATGACGTCATGGTATCGTGGCTGCACGCGTTGCGGCCCATGCTCGATGGCGCCGACGTCCGCGCTGTCGCCGCCGCCTCGGGCGGCGTGCCGGGCAAGGCGCTGGCCCTTGTCGACACCGATGTCGCGGCGATGGAGAAGCGGTTGCTGGCCATCGCAAGCGGCGGCGATCCCGACAACCGGCTGCGCGAGGCGCTGGCCCGCGAGGTGGGCGGCGTCAGCAATCGGTCGCGGCTCGAACTGGTGATCGATATCGTGCCCGGCCTGCTGGCGCGGATCGCCCGCGACCGTCCGATCGCGGAGCTTGCGCCCGTTCTTGCCCAGTGGGACCGAATTCAGCGGACCGTGCGCGATGCCGTGCGCGGGTCGTATGACGGCGCGATGGTCGGCTTTGAAATCGGCAACTGCCTGGCCGAACTCGCCCCGCGCAACGCCGCGGCGCGTTAGGCGGACTTGCAAAGCGAATCCCCGTCCCCCGCTTCCGGCGGCGGCTACTTCCCCTTCGACCTGCCAGCGGCTAAGGCGCACGCATGTCAGACCCATTCTACATCACCACCGCGATCAGTTACCCCAACGGCCGCCCCCATATCGGCCATGCTTATGAAGCGACCGCAACCGATGTGATGGCGCGCTTCCAGCGCGCACGCGGGCGCGACGTTCGCCTTGTCACCGGCACGGACGAGCATGGGCTGAAAATGTACCAGACCGCCCGCGACCAGGGCCGGGCGACGATCGATCTGGCGGATGAAATGTCCGGATATTTCCGTGAGATGTATGGCAAGCTGAATATCATCTATGATAATTTCATGCGCACATCGGATCCGGCGCATCACGCGGCGTCGCAGGCGATCTGGCGGGCGATGGCGGCGAGCGGCGATCTGTATCTCGATCGGTATGAAGGCTGGTATTCGGTCCGCGACGAGGCTTTTTACGACGAAAGCGAACTGACCGACGGGGAAGGGGGCGCGCGCCTTTCGCCGCAGGGTACGCCCGTCGAATGGACGGTGGAGGAAAGCTGGTTCTTTCGACTGTCGAACTATCAGGACAGGTTGCTGGCGCTCTATCGCGACAATCCCGATTTCATCCGCCCGGAAAGCCGCCGCAACGAAGTGCTGCGCTTCGTCGAGGGCGGCCTGAAGGATCTCAGCGTATCGCGGACCAGTTTCGACTGGGGCGTGCCGGTGCCGGACAGCCCGGGGCATGTCATGTATGTCTGGGTCGACGCGTTGACGACCTATTTGTCGGGCATCGGCTACCCCGATACGACCGGCGATTTCGCGCGCTTCTGGCCCGCGAATATCCATATGATCGGCAAGGATATCGTTCGATTCCATACCGTTTACTGGCCGGCCTTTCTGATGAGTGCCGGTCTGCCTTTGCCCAGGCAGGTGTTCGGCCATGGCTTCCTGCTCAACCGCGGCGAGAAAATGTCGAAGTCGCTGGGCAATGTCGTCGATCCGATGACGCTCGCCGACACATTCGGCGTCGATGCGCTGCGCTATTATCTGTTGCGCGAGGTCAGCTTCGGTCAGGATGGCAGCTATTCGGCCGATGCCATCGTGCGGACCGCCAATGCCGATCTCGCGAACAGTTTCGGCAATCTTGCCCAGCGCAGCTTATCGATGATTTTCAAGAATTTGAACGGCGAACTTTCCATCGATTACATGCGGTCGGCGGATGACGAGCAGCTGCTCGGCGACCTGCATGCGATGGCGACCGAGCGCCTGCCGCGCGAATTCGAGCAGCTCGCTTTCTCGGTCGGTATCGAGGACTGGATCCGGGCGGTCTTCGCCTGCAACCAATATGTCGATGCACAGGCTCCGTGGGCCCTGCGCAAGACCGACCCCGAACGCATGCGGGCGGTGCTGATGACATTGTTTCAGGCGGTGCGGACCCTCGCCATCGCGATCCGCCCCGTCGTGCCGGCGGCGGCGGACGCGCTGCTCGACCAGATGGGTATCGCGGACGACGCGCGCGATTTCGCGGCGCTGGCCGACGCCGACTGGTTCGCGAACCTCGCCGCCGGCGGCTTCGCGGTCGGCCAGCCGGTCCCGATATTTCCGCGCCTCGAACTGCCCGAGGGGGAAGGGGAGGCCTGATGCTCGTCGATTCGCACTGCCACCTCAATTACAAGGGCCTGGCCGAGCAGCAGGGCGAGGTTCTGGCGCGGGCGCGGGCGCGCGGCGTGACGGCGATGCTCAACATCGCGACGCGCGAGAGCGAGTGGGATGACGTGCTCGCCGCGGCGGAAGCGAACGACGATGTCTGGGCCAGCGTCGGCATCCATCCGCACGATGCCGATCAGCATCCCGACGTGGACACCGCAAAACTGGTCGCGCGTGCCCGGAACCGCCGGGTCGTCGGGATCGGCGAAACCGGGCTCGATTATTATTATGACAAGAGCGATCGCGAACGGCAGCAGGACAGCTTTCGCGTTCACATTCGTGCCGCGCAGGAAACCGGACTGCCGATCATTGTCCATACCCGCGAAGCGGAAGCGGACACGCTGGCCTTGCTTGGCGAGGAAATGGGCCGGGCAGCCTATTCGGGGGTCATCCACTGCTTCACCGCCAGCGACGATTTCGCGAAAGCGGCGCTCGATCTCGGCCTCTATATTTCGATCTCCGGCATCGTGACGTTCAAGAATGCGGCCGATCTTCAGGCAACGGCGAAATGGTTGCCGCGCGATCGTCTGCTGATCGAAACCGACTCCCCGTTCCTTGCCCCGGTGCCGCATCGCGGCAAGACCGGCGAACCGGCGTTCGTCGCCGATACGCTGGCTTTTCTGGCCGATCTGCGCGGCGATGACGTCGGCGCGCTGGCCGAAGCGACCGGCGCGAATTTCTACCGGCTTTTCAACAAGGCGGCGCCATGACGTCACGCGCGACATGAAGGTGCGCATCCTGGGCTGCGGAACGTCGTCGGGCGTTCCGCGCCTCGGCAACGACTGGGGCGCCTGCGACCCGGAAAATCCCCGCAACCTGCGTAGCCGCGCGTCGATCCTCGTGTCGCTCGGCGGCTACCGCATCCTGGTCGACACCAGCCCCGACATGCGGCTACAACTGCTCGATGCGCGCGTGGGCGAGGTCGACGCGGTCATCTGGACGCACGAACATGCCGATCATACGCACGGTCTCGACGATCTGCGGCAGGTCATGCATTTGCGGGGATCGCCGGTGCCCGTCTATGCCCGCGACCATGTGCTCGACATATTGAAATGGCGCTTCACTTATGCCTTTGCCGGAAATGCCGGCTATCCGGCCTCGGTCGATCCGATCGACCTCCACGACCGTCAGGCAATCGGTCCGATCGAGGTTTCGGCGATCGAAATGCCGCACGGACCGATAAAGGCAACGGGGCTGATCTTCAGCGACGGAGCGCACAAGATCGGATATGCCACTGATTTTTCGAAATTCACCGATGAAATGGTCGATTTCTTTCAGGGCATCGACCTGTTCGTGATCGATGCGCTGCGTCGGTATCCGCATCCGACCCATCCGCATCTCGCCATGACGCTCGCGGGATTGGCAAAGGTCGGCAATCCACGCGCGATCATCACGCACATGGACAATACCATGGATTATGACGATCTTGCCGAAGAACTGCCGCCGGGCGTCGAGCCGGGCTATGACGGGTTGGAGGTGCAGCTATGAGCGGCGATATGGCGGTCAGCCTGATCTGGTTCGTCGGTGCCTTCACGCTGGTCCTGAGCGCGCTCGCCGTGCGGCGGCTGCCGATGAAGGACTGGATGAAGATGGCGCTTGCGTGGGTTGCGATCTTTGCGCTGCTGTTTCTGGTCGTGCGGACGTGGCAGGCGGTGGCGTGACGGTCGGTTGACCTGAACTCTTCGAGTCCCTTCCGATATATATTTAACATATATCAACACCACGTCATGTCTTGTGGTGTAGTTTCAATGGCTTGATGGCATTATGCCTGTCCATTGTGTTTCGCTAATTATTTGGACGATACTCGATTGATCGTAACCCGATGGGAGCGGAACGGTTCAGTCTTCGGCGGACGGCAGCGGTTCGGGGGACTGTCCAGGGGACACGCGCGTCAGGACAGCTGTGTAGAGCTGACGCCAGTGTTCGGCTTTGCCGCGCTCACGTTCCGCCGTTCGGTCCGCCTTGGCCTTTTCGGCACGGGCATCCCGCAGTTCGGTCTCAAGCCGCTCGATCTTGTTGCGGAGCGCCGCTTCGATGTGCCGGTATTCCTCGGGCGTTCGCAGCGGGACCTTCTTGCCGTCGATGACCTCGGTTTCTGCACGGGTCTCGACGCGTTCCTCGCCGATTTCATCGGCGAAGTTATTGTAGAGGTACTGACGGCTGACCTTGGCCTCACGAGCCACCGAGACGAACGTCACAGCCTGCCTGGTCTCGCGCAGTTGCATGATTGCGTCCTCGACCGCGGCGCGCTTTTCAGCGCTACGACGGCTGCGGGCATCGTTGAGAGTGGCGATCCGTAGATCAGTCATTGCGTCGCTTCCTCCCGAGCAGCGCTCGGCCTGTAGCGCTGCTTTTGACCTTTGTAGAGACCGTGCTCCTCGATGGAACGGATGATGGTGTCAGTGTTGTGGACGGCATCCTTGTTGCGTTGCAGCCGCTTGCGCGTGATGTCGGCCATGCGGGCCTGACCGCCTTCCTCGTAATCCCGCGCTTCCTGTTCGAGGCCTTCGATCGCGACGTAAAGTCCGGCGCGCTCGCAGCGGAAGTGCTCGAGGTCGTCGCCATCGGCGCGGAAGAACCGGCAGGTCAGGCAGGCATGGGCGTGCTCGCACCATTCGCCAAGCTGGCCGGGCAGCGTACAGGCGCCGCCACTGACCCGCGTCGCCAGCATGGTTTCCTTGCGCAGCAGGAGATCGCCGACGGCCTCGTCGACCTTGCCCGCGATCGTGAAGAACTGGCCGCCACCTTTCCGCAGCAAGGCGTTCTTCTTGAGGTCGAGACGCTTGTTGACGTACATCGACGCCATATCGGGCGAGGCATGGCCCAGTTCGAACATGATGCTGAGGATGTCATGGCCTTCGGCCGCCATCTGCGTCCCGCGATGGTGGCGCAGTGGATGCCACGAGAAGTCGAACGGCTTGCCCTCGCCATCGACGATTCCATGCCTGAGGCACAGCATCTTGAGTTCCTGCAAGGTCCAGTTGTAGCCGAGGAACGACTCCCGTTTGCCGGAGAAGACCGGGAACAGGTATTTGGTGACGCGCCCGTAACGCTGCCGGACATGATCCCGCTGCGCCTCGATCAGCTTGATCATCGCCTGGTGCGCAGGATCGGTGACCAGCAAGGGCTTGGTATTCCAGCGGCTGACCTTGTTCTGCCAGAACGTGAACAGCATGAAGCGCGTGTCGTGCGGATCGGGCCGCAGGCAGTCGAAGAGCAGGGCATGCAGGTCTTCGGCCCGCGCCCCGGTCGTGACGCCGATCATGAAGATTACCGGGATAGGGGCGGGCAGTTCGTCGAGCCTGGCCACCATGGCCGCCAGGGCTTCCGGCGGGGCGGCCCGGTTGGCACCCTCGCGTGATGCGTAAAGCCGGTTCCGCGGGTCGTCCGGTGCCTGCTTGTAACGGATGCGCCGTGCGGCGCGCTTGTCGAGTGCGATCCGCGGCCATTGGCCTGGCAGCAGGACCGGAGCCGCGCGCAGGAGTTGCACGATGTCGGTGTACCAGTTCTTGCCTGCGGCATTTCGCGCGTTTCCCCATGCGAGGTAACGCTCCATCGTCAGTTCAGTGACTCGCCCGGGCTCGGCGATGCCCTCGCCGTGCAGGAACTGCCCGAAGGTTCGCAAGCGCGATTGCATTCCCACAAGGGTCGCCGGCGCAAGTTCGCCATGTGCGACCTTGTCGAGCAGGAAGCCGCGCATCAACGGGCGCAGCCAAGGCTCGAAGCACAGGAAGTTCAGATAAGTGTCGCTTCGGCGTTGCCGGTCGCGGAAGCGCGTGTCCTCCTCGCTGTAAAGATCGTTGATCCAGATGATGTCGCGGTCATGCATCGGCGCCATCTGCGCCCGATTGATGATCGAGAAGCGATGGATATCACCGAATAGCTGCACTTCCGGTGATCGATACTGGGTGGTGACGATCTCGCCGTCCCGGATCCATTGGCGGGTCTGGCTTTGCCTCCGCCGCCCGTACTGTTCGCCGTACCATGTGGCGTAGAGTTCGAGGACGGCATCGTTGTGGCATTTCGTCTTCGCAGTATCGCCATCTGACGCGCCGAAGCCCGGGTGGGGGATGTCCGCCAGACAGCCCGCTCCAAAATGCTGAAGCAGGCTTGCGCCTTCCTCGACGAGATATCGGATCACCGGGATCCGGCGCTGGAACCATTGGGTGTCGGCCTTGCGATCATCGAGCACCGATGCCGCGAGGTAGGCCTTGATCTCGTTGGTCAGCACCGGAACCGCAGCGCTGAGCGGCAGACTTGCGTATGTCTGGCTCAGCCAGGAATGGCCGAACACCTCGTTCATTATGGCGTCTGACCAGACAGGATTCTCAACGAGAAGGGGGGATAGTCCCCCGAGCCGAGCTTCGAGCCAGTTGCTGTAGCGATCGGTATCATGCGGTGTGCCGCCGACGAGCGCCAGCGGCGTCATGCCCATCGCATATCCCTTCTAAGAAGCTCTGCCTCGCGAAGTTTCTCAAGCCTTTCATGCACCTCGTCGGGACCTGTGAGGTAAAGCCTGCGGATTTCCGAGGCGAACAGGTGCTGGTAGAACGCGGCCGTTGTCTGCGGGCTGGCATGTCCGAGGCGATCGGCCACTTCGAGCAGGCTGTATCCCGCCGCGATCGCTTCGGATGCATGGCTGTGGCGGAACATGTGCCAGCTGAAGTCGATATGCGTGCGCTGCTCGAGCAGGCCCGCGAGCTTTTGGGCATAGGACAGGCTCATGGCGTGCCCGATCATGCCGACTTTCACATTGGCGAAGACGTACTCCGCTCCGGACTCGAAGGCCGGGAGATATTCGTCGCTGGTGAGGTAGTCGACGTACATGTTGAGCACGTAGTCGTGGACCGGCACACCGCGCGTCCGGCCGGATTTGGCGCGGGCGCCATTGGCATTGTCTTCGCGCGGAACGACCCAGACGACCTTTTCAGCGAGGTCGATGTCGACATGGCGCAGACCCAGCGCTTCGCCGATCCTGAGACCGGTATTGTAGAGCAGCACGATCAGGAACGCGTCGCGCGCGAGACCGCACGCCTCGATCAGCCGCAGGACCTCGCTTGGCGTCAGGCGCTTCTTGAGCACCTGCTGCTGTACACGGCCGGGATCGCCCGACAGATAGCGGTCCTTGCGCCGCGTCGTGCGACGCTGGCTGATATGCTCGAGGAACGGCTTGTAGATCCGGTGCCCGTCATAGACCTTGCTGACCTCAGCCGTATCGACCGCGAAGTCGTCGGTGCCGTTATAGAAGCGGTAGAACGATTTGATCGCCAGCTGGATCTGGTTGCGCGTCGATGGCGCCAGAACCCGCGTTTCCTGCTTTCGCAGCAGGATCAGCCGCGGGCTCGGCAAGGCATCCTTTCGCCGGGCAAGCCGCCAGGCAAGGAAGCCGTCGTAGAGCGCAACCGTGGCTTCATGGATGCCGGCGCCGTTGGCGCCGAGGAAGTTCGCGAAGTCGACGACATGGCGAACATACGCGCGGATCGTGTTCGGAGACGCGTGCGTCTGCTCGAGATGGACGATCCAATGACGTAGGCACTCGACGACGTCGCCGTGATCATCCAATACCGTCCACGACCGGCGGCCGCCGGGCATTTCGATACGCGCTGCCTGCCAGGGCGTCGTGGCGAACGAAGTGGACACGGTCGCTGATACTGTTGAAAGACCGCCGTGACTGCAAGCCTTTCCCCATCACACTGGACACAGTTTACATGGACAGTTGCGGTATCGCTATTAACATAATATATATTATC
>QFPJ01000092.1 GCA_003241685.1 Sphingopyxis macrogoltabida
CGATCGACCTGGGCCCCTTCCTGTCCGATCTCATCGAGAATATGCGCCCGATCGCCGCCGAAAAGGGTCTGCGGCTCCGCACCGGGCCCTTGCGCGGCCGCGTCGAGAGCGATGCGGGGCTGCTGCGATCGGTGATCCAGAATTTCCTCAGCAATGCGGTGCGCTATACCGCACGCGGCGGCGTGCTGGTCGGGGTGCGGCGGCGCGGCGATCATCTGCGGATCGACGTGATCGACACCGGCGTCGGCATTGCCGAAACGCAGATCGACGACATCTTCACCGAATTCATGCGGATCGGCGAGGTGGAGGTCGAGGGTCTGGGCCTGGGCCTGGCGCTGGTAAGGCGCATCGTCCGCCTGATCGGCGGGCGGGTCGACGTGCGGTCGCGGCCCGGCCGCGGCAGCCGGTTCAGCCTGTATCTGCCCGCGCTCGACATGGGCGGAGCGCAGCGCGAGACCGGCCCGGCGACGCGATCCCGCGTCGGCGGGATGCGGCCGCTTCGTGTGCTGACCGTCGACAACGACGCGCGGATCGTGGAGGCGAGCCGCATGTTGCTGGAAGCAATGGGCCATCGCATCGTCAGCGCGCGCGATATCGCGGGCGCCCTGGCGATCGACGGGCCGATCGACGCGGCGCTGCTCGACTATCAGCTCGACGACGGCGAAAACGGCCTCGATCTGGCGGAACGGCTGCGCCGGCAGCGGCCCGGCCTGCCGATCATACTCGTGACGGCGGAAAACAGCGCCGCGATGCGCGCCCGGGCGACGGCCATGGGGATCGATTGCCTCGCCAAACCCGTCGCGCCGGCGGCCATCGAAGCCTTTCTGGCCGCGGTATCAGTGCGCGAGGTCGAGACCGAGTGACCGCGCGACCAGGGCGGCCTGCGTCCGGCTGCGCACGTCGAGCTTGCGCATGATCGCGGTCATGTGCGCCTTCACCGTCGCCTCGCTGATGCCCAGGCCATGCGCGATCTGCTTGTTGAGCTGCCCGTCGAGCACGGCCAGCAATACCTTGAGCTGCATCGGCGTCAGCCCCGCGACGGTTTCGCGTATCCCGTCCTCGCTGTCGTCCGCGCGGGGCGACGACGCCGGGGGCCGATGGCCGACGGCGCGCTCGACCGCCGTCTCGATCACCGACAGGTCGCTGCCCTTGTGCAGAAAGCCGATCGCGCCGAACGCCCGCACCTCGTCGGCCGCCGCCGCGCCATCCGCGCTCGACACGACCAGAATCGGCACCTCCGGCCGCTCCGCATGCAACAGGGCGATCCCCGAATAGCCGATCGCACCCGGCATCTTGAGGTCGAGCAGAATCAGGCGGAGGTCATCGGCGGCCGCGGCGGCGCCGGCCGCCGACGCCAGCGTTCCCGCCTCGACGATCGCCGTGGCGGGCAGCACTTTTTCGACCGCGAGACGCAGGGCCTGACGAAAGAGCGGATGGTCGTCCGCGATCAGGACGGTGCCGCTCACGCCTCCGCCGGCTGCGGCCTGTTCGCGAGCAGCTGATCGACCACCGCCGGATCGGCGAGCGTCGAGGTATCGCCCAGATTGCCCACGTCATTCTCCCCGATCTTGCGCAGGATGCGGCGCATGATCTTGCCCGATCGCGTCTTGGGCAATGCGGGCGCGAACTGGATGACGTCGGGGGTCGCGATCGGCCCGATTTCGTGGCGTACCCATTGGACCAATTCCCTGCGGAGCGCCGGGTCGGGTTCGACTTCGGCATTGGTGGTCACGAAAGCATAGATGCCCTGTCCCTTGATGTCATGCGGCATCCCGACCACCGCGGCTTCGGCGACCTTCGGATGCGCGACGAGGGCGCTTTCGATTTCGGCGGTCCCCATGCGGTGCCCCGACACGTTGATGACATCGTCGATACGGCCGGTGATACAGTAATAGCCGTCCGCGTCGCGGCGGCATCCGTCGCCGGTGAAATAACGGCCCTTGAAGGTGGTGAAATAGGTCTGGAAAAAGCGCGCGTGATCGCCCCACACGGTCCGCATCTGGCCGGGCCAGCTATCCGCGATGACCAGACAGCCGTCGCCCGCCCCGTCGATCGCATGCCCGTCATTGTCGACCAGAAGCGGCCGGACGCCGAAGAAGGGCCGCGTCGCCGAACCCGGTTTCAGCGCGGTCGCGCCGGGCAGCGGAGTGATCATCACGCCGCCGGTTTCGGTCTGCCACCAGGTATCGACGATCGGGCAGCGCCCTTCGCCGACGACCTTGTGAT
>QFPJ01000058.1 GCA_003241685.1 Sphingopyxis macrogoltabida
GCGACATACCAGTCGATCTCCAAGGCGCTCAGCACCTTGAAGGCGACAATGGTGTCGGCGACGCGCACGCGGGCATTTCCGTCCGTCCCCACGACACAGACGCCCGAATAGACATGATGCCGCCGCCCCGACAACAGCCCGAGCATCCGGCGCAGGTCGGCTTCGTCGGCCGGCTTTTCCAATATGCGACGGCCGACGGCAACGGTCGTGTCGCCCGCCAGCACCACGTCGCCCGGCGCGCGGTCGACCGCCAGCGCCTTGCTTTCGGCGAGGCGCGCGACATAGGCGCGCGGCAACTCGCCCTTCAAGGGGGTCTCGTCGATCTCAGGGGCGGCGATGCGCGATGGCGTCAGGCCGATCCGCGCCAGCAATTCGCGGCGGCGCGGGGACGTCGAAGCAAGCACCAGAGACGGCACGGGCGCGGGAGATGTCGCCGCGCCGCTCACTTGAAGCGATAGGTGATCCGACCTTTGGTCAGGTCATAGGGCGTGAGTTCCACGAGCACTTCGTCGCCCACCAGCACGCGAATGCGGTTCTTGCGCATCTTGCCGGCCGTATGGCCCAGAATCTCGTGGTCATTTTCCAGTTTCACGCGAAACATGGCGTTGGGCAGCAGTTCGACCACCTGGCCGCGCATTTCCAGAAGTTCTTCTTTCGCCATCAATCCTCTATGGGCTTCGAAATTGCAGGATGCGGGCCCATAACGCCAATCGGCCGCAATTGAAAGCCATCTGTCGCGCCCGTTTCGGAACGGCGGTTTCGCGGCTGACGCGGCTCAGGAAACCACCCGCAGGCGGCGCAGGACGCGCCACGCCACCGTCTTCGCCCAGGCATAGCTCGGCCAGCGCGGCGGCATCGCGGGGTCCAGGCCCATGCGGCGCAGCGCAGCATTGGCGACATGCGCCTCGGACTCGCGATAGCTCCATTCGCTGCGCCAGGTGATCGACAGCGAGATCGAGGGCGCATCGCCGTTGGCGACGAAATGCGGCGCCATCACCGGCATCAGAACCGCGTCGCCAGGCATCAGCGGCACCTGCAGCGCGCCGGCATGAAAATCGTCCGTCCAGGGCAGGTTGCGGTGCCCGCCGGTGTGATAGCGTTCATGCTCGACGCGGTGCGCGAAACGCTCGTCGCCCGCCGGCCAGACGTTCATCACCTTCGTGCCGCGAAGCTGGAGCAGAATATTATGCTCGGGATCGAAATGATAGGGCGTGATCGACCCCGGCGACGATATGAAGATGAAACCCTGCGGGGTCAGCATCGCGCCGGTGCGCGGGTCGACCACATCCTCCAGTTCGCCGAGCAGCCCCATCAGCAAGGCGCGATAGGCCGGCATCGTCTCGATATTCTTGAGCACCGCCCAATTGCCGTTGCTGTCGATCGTCCGGATCGTCTCGCCGATCGACAGCGCGCTTTGGGGGACATCCTCGGGCTTGATGCCGATGGGAATATTGCCCGGATTATATTCGATCTGCGATGCGGGCAAAGCTTCGGCCAGCACCGCCAGCGCGTCGAGGTTCAGCAGCGGATGATCGCGCAGATTGTGGCGCAGCGGTCCCGCGCGCAGCGGATAGAGTTCCTCCATCGCACGAAGGCTTTCGTCGGGAAAGACGCGCTCTGTGGCGGGCGCGGGCGCGGGCGAAATGGGCGTGGTCATGCAATGTCCCGTGAATGAGAAGGCGCGTCCCTTTTCCATCGGCGCCACAGCTTTTCGGCGCCGGCCAGCGCCGCGAAGCGCAGCCGGTCGCCGGAACCCGACAGCGGCACGTTGACCCACACCAGCCGGCGCCGTTCGCGCCAGACGCTGTCGATCATCGGGTGGCCGGGCGCGGCGCAGCTGTCGACCCACCCGATGCGGGGATCGTCGAGAAGGTCCAGGTTCGCCTGTTGCAACAGAACGCCGGGCGAGAAGCGCGCATAATCCTCGTCGAACGCGGTCTTGAACGAAAAGCCGCCGGGCGGACATAGAAAATTGATCAGCATCGCCAGCGGCCGGCCGTCGAGGTCGAGCGCACGCATGTCGAGCCGCCCGGCATCGGCCGCCCCCGCCACCACCGCTCGGAACCATGCCTCGGTATCGCCATGGCTGGCGAGGGCGGAGCCCGCCTGCCCTTTCCAGCCGCGCGCTTCCAGATCGAGAAAGGCATCAAGCCATGGCGCCAGCGGGTCGGCGGCCGACCAACGGCGAAAGGCGACGGTGCCTTCGTCGGCGAGCCGGCTGGCCTGCCGGCGCAATTCCTTGCGTTTCTTGGCGCGCACCGCCGTGTCCCAATAAGCCTGCGGCGACAGGTCGCTGTCCAGCAGCGCGCGCTCCTCGCGGTGCACGACCAGCGCCGGACTGCCACGTCCGCGCGCGACGTCCGCCAACGCCCGGTGCAGCGGCCCATCCTCGGTCAAGCGCGCCGCATGGAACAGCGTGTGCGCCCAGGGCGCGGCGTCGCACCAGCCGAGCAGGATCGACCAGAACAGGCTTTCCAGGCCCGCACGGACCAGCGGAGCGCCGTGAAAATGGTTCGGATGCGCCCAACCCGCGACATGCCGCAGCGGAACGGGTCCATAGCGCGTCTCGGCCGCAAGCGGCATCACGCCGATCACCGGCCCGTCGCAGCCGTCACGGACCAGCACCAGCCGCGCGTGGCGGCCCGGATCGAGCAGATGAAGCGAGGATTGCAGGCACCAGCGTTCGGCGAACGGGTTGGGCTCGCTGGCGTCGTCCGCCAGCGCGTCCCATGCCGCCGCCAGTTCGTCCGACAGCGCCAGCGGATCGACGATCCGCACGGTCATCGGCGCGGCGCTGGCGGCGTGAGTGGGAAAGGCGGGATGGACCGTCATCGCGGCAATGCTAGCAGCAAAGCGTTAAAGCGAGGTGGCAATTCGGCTGCGCCTTTCCATATACTCTCGGCCCGCGCGGGGAACCGCAGATGGCGGAGAATGACCGATGGCGGACCTGTATGGCATCGCCGCCCGGCCCTGATCCGCGGTTCATGACGCCAGCGCCGCGGCATATCCCGGATCAGGTCCGGGATGACCATGGGCAGGAAGAAATCTCCGCTTCCCACCCGCCAATCAGGTATCGCCTTCAAAATAGGCCTTTCCTACATTATCCCGCTGTGCCAGCCGTCATCCGGCTCTTTCATTCGGTGGGTAATGGCGCGCAGCGCACCGGAGGCGCCCAGCCCATCGTGACGTCCGGATCAGCGCCGCACAAGGCTGACCTTTCCTGAACTTTGGACGATCGCACGGCCCTTGCACCGACCGCATCCCGGACCCGGTCGGGCACGACGAGCGATGCCCCCCAAGACCCGACCGCCCCGGTTCAGATCCCGAACAATTTCGCCAGCGATTTCTCGAGCATGAAATATTGCCAGATGAGCCGGCCATGATCGCGCCGCCCCGACTGGTGCGCGGCAACCGTGCGTTCGATTTCGGCCATGTCGAACCAGCCCGAGCGCGCGAGCGTCGACGAGGTCGCAAGGCCCCGCGCCTGTTCGGCGAGCGCGCCGCGAAACCATTGCGATACCGGGGTCACAAAGCCCATCTTGGGCCGGTACAGGATGTCGCGCGGCAGATAGCGTTCCATCGCCTGCTTCAATATCGCCTTGCCCGTCCCGCCCCGGACGCGCATCGCCGCGGGCAGCGCGGCGGCGAATTCGACAAGCCGATAGTCGAGCAGCGGCTCGCGCGCCTCCAGGCTGACCGCCATGCTCATCCGGTCGGTCTTGGTCAATATGTCGCCCGGCAGCCAGATTTTCAGGTCGGCATATTGCGCGCGGTCGAGCCGTTCGCGCGCCGGCGCATCCGCCATCGCCTTCCAATAGCGCGCTTCGGCGACATGATCGCCCAGCGCCCGGCGCGCCGTATCGTTGAACAGGCGCGCGCGCTGCGCGGGTCCGGTGACGCCCACCGCCTCGGCATAGCCCTCCGCGCCGCTCTTCGACAGGCTGGCGAGCGTCGCGCGGGCGCGCAGCGGGCGCGGCGCCCAGTCCATCTGCGGCCAGACGCGCGCCAGCGGCCCCAGGACATTGCGCCGGATCGCCGCCGGGATCATCGCGCGCAGCCGCTCTTCCTGATGCTGGAACACCAGACGGCGATATCCGGCAAAGGCTTCGTCGGCGCCGTCGCCCGACAGCGCGACCGTCACCTCCTCGCGCGCCAGTTCGCAGACGCGATAGGTCGGCAGCGCGCTGGCGTCGGCAAAGGGTTCGTCGAACATGTCGGCGATCCGGTCGACCAGCGCGAAATCGGCGGCCGCGACGGTCCGGGTGCGATGATCGGTGGCAAAGCGTTCGGCGATTTGCCGGGCATAGGCGGTTTCGTCGAGCGCCGCCTGATCGAAACCGATGGTGCAGGTCTTGACCGCCTTCGTGCTCGCCTCCGCCATCAGCGCGACGACGGCGCTGCTGTCGACACCCCCCGACAGGAAGGCGCCGAGCGGGACATCGGACACCATGCGGTCGCGCACCGCCGCGCGCATCAGGTGGACGAGATGTTCGGCCGCCTCCCCCTCGCTCGCCCGGATGCGGTTCGAAAAGTCCGGCGACCACCAGCAGGCGGGGGCGGGAACCGGCTTGCCGCGCTCGAGCAGCAGATAATGACCGGCGGGCAGCTTTTCGACGCCCGCGACGATGCAATTGTCGTCGGGCACATAGCCGAAGGCGAAATAATCCTCGATCGCCGTCAGGTCGGCGTCGCGGCGCAGCAAGGGATGCCGCAGCAATCCTTTCAGTTCCGACGCAAAGGCGATCGACCCGTCCGACAGGCGGACATGGTGAAGCGGCTTCACCCCCAGCCGGTCGCGCGCCAGGAACAGGCAGCCGCGCCGATGATCGTGGATCGCAAAGGCGAACATGCCGTTGAGCCGCGACAGGCAGTCGACGCCCCACTGGCGCCACGCGGCGATGATGACCTCGGTATCGCCGCTGGTGCGGAAACGGTGGCCACGGTCTTCCAGTTCGGCGCGCAACTCGCGAAAATTATAGATTTCGCCGTTGAAGGTGATCGTCACCGCCTCGTCATCGCTCGCCATCGGCTGCGGGCTACCCGCGATGTCGATGATCGACAGGCGCAGATGCCCCAGACCCACGCCCGGCGCGGTCCACTCGCCCGAACCGTCGGGGCCGCGGTGCGCCATCGGATGCAGCATCGCGCGCACCCGCGCGGGATCGACCGGCTTCGCCGTTTCCAGATGATAGATGCCCGCGATGCCGCACATAGGTGCGACCTAGCGGCTTTTCAGCGCGCGGTCAGCCATTGCTTGCGCTCCGCCCGACGCGGAAACAAAGGCGGCGATCGCATCGCGGCCGCCCTGCCCCGCCTCCGACGAGACGATCAGCGACAGCGCGCGCGGATCGCCGCCCAGCAGGCGCGCCTTGAGTTCGGCGAATTTGGCGGCGCGGGGACTACCCGTCGCGGCGCCGTCGACGACATACCAGGTCGCCGCATCGCGCAGCACCGGACCGGGATGCAGCAGCCGGTCGGTCCGCCCGCCGTCGACGGGGGCGAGCGCGGCGCTCCAGGCCCATTTGCCGGCGGGATCGGCCGCGCCCTGTCCGAAGGCGACGACCTCCCGCCCCTCCGCCTGGCGTTCGTAGCCGCCGATCGCGACGCTGACGCGGCGTCCGTTCGCATCGGTGAAATGGCGGATCGCGCGCTGATCGGCGCCATCGAAACGCGCCCACCATGGCGTGCCCGACGCGCCGGTTTCCGTCCAGCCGGCGGGCACCGCCACCACCATGGTCGCGGGCAGCGGCGCACCGCGCCCGCCGACCAGCACGGCCCACAGGATAAAGGCCAGCGGGACGGCGAAAGCGGCCGGCAGGATGGCGACGGCGCGTCCCGCGAAGCGCGGCGGCGCATCGAGTCCCGCGACATCGACCGCCGCATCATTCGCCGGCCGGTCGAACCAGCGCCGCGCGACCAGCATCACGATCAGGATGACGAGGCCGAAGAATATCCAGCCATAGAAGATATGGTCGATGCCGCCCGCCGCCTCGATCCCCCAGATTTCGGCGGCCAGCATCGTTCCATAGGCGCGCAGGGCATTGGCAAAGATCGTGGTGACGAGCGCGAGCGCGACAAAGACGATCCGCCGCGCCCAGCCCCGAAAGCATAGATGCGCGGCGAACACCGCATAAGCGAGCATGGCGATCAGGAAATTGACCCCCGAACATTCCTCCGCCACCTCGAAAAAGCCCGCGCGCGTCGTGATGAACACGCCCTCCATCTGCGCCTCCAGCCCCGACAGATGAAGCAAGGCGATGCTGATATGCGCGGTAAAGGTCTGGAGCAGCGGCACCAGTTCCTCGCCGAACGGAACCAGCAGCAGCGCATAGCCGAGCGGAAAGAGCAGCCCGCGCACCAACCGTTCGCCGAGCGTCGCCGCCACCGCGCCCTGCAGCATCAGGATCAGCCCCATTTGCCGGAACAGGCCGACCCCGGCGGCTTCGCCGACCAGCCACACGAACCCGGCCCCGACCATCCAGATCAGCGCGGGCCACCAATAGGCCGGGCGCAGCGGCGCCAGCAGCGGCGCGCGCAGCGACACCAGCCAGCCGATCATCGGCAGCATCAGCAGGCAATGGGTAAAGGTTGAACTGTGCCACCAGATGCCGGCCATGTCCGCCGCGTCGCGGCGGAAAAGCAGCAGGATCATCGCCGTCAGGACGCCCAGCGCCGCGAGGTGCCGTTGCCAGGCGGTCCATTGGCCCGGCCGGGTGAGCGGAAGGCCGCGCGCCGTCATGCCGCCAGCCCCAGCAGGCGGCCGAGCGGCGCCAGACGGGCTTCCCATCCATAACGATCGATCATCCGCCGCCGCGCCGCCTGCCCCATGCGCGCCGCCGCGCCGGGATCGCCGAACAGGCGGAGCGTCGCGGCCGCCATCGCTTCGGCGCCATCCGCGACGAGCAGATGATCGCCCGCTTCCGCATCGATCCCCGTGGCGGCGGCGGTGCTGGCGACCACCGGCCGCGCCATCGCCATCGCCTCCAGCAGCTTGTTCTGCACCCCGCGCGCCAGCAGCAGCGGCGCCACCACCGCATCGGCGGCGGCGAGCCATGGCCGAACATCGGGTACTTCGCCGGTGACATGGATTCCCGGCAGCTTTTCCAGCGCGCGCACCTCATCGGTCGGGGCGCGGCCGACAATCGCAAAGCGCGCCTGCGGATGGCGTGCCCGGATTTGCGGCCAGACCTCGGCGGCGAACCAGCCGACGGCATCGATATTGGGGCGATAATCCATCTGGCCGGTGAACACCGCCAGCGGTCCCGGCCCGTCGCTCACCGCGGCAAAGTCTTGCGACGGGTCGAAGCGCAGGGTGTCGATCCCGTTTTCGACCGCATGAACATGATCGGCGATGCCGCTGCGTTCACGGAACAGCGCGGCTTCGGCGGCGCTGACGAACAGGCTGGCGTCGACGCGGCGCGCGACCTCGGCCTCATAGGCGCCAAGCGTGCGCGCCTCGCGCCGGTGAATCCAGTGGAGCGGCTGCCGCTTGTCCTGATCGGCATAGGTCGCGAATTTGGCCGAATCGACGTCGACGAAATCCATGATCACCGGCCCCGCGAATTCCGGCGGCAGATATTGCGCCATCTGGCTGGAAAAGGCGACGATGTGCGTGATCGCCCGGCTGGCGATCAGCGCATCGACCTGTTCGGCAAGCGCATGGCTGCGAAACATGCGGTTCGAAACGGGCTGCCCGCAAAGCACCGCCTGCGCCAATCCGGCGGCACGCGACACGCGGCGAACCTCGATGCACAGGCTCTTGCAAAGCGGCGCCATTTTATCGTGCGCCGTTCGCGCATCGCTTTCGGTATCCGCGAGCGCCGCGACATGGACGGGGGCCAGGCGCGCCAGCGCCTCGAACATGTGCCAACTGCGGATTCGGTCGCCCCGGTCGGGCGGCCAGGGCGCGCGGTGAACCAGAAACAGGATTTCGGACATCGGCCGGGCGCCCTAGCCAAGCCCGCGCGCGATCAGCGGCCCGATACGGTTCGCCGCCCACAGCGGCAGTTTCTTCCAAAGGTCGACCTGCATCCGGTATCGCGCGCTGGCCGGGTTGGTGTCGCGGGCCTTTTCCCCCGGCGCGAGCCAGCGGGCATAGGTCAGAGGCTGCGGTTCGAACCCCCAATTCTTCTTGTAGGCGAAGGGTCCGGTTCCGACTTTCGACCGGCCGAAATCGAAACGCGTGCATCCGCGCGCATGGGCGTGACGCATCAGCGCGAAATACATGCGCTCATTGGCGCGCAGACCGCGCGCCGCATGGGTGCCGCCGCCCCAATAGGGCATGACGGTGCCACGCCAATAGAGGCTGAGCACGCTCGCCACCGGCTGTCCCGCATGCCGCACGGTCACTATGTCGGCGTCTTCGCCAAAGCCGTCGAGCACCGCGTCGAACAGCGCGCGCGGGAATACCGGCGTGCCGAGGTTGCGGACGCTTTCGGCGTAAATGCGGTAGTGATCGCGGCGTTCGGCGGCGTCGCGGCCGGTCGTGACCGTCAGGTCGCCGGCGAGCGCCTTGCGGACCTCGGCGCGCTGCTTGCGCGGGATGACCAGCAGTTCGGCATCATCATCGGGCGCCAGATCGCGCACGAAACCGGCATAGACGCCTTCCTCGCCGCCCCAGCCTTGACCATCGGGTGATGGGCCGCCGCGCAGTTCGATCGACGGAACGCCGAGCGCGCGGGCCATGTCGGCCGCCCCCTCCGCCAGCGTCGCCGCGACCGCCGGATCGTCGGCCAGGATGCCGCCCCCGACCGCGAAACCACTGCCCACCAGCGCCTGTCCGAACAGGCGCGAGCGGACATGATGGAGCGGGAGCAGTCCGGTAAGCGCGCCCGCCGCGTCGCGCGCGGTGACGAGGTGGCAGGCATGGCCGGTCGCGCGCGTGACCGCTTCGCACCACCGGCGGCTGTGGAACGGCGTCGCGATCGGGTGCGCCGCGACATAGGCGTCCCACGCCGCCGCGTCGGCCAGAGGCACGCCAGCGAGGGGCGGAGCGGAAAAGCCTGTCGCGGCCGGATGCATCGGCGCGTTCACGCGGCGGCGCGCCACGGCTGAGCCCGCTGTTGCTGCGCCGGCAGCAGCGCGTCGGCGCGCGTCCATTCGAAATCGCCGAGCAGCCGCCGCAGCTTGCCCGCCATCGCCGACAGGCCGCTGTAATGCCGCAGCTTCGACTTCAGCGGCGCATCCGGAACGCGCGGCTGGCCGGGATCGATCTCCCACGGATGGAAATAGAGGATGGCGGGATGCCCCTCCGCATTCATCCGCGCGATCGCCCAGCGCGTGAAACCATAAGGAAGCAGGCGCATGAAGCCGCCGCCGCCCGCCGCCAGCGTCCGCCCCGCGAAGCGCGCGGTGGTGACCGGCCATTCGACCAGATCGCTGTCGGGCAAGGGGCGCCAGGCATGGCGCGGGCTTTCGGGCCAGCCATAATGGTCGTGGACGACCGGCGCGACGCTCGACGAATAGGCATAGCCCTGCTCCGCGAGCACCGCATGGGCCCAGGGCGTGCGGGTATCGACCGAAAAGCTGGGCGCGCGATAGCCGCGGACCGCGGTTCCGCCCAGATCCTCCAGGATCGCGCGCGTCTTGACGAGGTCGGCGGCAAATTCGTCCGCCGTCATCTGAAACACGCGCCGATGGTCATAGCCATGGCTGGCGAGTTCGTGCCCCGCCGCGACGATCCGCGCGATCAGCGCCGGATATCGTTCGGCGACCCAGCCCAGCGTGAAGAAGGTGCCCCTGACCCCGGCTTCGTCGAAAATCGCCAGCACCGCATCGCAATTCGCCTCGACCCGGCATTCCAGCGCCGGCCAGTCGTCGCGGTCGATCGTGCGCTCAAAGGCGCCGACCTGAAACCAGTCCTCGACATCGACCGACAGGCCGTTCTGCATGATCCTTCACCTTCGTCGGCCCGGAACGGTCCGCGCGGCCCTTTCAGGCCGCCCAATTCTGTGCGGTCGGGTCGGGCGCATTCGCGGGATCACGTTCGACCCAGTCGATCAGCAGGTCAAGCACCCGGCGCAGCGCGACGTCCTGATCGGCCAGGCGCGCCTCCAGTTTTTCGATCTGCCGCTGGAGCGCGGCGACCTGTTCGCCGTTCACCGCCGGGGCGGCTGCGGCCGGCGCGGCGGCGGGCACCTCGGCCGCCGCAACCGGCGCCGTGTCGACCAGCGCGGCGGCGTGCTGAACCACTTCCTCGACCGGGAGCGGCGTCAGCACCGCTTCATCGATACCGCGATCCGCCTCGATCTCCGCGATGACGTTGCGGACATGCTGCGCGGAAATGCGGTGCAGTTCCTCGACCGCGCCGAACAGCAGCAGGCGGCTGACCAGCACGTTCAGCTTGCGCGGCACGCCTTCGCTGTAATCGAAGATCAGTTCGAACGCCTCGGGGCTGAAGCTGGGGTTGCCGTTCCAGCCGACCTTGCCCAGACGGTGGAGGATATAGGGCTCGACCTCTTCGGGTTCCATCGGGTCCAGATGATGCGTCGCGATCACGCGCTGGCGAAGCTGCTCCAGCGTCGGCGAATGGAACAGCGTCTGACGGAACTCCGGCTGGCCGAGCAGGAAAATCTGCAGCAGCGAATGGCCGCCCAGCGTGAAGTTGGACAGCATCCGCAATTCCTCGAGCGCGGAGATTGCCAGATTCTGCCCCTCGTCGACGATCAGCAGCGTCCGGCGGCCGGCGCGCGCCTGTTCGCGCAGATATTGCTCCATCGACCGCAGCAATTCGGCCTTGCTCTGCCCTTCCCATTCGAGCCCGAACTGTTCGGCGACCAGGCGGAGCAGGTCGTCGCCTTCGACCTGCGTCGACACCAGCTTGACCGCGGTCAGCCGGTTGGGATCGATGGTGTTCATCAAATGCCCGACCAGCGTCGTCTTGCCCGCGCCGACGTCGCCGGTGATGACGATGAAGCCTTCCCCCTGCGCCAGACCATAGCCAAGGTAGGACATCGCCTTGCGATGCGTGCCGCTCTCGAAATAAAAGGCGGGATCGGGGGTGAGCTGAAACGGGCGTCCCGTGAAGCCGTAGAATTGATCGTACATCCTCGTTTCCCCGTAATCAGAAATTATACCGCAGGCCGGCCAGCACCGATCCGATCAGCTGGCTGTTGAAGCCGTCCTGGTCGAAGCTGGTGATATTGGCCGCCGCGCTGCCCGTCAGGCCGCGCCAGAAGCGCCGCGAATAGACGACCGACGCCCCCAGCGAGCGCACGTCGGACGCCCCCGGCGCACCATTGTCATAATAGTTGAAGACGCCGTTGAAGGCGATATCCGAGTCGGCGTCGAGCTGGCGCCCGATCGCGGCGAACAGATAATAGCTTTCGTCGACGACGCCATCGAGCGCCGCGAGTTCGCCCAGCGCCGGCATCAACAGGCGGCGGCGGTCGTATCCGGCGCCGACGCCGTAATTCCAGCGACCCGTACGCGACGAAAAGATCGCCTGGATCCCGCGGCTGCGGAACTGCGCGCCGGTCGCGTTGGTCAGCGCGTTGTTCAGGCATCCGCCCGATTGCTGCCCGAAGACGCAACTGTCGATATCGCCGTCGATCGGGTTGCGGGTCGGATCGAACTGCGTCGGCAAGGCGGCAAGCCCGCTGGACAGGCCGCGCCCAAAGCTCGACAGGCCGTCATAGACGCCGACCTGCACGGTGGTCGCGCGGTTCGGCCGGTAATAGAAACTGCCGGTATAGATGGTGTCGCCATAGCGGCGTCCGACGCGCGCGGTCAGCGAGGTGCGGCGGCTGGGCTGCCACATGACCCCGGCGTCCCAGATCAGCCCGTCGGTATCGAAGGAAAGCTGGCGCGCGCTGGCGGGATCGGTGACGTAGCGGCCGTTGGCATCGCGCAGCGGTACGCCATTGGCGTCGACTACCGGGTCGCGCTGGCTGATTTCGATATCTTCATAGCCCACGCCGCCGAGCAGCGCGACGGTCGGGCCGACCGGCACGGTAATATCGGCACGGGCGAACTTGCCTTCGTAACGCTGGTCCAGCTGGCTCGCGTCCTCGCGCTCATACCCCCCCGAAACCTGCCACCCGAAGGGCAGCTCGCCGGGACGCTGGCCGACGCTGGCCCAGGCCACATGATTGGTCGAATCGTCGAAAATATCCTGCGTTACCGCGCCCGGCAGCAACAGCGGCGGCGTTTCGACCTCCACCTTGTTATAGCCGAAGCGATAGCCCGCACCGACGTCGAGGCCGCCGATCCGCCGCGCGAACGTCGGCCCGGCATAGAGGGAATAGACATTCGCGACGTTGGACCCGTTGCCGACGAAAATCGGGTTGTCCGATCCCTGTCCGTCGGCGCGGGTCCGCGTCGCAAGAGCGCCGGCCTCCAGATTGAGGCCGCGTGCGGCCTCCAGCCGGCCGCGCAGCAGCCCAGCTCGGCGCGGCGCGTCGCGATCGCGGCATCGACGCCGATCGCGGCGGTCGTGTAGGTCAGGACGTCGCCGCCATTATTCAGCTCGGCGGTCAATATCTGGCCGATTTCCAGATAGGGGCTGACGTCGGTTTGACGCTGGCCGCGGCGTCCTTCGCCGCGCCGCGGACCTTCGCTCGCGCCTTCGGACGCGCCGGGCGCGGACGCCACCGGGCCGGAACCGCCGGGGCCGCCACCGTCACCCGACCATTGGGCATGAGCGTTCGCCGCCGTTCCGGCGAGCAGCAGTGCGGCGAGCGTTCCCGCCGCGCGCAGCTTCGTGTCGGTGCGCATCATGACGCGCCTCCCTGTCCATAATAAGTGCCGAACCGGCGGCCACCGGGCGAAAATTTCACGCCGTTGAGCAGCAGCTGGATATGCGGACACGCGCCCATCAGGCCGATCGCGTCGCGCAGCGAAGATTCGAGCGTTTCGTCGGCGCGCACCACCATGATGAGCTGTCCGACATGACCTGCCAGTACGGCGGCGGGCGATGCCGCGAGGACGGGCGGCGAATCGAGAATGATGATGCGGCCCGGCGCGCCCTGTTCGAGCTGGGCGAGCAGCGTCTCCGTCCGCGCCGACGCCAGCAATTCGGTATCGTGCATATGCTGCGTGCCGGCCGGCATGACCTTCAGTCCCGCTATGTCGGTCTGGATCAGGCATTCGCCGAGCGGCAGGCGGGGATCGGCGAGCGCGTCCATCAGGCCCGGGCCATCGTCCAGCCCCAATGCCTCCAGCACGCTGGGCTTCGCAATATCGGCGTCGATCAACAGAACGTCGTGGTCGGCCTCCACCGCCAGGCTGAGTGCCAGATTGACGGCAGAAAAGGTCTTGCCCTCGCCCGGATTGGCCGACGCGATCAGGACGCGGTGGCCGCGCGGCACCACCGGACGGTTCGCGGTGCCCGCGAAGTTGCGAATGATCTCGCGCTTCACGATCCGATATTCCTCGGAAATGCCCGTCACCGGCGCGCCGGGAACGATCATGCCGCGCGCCGCCAGGCGGTCGCGATCGATCGTCCCCTGGCGCTGCGGGGCAATGGCGGGTCCCGCTTTCGCGATCTCCTTGCGGGGCGAGGGTTTCGGCGCCGCCGCTTCGACGGCGGGGGCCGCTTCGGCAACCGGCTCGGACGGCAGCACCTCGGCCCGCGGCGCGGCGGTGCCGGACGTGTCGGCGGCCGGCGTCTTCACCTTTTTCTCGGGCTCGGGCGGCAGTTTCGACACGTCGATCGTCGCCGCATTCTTGGCGGGGTCGAGGCCGAACATGTCGGCGGCGCGTTCGAGGAGCGACGGCGGGCGCTTGACGGGGCGTTGATCGTTCATTTTCTTGTCCCCCGTCACGCGACCATGCCGCGTTGCACGAATTCGGCGACGAGCAGCAGCGCATACAGGCCGACAAGCGCCGCGCCGCCGCCCGCGAGCCACACAAGCCGCTTGCGCCGTTCGACATGGCGTTCGGGCGTCACCACCTCGGTAATCGAACCGATCACCGGCAGACCGCTGGCCTTTTCCAGCTTTGCCGACGTGGCGTAGCTGGTGCGGACCTGCGACAGCGCGAAGGCCCCACCTACCCCGGCGCCGATACCCGCGATCAGCACGAGCGTCAGAAACAGTGGCCGATTGGGCGCCGCCGGGCTGGTCGGCTTCGACGGCGGGTCGAGCAGTTCGACCTTGATCGCGTCGGTTTCGGTCTGCACCTCGCCGCGCAACCGCACCTGCTCGCGCTGGGCAAGCAGGCGGTCATATTGCGCCTTCAGCGCGGTATATTCGCCGTTGATGCGGTCATATTCGGCCGCGATGCCGGGGTTCTGGATCTGCTGCGCGGTGATCCGCGCGATGTCGCCCATCAACTGCGACTTGCGCGCACCCAGCGCGCTGACGGTCGCCTGCCGTTCGGCGCGCATCGCGGCGAGCGAGGCATAGGCGGGGTTCTGGACGCCGCCGGCGCCGCCACCCGTTCCTTCGCGGTCGGCCTGCGCCTTCAGCGAGGCGATCTGGCTCTTCAGCGCAATGATGTCGGGATGCGCGTCGGTCAGGCCGCGCGCGCGCATCGCCGACAATTCATTCTGTGCGCCGGCCAGCTGTTGCCGCGCGACGCCGCCGCCGACACCGCCGCCACCGCCCGGAACCGTCGCGGGGGTCGAAGCGAGCTGGCCATTCGCGGCGGCAAGCTGCGCCTGCGCCGATACGAGCTGGCTGTCGATCTGGCCAAGTTCGGCGCGCGCGGCT
>QFPJ01000059.1 GCA_003241685.1 Sphingopyxis macrogoltabida
GACAATCGTCGTGTACTGGCCGAATTTGTACGGATTTGCAGCGGGTTCAGGGCAGAACAGATCATTGCTTTCGAGACGGACAAGATCGCCCGCCGCCAGCACGACCCCGGCTGGAACCGCAAAACTATAATCACCTTTGACAACCGACACGCCAACGACGGCCTCATTGCTGGCCTTGAGCGATGCAACGTCGAGAAAGCCGTTCGGGCAAATGACCGTCGATCCGTTGAGGTCGATATCGATGTCGCGCGACCAACTGATCGGTGCGCTCACATAATAACGACGCCCACGCGCAAGCTGTAGACTAGTGCCAGCGCCCGCCGCCAGCGCCTCGAAAAATGCGCGATCGTCGCTCACACCATTCGCCGCCGCGCCGATGTGGCCCATCCGGTCAACTGTAATGGCGGTCGGGCCAAAAATGCTGGGGCTAAGTGGCGCAGCCCGATCCTCATAGAACGGAGCAACCTCCGTCCGCAGATACAACCGCTTCTCACCTTCATGCGCATCACCAGCAGGCGCCAGCGCATAGAAGGGCTTGCCGACGTCCATCGCGGCCACACCATCCGAGACGGTGACGTAAACGGGCGCGTCGAAATCACCAAAGGTAGCCGTCAGGTCAGCGACCATCGTATCCCAGCCTTCGACACGATCCGCACTGAGAACAGGACCGGCGAACAGCGGTTCGAGCGGAGAGGCGATTTTAGCCATTAGATTACCTCCACGGCAGCGGCGCCGGTCAACTTGAGAGACGATCGGATGACGATGTAATTGGCGGTGTGACCCGCAGCGGTGGTGACGTTGACCACGCTCTTTTCGAAGGTTTCGGAGAAGCCGTTGATCGCATAGCCCGCCGGATCGCCCTGCGAGGCGAGATAGGCGAAATAGACATATTGATCGGCCGCCGTGACGGTGAACGCCTTGGCCCTTCCGGCCGAAAGCTCGCTGCCCGCCAGCGCAATCACCTGCGCCCCGGTCAGCGCCGCATTGGACGAGGCACCCCAGAACCGCCGGGGCAGCTTGGTAAAGGTCAGCTGGCGCAGGCGGCCATTGACGTTGAGGGTGAACACCGTGGCATCAGCAATGCTGGTGGCAGGCGCTGCCTGCA
Source organism: Sphingopyxis macrogoltabida (assembly GCA_003241685.1). GTDB lineage: Bacteria > Pseudomonadota > Alphaproteobacteria > Sphingomonadales > Sphingomonadaceae > Sphingopyxis > Sphingopyxis macrogoltabida_A. Next base: position 1,106 of record QFPJ01000059.1, read on the forward strand.
CAGCGCGGAACGCCACGCCCACGTCGGCCCAGATACCATAGCCGGTCTCGTTAAGATGCAGGTCATCGGCTGCCACGCGCAGCGAGCGCGGAATAACCTCGTTCGCCCGGTCGACGGCATCATTGCCCGCCAAGCCGCCACCGGCAAGCAGCACCTGGCGCAGATCGCGGCCGGCGCCGTCCACCACATAATGTTTCGGATAGTTGCCGCGCATCCAGTCATTGAGCGCCTTGACGGTTGCAAGGTTCGCCGATCCGGCCGGCTCATTGGGCGCGTTGATGATGCCGAACAGCAGGATACGATTGCCCCGGCCCATGCCGATCATCGCGGCGATGTCCGCCTTGATCCGCTCGGGGTCGGTGACGTTGTTGCGGCCGACGCAAATCCACAATTCATGCGTGCGCATCATGGCCGCCCAATTGGGGATGAACAGCGATCCGGCCGGTACGGTGACCGGCGCGCCGCCGGCCTGGGTCATCTTGTAGACGTTGGGCGCGGTCGCCGGATAATGCGACATGGTTACTGCCACACCCGCGATCGTGCCGCTGATATGGTGGCCCGGTCCCGTGTCGCCCGCCGCTGTCGTAAGGAGTGAGGCGGGATTGGCGAGGTCGGGCGCAGCGCCGTTGAGCAGCGTAACGGTCGCCTCTGACCCCGATGCCGGCAGCGTATTGCCGGCAAGGGTGACATAAAGCGGATGGGCGCCCACGCGCAGCGCCTGCTTGTAGCTGGTCTGCGCCCCCAGCGCGGCCCTGGTGACGGCAAGGCCGGTCGCCCCGGCCATCACGTCGGAATAGCCCAGCGACGACAGACTGTCTCCGATCACCAGCACATTGGTTTGCGCCGCCCAATTGGCCGGCACATTGATCGACCGCGCCGAGCCATCGAGATGGACGACATTGCCGCCCCAGCTGAGTTCCTGGGTGAGCGGCGTGCCGTCTTCGGCGAGGATAGTCCAGGCCAGCGCCAGCGCTGACGTGGTGCCACCAAGTTCGCCGTAAGCGGGATTGCTCCAGAACGAGGTGATGTCGACCGGCCTGATTGCATCGATCCGGGCACCAAGGTCCGTATCGCGGGCCTTGGCGGAGCCAAGCTCATTCCCCAGTTCCTCGCGGGTCATATAGCCTAGCCAGGCATCCGCGCCGGGGCCGTTGCCATTCTGGACCCAGACATGCATGCGACCGGGCGGGCCATAGATACCGCTGCCAGGCGCCGTTTCGGTTGCATTGGCGACAAAGACATGACGGCCGTAATAAAGACCGTCACCCGAGATCGCTCCCATCGCGCTAAACGAGGTAACTACCGCCACCCTGCGAAGCTGCTCATCCTTGATGTCGTTCAGGTTGGTGTCGATATCCGCGAAGGCGGCATTGAGCACCGCATTGAGCTCTGCATCCGTCCGCTCGCCCACCCATGCATCCGCGCCGCCGGTTCCACCGCCCTGCGTATAGACAAAGTCGCGGCTGGGCGGGCCGAACACACCGCTGCCCGGCGCGGTTTCGGTGGCGTTGACGACGCGGCAGCGGTCGCCATAGGCCGGGGCGATCTCGCCGCGCTCGGCATAGCTATCGACGCGCCAATAGCCGATGGCCGCGATCTGCGCGTCCAGCGTGGCTTCGAACATGGGATCGAGCACCGCCTTGAGCGCTGCCTTATCCGCCGGTGAGAGGCTCTCTATCGCCTTGCTCATGTCAGTCTCCAAGGGTCAGAAATTCGCCGCCCAGCGTCAGCGGCTCGCCGCCAAGCGTGAGGACGGGGATGGTGCGGGATTGCTGGACGGGATCAGGCTCGATCGCCCAACCGTCGATCGCCAGCTGCCAGCTGGTCTGAACCGCGTTGCGACGATCATAGGATCGCAGGCCAGTGAGCGTCCCGTAATGGATACGGTTGCGCAGGCCTGCCGTGCGATCCGGGTTCTCGACCACCAGCAGTGGCCGAGACTCGCCCACCGCCAGTTGCAGTTCGAACAGGCGATCCGTCTCCTCTTCGGACAGGTCGCCCAGCGTCCAGCTATAGCTGGCATAGCGGCCGCCCTCGACGACGGCGACGCCGCCCGAGGCCAGACGGGTGACGGTGGACATGTCCTTGACGGCCCGCCCCGATCCCCATTCCTTATTGTACTTGGGCACAAACCCGTCGCCCACGATCAGCGCGCCGATCGCCAGCGGATCGGCCCCGGCCGGCTGCTCGACGCCGATGCGGATATAGCGCAGCAGCTGCTCAGGGCCGAACCAGAGCGCATGGCTCATGGTGCGGCGGCGCCAGTCGCGTTCGGGCACGCGCAAAGCGCTGGTGTCGAGGATGGTGTCATCCTCATACCCAGCCAGGCCGCCCTTGATCCACCACGTCGCCGCATCGGCCGCGCCGAATAGACAGCCCAGGAAGATCGTGTCGATGATCCGCTCGACGCCAAGATCGATGTCGATCACCGCCACGCTGCCAACCTCGCTGTCGAGCCAGATTTCGCGCGGGTCGCCGGTCAGCAGATTGGCGGCGCCGGTGCCGCGCGACGTGGCGATCGCGGCGATCGGCGTCGGTTCGACGATGAGGATATTGGCCATGGCTACAGCCTCCTCAGCACGGAAACGCGGCTGGTGCCGGCGGCCAGCGCATCTTCCGCGCCCAGGACGAACACGTCGACGCCCGCCTCATAGCCAAGCTTGTTCCCGGTGATGGTGATGACCTGGCCGCGATATTGCTCCCAGCGGCCCAGCAGCAAATGGCTGTCGATCACCAGCGGCCCGCCCATGAACGCCAGCTGCCGCGCGGCTTCTTCCTCCGCGTCCGCCTTGGTGGCGATCGTGGTCTGCCGTTCCTTGGTCAGCGCGCTCTCGCCCCAGCGCGCATCGAGCACGTCATCCTTGGCGAGGGTCCAGAGGCAATCGGCCATCAGCCACTGCGCATAGACGGGATCGACCATGGTCATGGGGCCACCTCGATCCAGGCGTCGCCGCGATACTGTCCGACCAGGGCAATGCGCGCGCGGCCGGCGGGCGCGGCGATGTCGCGGTCCATGGCGATCGAGCCGTCCGGCAGGGACAGCCAGGCGTCGGCCGGCGCATCGATCGACACGCGGTCACCGGCGAGCGACGCGGCGATCGGCGCGTCGGTGCGCGGGGCGAACGACCAGCCATTCCACCAGTGCAGGCCGGGATCGACGCCCACGGGCGCGGGCCGGCGATCGAGATGGGCGGGCGGCATCGATGCCGGCGACGTGGTCACCATGACAATCGCGCCCGAGGCGGGATGGATGAAAGCCCAGCGCTTCACTTGGACAACCGCACGGGGATGACGATTCCCCGCTCCCAGGTCGGGTGGCCCACGACATTCTTGGACTGGACGGTGTAGCTGTTGGTCCCGTCGAGCGGCGCAGGATCGAAGAAAGGCACGGTATAGGCGGTGTTGCCGCCGCCCTCGAACAGCAGATAGCCATGCTCGGCCGGCAGCAATGCGGTGCCGTCGCCGCGCATCATGCGCAGCGACACGCGGTCATTGTCGCCGCCGGTGCGGGTACCGACCACGGTCACCAGGAAGACGGCCGTGGTATCGGTGGCGCCCTCAGGCCGGGTGAAGTTGGTCGAGAGCGCGACGCCCATATAGGCGAAATCGCGCCAGACATTATCGTCGTCGCTGCCGACCGACGCGCCGAACAGGTCGAGCAGCGCGAAGTTGGACTCCGTCACCGCATTGTCCAGGATCGCCGAGGTGTTGACCTGGTTCTCCGCGACACCGCCGCCGGAATTGATCGTGCTGGACACGTCGTCGGCGGTGATGTCACCCACGACGGTTCCCAGCGGAGCGCCCGACGTGCTGGCCGGCTCGGCCGGCTGGAGGTCCTGGGCGGGCGTGCCGTCCAGATAGGCGACCTCATTGGCCAGCACGATCGCGGCCAGGTCGCCGCGCGCCATGCGGGACTCGTTGCGCCGATAGCCAAGCTTGCGGGTGGCGACCGGGCGAATGACCTTGGTGCGCGACACGTCCTCGCTGACCGCGCTGGCGACGCTCGCGCCCCATGCCCAGGGACGGATCAGTATCTCGCCGGTCGGCGACAGCATCCAGAGCAGCGAGACGTTGGCCATGAGCTCGTCGAGCATCGCGGCAACGGTGGTGGTTTCGTCCTTCACCACCCAGCCCACCGGCGCCGGGCGCAGGCTGTCGGCCGCGCCGACGACGCCGGCCGCGAAGGCCGGGCCGCCCAGCTCCTGGACCAGGCGCTCCGCGATCGCGGCCGTGGTCTCGACATAGCCCGCGCCGATCTCGCCCAGGACATCGGCGTTGAGGTCGCCCGAGGGCTCCTTCCACCATTTGATGCACGCGATCGACGGACAGACGATGCCGCCGCCGGCCGGGGCAACCGCCGCTTGGAGCGCGGCCAGCGTGTCCTCGGCGGTTCCCGCCCAGGCCATGAAGGTCAGTTCGCCGGCCGGCGATCCCCGATCCCGCACCGCGCTGATCGCTTGCAGGGGACGGCGCGGATCGGCCAGGCAATAGATATTGTTGGCCGGGTCCATCGGCTCGGCGGCCCGGTTCCACACCCGACCGAACAGCCGGTGCTTGAGCTTGTCTTCCCAGTCTTCCGGGCCTTCAAGGCCGCCGGTGCCGAGGTAGCGATCCTTGAGCAGCGGCTTTTTGAGGTCGGCGGCCGGGTCGGCGAGCGCGATCGACAGCTTGCCTTCGGCCGTGCTGATCTCCAGCACCTTGCCCTGGACGAGTATCGGCGGCAGCGCGCCGCCTGGCGCTTCGGGCCCCGCGCGAAGGATGATCGGCGCATCCGGCCAGAAATAGCCGGCCAGATTGGCGAGCACGGCCTGGCGACCAGGCGCATAGCTGACCGTCATATTCTCGGCCATGGTCCTGCCCGTGATCTCGTCCTGATAGTCGAACGTCGCGCTGATCGTGGGCAGCGCCTCGATGCCGGCGCGCCAATGCTCGCCGCCATAATGATAGGGCCGCGCCCCGCCGCCGCCCGCCAGGCGCACGATCGTCGTGGCGCCATCGGCCACGGCGCGCGGGTGGATTTCAGCAAGGATGATCGTCGCCGCCATCAGCTGTTCCACGCCAGCGCGGCCGAGTTGAGGCCGGTGGCGTTCGCCACCACGCCCTGGCCTTGCGCGATCAGCTCTTCCAGCAGCGCGATAACCCTGGCGTTCTGGTCGTTATTCTCGTCCAGCTGCGCATTGGTGGTCGCCAGCGCCGGGTCGCTGGTGGAGGTGCTCGTGCTGCCCGAGGCGGACGCCGCGGCCTGGTTGATCTGGGCAGTGGCGCGGGCGATCTCGTTATTGGCGAGGTCAAGGATCAGCTGGCGATCGGCCGCATATTGGCCGGTCGAGCCATAAGCCTCCTCCGACACGCTGTTGAGCTGCTGGAGCAGGCTGGCCAGCGTATCGGCCGCGCCATCCTTGCCCGCGTCCAGGTCCGCCTTGGCCTTCTCGATTTCCTTGAGCAGCGCGTCACGCTGCTCGACGGCCGAGCCCGCGAACATCGACCCGAAGGTCATTTCGTCGACCAGTTTCTGGAGACTCCCGACCTGCTGCTCCAGCATCTGCTCGACCAGGGCGGCGCGATCCTCGGCATTCTTCTTCTCGATCGCGACGACATCGAACCCATATTGGGTGGCGATGCGGACGCGCTCTTTCGCCTGGGTCTCGAACGCCTTGAACTGCGACTCCAGCTCGGCGCCAAGGCCGCCCATCAGCGTCTCGATCTCCTGCACCTTGAGCGCCTCTTCCAGCGCGTCATCAAGATCGGTCGAGGATTTAAGCGCCTTCTCAACGGCCGCTGAGAGGCCGGTTACAGCACCCTGGGAAACCGCCAGCTGGATGGCATAGGCGATCGCGCCGGCCTGATCGTCGTCGAACTCGGTCGCGCCCTTGGCAACCTTGAGCGAGCCGGTGCCCGAGCGCACGCGCCAGTCACCATGGCGCTGGCCGATGGTGACATTGAACGCGCCGATCGCGCCGCCCAGCATCTCGGCAATATCCGACAGCCCGTCCTGCACCGATCCGGCCGCGCCCGCCGCCGCCTGCTTGAACGCGCTGCTGTTGCCCGAGACGGTCGCATCGTCGGTCACGCTGGTGATATTGGCCGAGCCGGTTTTCGTCTTCTTGAGCAGCCCGCCGATCGCGCCGCCCAGCAGACCGCCCGCGATCGCGCCGATCGGCCCGGCGAACTGGCCCAGCGACCCCAGCGCCGACCCCAGCAATTCCTTGCCGACCGCCCCGCCGATCGCGCCGCCCAGGGCGCCGCCCGTCTTGCTGCCGGTCAGACTGCCGGCGGCATAGCCCAGCCCTGCATTCTGGAGCGTCTTGCCGAACGACCCCTTGGACCCGAACACCTTGTCCAGCGATCCTTCCAGCGACTTGCTGACGGACTTGCCGATCGCGTCGGCGGCAACGCCCTGCGCACCGGCATTACCGCCGCCGGTCGAAGGCAGGGTAGCGCCGCCCAGCATCGCGGCGAGCGGACCGGTGCCGAACAGGGTCGCCTGGATCGCGGCGGCGGCGATCGTCTCGGCCAGGCGGCCGATCACGTCGCTGGCCTTCTGCCCGCCCGCCACGATCGCGGCGAAGGCATCGACCGCCATATTGCCCAGCTGTTCCTGGGCGCGGCGCGCTTCCTCGGTGGCGCGCTGGACTTCCTGCGCCGCCGCCTTCTCGGCCAGGGCGCCGCTGATCCGCGCCTGCGCCGCCTCCCGCTCCTCGGGCGACAGGGCCAGCAGCTGGCTGCGATAGTTGAGGAGCTCGCGCTGGACGGGATTGAGCATGCCGATCGCGGCGGTCTCGTCGCCGATCGACTGGACGATCTTGTCAATCGCGGCCGACGCATCGATCGCGGCCTGCTCCTGCGCGGCCACATCCTTGACGTCGCCCCAGTCCACTACCTTGCCGATATAGGCGGCGCTGGCCTGCGCCTTATAGTCCGACGCCTGGTCGGCGCTGATCTTGTTTTCCTTCTCCAGCCGGGCGATCCGCTCCAACTCATCGGCATAGTCCGACGCCGCCTTGCGCGCGGGATCATAGCGGCCGACCACGCCGGCCAGGTCCGCCTGAAGCTTCTTGGTCGCCTCGGCCGCCGCGCGATCGGCTGCGCTCGCCGCACTGCGCGTGCCGGCTAGCGACTTGCCGCTGGCGCTGGCCTTCTTCTCGGCTTCGCTGACCGCTTCCAGGGCGGCAGCGCGATCGCGCTCGAGCTGAGCCCGCTCTTTTGCGTATTGGCTTTCGCTGATCTGGTTGCGTCGTCGATCGAGCCGATCCAGCCCCTGGTCGAAGGTCAGATTAGCACGAGCGCGTGGATCGGTAGCAGCTTCAACGCCACGATCGACGAAATATTGGCGACTGCTCGCGACGGCCTTGTTCGCTGCTGCAAGGGCGGCTTCAGCATTTTTCACCTCAGCCTTGAGGCGTTCCACTTCGCTCGCAGCAGCCACGAAACCTGGGTCAATTACATCACCGCGAGCCGTAATCTTGACGCTCTCACGGCGCTGCTCCGCTTCCGCCGCCGCCGTTTCCAGTAGCGCCTTGCGGGCCTTGATGGTTTCTACGGCGAGAGTGCGCTTGGACTCTGCATTCCGCAGTGTCTCCACGCGGGACGTGTATTGTGTCTGGGCCTCCCTCTCCAACGCCTTGTTGAGCGCGTCGATCTGCTCCGTCAGCGAGGCAGCAGCCTTCTCCTCCTCGCCAAGCGCAGTCGTACCCGAGACAGCCTCAGCGACAAATCCCGACATGAAACCAATCGCGGCGGTCAGTGCGAGTGATAGCCCTCCGGTCAATACAGCTTCGGTGGTTGCCGCAGAAACGCCCAAACCCTTTACTGCCGTAGACGCGACCGTCGCAGCCTTGCTGAGCGCACCCTGTGCGGCCGAGGACTCCAGCGCGCCCTTCGCTAGGCCGCCCAGCTGATCTTCCAGCGCGCCGGCCAGTTCCGACGATTCCTTGGTGGAACTGCCCATATTGTCGAGCGCATTGTCCAGGCCCAGTGCCTTGGCGACCGTGTCCTTGATCGCGCCACCCACGTCGGACAATATGTTGCCCAGGGCGCCGCCGTCGCCGGCCGCGCGCCGCGCGCTGTCCCCGACGCCGCCGATCGCCGCGTCCAGCGTGTCGGCACTGCCCGCCGCACTGGCGGCAGTCGCGGCAATATCCTCGATCGTGCCGCCAAGATCGTTGACCGATCCGGCCGCATCATTTGCACTTTGCCCGACCGCTTCGATCGCGGCGTCCATCTGGGCGGCCGGCGCCGCCGTATCCTTGGCCGTTGCGCCCAGCTTGTTGACGCTGTCGGTCAGCGAATCGACGGCGGCCTTGGCGGTCGCACTGTCGCCGGTGATGAGGAAGGATGTCTTGAACGCCATCGCCGGACTATCCGCGATAGCCGTTGAGCGCGGCGGCTGCGGCATTCTCCATGACGCGCAGCCAGGTCCACTGGGCCGGCGTCAGCTTTATGCGCGCATTCTTGAGGCCCGCGCGCGCGCCGGCATAGTTCAGCCCCTGCCAGATGATACGTCCGGACGCGGTCGCGATGCCCTGCATCTGGCTGCTGACGGACATGAAGGCGTGAACGATGGGCATATTCTGCGGCCAGACCGGAAAACCCGGCTCCTTCTCTTCCAGATCGGCGATAAGCTCGCCGGGGATTCCCCATTTTTCCGCGTCGCTCATGGCTTCGCTGAGATCGGGTCCGCCGCCACCGGCCCAGTGCCGGGCGGCGGCCTTCAGTTTCCCGCCTGCGCGCCCGCCATTGCCTGGAGATAGGTCTGCACCAGCGCCTTGCGGACGTAGACCAGGCTCAGCATGCCATCGCGTACCTGGTCGTTGTAGGAGACCGGCTGATCGTCCTTGCCGACCAGGTCGGACATGGAGACGATGATCTTCTTGAGGAAATCGGTGGAGCCGGGGATCGTGCCCAGCTCGTAATCGGAGACCTCGTCAGCGGGCATGACGGCAAAGGTTGCCTTGAAATCCTGGTCGGCATGGCCGCCATCGACCGGCACCTTGACCTTGACCTTGTGCGTGAAGGTCGGACGGGGATCATAAGTGAACATTGGGGGAGTCCTCTGCTGGTTGGTGACGGCGGGTTTGTCACGGCCCGCCGATCGCTGGACTCCCCAGTCGCCAGCCCGGACGCCAGCGACGGATCATCGCCCCTCTCGGGGGTTATTCAGGTAATGGTGATCTTCCACTGGTCGTCCCCGCTGGCGGGCAGCGGCGTGAAGGTCAGCGGCCATTCCTCGATCTTCTGGTTTTCCTGGCTACCGGCGAACCGCGACTGCACGCATGCAGGCAAGCTGATGTTGACGGTGCGGCCTTCGATCAGGCCATGCTCCACCTCGATCGGGACGCGCGGCGCGTCGGCGATTGCCGATCCGGCGCGGGCGACCGGGTTGTAGGTGCTGACCGGAACCGCCTCGACCGTCATGGTGACCTGCTCGGCCTTGTCGACGATCAGGATACGCTCCTGGTTGAACAGCATGCGCGGCTGGACCTCGCAGCCCAGCGTCAGCTGGAAGTCGCGACCGACGAACGGGATGCTGTCGATCGTGTAGACCGGCGTCGTCGCCTTGCTCGCAACCTGCGGCTTCTGCCACTTGCTCACATCGACGGTCGGGCGCACCACCACGGTTGGCACGGTGAACAGGCCAGTGACGGTGACGCGGCAAACGGGAATCCCCGCCGCGTTGATCGTGATTTGCCCCGTCGCCCGCGCGCCCAGCATGACATAGCAGTTGGGGCCGATCCAGAAGCTGACCGAAACGCTCTCGTGGCTTTCCGTCACAGGCGTATATTCGACCTTATCGCCAGCCGTGATGACCTCGGCCACGCCACAGGCGCGGATCAGCGGCGACCAGGCCGGCGCGACGCCCGGCTGGCCACTGCCCACCAATTCGAAATCGCCCGTCAGAACCGAATAAAGGCCCACCGGCATGCTTTCCTGGGCGCCCATATAAGGCGTCTCCAGATTGCGGTTTACGTCTTGGCCTTCCATCGGCTGAAGCTGGACGTTGGTCAGCAACATCGAGTTGGCCGCGCCGGTCGGCAGGGCGTCGATGCCATAGGCGTTGAGCGGCTCAGCCTTGACCAGGATGATCTTGCTTTTCCATTTGATCGGGTCGGCCATTTACGCCTCCTGATTGCGAGTGAGAGTGCCGTCCGACTGACGGATGAAGCTGCCGCCGCACAGCGGGCGCTCGATCCCGTCCGCGTCGGCGCTGACGATCGGATCGGGAATTTGTGCGGCGTCCGGCGCCACGGTCAGCGCCTGGCCGGGCGAGCCGGCCTCGCCATTCTGGGCATCCGCCCCGGAAACCTTCTTCGAAGCCATGTTCAAAACCTCGCTCAAAACCTGATTTGATCATCCAGACCGAAGTCGATCTGGTAGGTGAGAAGCCCGCCCGACAGGCTGATCAGCTCGCCGCGCAACAGGCGGAATTCGCCAACCGTCTCGCCTTCGAGCCAGTCCGACTGCGGCGCCCAGCCGACGATCGCGCGGATCACCGCGTTGCGCAGCGGCGTCAGCTGGTCGGCCATCTTGCCGCCCGTCACGTCGCCGGCCGCGCGCAGGAACAGGACGATGCCCAGCGTCTCGGCGATGCCCTGGACGTAGAAGCCGGACATCGCGGTGACCGATCCGCCGCGCAGTCCCAGCGGCAGCACGAACGCGGCCGGACAAACCTGCGGCGCCATGTTGCGGGCCATCAGTTCGCTCAGGCTCGCGCCTGGCTGGATGCGTCCGGCAAGGTCGGAAACGGCCGCCAGGCGCGCCTTGACCTCGTCAAACATCAGATGAACCCGCGCAGGCTTTCGGGCGTCAGCGGCCGTTCACGGTCGATGAACTGCACGCCCTCCGCGCCCGAGGAGGCCGGCTCGATCCCAGCCGCATCCAGCTTGACCGTGCCGTCCGCAATGTCGCGCAGCGTGCGAAGGGCCAGTTCATAGTCCTTCACGATCTTGTCGTTGGGCGAGTAGCGGTGAAGCTTGTAGATCGCGATCGCCAAAGCGAGGTCGGTCACTTCCTCGGGCACGGGGCTGAGCGGCAGGCGATAGCGCACCCCGACACGGCCATTGATAACCGCGTCGGTGTTCGCCAGTTCCTGGTCGACCAGGGCCGTGTCGATCTGCCCGGTAGGCACTTCGGCCCGATCGGTCAGTTCAACCAGCAGCCCCACGCCGAACCGCTTTTCCAGCATGGCCTGAGTAGCGTAGGTCATTCGGCGTCTTCCGCCTCTTCGACCTCGGGCAAGCGCACCACGGACCAGCTCAGCAGCGCGTCGCCGTCGATCGAACGCAATTCATCCTCGCCCAGGTTGATGAGCGGCAGGACCTGCGCTTCCAGGCCGAAGTTGCGGCCAGCGCGCCAGCGACCCTGGCGAGGCCCGACGACACGAAAGCCGATCGAGGCAACCACCTCAGCGGGCGCGCTTTCGGCCAATTCGAGCAGCGTGTCGATCGACGTGGTCACGGGAATGACCTCCTGCGTAAGCGCAGTCATGATCGTGCCGGCGCCTGCGAGAACACCATCGGCGATTGCCTGCGATATAGCCTTGCCGATGA
>QFPJ01000093.1 GCA_003241685.1 Sphingopyxis macrogoltabida
GGCGGGCGAACTGGGCGACCTGTCCGACAGCGTGCGCGGCGCCCTGTGCGAGCGTGGCGAGGCTGGGACCGAAATATCGCGGCGCGAGAATGAGGATATCCGCGCGGAAATTCACCGGATGCAGGAGACGCTGGCAGCCATGGATCGCCAGCTGTTGTCCGCGATCGGAGAGAATTGACCATGGTGGGAGGCGCGCAACCGATGATGAAACCGGACCAACTGGACAATTGGGCGGCGCGCGCGCTGCCGGGGGAGGATGTCGTCTATTCGACCGGCGCCCGTCCTGGCGAAGCGATCGGCGCGGCGGTGCGCCAGCTGCATGCGGCCGGGCTGGTGACGATGACGTCCAAACGGCTGGACGGGCGGCTGCGTCATATCGTGCAGCGCCTGCCGGCGCCGCGCGCGTCGCAGCAGCTGCGCAAGCCGGTTCCGCGCGGCCGGTTCACCGTGGCGTCAGACGACGCCAAGCGGACGATGCGCGCTGTGCTTCAAGTTCTGCGACGGGCCGCCAAGCGTGGGGAGCCGTGCCCGACCAATGCGGAGATCGCGCGGATCGTCGGCCTGAAGGATGCGGCCGCGGCCTCCTATCGTGTGCGCCGGCTGGTGAAGGGTGGCGCGATCGTCGTGGAAGAGCCGTCGCCGCTTGAGCGCCGGGTCGTGACGATCGCCGCAACGGGCGCGCAGACGCGGAGGGCCAAGCTGTGACCTTCGTCGATATGGAAATCACGCGGCGCCAGTTTGCCGACCGGTATGGCAATGTCGGCCGCGTGATGCTGGCCGATCTGGCCGAGATTCACGGGATCGATTTCGACCTGGCCGAACATTGGGCGGACGTCATCGATCGCGAGCATGAAACCAGCGCTGAACTCACCCCCAACGGCGCTGACACTTCGGGGGCGGCCTGCATTGCCGCCCCCGGCTTTTCCTATTCCAGTTCCGTCGGGTCGCAAGACGGATCGGACGCGGCGGCAGTCCCCCCTCATGCCGCCGCGCCCGGACAATTTCCCAGAGCATAAGCCGGTCACCGGCGCACAACAGAGAAGGACGTCCCATGCCACGTGCGAAGAAAGCGGCGCCAGTTGCGCCGGAGAGTGAATTTGAAGCGCCCAGCGTGGCGTCGGTTGCGCCCAGCGCAATCAATGCCATTGCTTTTTCTCGTCTGCGTCGCGCGCCTGAAAATGTGCGGCAGACCGATATCGCGCCCGATGTCGAGAGCTTGGCCGATGATATCGCGGCGCACGGCCTGCTCCAGTCTCTGATTGGGTATGTCTGGAATAAGCGCGTGCCGGACACGTCCGCAATCTTCATCGTTGGTGGCGGTCGCCGCCTCCAGGCGTTGCAGCTGCTGCGCGAACGCGGCGCGATCGGCGATGATTTCGCCGTACCGGTACTGATCCGTCCGAAGGATGAGGCAATCGAGCTTTCGCTGTCGGAAAATCTGGCGCGGCGCGACATGAACCCGGCCGATGAGTTCACCGCCTTCGCTGCGCTGCTGCTTCCGGGCACGCTGTCGCCGTCGGACCTGGCAAAGCGGTTTGGCTTTACCGAGCGTTATGTGAAGCAACGGCTGCGTTTCGCTGGTCTGCATCCTGACGTCTTCAATGCACTGCGCGAAGGCAAGATCAGCATCGAATTCGCCACGGAATACGCGAAGACGACCGACCAGCAGCTTCAGCATGATGTCTTCCGCGCGATGCAGCGCGGGCCGGCCTATAATCGCGACAATATTTGGAATTTGCGGTCGGCGCTCAGCTCCAAGCAGCTGACGGAAGACAGCGCCATCTTTCAGTTTATCGACCGGGCCACCTATGAGGCCGAGGGTGGTGGATATGTCGAGGATCTGTTTGCCAAGAGCGACGATGAGGACGGGGGGCGCCGGCTGGACAAGGGGCATTTGGCCCGCGAGATCGCCACCCGCTGCCTGTCGTTTCAGGGCGATCAGCGGATTTTGCCGGTTGCGAAGCGCGATCATCCCTCGGTTGTCGGATTCGTATTGTCGCCGGATCTGGTGCTGGGTGGCAAGGCGTCCGCACCGCATGGGTTCGTCGAGGTTACGGGCGGCTGGAACGGCGCGCTTAACCGAAATGTCGACAGCAAAGAATGTTGTAATCTCGCTGACAAGCTGGTGGCGTTGATCCACATCGTCGT
>QFPJ01000060.1 GCA_003241685.1 Sphingopyxis macrogoltabida
AGCACGGGCGGCAGCCCCTGGCGCCCCGCATCGAGCAAAGCGAGCGCATCGGCGCCGCGTTCGTTGCGGTCGAGCGCCTCGACCAGCGCGGCGCGCGCGGTCCAGTCGTCGGGGTCGAGCCAGTAGGCGGCGCGCGCGAACAGCAGCGGCACCTTCGCGCTGCTGTTCGGCGTCCGCGCCATCCCGTCGGCAATCAGCGCGAGCCAATGCGCCCCGCCCTGACGCGGAGTCAGCACCGGCCGGTCGGGCAGCATCAGCGCGGGGTCCTCGCGTCCGCCCGCCGCCAGCGTGATCCGCTTGCGCAGCCGGTCGGCCGCCGCGCCCTGCTTGACGCGATCGAACGTGGCGGCAAGCCGCAGCGCGACAAGCTGGCTCGTCCGGTCGGTCAGCGTGACCGCATCGGACAGCTCCACCGCTTCCTGCACGCGCCCGCGCGCCAGCTGCACCAGTGCCGCTTCCAGCAGCAATGCGGGTTCGGGCCGGGCGCCGCCGCCCGCGCGGAGCAGTACGGCCTCCGCCGCCGCGTCGCGCCGGCCCACGGCGATCCAGGCATCCAGACTGTCATGGATCAGCCGCGCGCCCAGGTCCGCCCCGGTCTTGCCCGAACGGCCGTCCAGATAGGCCTGCGCGCCCTTCCAGTCGGATCGCCGCATCGCGTCGACAACCAGCACCAATTGCGCATCGAAACGCAGATCGCCGGCCTGCCACAGCGCGGCGGCGGCGGAGCGCGCGGCCGCCAGGTCGCCCGCCTCGATCGCCTGTTCCAGCATCCGGCCGCGCAGTCCGGGCAGGGTCGGCGCGTGGCTGGCCAGCGTCGTCAGCGCCATCAGCGCCGCCGCGGGCCGGTTTTCCTCTTCGGCGATCCGCGCCTGCGCCATGGCGTTCAGCACCGCGCCGCTCGCGTCGCGCGCGGCCCACGCCGGCATCGCACCCGCAATGGCGGCGGCAAAGACCAGCGATGCCGCGATCGGCCGGAACGGCTTACATGTTCGGATAATTGGGGCCTCCGCCGCCTTCCGGCGTCACCCAGTTGATATTCTGGGTCGGGTCCTTGATGTCGCACGTCTTGCAATGGACGCAATTCTGCGCATTGATGACAAACTTCGGATCGCCCTCCGCCTCGCCCACGACCTCATAGACGCCGGCCGGGCAATAACGCTGCGCCGGCTCGTCATAGACGGGCAGATTATATTCGATCGGGATCGACGGGTCTTTCAGTTGCAGGTGAACCGGCTGATCCTCCTCATGGTTGGTGTTCGACAGAAACACCGAGGACAGGCGGTCGAACGTCAGGACGCCGTCGGGCTTGGGGTAATCGGGCTTGGGCATCATGTCGGCGCGGTACAGCGTCGTATTGTCGGGATGATGTTTCATCGTGAAGGGCACCCGGATGCCGAAACTTTCCAGCCACATCGTCATGCCCGACAGCATGGTGCCGGCCAGATCGCCGAATTTCTCGACCAGCGGCAGGACATTGCGGACGACGCTCAGCTCCTTCTTCACCCAGCTATCGTCATAGGCGTCCTGATAGGCGGTCAGCACATCGCCCGCGCGGCCCGCGCCGACGGCCGCGAACGCCGCTTCGGCGGCCATCATGCCCGATTTCATCGCCGTATGCGTGCCCTTGATGCGCGGCACGTTCAGGAAACCCGCCGTATCGCCGATCAACGCGCCGCCGGGGAAAGCCAGCTTCGGCACCGATTGATAGCCGCCGTCGCTGATCGCGCGCGCGCCATAGGATACGCGCTTGCCGCCCTTCAGGATCGCCGCGATCTCGGGGTGCGTTTTCCACTTCTGCATCTCCTGAAACGGGGAGATGTGCGGGTTGCGATAGTTGAGCCAAGTCACGAAACCCAGCGCGACCTGCCCGTTCGCCTGATGATAGAGGAAGCCGCCGCCATTGGCGTTTTCATCGAGCGGCCAGCCCTGCGTGTGGATGACGCGGCCCGCGGCATGATTCTCCGGCTTGATGTCCCACAATTCCTTGACGCCGATGCCATACACCTGCGGCTCGCAATCGGCATCGAGCGCGAATTGCGGCTTCAGCATCTTGGTCAGATGCCCGCGCACGCCCTCCGCGAAAAACGTATATTTTGCATGGAGTTCCAGGCCGGGCGCATAGTCCGCCTTGTGGCTGCCGTCGCGCGCGATGCCCATGTCGCCGGTCGCGACGCCCTTTACCGAACCATCCTCGTTGAACAGGATTTCGGCGGCGGCAAAGCCGGGAAAAATCTCGACCCCCAGCCCTTCGGCCTGTTCCGCAAGCCAGCGGCAAAGGTTGCCGAGACTGCCCGTATAGGTGCCCTTGTTGTGCATGAAGCCCGGCGCGATGAAATGCGGCACTCCGAATTTCTTGGTCTTGGTCAGCACCCAATGCTGGTTGTCGTTTACCGGCACTTCGGCGAGCGGACAGCCCTGATCGCGCCAGTCGGGGATCAGTTCGTCGAGCGATTTGGGATCGATGACCGCGCCGGACAGGATGTGCGCGCCGACTTCCGACCCTTTTTCCAGGATACAGACCGACAATTCGCTGCCCGCTTCATTCGCCAGTTGTTTCAACCGGATCGCCGCCGAAAGTCCCGCCGGACCCGCCCCGACGATGACCACGTCATAGGGCATCGATTCCCGTTCGCTCACCGCAACTACCTTTCTGCCGTCCCTGCGCCGATCATTCATCGTACCCGACGCTCATTTTGTCACGAAATGCGATGCCCGCCAATTGACGTGTCCGTCAACAGCCTGTTTCAACAAATCACATGGGTGGGCAAAATACGGCCTTGCTGGCGGACAGCTATTGCGACTGGTGGTCGCTGGCGGGCGTCGACGCGCTCGTCGGAGAGGTTCCGGCGGGATGGCTGGCGGTGCCAGCGGCAAATGACGCTGCGGCAAACCCGCCCGCTGCCGTCCCCGCCGCCGAGACGCCTGCCCCCTTGCCCGCCGCGCTGCAACGGCGCGAGGCGCCGGTCGAACCGGCCCGCGGCCCGGTGGCCATGCCCGACGATTGGGATGCCTTCCAGTCGTGGCTCGCCGCCGATCCTGGCGTTCCGGGCAGCCAGTGGGACGCGCGCCGCGTCCTGCCCGCCGGTGCCGCCGGGGCACCGCTGATGCTGCTGACCGCCTGGCCGGAGGTCGATGACCAGCGTGACGGCGCGCTGTTTTCCGGGCCCGCGGGAATGCTGCTCGACGCCATGCTCGGCGCGATCGGCACGACGCGCGCCGACTGCTATGTCGCCAGCCTCGCCATCACCCGCCCGCCCGGCGGCCGCTGCGGCGAAAGCGACGCCGCCGAACTCGATCGCCTGCTCTGGCACCATCTGCGCCTTGCCCGACCGGGCCGGTTGCTGCTGATCGGCAGCGACATCGTGCGGATGGCGGCACAGACCGCGCTGCCCGATGCGCGCGGACGGTTACTGGAAATTAACCAAGATGGCGGCAAAGTGGAGGCGGCGGCAGTCGCGCATCCCGCGATGCTGCTGGCCCGCCCCGCCCAGAAGGCGGCGGCCTGGGATAGCCTTAAACTGTTCAACCGGGGACGTTGACAGATGCGGAATATGACCAAGACCCTTTTTTCCTCCATGCTCGTTGCCGCCATGTTCGGCGCCGCGCCGGCCCTCGCCGCCGATGGCGGCGACACCCGGCTGGCCACGGCGCCCCAGACGGTGCCCGACATTCTCTCGTCGAAACAGAAACAGCTTTACACGCAGGTGCTGACCGCCATTCGCGGCCAGCGCTGGGGCGATGCGAAGGCCCTGCTCGACGGCGCCGAAAACGGCCCGCTCAACGACTTTCTGCGCGCCGAACTGCTGACCGCGGCGAACAGTCCGCGCGCTGACGTTTCGGACATCATGCCGATCCTGGCGCGCGCCCCCGAACTGCCGCAGGCGGAACAACTCGCGCGCCTTGCCGCCAAGCGCGGCGCCACCGACATGCCCGGCCTGCCGTCGTCCGCGCGCCTGACCTGGGCGGGCAGCGCGCCGCGCCGCGTCGGCGCCGATTCGGTCGGCGGCGATCC
Organism: Sphingopyxis macrogoltabida; assembly: GCA_003241685.1. Lineage (GTDB taxonomy): Bacteria > Pseudomonadota > Alphaproteobacteria > Sphingomonadales > Sphingomonadaceae > Sphingopyxis > Sphingopyxis macrogoltabida_A. Next base: position 4,013 of record QFPJ01000060.1, read on the forward strand.
GCTGGCCGCCGGCCTCGCCCGCACCATTCCCGACCGGATCAAGAATGACGATCCCGCGGGCGCGGAGGCCCAGCTCAATGCCGTGATCGACCGGCTGACCCCGGAAGCGCGCGCCGAATGGACGCAAAAGGTCGCCTGGTCCTATTATATCGAGAATGACGACACCAGCGCGCTACGCCTCGCGCTCATTTCGACCCAGGGCCGCAATGATTGGGCGACGCAGGGCGCGTGGGTGCAGGGACTGGCCGCGTGGCGCCTGCGCGATTATCCGACCGCGCTTGTCGCCTTTGATCGCGTATCGAAGGAGGCACCGGACAGCGAACTGCGCGCCGCGGCTTATTATTGGGCGGCGCGCGCCGCCGTCGCGGCCGGGCAACCGGCGTCGGTGCAGCCGCGCCTGCGCGCCGCCGCCGCCAATGAGGAAACCTTCTACGGGCTGCTCGCCGCCGAAACGCTTGGCGTCGAGCCGACCCGCCAGCGCGAGAATGTGCGCGCCGACCGCAGCGCCTGGCGCGCGCTGGAAAATCTGCCGAACGTGCGCGCCGCCATGGCGCTGGCCGAAATCGGCGAGGATAAATATGCCGACGATCTGTTGCGCCATCAGGCCCGCATCGGCGATGCGCGCCAGCACGAGCAACTGATCGGGATCGCGGGGGCGCTCAGCCTTCCCGAAACGCAGCTTTATCTCGCGCACAACACGCCGGGCGGACGGAAGCTGGCGGCGGAAACGCGATACCCGCAACCCCGCTGGGAACCCAATGGCGGGTGGAAAGTCGATCCGGCGCTGGTCTTTGCCCACACGCTTCAGGAATCGCGCTTCCAGCGCAGCGTGGTGAGTCCGGCCGGTGCCTACGGTCTGATGCAGGTGCGTCCCGGCACCGCGCGCGACATTGCGCGTTGGCGCGGCGACAGCGGCCCCGGCGATCTGCGCATTCCGGCGGTCAATATGGATCTGGGACAAAGCTATCTGCAATATCTGAGCAAGGAAAGCGCCACGGGCGGCCAGTTGCCGAAGGTCATCGCCGCCTATAACGCCGGTCCCGCGCCGGTCGCGCGCTGGCAGTCCGAAATTCGCGATAATGGCGATCCGCTGCTCTATATGGAATCGATCCCCTATTGGGAAACGCGCGGCTATGTCGGCATCGTGCTGCGCAATTACTGGATGTACGAAGCGCAGCAGGGCAAGCCGTCGGTCAGCCGCGCGGCGCTCGCGCAGGGCCAGTGGCCGCGCTTTCCCGACGGCAAGGACCGCGTCCGCATGACCTATGCCGGCGGCCTCGCGAATGCCGATTGACGAAAGTCTGGCGTTCAAGCCCGTTCGCATCGCCGTCCTGACGATTTCGGACAGCCGCAGCGCGGCAGAGGATCGGTCGGGCGACAAGCTGGCGGAACTGCTGACCGGCGCTGGCCATATCCTCGCCGCGCGCGCGATCATCAGGGACGACACCGACCTGATCGTCTCGCGCCTCCACAACTGGATCGACGACCCGGAGGTCGATGCCGTCATCACCACCGGCGGCACCGGCCTGACCGGCCGCGACGTGACGCCCGAGGCGCTGCATCGGCTCGACGGCAAGGATATCCCCGGTTTCGGCGAATTGTTCCGCTGGCTCAGCTATCAAACGATCGGCACCGCGACGATCCAGTCGCGCGCCTGCGCCGTGGTCGCACGCGGCACCTATATCTTCGCGCTGCCCGGCTCCACCGGCGCCGTCACCGACGCGTGGGAAGGCATTTTGTCGACCCAGCTCGACAGCCGCAACCGCCCCTGCAATTTCGTCGACCTGATGCCGCGACTGATGGAATAGGCTCGGCCATCCCGCTGCCCGCCAAGACGGACTGGGTTCGGGGTCGGCATTGCCATTTGTTCTTTATTTGTTCCTATCGAATCCCTATCCTTCTCCAATGGAGTCGACAAAATTCCCGCCGCCCATTCCGGGTCGCGGTGCCCCGACCAATTTGCGCCCGACCCGCACCGGTTCACTGGATCGCGAGACCGATGGCGACTGGCTCGACGCGGCCGGTGCCATCGATGGCGCGGCACCGCCGCTGCGAACCACGGTGACGGTGGAGCATCCGAAGACGATCATCGCGCGCAACACGTCGCCAGACATCGGTTTCGACCGTTCGATCAACCCCTATCGCGGCTGCGAACATGGTTGCGTCTATTGCTTCGCGCGGCCGACGCACGCCTTCCACGACCTGTCGCCCGGTCTCGATTTCGAAAGCCGGCTGTTCGCCAAACCTGACGCCGCACGGCTGCTCCGGCACGAACTGGCCAAGCGCAATTACAAGGTCGCTCCGCTCGCGATCGGGACCAACACCGATGGCTATCAACCGATCGAGCGCGAATGGGGCCTGACTCGATCGGTCGTCGAGGTGCTGGCCGAAACGAAGCATCCGCTGCTCATCACCACCAAGTCGGACCGGCTGCTGCGCGACATCGACCTGCTCGCCGCCATGGCGCGCGACAATCTGGTCGGGGTCGCCATTTCGGTGACGACTCTCGACCCCGGCATCGCCCGCACGCTCGAGCCTCGCGCCCCGCACCCGCACCGCCGCCTCGCCGCGATCCGCGCCCTGATCGACGCGGGGGTTCCGACCCAGGTCAATATCTCGCCGATCATCCCCGCCATCACCGATCACGAGATCGAGGCGATCATGGCCGCCGCCGCCGAGGCGGGCGCCATCCGGGCGTCCTACATCCTGCTCCGCCTGCCGTTCGAGGTGGCGCCGCTGTTCCGCGCCTGGCTGGCGGCACATTATCCCGACCGCGCCGACAAGGTCATGCATATGGTCCAGGATATTCGCGGCGGACGCGACAACGATCCCAATTATTTCACGCGCATGAAGGGACAAGGCATCTGGCCGCAGCTGATCCGCCAGCGCGTCAAGCGCGCCGCGCGGGCGCACGGTATGGACAGAGTTTTTCCGCCGCTGCGCAGCGACCTGTTCCGCCCGCCCGAACGGGACGGGCAGATGGAGCTGTTCTGACCCCCGTTTACCTGGTCACGCCTCGACAAGCGACTTCAGCTTGTAATCCTTGTAATCGTCGCGGATCTGACGCTTCAAAATCTTGCCCGTCGCCGTGTGCGGCAGTTCGTCGACGAACACCACCTCATCGGGCAGCCACCATTTGGCAACCTTGTCGCGAAGATAATCGATGATAGCCGTCTCGCTGGTTTCGGCGCCCGGTTTCCTGACGATCAACAGGATCGGCCGTTCGTCCCATTTGGGATGATAGACCCCGACCGCCGCCGCTTCCTGAACCCCCGGCGCGCCGACCGCGGCATTTTCCAGCTCGATCGAACTGATCCACTCGCCGCCCGATTTGATGACGTCCTTCGCCCGGTCGGTGATCTGCATAACGCCATTGGGGTGCAGCACCGATACGTCGCCGGTGTCGAACCAGCCGTCGGCATCCGTCGCATCCGCGTCCGCTTTGAAATAGCGCTGGATGATCCACGGTCCCCGGACCTGCAATCGCCCGCTGGTTTCGCCGTCGCGGGGCAGCACCTGTCCCGCGTCATCGACGATACGCAGTTCGACGCCGAAGGGCGGACAGCCCTGGCGACAGACGATATCGACCTGCTCCTCGAAACCGAGGTCGTCCCAGTTCCACGGACGCTTGCCCATCGTCCCGATCGGGCTGGTTTCGGTCATACCCCACGCATGGCCGACGGAAATCCCCGCCTTCATGAAGCGTTCGATCATGGCGCGCGGCGCCGCCGACCCACCGATGACGACGAGTTGCAACGCGCCATAGTCCATACCCGTGGCATCCATATGCGCGAACATCGCGATCCACACCGTCGGCACGCCGGCGCTGTGCGTGACGCCTTCCGCATGCATCAGGTCGCACAGCACCTGGGCGTCGTTGGTGGCGGAAAAGACGATCTTTGCGCCGACGGTCGCCGCCGCGAAGGGGATGCCCCAGCTGTTGGCGTGGAACATCGGCACGATCGGCATGATGACGCTGCGCGTCGACAGGTTGAAGGCGTCAGGCTGAATTTCCGTGATCGCATGGATGACGTTCGAGCGATGCTCATAGAGTACGCCCTTGGGATTGCCCGTGGTGCCGCTGGTATAGCAGAGACCGACCGGATCGCGTTCGTCGAGCGCCACCCACTGGAATTGGCCGTCTTCGGCATCGATCAGGTCGCGGTAGGAGAGGTAGCCGTCCCGCGCCGGGGCATCGAACAGGATGAAATGCTCGACGGTCGGCAGCTGGTCGCGCAGCCGTTCGACGATCGGCAGGAACATCGCGTCGAACAGCAATATGCGGTCTTCGGCATGATTGACGATATAGACGAGCTGTTCGTCGAACAGGCGCGGATTGACCGTGTGCAGCACCCCGCCCATCCCGGCGGTGCCATACCAGCTGACCAGATGGTGAGCGTGGTTCATGGCCAGCGTCGCGATACGGTCGCCCTTTTGCATGCCCAGCCGCGTCATTGCCGCGGCGAAGCAGCGGGAATCACGGCCGATTTCGCCCCAGTTGGTGCGGGTCAGGCCGCCATCGGCCCAGCGCGAGACGATTTCGCGCGACGCATGTTCACGGGCGGCGTGATCGATCAGACTGGTGACGAGCAGCGGCTGGCTTTGCATTCCGAACATGGCATCCCTTCCTTGTTTTCCCAAGGAATAAGGGACAAATCCCATCAGAGGCAAGTATCAAGCCGAAACGCGGGCGCGAAAATCGCGCGGCGCGACGAGCGCCAGCCGCACCTCCGTCACACCCGGCACGCGCTCCAGCCGCGCGACCAGATCGGGGTCCAGCACAAACCCCCGTCCCAGCAAGATGCGAACATCCTGTCCCGTCGCCGAGTCCGGCGTCAGCACCAGCACACGGCCCCGCGCCTCTTCCTGCCTTTCGAGCAGGCGCGCCATTTCCGTGACCGCCTCCGCCAGTTCGACGCGGCAGGCGAGTTCCAGCGCGGCACTCGCTGCCATCTCGGCCAGCGGCTGCGCCCCGCGCACCGTGACGCGCGGTGTCTCTTCGCCTTCCAGCAGGTCGAGTTCGACGTTCAGCAGCGCGCAGCCGCCCGACGCCGCCAGTTCCTCCAATATCTTGCCCGCGCCCTCGTCGAAGCAGCTCGACTGAAACTGTCCGCTGCGATCCGACAGCGTCAGGTTCAGGAAGCGATTGCCGCGCTGCGACACGCGCGGCCGCGCGCTTTCGACCATCGCCGCCATCACCATCGGGATGCGCGTGCCCGGCGTCATGTCCACGCCGCCGCAGATGTCGCCATAGGTCCGCGCGCCGCGCGCCGCCAGGATCGCTTCATATTGTTCAACCGGATGCGCGGAGAAATAGAAGCCGAAAGCCTCCTTCTCGCGCGTCATCCGTTCCGCGATCGTCCAGGGTTCGGCGGCCGACAATTGGAGCACCGGGGCGATCGCGATATCGCCGCCGAACAGGCCGCCCTGCCCCGTCGTCCGTTCGTGGGCGCTGTTGTTCGCGCAGGCAAGCAGCGCCTCCGCGCCGGCATAGGCGCGCGGACGGTCCGCCTCCACGCAATCGAAGGCGCCCGCGCCCGCCAGTGCCTCGATCTGGCGGCGGTTGAGCAGCTTGGGATCGATGCGTCCGGCGAAATCGTCGAGGCTGGCAAAATCGCCGCGCGCCTGGCGCTCGGCGACGAGCGCCTCCATCGCCTTTTCCCCCACGCCCTTCAGCGCGCCGAGAGCGTAGCGGACCGCCAGCCCATCCTCGCCGGTTCCGTCCCCCGTGCGCCCGACCGAAAAATCGGCCTCGCTGTCGTTGATCGACGGCGGCGCGATCGCGATGCCCAGACGGCGCATGTCATCGATGAACACCGACAGCTTGTCGGTCTGGTGGCTGTCGAACGACATCGACGCGGCAAAAAATTCATGGCTGTAATGCGCCTTCAGCCACGCCGTCTGATACGACAGCAGCGCATAGGCCGCGGCATGGCTTTTGTTGAAGCCATAGCCCGCGAACTTGTCGATCAAGTCGAACAGCTCGTTCGCGGCCTTCGCATCGATGCCGTTATGCTCGCCGCAGCCCTTGACGAAGGTATCGCGCTGCGCGTCCATTTCCGCCTGCACCTTCTTGCCCATCGCACGGCGCAGCAGGTCGGCGCCGCCAAGGCTGTAGCCGGCGAGGATCTGCGCCGCCTGCATCACCTGTTCCTGATAGACGAAGATGCCATAGGTTTCGGCAAGGATGCCTTCGAGCAGGGGATGCGGATAGGCGATCGGCTCGCGCCCGTTCTTGCGCGCGCCGAACAGCGGGATATTGTCCATCGGCCCCGGACGATAGAGCGCGACGAGCGCGATGATGTCGCCGAAATTGGTCGGTTTCACCGCCGACAGCGTGCGCCGCATCCCTTCGGATTCCAGCTGGAACACGCCCACGGTGTCGCCGCGCTGAAGCAATTCGTAGACCGCCGCATCGTCCCACGCCAGCGCGTCGAGATCGACGTCGATCCCGCGCAGCGCGAGCAAGCGGCGCGCTTCCTTCAGCACCGACAGCGTCTTGAGCCCGAGGAAGTCGAATTTCACCAGCCCCGCGGTTTCGACATATTTCATGTCGAACTGCGTCACCGGCATGTCCGACCGCGGATCGCGATAGAGCGGGACAAGCTGGTCGAGCGGGCGGTCGCCGATCACCACGCCCGCCGCATGGGTCGAACTGTGGCGCGGCAGGCCTTCCAGCTGGCGCGCCATGTCGAACAGGCGGCGAACCCCGTCGTCCTGCTTATATTCGGTCATCAGCTCGCTGACGCCGTTCAACGCGCGTTCCAGCGTCCAGGGATCGGTCGGATGGTTGGGGACCAGCTTCGCCAGCCGGTCGACCTGGCCATAGCTCATCTGCAGCACCCGGCCGGTGTCCTTCAGCACCGCGCGCGCCTTGAGCTTACCGAAGGTGATGATCTGGGCCACCGTGTCGCGACCGTATTTTTCCTGCACATAGCGGATCACTTCGCCGCGCCGCGTTTCGCAGAAGTCGATGTCGAAATCGGGCATCGACACGCGTTCGGGATTGAGGAAGCGTTCGAACAGCAGGCCGAGTTTCAGCGGGTCGAGGTCGGTGATCGTCAGCGCCCAGGCGACGACGCTGCCCGCACCCGAACCGCGCCCCGGCCCCACCGGAATATCGTGCGCCTTCGCCCATTTGATGAAGTCGGCAACGATCAGGAAATAGCCGGGAAAGCCCATCTGGACGATCACACTCACCTCGAAATCGAGCCGCGCGACATAGGCGTTGCGCTCGTCTTCGCCAAGGTCCGGATAGTGCGTCAACCGCGCCTCCAGCCCGGCGCGCGCGTCGGCGGCAAGCTGCGCCGCCTCGCCCTCGCGGTCGCCGGCCAGGCTGGGCAGGATCGGCTTGCGCTTCGGCGCCATGAAGGCACAGCGCTGGGCGATCACCAGCGTGTTGCGGATCGCTTCGGGCAGATCCGAAAAGGCGTCTTCCATCGCCTCCGCCGGCTTCAGCCACGCCTCGGGGCTCGACACGCGCCGATCCTCGCTTTCGACATAGGCCGATTGCGCGATGCACAGCATCGCGTCATGCGCGGCGTGGAACTGCGGTTCGACGAAATTGGCGGGGTTGGTCGCCACGATCGGCAGCGCGCGGGCATAGGCCATGTCGATCAGCGCGTCCTCGGCCGCCTTCTCGGTCGCGTCGCCGCGCCTGGACAGCTCGATATAGAGCCGGCCGCCGAACAGCGCCTCCAGCTGTTCGACATATTCATCGGCCGCGGTCTTCTGTTCGCCCGCCAGCAGCCGCGCCAGCGCGCCCTCGCCGCCGCCGGTCAGGCAGAGCAGTCCGTCGGTCCGGCCCGCAAGATCGGCCAGCGTGACATGCGGATCCTGCTCGACCGGCCGGCCCAGATGCGCCGCCGACACCAGCGCGCACAAATTGTCATAGCCCGCCTCGTCCTGGGCATAGAGCGCGAGCCAGTCGATGATCGGCGCCCCGTTCGCCAGCCGCTGCCCCGGCCGCGCAACGCTCAGATAGGCGCCGACGATCGGCTGCACGCCCGCCGCCTTGCACGCGTCGCCGAACGCCATGACGCCGTAAAGCCCGTTGCGGTCGGCGACCG
>QFPJ01000061.1 GCA_003241685.1 Sphingopyxis macrogoltabida
GGGGCCAGGCGGAGGCGGTCTTCGCCGGCCTGCCGATGGGGCATGAATTCACCTCGCTGATCCTCGCGCTGCTGCACGTCGGCGGTCATCCGCCCAAGGAAGAGGCGGAGCTGCTCGATGCCGTCCGCGCGCTGGAGGGTGATTTCACCTTTGAAACCTTCTTCTCGCTGTCGTGCCAGAACTGCCCCGATGTCGTGCAGGCACTGAACATCATGGCCGCGCTCAACCCCAATGTGCGGCACACCGCGATCGACGGCGCGCTGTTCCAAGACGAGGTCGAACGGCGCAAGGTCATGGCGGTGCCGATGGTGTTCCTGAACGGCGAACCCTTTGGTCAGGGCCGCATGGATCTGGCCCAGATCGTCGCGAAGCTCGACACCGGCGCGGTCGCCCGCGCGGCGGAAAAGATCGCGGCGAAGGACCCGTTCGACGTGCTCGTCGTCGGCGGCGGCCCCGGCGGCGCGGCGGCCGCGATTTACGCGGCGCGCAAGGGCATCCGCACCGGCATCGTCGCCGAACGCTTTGGCGGGCAGGTGCTCGACACGATGGGGATCGAGAATTTCATCTCGGTCTCGCACACCGAAGGGCCGAAACTCGCCGCGCAGCTTGAGGCGCATGTGAAGGATTATGACGTCGACGTCATGAATGTGCAGGAGGCGGCCGAACTGATCCCCGGCGGTGCGAACGGCCTGCACGAAGTGAAGCTGAAAAGCGGCGCGAGCGTGAAGGGCAAGACGGTGATCCTGTCGACCGGCGCGCGCTGGCGCCAGATGGGCGTCCCCGGCGAGGCCGAATATCGCAACAAGGGCGTGGCCTATTGCCCGCATTGCGACGGCCCGCTGTTCAAGGGGAAGCGCGTCGCGGTGATCGGCGGCGGCAATTCGGGCGTCGAGGCGGCGATCGATCTGGCCGGCATCGTCGCGCATGTGACGCTGATCGAATTCGACGCCCAGCTTCGCGCCGACGCCGTTTTGCAGACCAAGCTGCGCAGCCTGTCCAACGTCACCATCATCACATCGGCGCTGACCACCGAAGTGCTGGGCAATGGCGACAAGGTCGTCGGCCTGCGCTACCGCGACCGCAACCGGGACGAGGAACATCTGATCGAGCTGGAAGGCATCTTCGTCCAGATCGGCCTCATTCCGAACACCGAATGGCTGGGCAATGCAGTGGCGCTCAGCGATCGCGGCGAGATCGAGGTCGATGCGCGCGGCGCGACGAGCCAGCCCGGCATCTTCGCCGCGGGCGACGTGACGACGGTCCCCTACAAACAGATCGTCATCGCGATGGGCGAAGGATCTAAGGCATCGCTGTCGGCCTTCGATCACCTGATCCGTTCGGGCGTCTGATCGGTCCGCCGCGGCGGGCGCGGCGATACAAGACAAAAGGGAGCGCATCCGCCTGGGTGCGCTCCCTTTGTCGTCCTGGTCCGTCGCCGGGACCCGCCGCGATTATTTCCGGCGCAGCTCATCGCGGATTTCGGTCAGCAGATCGACCTCGCTCGGCCCGGCCGGGGCGTCCGGCGCGTCGGGGCCCTTGCGAAGCGCGCGATTCACCGCGCGCACCATCAGAAAGATGATGAACGCCAATATCAGGAAGTTGATGACGGCGGTGATAAAGGCGCCGTAACCGAACATCGCGACCCCCGCTTCCTTCAGCGCGGCATAGTCGGTCGGCGAAACCCCGGGCGGCACGGCGCCGAGGCGGATGAACATGCTGGAAAAATCGACGCCGCCAAAAATCGCGCCGATGATCGGCATGATGATGTCTTCGGTCAGCGACTTGGTGATCGTCGCAAAGGCGCCGCCGATGATGACGCCCACCGCCAAGTCCATCACATTGCCCTTGGCGATAAATTCCTTGAATTCGTTCAGCATGTTGCCGCTCCACAAAGTTGGCCCGCGTTAAGCATGATGTGCCGCGACGATTGCGCAAAGGCAAGCGGCTTCCTATTATCTGTATTGTTGCGGCAAAACGCCGCCGGAGGGAGTCTTTTGACCATGACCAATCGTTCCGCCCGCTGGTTGATCCTGCCCGTCGCCGCGCTCAGCCTGTCGGCCTGCGGCATCAACAGCGTCCCCACCAAGGAAGAAGCCGCCAAGGCCAAATGGGCGAATGTCGAGGCCGCCTATCAACGCCGCGCCGACCTGATCCCCAATCTGGTCGAAACCGCGAAGGGCGCGGCCAATATCGAACAGTCGACGCTGGAAGGCGTCATTCAGGCGCGCGCCTCGGCGACGCAGGTGAAGCTGTCGCCCGCCGACCTGGAAGACCCCGCCAAGGTTCAGCAGTTCCAGCAGGCGCAGGGCAATGTGTCGAGCGCGCTCGGCCGCCTGCTCGTCACCGTCGAACAATATCCCGACCTGAAAAGCCAGGCGCGTTTCGCCGACCTGATGACACAGCTCGAAGGCACGGAGAACCGGATCAACGTCACGATCCAGGATTATAACGGCGCGGTGCAGGATTATAATACGACGATCCGCACCTTCCCCGACATCATCGGCGCCAAGATCGTCCACGGCGCCAAGCCGATGACGCCCTATACCGCCGTCACGCCCAATGCGAACGTCGCGCCCAAGGTCGATTTCGGCCAATAAGGGTGCGCATCGTCCCCCTGTTCCGGCCGGTCGCGGCGGCGGTCCTTTGCGGGCTGCTGTCGCTGACCGCGGCCCCCGCCGCGGCGCAGACCTTCCCCGCCCTCACCGGCCGCGTGGTCGATCAGGCCGACATCATCCCGGCGGCCGAGGAAGCGGCGCTGAACAGCCAGCTTGAACAGATCGAGACGCAGACCGGCCACCAGTTCGTCGTCGCGACGGTGAGCAGCCTCGATGGCAACGACATCAGCGACTATGGCTACAAACTGGGCCGCGAATGGAAGATCGGCGATGCCGAGCGCGACGATGGCGTCGTCTTCCTGATCGCGCCCAACGAACGGCGGATGAACATCTCGGTCGGATACGGCCTTGAACCCGTGCTGACCGACGCGATGTCGGGGCGGATCATCCGCGACATCGTGACCCCCCGCTTCAAGGGCGACGATTATCCCGGCGGCATTCAGGCCGGCGTCAACGCGATCGCCGAGCAGATCCGGCTGACCCCCGAAGAGGCGGCCGCACGCGCCGCCGCGGTCGACAAGGCCGAACGCGATCGCGCGGGCCAGGGCAATTTCGGCGGCCTGTTCTTCATCGGCTTTATCATTTTCGTCTTCTTCATCATCCCGTGGCTCACCAGCCGCGCGGGTCGCGGCAGGAAACGGCGGCGCGGCGCCTGGGATGCGCCGATCATCATCTGGGGCGGAAACGACTGGGGCGGCGGCGGCGGCGGCGGATCGTCGTGGGGCGGCGGTGGCGGCGGCTGGAGCGGCGGCGGCGGATTCGGCGGCTTTTCGGGCGGCGGCGGCAGCTTCGGCGGCGGCGGCGCATCCGGCGGCTGGTAAGGGGAGAGCGCGATGCCACGCAAGGTCAATCATGTCAGCGCGGCCGACCATGACATCGTCACGGTCGCGGTCGCCGCGGCGGAAGCGCATACCAGCGGCGAAATCGTCACGGTCATCGCGGCGAAATCGAACGATTATGACGATGTCGCGCTGGTCTGGGCCAGTGTCATCGCCTTTCTGGCGATGTCGGTCATCGCCATGTTCCCCGAATTCTACCGCGGTCTGTATGACTGGATCACCGGCGGCTGGGGTCATGAACTGACCGCCAATCAGTGGCTGGGCACGGTCATCGCGATCGGCGTGCTCAAATGGATCGGCGTCTGGCTGATCTTGCTGTGGCGGCCGCTGCGCATGGCGCTGACCCCGCGCGCGATCAAGGCGCAGCGCGTGCGCGACCGCGCGATCGATCTGTTCAAGGTCGGCACCGAGGCGAAGACATTGGGCCGCACCGGCGTCCTCCTTTACCTCAGCCTGAAGGAACATCGCGCCGACATCGTCGCCGACGAAGCGATCGCGGCCAAGGTATCGCCCGACGTGTGGGGCGATGCGATGGCGGCGCTGATCGAACGGGTGCGCGAGGGCAAGGCGGGCGAAGGCATGGCCGCCGCCGTGACGCGCATGGGCGCGGTGCTGGCCGACCATTTCCCGAAAGGCGACGACAAGCCCAACGAACTGCCCGACCGGCTGATCGAGCTGTGATCGCGCCGCCGAACCACCGCTGACAAAACGGAGACCCTATGCCCCGCCCCGCGCCCGACGCACCCGTCACGACGCCCTGGGAAGGCCGCTTCATCACCGTCCGCCAACAGGGCGCATGGGAATATGTCGCCCGCGCGCGCGGCATCCATGCCGCGGTCATCCTGCCGATCGACGATGCCGCGGACGGGCGCCATATCATCCTGGTCGAACAATATCGCGTGCCGCTCAAGGTCCACTGCCTGGAGCTGCCCGCCGGGCTGGTGGGCGACGATGTCGCGGGCGAAGCGCCCGCTCTGGCTGCCGCGCGCGAGCTGGAGGAAGAAACCGGCTATCGCGCCGCGCGCTGGCACAATGCCGGCGAATTCTTCTCCTCGCCGGGCATGGTCAGCGAAAGCTTCACCCTGCTCGTCGCGCGCGATCTGACGAAAGTCGGCGACGGCGGCGGCGTCGATGGCGAAGATATCATCGTCCACCGCGTACCCGTCGACGGCATCGCCGCTTTCGTCGCGGCCAAGCGCGCCGAAGGCTGCGGCATCGATGTGCGCATCGCGATGCTGCTGGCGGGCGGATTGCTGGCGGGATAACGGCTGATAGCGACCGATTGCGGGCGAAAATCCTCCCTTATGGCGAAGCCATGGGGAGGTGGCAGCGCGAAGCCCTGACAGAGGGGCAATGGCGCGACGTTGCTGCCCCCCCCAACCCCTCGCTTCTGGAGCTGCCCCTTCCCCATCGCTTCGCGACAGCGAGGATTTGGATGTCCGCAAGCGACCGATGGCGGTCATAGGCCGTCCCGACATGGTTCATCGGTTGACGGTGCTATTCATATAATACACTTTGGCGGGTTATGGGGTTAAGTCAGGTCTCAAGTCATTCTCGCCGGGCAATTGCCCATGAGGTCACGGCGTTCGTCGCCTTCGCGCTCGCCGCCAAATATCTGATGAGCCTGATATTCTGGCGCTACGCGGGGCCGGCTTCGCTATTGCTCACGATCGGCTTGCTAACTCTCTATATGCGCCGCATCGGATTGCGCTGGTCGGACATGGGCCTGGTCCCGTTGCCCGGATGGAAGCCCAAGCTGATGGTCGTCCCCCAGGCTGGCCTGACGCTGGTCGCGTTCGCTGCCGTCGTCGCGATGACGACGATTGCTGGCCCAGCGATCGGGCTTGGCTTCCTGGCCGAAACTTCCGCCGGTGTAGAGAATCGCTGGGGTGAAGTTGCGGGTAGCCTGCCCCACTATCTGCTCTGGCTTGGGATTGTCTGGACGGCGGCGGCCTTTGGCGAGGAGATGTTCTTTCGCGGCTACCTTGTTACCCGCCTGCAATTTTTGTTTCCACGTGGGTACGCGGGGACGATTGCCGCCATCATAGTTTCCGCAGCGATTTTTGGTTATGGTCATTTCTATTATCAGGGCTGGCGGGGCGCCATAGTGACAGGCGCGATCGGTTTGGCCTTCGGGGCGATGTTCTGTCTGTTCAGGCGCAATCTGTGGCCGCTCATCATGCTCCACGGAGTCATCGACACGCTGACATTCACAGCCATATTCATGCAGTGGGACTAATCGTGCCCGGCCCGGGCATGGGACGCAGTCACCATGTCCGCTCCCACCCCAAAGCGGCCACCTTCGAGACAGCTGCTACCGCCCCTTGAAGCGCCAGCGCAGCAGCGGGCGGGCGAGGAGCAGTCCGGCCAGGAAGCCGCCGACATGCGCCCAGATGGCAATGGCGCCGAAACCGCCGCCGCCCGCAAATCCGATCAGCAGTTGCAGGCCGATCCATGCCGCCGCGAGCCAGAGCGCGCGGACCCAATGCCCCGGAATCGGACCGATCGCGGCGGTCTGCGAGCGGCTGAAGATCAGGGCGAATACCGCGATCAGCGCCGAAATGGCGCCGCTCGCGCCGACCATCACGGCCGTCGAGTTCGGTTCCGCCGCCCATTGCGCCGCCGCGCCCGCATAGGCGCCCGCGACCAGCAGCACCGCCATCGCCTTGCTGCCCAGCGGCGCTTCGAGCTGCCGCCCGATATAGAGCAGCACGATCAGGTTGAAGACGAGGTGCAGCACCCCGCTGTGCAGAAAAGCCGATGTCAGCGGCGTCAGAACGAAGGGCAGCATCCCGTCCGGCGCGATCAGATCGGCGCCCAGCCGCGCGGGAATGAAGCCCGCGCGCACGAACACGTCGGATTGCAATCCGGTGATCGCCAGAATGACGAACAGGACGACGCAGACGAGCGCGAAGCCCGTGACCAGAGGGGCGTCCTGCGTCTTCATCGCCCGTTTTCCGTCAGATGAACTCGATCTTGTTGACGAGATAATATTTGTCGCCAGCGGGGACCGTCACCTCGATCTCGTCGTCGACCTTGCGGCCGATCAGCGCGCGGCCGAGCGGCGAGTTATAGCTGATCCGGCCGTCCTTGGCGTCCGCCTCGGCCTGACCGACGATCTGATATTTCACCGGCTTGTCGTCCTCGTCCAGCATCGTGACGGTGGCGCCGAACACGATGCGGTCGCCCGACAGCGTCGTCGGGTCGATGACCTGCGCGCGCGCCAGACGGTCCTCCAGGTCGCCGATGGTCGCCTCGACCTGGCCCTGGCGTTCCTTCGCGGCGTGATATTCGGCATTTTCCGACAGGTCGCCATGCGCACGCGCTTCCTCGATCGCATCGACGATGAGGGGGCGTTCGGCTTTCAGGGCGGCGAGCTGTGTGCTCAGCTTCTCATAGCCTTCTGCCAGCATCGGCACCTTTTCAACGCTTGCCATTATCCTGTTGTCCTTCGTCAAAGATTCCGCCCCGGCGGTTGCACGCCGGGCGGCCGAGCCGCCGATTCCATAATGTCAGGGAGATGAAGCGGTCTCTCAATAATAGTCCTGAAGCGGCTTCACTTCAAGAGATCGCGCGCGCAACGCGCCGATCGCCTGCGTCGATGCCTCGCTTGCGGCGGCGGTCGTGTAATAGGCGATGTCGGCGGCCAGCGCCGATGCGCGGATCGATTGCGAATCCTGCAGGCTCTGCCAGCCTTCGGTGGTGTTGAAGATCAGCTGCACATCGCCGTCCTTGATCCGGTCGACGATGTGCGGGCGGCCTTCGGCGACCTTGTTGACGCGCTCCACGGCGATGCCCTGTTCCGCCAGATAGTCGGCGGTGCCGCCGGTCGCGATCACCTGCCACCCCCAGTCGGCAAGCTGTTTCACCGGCGCCACGATACGCGGCTTGTCGCTGTCCTTGACCGACACGAACAGCCGCCCATCGGTCGGCAGCCGGTCGCCCGCGCCGAGCTGTGCCTTGGCGAATGCCAGGTTGAAATCGCTGTCGATTCCCATGACTTCGCCGGTGGATTTCATTTCCGGCGACAGCACGGGATCGGTGCCGGGGAAGCGCGCGAAGGGGAACACCGCCTCCTTGACCGCGACATGCGCGATGTCGCGGTTGATCGTCGGCAGGTCGGCCAGCTTCTCGCCCGCCATGACGCGCGCCGCGATCTTGGCGATCGGCGAGCCCACCGCCTTGGCGACGAACGGCACGGTGCGGCTGGCGCGCGGATTGACCTCGATCAGATAGACCTCGAAGCCGGCACCGTCCTGCGCGCCCGTCGCTTTCACGGCATATTGCACGTTCATCAGGCCCCGGACGCCCAGCGCGCGCGCCAGTGCGTCGGTCTGGCGCTCGATCTCGGCGACAATGTCGGCGGACAGGCTGTACGGCGGGATCGAACAGGCGCTGTCGCCCGAATGAACCCCCGCTTCCTCGATATGCTGCAGCACGCCCGCGACCACCACGCCAGAAGGTCCGGGGGTCCCGTCGCACAGCGCGTCGACGTCGACCTCGATCGCGTCGCGCAGATAGCGGTCGATCAGCACCGGGCTGTCCCCCGACACCTGCACCGCGGTCTCGATATAGTTTTCAAGCTGCGCCTGATCGTCGACGATCTCCATCGCGCGGCCGCCAAGCACGTAGCTGGGCCGCGTCAGCACCGGATAACCGATGCGCGCCGCGACCGCGACGGCTTCCTCGCGGCTGCGCGCGATGCCGTTTTCGGGCTGCTTGAGGCCGAGCTTGTTGACCAGCGCCGCGAAGCGTTCGCGATCTTCGGCCAGGTCGATCGCATCGGGCGAGGTGCCGAGGATGGGGATGCCCGCCGTTTCCAGCGCCTGCGCCAGTTTCAGCGGGGTCTGGCCACCGAACTGGACGATCACGCCGACCAGCTCGCCCTTCGACATTTCGACGTGCAGGATTTCCAGCACGTCCTCGGCGGTCAGCGGCTCGAAATACAGGCGGTCCGACGTGTCATAATCGGTCGACACCGTCTCCGGGTTGCAGTTGATCATGATCGTTTCGTAACCGGCATCTTCCAGCGCGAAACAGGCGTGGCAGCAGCAATAGTCGAACTCGATCCCCTGCCCGATCCGGTTCGGCCCGCCGCCCAGAATGACGATTTTCTTCCGGTCCGACGGGTTCGCCTCATTCTCCGGCTCGCCAAAGGTCGGCGCTTCATAGGTCGAATAGAGATAGGGGGTCTGCGCCTGGAATTCGGCGGCGCAGGTGTCGATCGTCTTGAACACCGGCCGCACGCCCAGCTTGTGGCGCAGCGCGCGCACCTCCTCTTCGGTGACGCCGCCGGTCATCGCCTTCACCGCTTCGTGGATCAGGCCGCTGCCGTGCGCGGCGGCGCCGCGCGATCCGGGGCGCAGGTTCGCCGATTGCAGCGCCAGATAGGCCAGCCTTTTGTCGGAAAAGCCCATGGCTTTCAGCCGCCGCAGCCCCTCGGCATCGCGCGGCAGGCCGTTGCGGCAAACCTCTTCCTCCGCTGCGACGATCTCCGCGATGCGGTCGAGGAACCACATGTCATAGCCCGCGATGCGGTTGATTTCGGCCAGATCCAGCCCTTCGCGGATCGCCTGCGCCGCGATCAGCAGCCGGTCGGGGGTGCGCTGCGCCAGTTCGCTCTTGAGCTGGTCATGGCTCGCGCCCTTCAGCCGGTCGACGAAATTGAAACCCGACAGGCCGGTTTCCAGCCCGCGCAGCGCCTTTTGCATCGATTCATGGATCGTGCGGCCGATCGCCATCACCTCGCCCACCGATTTCATCGCGGTCGACAGCAAAGGCTCGGCGCCCTTGAACTTTTCAAAGGCGAAGCGCGGGATTTTGGTGACGACATAGTCGATCGTCGGTTCGAACGACGCCGGGGTCACGCCGGTGATGTCGTTCATGATCTCGTCGAGCGTGTAGCCGACCGCGAGCTTCGCCGCGACCTTGGCGATCGGGAAGCCCGTCGCCTTCGACGCCAATGCCGACGAGCGCGACACGCGCGGGTTCATTTCGATCACGATCAGGCGGCCGTCGGCGGGATTGACCGCGAACTGGACGTTCGACCCGCCCGTCTCGACCCCGATCTCGCGCAGCACCGCAATGCTCGCGTTGCGCATGATCTGATATTCCTTGTCGGTCAGCGTCAGCGCGGGGGCGACGGTGATGCTGTCGCCGGTGTGCACGCCCATCGGATCGACATTCTCGATCGAACAGATGATGATGCAATTGTCCTTGCGGTCGCGCACCACCTCCATCTCATATTCTTTCCAGCCGAGGAGCGATTCCTCGATCAGGACTTCGGTGGTCGGCGATGCGATCAGGCCGCCGCGCACGATATGCTCGAACTCCTCGCGGTTATACGCGATGCCGCCGCCGGTGCCGCCCAAGGTGAACGACGGCCGGATGATCGACGGCAGCCCGGTGCGTTCGAGCACCGCGAACGCCTCGTCGAGCGTGTGCGCGACGCCGCTGCGCGCGCTTTCCAGCCCGATCTTGTCCATCGCGTCGCGGAACTTCTGCCGATCCTCGGCCTTGTCGATCGCCTCGGCATCGGCGCCGATCATCTCGACGCCATATTTGGTCAGTGTGCCGTCGTTGAACAGCGCCAGCGCGGTGTTGAGCGCGGTCTGCCCGCCCATCGTCGGCAGCACCGCCCAACCACCCGGAAACTCGGCGGTCTCCTTTTCGATGATCTTGGCGACGATCTCGGGCGTGATCGGTTCGACATAGGTCGCGTCGGCGAGATCGGGATCGGTCATGATCGTCGCCGGGTTGGAGTTGACGAGGACGATGCGATAGCCCTCCTCCTTCAGCGCCTTGATCGCCTGCGTCCCCGAATAGTCGAACTCGCACGCCTGACCGATAACGATCGGGCCGGCGCCGATGACGAGGATGGATTGAATGTCGGTTCTTTTGGGCATTTATTTTCCGATATATTTTGCTGCAACGACACCCAAGATTGCCCCGAGGCCGATTTTCAAAACGTCCCAAACACCCTTACCTATAGGAAGTCTGGCTACTCTTTCTCGAAAAGTCGGGACACGTTTGCTTTCCGACGCGACACGGCGCCGTTCTAGAATGATGTCAGCTTGACCCATTCCTGCATCCGTGATCCTCAACAGGATTAAATTCGGTCTTTCGCTATCAATTATGCGAGCGGCCAAGCCAGCTGCCATAAGACGACGTGACGCGGCATCAACCTCTCGGCCGTCCGCTGAGCACAGAATCTTAGGGTTTCCGGGGTTGTCCTTGAAATGTTGCCCTTGTCTCAGAGCAAGGAGTAACTCCTCATCGAGTGGTGCCAGAGTCACTGCAACCCACCCACAAACTTCTCGAACAGATAGAAGCTGTCCTGCGGTCCCGGGCTCGCCTCGGGGTGATATTGCACGCTGAACGCCTGCTTGCCCGTGATCGCGATGCCGCAGTTCGATCCGTCGAACAGGCTCTTGTGCGTCTCGACCACGCCCGCGGGCAGGCTGGTCGCATCGACCGCGAAGCCGTGGTTCATGCTGGTGATCTCGACCACGCCGTCGGCGAAGTCGCCGCCGACGCGCTGCACCGGATGGTTCGCGCCGCGATGGCCCTGGTGCATCTTCACGGTCTTCGCGCCCGCCGCGATGCCGAGCAGCTGGTGGCCGAGGCAGATGCCGAAGATCGGGACATTGCGTTCGAGCAGCCCCCTGATCACCGGCACCGCATATTCGCCCGTCGCCGCGGGATCGCCGGGGCCGTTCGACAGGAAGACGCCCGCGGGGCGCAGCGCAACGATCTCGTCGAGGCTGGTCTTGGCGGGCACCACGGTGACGCGCGCACCGGCTTTGACCAGGTTGCGGAAGATATTGTCCTTCGCGCCATAATCGACCGCGACGACGTGGGGTTTGCCGTCCCCCTCCCGCTTGCGGGAGGGGTTAGGGGTGGGCATGTCCCCAGATGCCTGTGCAGAAGTCGGCACACCCCCGGCCCCTCCCGCAAGCGGGAGGGGAGACTGATAGCCCGAACCCAGATGCCAAACCCCCGCGTCCCAGCTGCCCTGCCGCTCGCGCGTCACCGTCTTGGCTAGGTCCATGCCCTCCAGCCCCGGCCACCCCTGCGCGAGCAGCAGCAGGCGACCCAAGTCGAACTGGCCGTCGGGGGCGTGCGCGACCACGCCGGTCGGGGCGCCGCCGTCGCGGATGCGGCGGGTTAGCGCGCGCGTGTCGATGCCGGCAAGGCCGATCAGCCCCTGCGCCGCCATCCATTCGGGTAGC
Source organism: Sphingopyxis macrogoltabida (assembly GCA_003241685.1). Taxonomy (GTDB): domain Bacteria; phylum Pseudomonadota; class Alphaproteobacteria; order Sphingomonadales; family Sphingomonadaceae; genus Sphingopyxis; species Sphingopyxis macrogoltabida_A. Next base: position 11,686 of record QFPJ01000061.1, read on the forward strand.
GTCTGGACACTGCGAAAATTGCTGGGCGCGGTCGGCAGTTCGCGCGTGATGCAGCCGATTGCGGCGCGCTTGTCGCGCTCCATATCCTCGGGGTTCGCGCCGACATTGCCGATGTGCGGAAAGGTGAAGGTGATGATCTGGCCGGCGTAGCTCGGGTCGGTCAGGATTTCCTGATAGCCGGTCATCGCGGTGTTGAAACAAATCTCGCCCACGCCCGCGCCGCTGGCGCCGTAACCCACGCCCCACAGCACGGTGCCGTCGGCAAGGACGAGGACGCCGGTGGCGCCATCGGGCTGGCTTTCGCGCGCGGCAGAGGGGTTGGCCAAAGGGTTGGCAGGTGCCATTCAACATGCTCC
>QFPJ01000062.1 GCA_003241685.1 Sphingopyxis macrogoltabida
CGATCCTGTTCCTGTGCCTTGGCAACATCTGCCGCTCGCCGCTTGCCGAAGGCGCGGCGCGGGCCGCTTTCGCCGCGGCGGAGATCGGGGCGACGTTCGATTCGGCCGGCACCGGCGACTGGCATGTCGGCCGCCCGCCCGATCCCCGGGCGCAGGCGGAGGCGCGGCGGCGCGGGATCGACATCTCGGCCATGCGGGCCCGGCAGCTATCGCGCGACGATTTTTACCGGTTCGACCGGATATTGGTCGCCGATGCGACGAATCTGCGCGACGCGCGGGCGCTGGCCCCGCCCGACGCGATCGCGCGGGTGCAATTGATGCTGGACCTGGTGCCCGATCGCGTGGGCGAGGATGTTGCGGACCCTTATTTCGGCGACGACGGCGGCTTCGCGGCGACATGGCATGATGTCTCGGCGGTCGCGGCGGCGCTTGTCGCCGCGTCGAGGGGATAGCGCGCGACGGGGTGATAGCGCGATCCGCCGCGGCCAAGCTCGCTTTCGTACAGCGTGACGTGCGAAAAGACGAAAGGCGGACTGGCAAGGTCGCCGTGCAGCGCGAGAAAGGGGGCGACGGGCCCCGTCGCGCGATTGAGGCGTGCGAGCGTGATATGGGGCGTAAAGGCGCGGGTGTCGGGCGCGATACCGACCCGGCCCAGAAGCCCGTCAACCTTGCGGTGCAGCGCCTCCAGCGGTTCGAACGGTTGCACCCCGGCCCACAGCATGTGGGGGCGACCCTGCCGTTCGAACAGGCTGACGCCCGCGATACGCGCCGGAAGGGCGGGCGCATGCAACGCGCCGATGGCGGCGGCGATGTCCTCGGCGCGGTGGCGGTCGACCTCGCCGATGAAGCGCAGCGTCAGATGGAGTTGCTCGTCGTCCTGCCAGCGCGCACCGGCCACGCCGTACATCGCGGCGATCAACTGTGCGCGGATCGGCCGTGGCGGGCGCAGGGCGACGAAAAGCCGGTGGGTGGACATGGCGCCGCCAGCTTAGGGTCAGGACCCATTAATTTGCCGTTCGCGGCGTCGAAATGGCGAAGTTATCGGGGCTGGGCGGGTGCAGCGGGTAGCATCGCTACCCGCAAGGCCGCGCAGGTTCGAGATCGAAGCCATTTCGGCGTCCCTGCGGGATTTGACCGATTTCGTCCATGGCTTCGTCAGAAAGCCTTGAAATATGTTCATATTCCTGCGCCTTTCTTCCTCGCCCTGAACGAAATCGCTTCAAACCTCGATCGGCAAATTAATGGGTCCTGACCCTAGGCAAGCCGGCCGGCGGCGTCAGGGCTTTTGTCGCGGCACGGCGCGGTTTGCGGCGATTTTCCGGTTTCGCTTGAATCGGCCATGGAAAATGCCGATATTGGCGGTACGGCCGGTATGGGCTGGCCGGTTATGGAGATGAAAATGGCTAATTGGAACGACCCCAATATGGCGGCTTCCGGTTTCGGGGCCAACGCGGGTGCGATGGACCAGGCCGTCGATGCCGGTCTGCGGTCGTACATGCTGTCGGTTTACAACTATATGGCGTCGGGCGTGCTGCTTACCGGCATCGTCGCCCTGCTCGCCTTTCAGTCGGGCTTCACCGCGTCGTTGATCGGCAGCCCGCTGATGTGGGTGGTCATGCTGGCGCCGCTGGCGTTCGTGATGGTGCTGAGCTTCGGCATCAACAAGCTGTCGACGACCGCCGCACAGGCGATCTTCTGGGTCTATGCGGCCGTGATGGGTCTGTCGATGTCGACGATCTTCCTCGCCTTCACCGCGACGTCGATCGCGACGACCTTCTTCGCCACCGCCGCGGCCTTTCTGGGTCTCAGCCTCTATGGCTACACGACCAAGAAGGACCTGTCGGGTTTCGGCACCTTCCTGATCATGGGCGTCGTCGGCATTCTGGTCGCGATGGTCATCAACATGTTCGTGCAGTCGAGCGCGCTCAATCTGGTCATCAGCATCATCGGCGTGCTGCTGTTCGCCGGCCTGACCGCCTATGACACGCAGAAGATCAAGAGCATGTATTTCTATGTTCGCGGCACCGATTTCGTCGGCAAGTCGGTCGTGATGGGCGCGCTGTCGCTCTACCTCGACTTCGTGAACATGTTCACCTTCCTGCTCAACCTGCTCGGCAACCGCGAATAAGCGCGCCGACGGGAAAGACAAACGAAGCCCGGCGAAGCGATTCGCCGGGCTTTTTTCGTGGGCGTCCTCGCGGCGCCGGTGCGGCGGACAATGGCGCGAATTGCGTGGAGCACCGCCGTCCCGAGACCTTCTGTCGCCATGGCGGACCCTTATCCGTATGCGTCATGGCGACCCCGGCGAAAGCCGGGGAAGCCATCTCCATCGATCGCCGGCCAGGTTCGGCGTAACGGCATTGCTGGGACGACAAGCGGCCGATCGCGCGCTTGCTTCAGGACGGGTTCGCCGCCTGCATGTCCGCGATCAGGCCGTTGTCGATGGCCTTGGCGCGTTTGTAGCCATCGCGTTCGCGCAGACCTGCGATATAGGCCTCGAACGCGGGGCGGGACGCGATCGTGCCGAATTGCAGACCCCAGTCGATCTGGCTGCCGACATAGACGTCGGCGGCGGTGAAACGGTTGCCCGCCACGAACATCTTGCCGGCGACAGCGGTTTCCAGCGTATCCAGCGCGCGATCGAGCGATCCGAATCCCGCCATGCGCTGTTGCTCCGCATCGGGTTCGATCCCGAAATGCCTGGCGGTGATCGCCTGCTCGACAGGCCCGGCCGTGAAGAAGAGCCAGCGATAATAATCGGCGCGCTCGCTCACCGCGGGGGCCAGGCCGGCCGACGGAAAGGCATCCGCCAGATAGGCGCAGATCGCCGCGCATTCGGTCACGACCCGCCCGCCATGGACGATGGCGGGAACCTTGCCCATCGGATTGATCGCCAGATAGTCGGCGTCCTTCATCGACGGTCCATAGCCCAGGATATGGGTTTCATAGGGCGCCCCGACCTCTTCGAGCATCCAGCGGACAATCTGTCCCCGCGACATGGGGTTGGTATAGAAAATCAGGTCTTCGGCCATTGCGTCTCTCCCTGGCATTTCCGAGTCGAACTGGAACGTATCAGGAACAATTCTGCGGCGCCAGCGGACTTGTTTTGTCATGCCAGCGGGCTAAGGCAAAGCGATGAGCGATGAACGCATCTGGACCGCCGCCGTGCTGGTGATCGGCGACGAAATCCTGTCGGGCCGGACCCAGGACAAGAATGTGTCGCAGATTGCGACCTGGCTCGATGTGCAGGGCATTCGCCTGCGCGAAGTGCGGATCGTGCCCGATGTCGAGGCCGAAATCGTCGCCGCGGTCAACGCGCTGCAGGGCCGCTACGACTATCTGTTCACCACCGGCGGGATCGGGCCGACGCACGACGACATCACGGTCGATGCGGTGGCAAAGGCGCTGGGCGTCGGCGTGGTCATCCATCCCGACGCGCGCGCGATCCTGGACCGTTATTATCAGGCGCGCGGCGGATTGACCGATGCGCGGCTGCGCATGGCGCGCGTGCCCGACGGCGCCGACCTGATCCCCAACCGCATGTCGGGCGCGCCCGGCATCCGCATCGGCAATCTGTTCGTGATGGCCGGGGTGCCGCATATCACCGCCGGGATGCTCGATGCGCTGACCGGCGAACTGGAAGGCGGCGCGCCGCTGGTGGCGCATACCATCGGCGCCTGGTCGCCCGAAAGCGAGGTCGCGGATATATTGCGACTGGCGGAAAAGGACCATGATGGCGTCGCGATCGGCAGCTATCCCTTTTTCCGCGACGGCCGGGTCGGCGCCAATTTCGTGATCCGATCGACCGATGCCGCGACGGTCGCCGCGTGCGTCGCCGCGCTGACGGCGGGGATCGAGGGTGCGGGCTATAGCGTGACCGACGGCGGCATCTGACCGGCATCGTCGGCCGATCGCGTCACGCGCGGCAAACGGCGCAGCATCGCCACCGCCGCCAGTCCGAAGACGGACGATATGATGAAGGCCGCGCCGGGGAAATGAACCGGCGCCGTATCCGCCGTGAACCGGGCCATCGTTCCCGTCAGCAGCACCGGCGCGACAAGTTGGCCCATCCCCATCGCCATGGCCGATATGCCCTGCACCTCGCCCTGCGTCTCGGCGCCGGCGCGGCGCGACATCAGCGCGTTCAGCGAAGGCTGTACCGGCGCCTGAAAGGCGATGGGGAGCAGCAGCAGAAAGGCGCCCCAGGTCGATGTGACGAAAGCAAAGCCCAGATAGTTGGCGACCGCGACCAGAATGCCGATCGTCGCCGCGTCGCGCTCGCCGAAGCGGGCGACCATCGGCCCGACCACAAAGGCCTGGCCCAGCGCGATCATCACCCCGACCGCCGCCAGGCTTGCCCCGATCATCCCCGGCGTCCAGCCAAGCTGGGCGATGCAGTAAAAGCTCCACGTCATCGGATAGACGAGGCTGGCGATCTGCCACAGCACCAGCACGCCCGCGACGCCGCCCATGCCGGGCAGGCGCCGCATCGCGCGCGCGGCGCCTAGCGGATTGGCGCGGCGCCAGTCGAAGGCGCGCCGCCGTTCGGGCGGCAGCGTTTCGGGAAAGATGAACAGGCCATAGAGCATGTTCGCGGCCGCCAGCAGCGCCGCCGCGACGAACGGCGCGCGCGGCCCCACCTCGCCCAGCAGGCCGCCGATCGCCGGACCGACGACGAAGCCGACGCCGAAGGCCGCGCCGACGAAGCCGAAGTTGCGCGCGCGCTCTTCGGGGCGGGTGATGTCGGCGATGGCGGCTTGCGCCGCCGCATAGCTGCCGCCGAAAATCCCCGACAAGGCGCGCGCGACGAACAGCCACGGCAGCGTGTCGACGATGGTCAGCAGCGCATAGTCGACCGCCAGCCCGCCGAGCGAGAGCAGCAGCACCCGCCGCCGCCCGAAACGGTCCGACAGATTGCCGAGCAGCGGCGATGCCAGAAAGGTCGCGGCCGCCATCACCAGCCCGATCCATGCCCCCACTTCGATCGCGTGCGGCAGGTCGATGCGGCCGACCTCCATCACCAGTTGCGGCAACACCGGCATGATGATCCCGAAACCGACCGCGTCGATGAAGATGGTGGCGACGATGAAAGCGATGCTATGGCGGCGTGTCACGACGAGTCCCGTTGCTGCTGGAAGGAAAGTTCCGATGCACCGCGCGGCCCGTGCATGACCTGTGCCACCGATCCGTCCCCCGAGCGTTGTCGATAGATGAAAGTCGAAATCTCCGCCTCCCTAAATTACCGGCTGGCCCGGCCCGTCGACCTGATGTTGCAGGTCGAGGCGGCGGCGCAGCCCGACCAGCGCATCGTCTCCGCCGCGATCGATGTGGGCCAGCCCGACCATTTCGCGCGCCAGCCGGCACAGGACGGCATCGGCGAACGGATATGGCTGCGCGCTGCGGACACGCTCGAACTGCGTTACGACGCGGTGGTTGCGATCGAACGGGCGGGCCCGGACTATCGCGGCCTGGCCGCCACCGACCTGCACCGCCTCCCCGCCGAGGCCGTCCCCTACCTCAACGAATCCCGCTACTGCCCCGCAAACAAGTTTCACGCCTTCGTCGAACGGCGTTTCGGCGATGGCGACGGCGGCGCGAAGATCGGGCGGATGCGCGACTGGATCGAAAGCCGCTTCACCTATGTGCCGGGGACGAGCGACGCCGAAACCGGCGCGCTCGACAGCTTCGTCGAACGCCGCGGCGTGTGCCGCGACTATGCCCATGTGCTGATCGCCCTGGCGCGCGCCGCGCATATTCCCGCGCGCATGGCCAGCGTCTATTCCCCCGACGTCGACCCGCCCGATTTCCATGCGGTGGCCGACATCTATCTGGACGGCGCGTGGCACCTGGTCGATGCGACGGGGATGGCGCGGTCATCGGCCATGGCGCGCATCTGCGTCGGCCGCGACGCCGCCGACGTTTCCTTTCTCACCGCCTACGGCGACATCGAACTGGTCGATCAGTCGGTCATGGTCAGGGAAATGGAGCGGGTGAAGGGAATCGAACCCTCGTCGTAAGCTTGGGAAGCTTCTGCTCTACCATTGAGCTACACCCGCATTTCAAAGGCTTATCTGCCATTTCGTCGTATATCTTGCCCGACGTTTCGGACGGCCGCCTTTGTGGTGGGAGGGCGAGTGCCACGCTGGTGTCGTCGTCGTCAACCTATGTTTTGCGAATGGCGCCGGGCTTCGTGCCCGCGACCGGCGGCGACGGGTGCTTTCGTGGGGGCGATTGCCTTTGCGGCGCGTCTTTTTCGATCGGCCCAGCGCGCGGTTTCAGAACAGGCCGGGCAGTTCGCGCTGCGATGCGGTCGGCTGGTCGGCGGCCAGCATTTCGGGGCGCGCGGGCGTTCCGGCGCCCAGCGACCGGGCGCCGACTTCGGCGTCGGCGATGCGCGCGGTACAGCTCGCGCCCGACAGGAAGTCGATCGCGGTGCGGATCGAGGCTTCGCGCGGATCGCCCAGCGGCAGCGACAGGTCGTCGGCCGCGGCACAGCCGTTGGCGATCTTGGGCGCGAGCCCGCCATAATAGTCGCTCTGCCCGGTCGAATTGCCTGTCGCAAAGGCGACGACGCGCATCCGGTCGTCGCAGGCCGCCCGGTCGAGCGCGATCTGGCCGACGGGCTTGCCGAAGCTGTTGCTGCCGACCAGCGTCATATTGGTGCCGAGATAGGGCAGCATCGAATTGATCACCATTTCGCTGGCCGACGCCGTCGATCCGGTGCCGATGAAGGCGATCCGCGTCGGCGCGATCGATTCGGGTTGCGGGCCGAAGAAATGCCGGTCGTTCTCGTTCGCCTTCGACGGCCGGAAATTGGTCTGGGAGAATAGATCGCTTGCCCCGCGGTTGCGGCCGAGCAGGTCGCCCATCAGTTCGGCGGTCGAAACCAGCCCGCCGCCATTATAGCGAAAATCGATGATGACGTCGGTGATGCCGCGATTGCGAAAGTCGAGGAAGGCGGTGCGCAGCTGAGCATCGGCCGAGGCGATGAAGGTGCGCAGGTTGATATAGCCATAGCTGCGCCCACCCTCGACGATCACCTTGGCGCCATAACGGTCCGAAACCGGGTCGATGTCGAAATTCGCCTTGGTGACGCTGACGTCGCGGGTGCCGCCGCCGTCGACGATCCGCAGCACGCGCGTCACGCCCGGATCGCTGGGGCCGAGCGCATCGGTGATGCCCGCCGTGCCCTGCGCCGCCACGATGTCGGCGACGCTGCGCATCGTGGCCGCGCTGGTGCCGATCGCGGAGATCTGGGTTCCGCGATCGATGCCGGCGGTCAGCCCCGGCGCGTTTTCATAGGCTTCGGCGATGACGACGCGCTGGGTCGCCGGATTGTAGCTCAGCCGGACGCCGAAACCGGCGCTGGCGCCGCTGCTGAAGAAGGCGTTCTCCTCGGCGATCGAGGTGACATAGGTGAAGAAACGGTCCTTGCCCTGCGCGCGCGCCGGCGCCACCAGCGCGTCGATATAGGATTGCACCGTCGTATGGCTGGCGGGCGCGACGCCGGCCGCGACATCGGCGGGGAACAGATACCATTCGTCGATCACCGCCTTGGCGAAGGTCTGACGCGCAGTGAGGCTGCAATCGGCGGTCGGTGTCGGGGTGGGCGATGGCGTCGGGGTGACGGTGACCGGCGGCTGGGTGCTGCTTGGCGTTCCGCCGCCGCCGCAGGACGCCAGCATGAGCGCCGCAAGCGTCACCGACGCGACGATATTCTTGTGCGTTGTCACTATGTTGCTCCCCATCGCCGGCCCCAGCCCCGGCCGCTGCCGCCTATGGACGACGAAATCGGGTCGCCGTCAACCGGCCAATTCGGCCGGTGCGTCGCCCCGGCCCTTGAACCCCTGGGCGATCACATAAAGTTCCGGGGAACCCTTGCGGCTCGCGGGCGGCTTGGCGTGCTTGACGCTGGTGAAGTGGCGCTTGAGCAGGGTCAGCAACTCGCGGTCGGCGCCGCCGGCGAACACCTTGGCCACGAAGGCGCCACCGGGCTGCAGCGTCTGGACGGCGAAGTCGGCGGCGGTTTCGGCAAGCGCGATCGTGCGCAGATGGTCGGTCTGCGGATGGCCGACGGTGTTCGCCGCCATGTCCGATATGACGAGGTCGGGCGCGCTGCCCAGCGCGTCGATCAGCGCGTCGGGTGCGGCATCGTCCATGAAATCCATCTCGAGGATCGCGACCCCCTCGATCGGTTCGCACGCCAGCAGATCGATCCCCGCGACGCGGGCGCGGGGATTGGTCTTGCGGACCACTTGCGACCAGCCGCCCGGCGTGATGCCCAGATCGACGACCGCGCGCGTTTTCTTGAGGAAGCCGAATTTTTCGTCGAGTTCGATCAGCTTGTAGGCGGCGCGCGAACGATAGCCTTCGGCCTGCGCGCGCCGGACATAGGGGTCGTTGAGCTGGCGTTGCAGCCAGCGCGTCGACGATGTGCTGCGCTTGCGCGCGGTCTTGACGCGCACATGCAGGCCGCCGCGGCCGCCGCCGCTCTTCTTGCCGCCGCCGCTCATTTGCGGTGCATGCGCCGCGTGACGGGCACGTCGCGTCCCTGCATCGCCAGCGTCCGCAAAATGCCTTCGCGAATGCCGCGGTCGGCGACGCCGACGCGCGCCGCGGGCCACAGGTCGATGATGCTTTCCAATATGGCGCAGCCCGCCACGACCAGGTCGGCGCGTTCGCGGCCGATACAGGCGATTTCGGCGCGGTCGGCGATGCTCGCTTCGGCCAGCCGGCGGCTGATGTCGCGCATGGCGTCGGCGGGCACCACCAGCCCGTCGACCGCGCGCCGGTCGTACCGCGGCAGGTCCAGAAAGACGCTGGCCAGCGTCGTCACCGTGCCGCTGGTGCCGAGCAGGCGCAGCGGCTGGCCCGCGAACCGCGCGGCGCGGCCGGCGAACGATGCAAAGGCGTCGCTGGTGACGGCCCGCATCTGGGCATAACTCGCCTGCCGCGCGGGCAGGCTGTCGTCAGGCAGTGGCGTATGCTCGCTGAGCGACACGACGCCCCACGGCACGCTGATCCAGTCGTGGATGACGACGTCCGCGTCGGTCGCCTCGACATGCATCAACTCGGTCGAGCCGCCGCCGATGTCGAAGATCAGCGCCGGCCCATCGCCGGGCTCCATCAGATTATGGCAGCCGAGAACCGCCAGCCGCGCCTCTTCGGCGGCGGTGATCACGTCCAGCACGATGCCGGTTTCGCGCCGCACCCGGTCGACCAGTTCGTCGCAATTGGCGGCGCGGCGACACGCCTCGGTCGCGACCGCGCGCGACAGGCTGACATGGCGCCGCCGCAGCTTGTCGGCGCAGACGGCGAGCGCGCTGACCGCGCGGTCCATCGCGGCGGCGCTGATCCGGCCGCTGCCGTGCAGGCCCTCGCCCAGACGGACGATGCGGGAAAAGGCGTCGATGACGACCAGTTCGCCGTCCTGCGGGCGCGCGATCAGCAACCGGCAGTTGTTGGTGCCAAGGTCGATCGCGGCATAGCTTCTCGGTCGTGTGAAGGGGGCCGGGCGTGGACCGGGTCCTGCCCTTTTCGATATCGGCGCCGCCGGTCCGGACCGCGGCGGTCGCCCTGATGGCGCTGCCATTTGCCGCATGGCAAGGATAACCTGTCTCTGCTCACGCGCCCGCAAAACCGCGGACGTGCACTTGCCGCCAGCCTAGGCGCGCGCCCCACGGAAGGCAAGTCCGCCCGATGCGCCCAAATCCTGCCGTTCCGGGCATAAAGAAACCCCCGCCCGGCGGACCGGACGGGGGAAGAGGAGGAGAGTCCATTTCTTGGGGGTCGGGACTGGCCTTAGCGGCAGCCGTCATTCCCCTTGTCGATCGCGCGGCCGGCGATGGCGCCGACGGCGCCGCCGATGATCGTGCCGACCGTCCGGTCGCCGCGACCCGCGATTTCGTGGCCGGCAAGGCCGCCCGCGATGGCGCCGATCACCGTGCCGCCGGTGCCGTTATCGCACTGGCGATAGTTGCGGCGGTCGTTGCGGCCGTTGTAGTAACGGCGGTCGCTGCGATAATCGCGGCGGTCGTAGCGGCGATCGCTGCGGTCATAGCGACGGTGGTCGCGATCGTAGCCCGCATAATAATTGTTCTGGCCGTTGTAATAGCCCGAGTGGGCCGCGGCCGGCGCTGCCATGCCCAGCGTCGCGGTGGACATCAGGGCGGCGAGGGAGAGCGTCACAAATTTTTTCATCATCTTGCTCCTTTATTTCGTCGTTTGCCCTCTTGGGCGGTGGGTCGATGAAAGGGGTTTTGCCCGATTCGCTTTGAGCAAAGCCTGAACATGGCTGTTGGCTGGCGTTCAGCTTCGCGGGCGTCGCGGCGGTCCCGCGGCGCTTCCCTTTTTGCCGGCCGCCCTCTAACCCCGCGCCGATGCGCCGCCTTCTTGCCGCCCTGTTGATTTTCCTGGCGATCGGGCCGGTTCCGGGCACCGTGCAGCGCGCGCCGCCCATCGACCTGACCGAACGGATCGCGATGCGCGTTCTGGACCATCCGCCGGGTCGCACGGGTTCGCTGCGTTACGTGCGGGGCTGGCGGCTGGTCAGTCCGCACAGCCATTTCGGCGGCTTCTCCGGCCTGGCCGTTATCGGCCCGAATCATTTTCAACTGGTCGGCGACAATGGCTATTGGACGCGCTTCACATGTACCGACGCGGGCCGGGTCGATGATCTTCGCATCGCGCCGTTGCCGACGCCCGATGGGCGGCCGCGCCAGAAGGCGATGATCGATGCCGAGGCGATGGTCCATGATCGCGCCAGCGGGAAAAGCTGGATCGCGCTGGAGGGGATCAACCAGATCTGGCGGCTCGACCCCGGACTGACGCGAATCGAGGCGCGCGCGAAGCTGCCCGGTCCGCGCTGGCCGGCGAATCTGGGGCCGGAAGCGATGGTGCGGCTGGCCGATGGCCGGACGATCCTGTTTTCGGAAGATGCCGACGACGATCCGCGCGGGCGCGCGGCGCTGCTCTATCGGGGCGATCCGACCCGGCCGGGCAAGCCGCCGCTGCCTTTCCTGTACGATGCGGAGGGCAAGGGGCTGGTCAGCGACGCGGCGCCGCTTCCCGACGGGCGCATCCTGCTGGTGCATCGCAAACTGGGTTTCCGGCCGGTGTTCACGACCATCCTCGCGATTCTGGACCCCGCCGACATTCGCAGCGGCGCGGCCGTGCGGTCGCGCGCGATCGGCCGGGTGCCGCGCCCGCTCGCCGAAAATTACGAAGGCGCGGCGATCACGGTCGAGGACGGCCGCACTTTCCTGTGGCTGGTGTCCGACGATAATTTCAACCGCTGGCAGCGCAGCCTGTTGCTCCGCTTCGAACTGGTCGACCTGCCGCCGCGGCGTGCGGACAGCAAAAAGGCCGCGCGGTAAACCGGCGGCCTGATTGCATCAGCGATTCGGGTGACGAATTACGCGGCCTTTTCGGCCAGCTTCTTCGCGACTTCCTTCTTCACCTTGCGCGCGGTGGCCGACAGCTGGTCGTCGCCGGCCTTCATCAGCCAGTTGTCGAGACCGCCATTATGTTCGACCGAGCGCAGGCCGTGCGTCGAAACGCGCAGCTTCACACCCTTGCCCAGCGCGTCCGACAGCAGCGTGACGTTCTGCAAATTGGGCAGGAAGGTGCGCTTGGTCTTGTTGTTGGCGTGGCTGACATTGTGGCCCACCTGGCGGCCCTTGCCGGTCAGTTCGCAAATGCGCGACATCGTCTTCTTCCTTACAAAATCTGAGCGGCGTGCCGGCGGACGCAAAAGACGCCACAGGAACCGGGTGGGCCGGGAAAGGCGCGCGCTTATCGGCTTGCCGGAGATTCGTCAAGGGATTAGGCAGTTTTCCCTGTCGGAATCCGGCGCCGGCCCGCTCCCCCTCCCGGCCTTCCATAGCATATCCTGAATGGGAGGCCGGGAGGGGGAGCGGGCCGGC
>QFPJ01000016.1 GCA_003241685.1 Sphingopyxis macrogoltabida
GCCAAGGGCGGCAAGATCGGCCTGTTCGGCGGCGCCGGCGTCGGCAAGACCGTTCTCATCCAGGAACTGATCAACAACATCGCCAAGGGCCATGGCGGCGTCAGCGTGTTCGCGGGCGTCGGCGAACGCACCCGCGAAGGCAACGACCTGTATCATGAATTCCTCGACGCCGGCGTTATCGCCAAGGACAAGGACGGCAACCCGACTCCCGACGGGTCGAAGGTGGCGCTGGTGTTCGGCCAGATGAACGAGCCCCCGGGCGCCCGCGCCCGCGTCGCGCTGTCGGGCCTGACCATGGCCGAGTATTTCCGCGACCAGGAAGGCCAGGACGTTCTGTTCTTCGTCGACAACATCTTCCGCTTCACCCAGGCGGGTTCGGAAGTGTCGGCGCTGCTCGGCCGTATTCCCTCGGCGGTGGGCTATCAGCCGACCCTGTCGACCGACATGGGCGCGCTGCAGGAACGCATCACCTCGACCACCAAGGGGTCGATCACCTCGGTGCAGGCCATTTACGTCCCCGCGGACGATTTGACCGACCCGGCGCCCGCGACCTCCTTCGCCCACTTGGACGCGACGACGACGCTGAGCCGCGCGATTTCGGAACTCGGCATCTATCCCGCGGTCGACCCGCTCGATTCGACCAGCCGCGTGCTCACCGCCGCCACGGTCGGCCAGGAGCATTACGAAACCGCGCGCCGCGTTCAGGAAACGCTGCAGAAGTACAAGTCGCTGCAGGACATCATCGCGATCCTGGGCATGGACGAGCTGTCGGAAGAAGATAAGCTGGTCGTCGCCCGCGCGCGCAAGATCCAGCGCTTCCTGTCGCAGCCGTTCCACGTCGCCGAAGTCTTCACCGGCATCCCCGGCAAGTTCGTCGCGATCGAGGACACGGTGAAGTCGTTCAAGGCGGTCGTCGACGGCGAATATGACCACCTGCCCGAAGCGGCCTTCTACATGGTCGGCGGCATCGAGGAAGCGGTCGAAAAGGCCGCCAAGCTGGCCGCCGACGCGGCGTAATGAAATTTCCCCTCCCGCTTCGGCGGGAGGGAAATGAGAGACTGACATGGCCCTGAAGTTCGAACTCGTCACCCCCGCCCGCCTCGAAAGGTCGAGCGACGTCTATATGGTCACCGTGCCGGGCAGCGAGGGCGATTTCTCGGTGCTCGAAGGCCATGCGCCCTTCATGGCGACGCTGCGCAACGGGCCGCTGAACATCTATGCATCGCAGGGCGCCGAACCCGAGACGATCGAGGTCGAGGGCGGCTTCGCCGAAGTCAACGAAGCCGGTCTGACCGTGCTCGCCGAGCATATCGCCCGCTGACACCGCGCGATCGAACGATAGAAAAGGGGCCCGCGGGCCCCTTTTTTCGTTGGCGGATTTGGGGTGGGGAGCGGACGTTTTCCACCCACTATCGTCATTCCGGACTTGATCCGGAATCCACTACACCGCCGCCGTCATGGACCCCGGATCAAGTCCGGGGTGACGAGGCGTGACAGATCCGCAATCGGTCGTTTGCCGTCGTTCCCCTTTCCGTTCGTGTCGAGCGAAGTCGAGACACCCATCGACCTCACGCCATGCCGAGGGGCATCTCGACTTCAGCCAAAGGTCGAAGTTTATCCTGAGCGCCTGCCAAGGCAGTCGAAGGGCTCTATGCGAACGGGGCTAGGTAGGGCAGCTTGCGGTCGTTTCCTACCCTTTGTCATTCCGGACTTGATCCGGAATCCACTTCGGCGGCGCCTTCATGCCCCCGGATCAGGTCGGCGGCTAACCCGCACCATCGTTACGCGTCATGGCGAGCCCGGCGGAAGCCGGGAGAAGCCGGGAGAAGCCGGGGGAAGCCATCTCCAGCCATCGTCCTGCCTTGTCGATCGCTGGAGATGACTTCGTCGCTCCGCTCCTCGCAATGACGAAACGGGCGTTTCATCGGCACGCCTTCTTTTGCTTCGTCAGACGGGACATTGTCCTGCTCGCGGCCGGAAGCCGGGTTAAAGCCAATTTAACCCTGTTTCGCCTAAGGAAAAGGCCGGATCATGACCTATTTCGCGCAGGATATCGCCGGATTCGCATTCGGCACGCTTTTCGCAGCGCTGGTCTTCATCCTTCCCGCCTTTGCGAGTCTTCTGTTGATCGAGCGCCTCGGCCGCACACGCGGTTTTCCGCCGGTCGGCGGCGGCTGGCAGCGGGCCGGCTGGGCCCTCATCCTGGCGCTGGCGATCCTTCCCGCGCTCGACGCGCTCGCCATACGCGCCATCGGCATCGGCGGGACGCTGGCCCTGCACGCCGTTCCGGTGCTGGCCGCGATCCCGCTGTATCGACGCCCCGCGTTCCGGGTCGACCGGCCCTTTGCCGCGCTGGTGCTGCTCTGGTGGCTGCTCGTCGCGGTCGCGGTCGTCGATGTCGACAGCGGCGACCGGCTTTATCAGAGCCTGATCGTCTTCGACATGGTCAAGCATGCCGCGACGGTCGAAAGCATCGCGCAATATGGCCTGCCGCTGCACGATCCTTTTTATGCCCGCGCCGAGCCCGCGGGCTATTATTATTATTACTACGTCTGGGGGGCGCTGGTGCGCTGGATCGCCGGCGGACTGGTCGACAGCCGCATGGCCTTTGCAGCGACCGCCTTCTGGTCGGGCCTGACCTTCGTCGCGCTGCTGTGGCGCGTCGCAAAGGACGCGGCGTTGATCCGGATCGGCCGCGACCGCCGCGTCCTGCTGATCTGCGCCCTGCTATGCTTCGTGACCGGGCTCGATCTGGTGCCGGTGCTGCTGGACTTTTTCCTGACCGGCGCCGCGCCCCGGCAGGTCGATTACTGGAACGAGGAAGTCCGCTTCGCGCTGACATCGATGATGTGGGTTCCGCATCATCTGGGCAGCTTCATGGCCGTCTGGGCCGGTGTACTCCTGTTGACCCGCGCCGCCACGCCCCGGCCGTCCCGCCCCATCCCGCCGCCGCTGCGCCTTGCGCTCGCGGGTCTGGCCGGGGCCTGCTTTACGACCGCCTTCGGAATGTCGGCATGGATCGCGCTCGGCGCGGCGCCGGCGCTGCTGCTGTGGACGCTGGTCGAAACGTACCGGGGACGCCCGCAACTGCTGTTGTACGCCGCCGTCGCGGCCCTCGCCGCGCTGCTCCTCGCCGCGCCGCAGCTTGCCGACCTGATCCGCGGGCGGGTGGGCGACGGGTTTCCGGTCGACCTGTGGATTCGCCGCGTCAGCGGCTTTCAATATGGCAACGCCGGCACGGCGCAGGCGCTGCTCGTCCTGGCGCTCCTGCCGATCGGCTATGCGCTGGAATTCGGCCTATTCGCGCTTGGCGCCAATGTCTATCTGCGCCTTTATGGCCGGTCGAAGACCGCGGCGCCCGCGGTCGGACATCCGGTCCGCGCCTTTCTGCTGATCGGTTTCGTGACGTCGCTTCTGATCGCCACCTTCGTCAAGTCGAGCATCATCAACAATGACCTCGGCTGGCGCATCATCTGGTTCGCGCAGTTCGCCGCGATGGTCTGGACCGCGGCGGTGGTGCAGCACATGGCGCCGCGATCGCCGCTGTCCCCGCCCCGCTTCGGAGTCCTGAACCCCCGGGCGGCGTGGTGGATCGTCCTGTTCATCGGCGTCGCGGGCAATGCCTGGGACATGGCCGGTCTGCGGACGCGCTTTGCCGATCCGGCCGGCGCCCTTCCGGACCCGGTCAACCGCGAGCCGCGGGACGACATGGCGCAGCGCCGGGCTTATGACTGGGCCAACGCGCGACTGCCGCACGACGCGATCCTTCAGCATAATCCGGCTCTCCGCCTTCGCCTCTTCGATTTCGGCCTCTATGGCCGCAACCGGGTCGCGCTGGCCGACGGCGCCGCCAATCTGTTCGGCACCAGCGCGGCGATGACGGCGGACCGGCTGGCGGCGATCCGGCCGATCTTCGAACGGCCGCTGACGGCGGCACAAATGGCCGCCACGGCGCGGGCGAACCATATCGACTATCTGATCTTCATCGCCGCCGATCCGGTCTGGCAAGGCGCGGGCGGCCCGCCGCACCCGCTGACCTGCCTTTACAGAAACGCGCGCGTGTGCATCGTCGATGTCGCATCCATCGGGAAAGGGGCTTCCGATTAAACCGATCATCTCCCTCCTGCTGACCCTGGCGCTGGCGGTCGCGGCCGGTTTCGCCCTGTATGTCGGCCTGACCCGCACACCGCTGTTCGCCGGGGTGTCGATCCTTTTCTATCGCGGCCTGATCCTGTGCGCGCTGTCCGCCGTGATCGTGATGGCGGCGATGGCGCTGCGCCGGCGGTTCGACCCGGCGACCATCATCGCGGCCGGGGCTTTGTCGCTCAGTTTCAACATCTGCTTCCTGATCGTCCTGCCGGTCACGCTCGACCGATCGATCAGCGTCTTCATGCTGACCCAGATCGAACAGCATCAGGACGAAGCCCTCGACAGCCGGCGGATCACCGAAATCTTCGTCCAGAAATATGTCGGCGACATGCGGCAGATGGACCGGCGGATCGCCGAGCAGACAACGTCGGGCAATGTCGTGACGGTCGACGGTCACATCCGCCTGACCGATCAGGGCCGCCGGTTCCTGGCGCTTTCGCGGGCGCTGGCACGGCTTTTCGGGACCGACCCGCGCTTCGTCGGCCTTGCCCCCACCGTGCCGGAAGACGGCGCCGCCGCCGCGCCGCCGCGTTAGGCGGAATGCGCGGCCGGTCCTGTCACGATCGCACGGCCGCCGCCGTCCGGCGCGGGATGCAGGCCAGCACGATCACATAACCGCTGCCGAAATCGCGGCAATTCCAGTGAGCGCGATCCTGCCGCAGTTTTGGCGGGAAACGCGCCGACATCGTGCCCGGCACCTTTGCATCATAAATCCAGATCACCGCGCCGTCGCCGCGCGCCAGCCGGGCGACCACCGGGTTCGGATCACCCCCAGCGGGGTAGCGCGGCAGCACGACCTCGGCCGCCGGACGCCCTTCGCGCGCCAGAAAATAGCCGCCGACCTCCGCCATACGCGCGGGATCGGCCAGCGCGGCGGTGGGATTGTCCCAGAAAAAGACCAGCCGATCCGCCCCGCCCTGCTCCGCGATCCAGCGCGACGGACGTTCCACGCCGAAACTGTAGCGCGCGGTATATTCGGGGTGCGCGATCCGGTCGGCGACCGAAACCGCCGCGGTGGCCATGACCGCGATCACGATCAGCGTCGGCGCGGCGGGGAAAACGCGCGCCACGCCGCGCAGCCACAACGGCACCACGAACAGCATCGCCGGGGCGTATGCGATCAGGTATCGCGGAATGAAGCTGGGCCAGACGAAACCGGCGGCCAGTACGATAAGAAACGCCCCGACCCCGCTTCCCGCAAGCGCGATTTCCGCGGTCGACGCATCGAATCGCAGGCGCGACGATGCGCCCTGCCGCAACCGGGCATAGAATGTCGTCGCCATCGCCGCGACCAGCAGCGCACCCAGTCCCACGCTGCCAAAGAACAGCAACGGAATATGGACGACGTCGCCGAAACCCAGCGGCAGATACCAGCCGCCCGCGCCGGTGAATTTCAGCAGCAACGGCAGGTGCCACATCATCCAGACCGCCATCGGCGCCAGGGGCAGCAATGCGGGCCAGCAGCGCACCGCGCGCATCCGCCAGATGCCGACGAAGGCCATCCCCTGCAGCCCCGCAATGACCGCCGCATGATAATGGGTCAGCACCGCGAGCGCCGACAGGCCGGTCCACAGCAGCGCGCGCCGCGTATCGGGCGCTTCGATCAGGCGGAGAAAGGCGATCGCCTGCGCCGACGCCAGCAGCAGGATCAGCGAATAGGGGCGCACTTCGGTGCCGTTCGCCAGCGCCGGGACCCACAGTGCCACCGTCACCGCCCACAGCGCGCGCGTCGTGCGGTCGCCCGGTCCTTTCGCCCAGAGCAGCCACGGCGCCGCGAGCGCGAAGGCGAGGCCCGGCAGCCGCAGCGCGACATTGGCGTCGCCCGCCAGCTTCTCCCAGCCCCACAGGATCGAATAATAGACGGGGCCGCTGAGTTCGGCGAGGCACCAGCGGATCAGCGAGGCCGGGTCGGGCTGCGCCGCGATGACCGCGCTGAACCCTTCGTCCATCGACAGGGGCATCGTCAGGCCCGACAGCAGCTGCGTGGCCATGAACAGCAGCATCGCGGCGGCGAACAGCCCGGTCGGTATATCTCCGGCGGCCATGCGCGCGGTCCAGCGGCGAGGCGGCGCGGCTTTCCGCTGGTGAAAGGCAAGCGATGGCATCCGCGCGTCGTCCCCGTTGCGGACCCCCGCGGAGTCCATCATCCGGCCATCGCGGTTAACGCCAATTGATTAGCATTCCATTTATCACGTCCGGCCGCGCCGACGATTGCGAAGAGCGCATTAGGAGAATGTCAAAGTTTAAGACCTATTCACCCTGTCCATTGGGGGTTTTCCAGCACTGGCCGGGACACTCCCGCTTGGATTGAGTCGAAAGCAGGATAAAGCGATGAGCGCATTCGGACGCCGACCTGGAACCGCTGGCCGCCCCGCCTTTGGCGTGGCGAAGCCGATGCAGACTGGCCCCGGCATCGCGGGCGGCGGCGCGCAGTTTCCCGCCATCGACACGCCGTCGGCGCCCGCCGCGGAGCCCGTCCCGACGAACCTCAGCCCCGAGCTGGAGGCGATGGAACGGCTGAACCAGCGGTCGAGCGCCGAATCGATGGAGCCCGAAAAGGCGCAGGGCTTCGAAGCCAGCGTCCACAAGATCAAGGAACAGGTGCTGCCGCGCCTGCTCGAACGCGTCGATCCCGAAGCCGCCGCGACGCTCAACAAGGATGAGCTGACCGAGGAATTCCGCCCGATCATCCTCGAAGTGCTCGCCGAGCTGCGCATCACGCTCAATCGCCGCGAACAGTTCGCGCTGGAAAAGGTGCTGGTCGACGAATTGCTCGGTTTCGGCCCGCTCGAGGAATTGCTCGCCGACCCCGACATTTCGGACATCATGGTCAACGGCCCCTACCAGACCTATGTCGAGCGCAAGGGCCAGTTGGTCATCGCGCCGATCCAGTTTCGCGACGAACAGCATCTGTTCCAGATCGCGCAGCGCATCTGCAACCTCGTCGGTCGCCGCGTCGACCAGACCACGCCGCTGGCCGACGCCCGTTTGAAGGACGGCAGCCGCGTCAACGTGATCGTGCCGCCGCTCAGCTTGCGCGGCACCGCCATTTCGATTCGTAAATTCTCGGCCAAGCCGATCACGCTCGACATGCTCTGCCAATGGGGCGCGATGAGCCAGAAGATGTGCACCGCGCTGAAAATCGCGGGCGCCAGCCGGTTCAACATCGTCATTTCGGGCGGCACGGGTTCAGGCAAGACGACGATGCTCAACGCGCTGTCGAAGATGATCGACCCCGGCGAACGCGTGCTGACGATCGAGGACGCCGCCGAACTTCGCCTGCAACAGCCGCACTGGCTGCCGCTGGAAACGCGTCCCGCGAACCTGGAGGGCAACGGCGCCATTCACATGGGCGACCTGGTCAAGAACGCGCTGCGCATGCGTCCCGACCGCATCATCATGGGCGAGGTTCGCGGCCAGGAATGTTTCGACCTGCTCGCCGCGATGAACACGGGCCACGACGGGTCGATGTGCACGCTGCACAGCAACTCGCCCCGCGAATGCCTCGGCCGTATGGAAAATATGGTGCTGATGGGCGACATCAAGATTCCGAAGGAAGCGATCTCGAAACAGATCGCCGACTCGGTCGACCTGATCGTCCAGATCAAGCGTCTGCGCGACGGGTCGCGCCGCGTCACCAACGTGACGGAGGTCATCGGCATGGAAGGCGACGTCATCGTAACCCAGGAATTGTTCAAGTTCGAATATCACGACGAGGACAAGGACGGAAAGATCGTCGGCGAATATCGCTCGATGGGTCTGCGCCCCTATACGCTGGAAAAGGCGCGCCAGTTCGGTTTCGACCAGCCCTATCTGGAAGCCTGCCTCTGATCCTTCGCGTCGCTGCAAGGCGCCGATCGGCGGCTAGATGCCCTGATGCAGCGCAAAGGCCGTCGCGAAAATCGCGACCCCGGCCGACGCCAGCGCGATCCCGCGCCACGGCATGAATCCCACGCGATCGACGTCGCGGCGGTTGTTGCGGCGCCAGTTCGCGACCTCGGCAATGCCGAACAGCGCGGCGGCCCCGATGCCGATCGACAGCATGGACACTTGCATCGGCGCGCTTCCCTTCGCACAACGTCCCTCCCCCCAATGGAGAGAGGCCCCATATGCGACCGCTATATTTTTTTGCAACCGCCGCCGCGGCGATCGCGCTGCCCGTGGCAGTCCATGCCGACCATCACGCCGCCGCATCGACCGCCACGGCCGCCGACGCGATCACCGCCGCCGTTGCGGCGCCGACGCGCACCCCCGCCAATGGCGCGCGCGACGCCTGGCGCCATCCCGCCGAAACGCTGGCCTTCTTTGGCGTGAAGCCCGGCGACACGATCGTCGAGCTGTGGCCCGGTGGCGGCTGGTACACCGAAATTCTCGCCCCGCTGACCAAAGCGGGCGGCGGCACCCTCTATGCCGCCGCACCGTGGGAACGCGGGCTCAACCGGGTGAAGGAAAAGCAGGCGGCCGACGCGGCCACCTATGGCGCGGTCAAGCTCGCCGAATTTCCCGCCGCCGGCGCGGGGCCGAAAGTGCCCGACGGCAGCGCCGATGTCGTGCTGACCTTTCGCAATGTCCACAACTGGCGCTTCGGCGGCGCCGACAACACCGCCGAGGCGTTCAAGCAGATTTTCGCGATGCTGAAGCCGGGTGGCGTGCTGGGTGTCGTCGAGCACCGGCTGAACGAGGATGACGACAGCGCCAAGGAAGAAAAATCGGGTTATATGAAGGAAAGCTCGATCATCGCCTTTGCCGAAGCCGCCGGCTTCAAACTGGCGGACAAGAGCGAGGTCAATGCGAATCCCAAGGATAGCAAGGATTATGAAAAGGGCGTGTGGACGCTGCCCCCCTCGCTGCGCGAAGGCGATACCGATCGGGCCAAATATGTCGCGATCGGCGAATCGGACCGCATGACGCTGAAATTCGTGAAGCCGGCAAACTGACCCGCCATATCGAAACCATCGAACCCGCGCTGCTGCTGTCGGCCTATGCGCAGGGGCTGTTTCCGATGGCCGACGGGGCGGACGACCCGTCGGTCCATTGGGTCGAACCGCGGCTGCGCGCGATCCTGCCGCTGGACGGCTTTCACCTGTCGCGCAGCCTGAGGAAAGTGATCGTCGGCGACCGGTTTCGCGTGACCAGCGACGCCGCCTTCGCCGACATGCTCGCGCTATGCGCGGAACCGGCGCCCGACCGGCCGACGACCTGGATCAATCCGGTGATCAAGGCCAGCTACGAACGGCTGTTCCGGCTGGGCCACGCGCACAGCATCGAGGTGTGGCTGGACGATGCGCTGGTCGGCGGGCTCTATGGCGTGTCGCTGGGCCGCGCCTTTTTCGGCGAATCGATGGTCAGCCGCGCCCGCGACGCATCGAAGGTCGCGCTGGCGCATCTTGTCGCGCGGCTGATCGCGGGCGGCTGGCGGCTGCTCGACTGCCAGTTCATCACGCCGCATCTTGCCAGCCTGGGCGCGATCGAAATCCCGCAGGCGGATTATCTGGCGCGGCTTTATTCGGTGCTGTCGTCCGCCGACGGCGCAGACGGCGCGGGTGCGGGCTTGGGCGTTCCGGCAGCGGGCGCCGCCGCCGTGCCCTCCCCGCCGTTCGCCACGGGGGACTGGGGCGCGCTCGACGCCTTGGGCGCGGCCGCCGCCGGCGCCGATCGCTGGACCGGCTCGCCGCCCGGATATGTCATCGCACAGCTTTTGACGAAAACGTCATAGATCGGGTGTTCGATCACGTTGCGGTCGGGCCGTTCGCGGAACAGCCAGCCCGAAAAGACGCGATACCATTTATCGTCGCGCTGATCCTGAACGGTCAACTGGATGAAGGCGCCGGTTTCGGGCGGATCTTCCCACGGCGCCGTCTGTTCGCAGGCGCGCAGGCGGACAATCGCGCGGCCGACGCGCGCCGATTCGCCCGGCTTCATTTCCAAATCGCGCACCAGCCCGTTGCGCTTGTTGAGCAGGCCGACGACCGCCACGCGCTCCGCCATCGGGGTCGCGCCCTCGATTCCGCCGACTTCATTCGGCACACGGTCCGATTTGGCGCTGGTCTGCACCGTCGCGCTGCCATTGCCTTTCGACGGAGACCGGTCGCAGGCCGCCAGCGCGCCTGCCGCGACAAGCACCATCAGCGCGGTCCGGGCCGGTCGCGACGCCACGCCGAATGTCACTCGGCGCCGGGCCGCCAGGCCTCATAATCGCCGGTTGCCGCGGCGCGGCGTCCGCCGCGCTCCAGCGCGCCGGCCGGACGATAGGCGCCCTGCGTCCCGGTCAGGTTCGCGGTCGGATCGGCCTGCCACGCGCGCGGCGCCGGCAGCATGTCGCCCGGCAGTTCGTCGAAGGTGCCGTGCAGCCAGCCGTGCCATTCGGGCGGCACGCGGCTCGCATCGTTCGATCCGTTGTAGATGACCCAGCGGCGGTTGCCCTTGCGCGCCCGGAAATAGCGGTTGCCGAGGCTGTCCTCACCGACCTGTTCGCCATTTTTCCAGCTGTTCAGCAGCGTGCCGACGGTCGCGCCGTCCCACCAGGTGAAAATCTTGCCAAGGATGCTCATGGGGGTGGCGTTTACAGGCAAGGCGGGCCGGTTCGCAAGCGTCAAAGGGCGGGGACGCCGACGAATTACCTGTCCTGCCACGTCACTTTTGCGCTTTCATCGATCCCCAGCTTCGCCGCGGTGCCGCCCGCCAGTTCCAGCACCGCCGCGACCTCGCCGCCGCTGACCACCGGCTCGCGCGATTCGGGGATGGTGTTTTCGGCGATCCGGTCGATGCTGCCGTCGGCGCGGACGAAGATCATGTCGAGCGGGATCAGCGTATTTTCCATCCAGAAGCTGGCGATGCGCGGCTTGGCAAAGGGAAACAGCATCCCGCGATCGCCGGCCAGGCTGGTGCGGAACATCAGGCCCTGCTTCTGTTCTTCGGCGGTCCGTGCCACCTCGACCTGGAAACGGTGCGTCTGCCCCGCCATGTCGATCGTCAGCGGGATCGTTCGGGGCTCGACCTGTTCACGCGCGGGTCCCGAACAGGCGGCGATCGGCAGCGCCAGCGCCATCGCGCAAGCCATCAACGGGGCGGCGAACCGTGAACGCATCGTCTGGCTTCCTTCGGGCGGCAGATCGTGCGGACCTAATCGAGCGCGGCGATGGCGTCCAGCGCGTCGTCGTCGCCCGGCGCGACCGCCAGGATACGGCGCGCGAGATGGGGCGCGTGGCCGGCACGGACAAAGGCGGCGACCTGCCGCTCGCGCCGCGCGGGATCGGACGCGGGCTCCGCCGCGAACGGCCCGAAACGGCGGCGGCGGGCGAAACCGATCGCGGCGGCGGCCGCCCCGGCTTCCGCCGCTTCCAGCACCGGCGCCGAATCGCTCTCGCCGATGCCGTCGGCGTATAGTTGCGCCCGCACCCGCCGCGCGCCCAGCCCGCGCCGCATCATCGCCTGTCCGCGCATCGCCGCATATTGGCGGTCGTCCAGGAAGCCCAGCCGCGCCATGCGATCGGCGATCGCGGCGCAGGCCTCGGCCGGGTCGGCCTCGTCGGTCCACTGCGATTCGCGGACCTTGCGATCCAGATAACGCACCAGTTTCGCCCTCGACGTCGCGAATCGCGCGACATAGGCCAGCGCCAGTTCGTCAAGCCGGGCTGCGCCGAGCGGCTTGCGAGATCGGTCGGATGGAGAATGGCGGTGGCCCATATGCCATGTTTATGCCACAGTCGGGCCCGATTGAGAACGATCAGCAACCCCATATCGGGCATCAAGGCCCGGAAAAGGGCCATTTGTTCCAACTATCAAGGGATCGCGCACCTTCGTCATGGCTCGCAAAGATGACATGCTTGTTGCCGCGCGCCCCGATTCCCGGGACCCAGCACATCCTATGATCGAAAATTCCGTCCTTTCGGCGGACGCGCTCGTGCCGACGCCGACCGAATGCGGCCTGCCGCGCCGCTTTTCCGATTTCGCCACCGTGGGCGAGGCCCTCGATTACGCCGCGCAAGGTTCGCGCGGCCTGAATTTCCACGATCCGCGCGGCAAGCTGACGCGCGCCTATCCCTATCGCGAGCTGCGCGACGATGCGATCAGCGCCGCCTATCGCCTGATCGCGGCGGGCGTGAAGCCCGGCGACCGGATCGCCTTGATCGCGGAGACGGGCGCCGAATTCGCCGCGCTGTTCTTCGGCACCATCTATGCCGGGGCCTGGCCGGTTCCGCTGCCGCTGCCGACCAGCTTCGGCGGGCGCGATTCCTATGTCGGGCAATTGGTCGTTCAACTCGACAGCTGCGATCCGACGATGCTCTTCTTCCCGCCCGAAATCGCCGCCATGGCGACCGAAGCGGCCGAACAGCAGCAGGTGCGGCCGATCGACTGGAGCGAATTTGCATCGCGGGCGGCGCCCGCGGCGCCCCTGCCCGAACAGCAGACCGACGAAACCTGCTATCTGCAGTACAGCAGCGGCTCGACGCGCTTTCCGCATGGCGTCGCGGTGACGCATGGCGCGCTGCTCAACAATCTGTCGGCCCATTCGCACGGCATGGAATTGCAGGACAGCGACCGCTGCGTGTCCTGGCTGCCCTGGTATCATGACATGGGGCTGGTCGGCTGTTTCCTGTCGCCGGTCGCCAATCAGGTGTCGGTCGATTATCTGAAGACCGAGGATTTCGCCCGCCGTCCGCTCGCCTGGCTCGACCTGATCAGCCGCAATACGGGCACGACGCTCAGCTATTCGCCGACCTTCGGCTATGATATTTGCGCCCGCCGCATTTCCAGCCAGAGCCCCGTCGCCGACCGTTTCGACCTGTCGCGCTGGCGCGTCGCGGGCAATGGCGCCGACATGATCCGCCCCGACGTGATGCAAAGCTTCGTCGACGTCTTTGCCGATGCCGGTTTCAAGGCGAGCGCCTTCCTGCCCAGCTACGGCCTGGCCGAAGCGACGCTGGCGGTCAGCATCATGCCGCCGGGCGAAGGCATCGTCGTCGAACTGGTCGAGGAAACCGAATTGTCGGGCGCCGCGGGCGATGCCGGCCGGCCGACACGCTACCGCGCGATCGTCAACTGCGGCAAGGCGGTCAAGGACATGACCATCGAGGTGCGCGACGAAAACGGCAACCCCCTGCCCGACCAGACGGTCGGCAAGGTGTGGTGCACCGGCCCGTCGCTGATGACCGGCTATTATCGCGATCCCGAATCGACCGCCGCCTGCATGGCCGACGGCTGGCTCGATACCGGCGATATGGGTTATATGTCAGGCGGTTACATTTATATCGTGGGCCGCGCCAAGGACATGATCATCATCAACGGCAAGAATCACTGGCCGCAGGACATCGAATGGGCGGTCGAACAATTGCCGGGCTTCAAATCGGGCGACATCGCCGCCTTTGCGATCACGACCCCGGGCGGCGAGGAAACGCCCGCCGTGCTCGTCCAGTGCCGCACCAGCGACGATAGCGAACGCGCGATCCTGCGCGAAACGATCCGCGACCGCGTCCGCGCGATCACCGGCATGAACTGCCTGATCGAACTGATCCCGCCGCGCACCCTGCCCCGCACCAGTTCGGGCAAGCTCAGCCGATCGAAGGCGCGCGCGCAATATCTGGCCGGGGAAATCCAGCCCTTTGCCATCGCGGCATAGGCGCGGCCCGGCATAGGGCCGGACGGACGTGTCGCCTTGGGGGGACGGTTGTCGCCGGGAGAGGCGTGAGCCCCGGCAAATGTCCGCCCCGCGCCCCGGCGAAATCTTCGCCCGTCGACGGCGCGCCGGTTACCTTCGGGTAATACCCCCGCGCTAAACAGGCGCGGTGAAAAGCCTGTTGACCGACCAGACCGTCAAAGCCGACCCGTCCTTGCGAACCCTGTTGGGGCTTGGTTCGCGCAAAGAGGATATCGGCGATCTGCGCCAGATCCAGCTTGCGCCGCTGCGCGGGCGCGGGTCGATGCGCCTTTGGATGGGCGTCGGCATGGCGCTGGTCGCGGCTTTTACCATGACGCCCTATCTGCCGCTGCCGCTCATCGGCGGCTGGCTTGCCTCGGCGCTGATCTTCAGCCTGTGGTCCTATCGGGTGTTCAACGGCCTGCCGCTCGGCGATCCGAAATTGTCGGGTCCGTCCGAATTTCGGCTGTGCAACCGCCACGCCCTTTACTCCGCCCTGCTGTGGGGCGTGCTTTTCTGGCTGCAGGGGACGGTTCCGACGCTCGACCATGCGCTGTCGATGTGGGCGATCACGCTGCTGATGATGCTGACGCTGGCGATGGTGGCGCATAGCGTGCCGATGGCGTGCATCCTGTTCATCGCGCCCGTGACCTTTTCCGCGGCGGCGGCGATGTACCGCGCGGGGTCGCTCCAGCTTGCGTCCGTGACGGTGATCGCCGCGGTGCTGCTGGGCGCGTTTTGCCTGCGCTTTGCGCAGAGCCACGTCCGCTTCCGCCGCGCCGAGGAAACGCTGCGCGAAAAGACCGAGACGGTCAGCCTGCTGCTCCGCGAGTTCGAGGAAACCTCCGCCGACTGGTTGTGGCAGACCGACAACAGCCGCCGGCTCGTCCATGTGTCCCCGCGCCTCGCCCACGCGCTTGGCGCGCCGGCCGACGATCTGGAGGGCGTGCCGCTGCTTCAGGCGCTGTCGGGCGATGCGTGGGAAACCGGGCAGTTTCCGAAAAGCCTGCACACCATGGCCGAGCGCATGAAGCGGCGCGAAAGCTTTTCCAACATGGTCGTGCCCGTTACCATCGGCGGCAAGCCGCGCTGGTGGGAATTGTCGGCCTCGCCGCGCCTCGACGAAGCGGGCAAGTTTCTGGGGTTTCGCGGCGTCGGATCGGACGTCACCGAACAACATGCATCCGCCGAACAAATCGCCAAGATGGCGCGCTTCGACAATCTGACCGGCCTGCCCAACCGGCTGAGCCTCAACGAAGATATCGCCCGCGCGCTGGGCCGCGCGATCGATGCCAAATCGCGCTGCGCGCTGCTGATGCTCGACCTCGACCGTTTCAAGGCGGTCAACGATACGCTGGGCCATCCGGTCGGCGACAAGCTGCTCGCGCAGGTCGCGGCGCGCCTGAAGGGCTTGATGGATCGCGGCATGACCTGCGGCCGCCTGGGCGGCGACGAATTTGCCGTCGTGCTGCACAACGCGCCGGCGGCGAGCGAGACCGAGGCGCTGGGCAAGCGCATCATCGCCACATTGAGCCGCCCCTATGTCGTCGACAATCACCAGCTCTTCGTCGGCGCCAGCGTCGGCTATGCAGTCGGGCCGCAGGACGGGGCGACCGTCGAGACGCTGACCCGCAACGCCGACCTTGCGCTCTACAAGTCCAAGGATCGCGGCGGCAATGTCGTCGCCGCCTATGTCGCCTCGCTCCACGCCCAGGCCGAGGAACGGCGCGTGATGGAACAGGAATTGCGCGGCGCGCTGGAACGCGGCGAATTCGAACTCCATTACCAGCCGGTCGTCACTGCCGAAAACGGCATGCTCAACGGCTTTGAGGCGCTGATCCGCTGGCATAGCCAGAAATTGGGAAATGTATCGCCCGGCCGCTTCATCCCGCTGGCGGAGGACAGCCGCCTGATCGCGCCGATCGGCGAGTGGGTGCTGCGTACCGCGTGCATGGAGGCGATGCGCTGGCCGTCGAACCTGAAGGTCGCGATCAACGTGTCGGCCGAACAATTGACCGATCCCAATTTCGCGTCGGTCGTCGTGTCGGCGCTCGCCCAGAGCGGCCTGCCGCCGCAGCGGCTGGAGATCGAAGTCACCGAAAGCGTCTTCCTGCGCGACGGCGGCGGCGCGGCGCAATTGCTCGACCAGCTTATCGGCCTTGGCATCCGGCTCAGCCTCGACGATTTCGGGACCGGCTATTCCTCGCTCGGTTATCTGCGCAAGACGCAATTTTCGACCATCAAGGTCGACCGCAGCTTTGTCGTCGGCGCGGCAAAGGGCAGCATCGAATCGATCGCGATCGTCCGCGCCGTCGTCGCTCTCGCCGACAGCCTTGGCATGTCGACCACCGCCGAAGGGGCCGAGACCGAGCTGGAGGTCGAAACCATCCGCAGTCTCGGCTGCCGCAATATTCAGGGCTATTATTACGGCCGGCCGATGCCCGCCGGCGATGTGCTGGCGCTGTTCCGCCCGCCCGAAGCCGCTGCGACGGTCGCCGCCTGATGCCGGCGTCAGCCCGGCATTTCCGGTGAAGCGAAGGCTCGGTGCGACGAATGGCGCGCGTTAACAAAAGGTTCCCCCGCTCATCGCATCGGCGGCGCAATTCACCGCTTCGTGGTTGGTGGTCGGACACGGCCGTAGCAGACAGCCTGCAACGCCCAACCACGGGCACGCCCAACCAAGGGTACAGGGGGTCGCATTCCATGCCGCATCGTCGTTTTCTGGCTGCCGTCGTCGCGTCCGTGGTCGCTATCGCCGGTTTGCTGGTCGGTACGCCCGCCGCAGCGCGGGGTTATTTGCAGTGCGTTCCCTTTGCCCGCGCCGAATCGGGCGTCGAAATTCGCGGCAATGCCAAGACCTGGTGGTCGCAGGCGGCCGGCCAATATGAACGCGGCGATGAACCCCGCAAGGGCGCGGTCATGGCCTTTGCCGGCACGCGCGGCATGCCGATGGGCCATGTCGCCGTCGTCAAGAAGGTCGTCAGCGACCGCGAAATCCTGATCGACCATGCCAATTGGTCGCCGATCAACGGCCGCCGCGGCCAGATCGAACGCGACGTTCGCGTCGTCGACGTCAGCAGCGCCGGCGACTGGAGCATGGTCCGCGTCTGGTATGCGCCGATCGGCGACCTCGGCCTGCGCGCCAATCCGGTCCAGGGTTTCATCTACGCCGGCGGCGGCGCCAAGGAAGCGCCGAGCTTCAAGGCTCCGGTCTGGGCGCAGCAGGACTGGAAGCCCGGCAACGGGCTCGACATGGTCGCCGCCTCGCTGGGGCAATAAGCCGCAGAAGCTGGATCTTCGGGCGAAGGTCGCGGCCCCGCGCGGGCCGCAACGACAACCCGCTTATTCGCCCGGCGCGGCGTCCTCGTCACGCTCGGCGGCGCCATCTTCGAACCAGGCCTCGACCTCGCCCGACAGCTTGATCGTCATCGCCTGACCGAACCGATCCTTCGACTTGCCGGCGGCGACGCGGATCCAGCCTTCCGAAATCGAATATTCCTCGACATCGGTGCGTTCCTTGCCCTTGAAACGGATGCCGATGCCGCGCTGCAGCACCTCCATGTCGAAATGCGGCGATCGGGGGTTGGTCGACAGGCGGTCGGGCGGCGTATCGGTCATCTGAAATCTCCAAATATCGGTCGCAGCCGCTAAGCGAGGCACGCCGTCAAATCAAGGGGGCCAGATCGAAGCGATCGGGTCGCGATCGGGTCAGGGCATCGCACCGGCGCTTGCCGCGCGATGCCGATCGCGCTTGCCCCGCGCCCTTGCTTTTGCCATCACCGGCGCCGCGGGTCGCACCGAATGGGGATAATCGATGTCGACCCGCCTGCGCCACCTGCTGGCCGCGCTCACCCTGATGCCGATCGCCATATCGTCCGCGGCGGCGGGACAGTCCGGCAATGCCGCACCCACCGCCGATACGCCGTGGAAGACGTCCGATGCCGCCTTGAACGGCGAACTCGACCGGCTGGAAAAGGCGTATGGCAGCGCGGCGGGCGCCGCCCGCCTGCCCGCGGCAAGAGCATGGATCGATCATGTCGTCGCCCATCCGGGCCAGGTGGGCCGACAGGACATGTTCGCGCTGCGCGTTTACATCGACGACGCGGTGACCGACGGGGATGCGGCCTTCGCGGCGGCGATGCGGGCGATGCTGGAGGGGATCGCGGCCGATGCCCGCGCGGCGGGCCGGCCGCTCGTCGACCTGACGATGCGGCAGTTTCTTTATGGCAGCGTGCCGGACGAAGACCGGATGGGATATGCGCGCGCCATGCATCGCAGCGCCGCCGAGGCGGGCCTGCTGGCCAGCGAGCCCGGCGATTCCGCGCGCTACTGGATCGGTCAGTCGGCGCGCAGCCTGATCGACACGGGCCGGGTCGACGAAGCTCTCCGCGCGCTCGACGATATATTTTCCGAACTGCGCGCGGCGGGCATATCCGCCGATTATGAGGTGCGGCTGCGCTATGCCGAGGCGCTGACGGTCGGGCGCCGCGATGCCGAGGCCGACGCCGCCTTCGCGGCGCTGATCGCCGATCTGGAGGCCGCACCGAAGAATTGGAATATCGAACGAACGATCGAACTCGCCCATAATCAGGCCGCCTATTACCGCAATCTCGTGGGCCGCTTCGCCGAAGCCGAAGCGCCCGGCCGCCAGGCCGCCGCCGACGCCGAACGGCAGAATGGGCGCGACCATATCCATACGCAAAAGGCCCGCTACAACTACGCCGTCGCGCTGCTCGGTCAGCACAAGGCGGCCGAGGCGCTGCCCTATTTCGAAGAAGCCCTGCCGCTGCAGCGCGTTGCCGAGACCGACCGCTGGAATATCGGCGGCACGACCGACACGATCATCCTGCTGACGACGCTGGCGCGGGCGCGGGCGCAGGTTCCCGGACAGGAAGCCGCCGCACTCGATGCCGCCGACGAGGCGACCGAAAGGCTGCGCGCCAGCCGCCGCACCGCGCCGTCCGGCGGGTCGCGGGCCGGGCCGGGCGGCGATCCCGGGCTCGCCGCGCTGGCAAAGGCGATGGCGCGCGGCGACCGGCGCAACCCGCTGTCGCGTGCGTTCGACGTGGCCTTGCTGTCGGGCTGGGCCGCCCGCGCCGAAGGGGCCCGCGCGCTGAACAGCGCGTTCGTCGCGGCGCAGGATCTGACGCTGACCGACGCCGGCCATGCGATCAACGCCGCCGCCGCGCGCGACATCGCGGGCACCGGGCCGCTCGGCGATCTGGTACGTGCGCGGCAGGACACCGAAGCGGCGGCGGTCAGCTTGACCGAGGCGCTGCGGAGCGCGGCGTTGGGCGAGGACCGCGCGCGGGCGGAGGCGATGCGCGCCGAACGTGACCGGCTCGGCGCCTTGCTGGCACAGCAGGACGACCGGCTGGCGCGCGATTTTCCCGACTATGCGACACTGATCGCGCCCGGCGCGATCAGTGTCGCGGCGGTGCAGGCGCTGCTCGCCCCCGACGAGGCGGTGCTGATGCTGCTCCCGTCGGAGGGGCATCATTATGCCTTTGCCATATCGCGGAAACGCGCGCACTGGCACCGGATCGACGACGGCGCCGACGCGATCGCCGCCGATGTCGCCCGGCTGAAATGCCGGATCGACGAATCCACCTGTTCGGTTCCCGATTATAATGCCCTGCTCTTGGCGGAGGCGCGGGGCGATGCCAGCCCGATCGACGAACGCTATCCGCGTTACGACCGCGCGGCCGCGCATCGCCTCTATCGCCAGCTGATCGCGCCCGTCGCGGCGGCCCTGCCGCGCAGCGGCCGGATCTACACGGTCGCCAGCGGCCCGATCGCCGGCCTGCCGCTCGCCGCGCTGATCGCGAAGCCGCCGAAGGGCGATCCCGAAAGCGGCCAGCTGCGCGATCTCGCGGGCAGCGACTGGCTCGCGCGCCATTATCGCTTCATCACCCTGCCGTCGGTCGGCGCGCTGTCGCTGGCGCAGCGGGCGGCCCGGACGGAGGCCGCGTCCGAGTCCGCTGGCCGCCCGCCGCTCGTCGCCTATGGCGCGCCTGTCCTCATCGGGGCGGGCGAGGCGGCCGTTCGCGGCGCCGGCACGCCCCGGCGACGCGGCGGGGTCGGCGTGCGGGGCGGCGGACTGACGCTGGCCGACGGCGACAGGACGATGGCGTCGGTGGACAAGCTGCGCCGGCTCGACCCGCTGCCCGGCACCATTACCGAACTGACGCGCCTGGCCGCCGCGATCGGACATGGGGGCGGGTTGCGGCTTGGCGCCGATGCGACCGAAACGGCGGTCAAGCGCGACGCCGACCTGCCGCGTGCCGTCTCTGTCGTCTTCGCGACGCACGGTCTGTTGCCGGGCGAGATGGGAACCGGGTCGGAACCCGGTCTGGTCCTGACACCGCCCGGTTCGGCCAGCGTCGACGACGATGGCCTGCTGACCGCCGGCGAAGCCGCGGCGCTGTCGCTCAGCGCGCGTTGGGTCGTGCTGTCGGCCTGCAACACCGCGTCGCCGGGCGCCGAGGGCGGCGCGCATGGCGAATCGCTGTCCAGTCTGGCGCGCAGCTTTCTTTATGCCGGGGCGGGCAATCTGCTCGCCAGCCACTGGCGCGTCGCCGACGATGCCACCGCGGCGCTGACCGTCGAGGCGCTGGCCAATGCCGACGCGACGCCGGCAACCGCCCTCGCGATGGCGATGGAAGCCGTCCGCACAGGCAAAGGCAAAGGCGGCAGGCCGGTCGAGGGGTGGCAACCCCATTGGGCACATCCGGCCAGTTGGGCGCCCTTCACCCTCGTCACCAATCGCGACCGCTGATCGACCCGGCACCCATAAGTCGACAAGCCGCATTTTCGGCACGGCATCCCGAAAAAGAAGGTTAACCGCAAAATTTCCATCGACCCTCGACATGCGCCGGAAAGCCGCAACTACGCCGTCAATCGATAGAGTTAACGTTAATTAACCATAAGAAATATAGGAACTTTTCCCGGAATCCCGCCTTTCCGTCGCAGGGACCAGATCCTGCGTGGAGGAGAGAGACCATGCCGATGTCACGTCTCGAATATCGCGCCGCCCATCTGCTCGTCATTCCGGCGTGCCTAATTCTGGCAGCGTGCGAATCATCTGGAAATTATCGCTTTGGCAGCGTGGGGGCCACCGGCCCCGCCGGCCCGGTCGGTGCCGCCGGACCACAGGGCGATGCCGGCCCGGCCGGACCGCAAGGGCCGGCAGGTGGCACGGGTGCGACCGGTCCGGCCGGCGCCTCCGGAATGCCGGGCGGCAGCCTCGGCCTCGGCGATGCGGGCGCGTTGGCGGTCGGCGGGCTCGTCGGGCCCGGTGGCCTTGCGGGCACCGGCTTGCTCGCCAACACCGGCGATCCGGCCAATGTGAATCCGGTCATCGGCGGTGTGCTGGTGAAATCGGGTAATCTGGTCAATGTCGTGGCCGACAGGGGTCTGCTGCTCGCCAATGCGGTCGACAGCAAGCTGCCCGGCAACCAGAATCTCGTCGGCACCGTCGTCGGCGTGGTCAAGAACACCGGCGAAGCGCTGGTCCAGACCGGCAACGGCCAGCAATATCTGGTCGACGGTCTCGCGGCGGCGCCCGGTCAGCTGATCACGGCAACGATCGGCAAGGCCACCGCCATCGGGTCGCCCGACGCGGCGCCGCTGATCGGCGCCAGCATCCTGTCGCCGGGCCAACAGGCGGGGTCGCTGCTGACCGTGGGCGTCGGATCGGGCGGTCAGCTCGTCACCGTACAGCCAGGGGCGGGCGGCAACCTGCTCGGCGTGGTTCCGACGCCGGGCGCCGGGGGCAGTCCCGGCGCGGTCGTCGGCGAAACCGTCGCCGCCGTCACCGGCGCGCTGGCCCAGGTTACGGGCGGCGCGACGGGCACGCCGCCTGCCGCACCCGCGGCACCCGCCACACCCGTGGCGCCCGCCGCACCCGTGACAGGTGTCGTCACCGGCGTCACGAACACCGTCGGCGGTGTCGTCGGCGGCCTGACCGGCGCACTGGGCGGCGGTCTGAAGCCAGGCAAGGGCGGCGACTGAGTCCGCCCATGGCGCACCGGCCCCGTCTGCGGGTCGCGGCGGCGGTGGGGGCGATGCTCCTCCCCGCCGCGGCCTGGGCCGCCCAACCGAGCAGCAACCCGCTCGACGGCCGCCCCCCGCTTTCGCCCGATCGCACCATCCGCGATCCCCTTCCCGATCCCGAAACATCCGATGTGCCCACGGGGCGCGTCGATCTGGGCGCACGCGACGACGTCACGATCCGCGAAATCCGGTTCATCGGCGCGGGCGTGCCCGGGAATGTCGCGCGCGCCGCACAGCGCTTCGTCGGCCGGCCCGCCTCGGCCGACAATCTGAAGCAGCTCGCCGCCGCGATGACGCGTGCCTACAACCGCTCCAGCGTCGCGCTCTTCACGC
The DNA here is from genome assembly GCA_003241685.1 of Sphingopyxis macrogoltabida. Classification (GTDB taxonomy): domain Bacteria; phylum Pseudomonadota; class Alphaproteobacteria; order Sphingomonadales; family Sphingomonadaceae; genus Sphingopyxis; species Sphingopyxis macrogoltabida_A. Next base: position 22,175 of record QFPJ01000016.1, read on the forward strand.
TCGTCATTCCCGAACAGGATTTGTCCGACGGGATCGTCGAGGTCGCATCGGCCGAGGGGCATGTCGGTGCCGTCACGCTCAGCGGCGAAACCGACGGCGGCCCCGCGCCGCTGATCCGGCGGATGGCCGACCGGCTGGCGGGCGCCGCCCCGCTGCCGCGCAGCCGGTTCGAACGGATCCTCGGCAATATCGGCGACATTCCCGGCGCCACCGTGACGCCGACGCTCGCGCTCGGCGGCGCGCCCGGCGCGGTCGCGATCGACCTGAAGGTCGATGCCAAGCGTCCGACGGTCGGCATCGGCTTTTCCACGCGCACCAGTCCGTTCGTCGACGACGGCATCGTGGAAACCAACGCCCGCGCGTCCAGCCTGCTGCGCAGCGGCGACGAAACGCGGTTGAACGGCGCGGCGGCGGTCAATTTCCGCTCGCTGGTCTATGTCGCGGGCAGCCATTCGACGCCGCTGGGCGCCGATGGCACCCGCGCCGAAATATCGGGCGCCGCGCTGCGCACCCGCCCGGCCGGGCTGGCGATCGACGGCGACGCATGGAGCGCGGGCTTCGCGGTCAGCCACCCCGTCATCCGCGCGTCGCGGCGCAACCTTACCGCGTCGCTCCGCCTCGATGTCCTCGATTCGCGCAATGCGCTGTTCGGTTCGACGATCGCGGCGGAAAAGACCTGGACCGCCAGCGCCGGGCTGGCCTTCCGGCTGAGCGAGGATCGCACCGTCCTCGGCGCACGGCTCGGCGCGGCGAAGGGGCTCGATATGGCGGGGGCCCGCGTCGCCCCGAACGTGGGCGAGGTCGGCTTTCTCTATGCCGACGCGGCGATCGAGGCCAATCAGGCGATCGGCAAGGTCGCGGTCGCCCGTCTCGCCGCGACCGGACGCTGGACGCGCGACCGCCTGCCCGCCGCGCAGCGGTTCAGCGTCGGCGGCGCGACCTTTGGCCGGGCGTTCGACGACGGGCTGGTGAACGGTGACCGCGGGTTCGCGGCGTTCGGCGAACTGGCGCTGCGTCCCATCGCCTCGGGCCGTCTGTCCAAAAGCGAAATCTACGGCTTCGTCGATTATGCCGACGTCACCCTGCTGGCGCGCCCGGCGATACCGCGAACCGGCTTCCGGCTCGGCAGTTGGGGCGGCGGGGTGCGGCTGGCCTATGCCGAAAACGCCAGCATCGGGCTCGAACTGGCCGACGCCTGGAAGCAACCCGTGGCGGGTTTCGATCAGGACTGGCGCGTCGCGCTGAGCTGGAAATTGTCGATCCGGCCCTGAAGCGATGGTTCAGCCGGCGGCGGTGCGCGCGGCCGCCAGCGTGTCGGCCACCGGATACAGGTCGCGATTCTCGCGTTCGATGCGCTCGCCGATCGCCGCGAGGATCGCCAGCGTTTCGCCGCGAAAGGCAGGCCAGTCCGCAATCGCATCGGCGTCGCTCCACCGCGCATCATAGGCCGCGAAATCGCCCGCGATATGCCCCATCTCGTCGACGAACATCTTCGCCAGCCGGCGCAGCGCGGGATCGCCGCTCGCCTTCAGCCGGGGGTAGAGCGCCCAATCCTCGCACATCAGGTGGCGGGTGAGCGTATCGCGCAGCATGCCGCGTACCGACGCCAGTTCGGTGGCGCGCGCGGGCCGGGGCGAGGCGACGATATCGGCCAGAAAGCAGGACAAGGTTATCAGCGCGGCATGTTCCGCGCGCAGTCGCCGCATTTCCTGGACCATGTACATCGGCATTCCATCGATCGAGCGGTCCCTCATCATCCGCCTTACGGACCCGGGGTGAAAAGAGGGTAAACCGATCCCTACCGTCGGAACAACCCCGATGAGGTGGCCCATTTGGTTGAGAAAGTGGCCCGAACGCGATTGCCGGTTGTTGCCACGCCTCATAAGCGGCGCTATTGATAATCTTTCGCAAAAACCCGGGCACCTTTTCTTCCATGCAACGATCGACCATCCGGACATGGTTTCTGATCCACAAATGGACGAGCATCGTCTGCACCGCCTTTCTGCTGATGCTGTGCGTCACGGGGCTGCCGCTGATCTTTCACCATGAAATCGACGAACTGACCGAAGAAGCCCCGGCCTATGGCATGCCCGGTGTCGGATCGTCGGGGGAAGCGGCGGGATTGCAGCCGCTCGACGCGATGCTGGCCAGGGCGCTGGCCGCACGGCCGGGCGAGGTGCCCGTGTTCATGGCCTTCGACAATGACCAGCCGTCGATGACGATCACCACCGCGCCGCGCCCCGATTCCCCCGCCGACGAGATGACGATTCAGCTTTTCGACCGCTCGACCGGCGAAAAGACGGGTGCGGTCGACGAGGGCGGCGTGATGCATTTCCTGCTCCAGCTGCATACCGACATGTTCCTCGGCCTGCCCGGCATGCTCTTCCTGGGGATGATGGGCCTGCTCTTCGTCGTCGCGATCGTATCGGGCGTCGTGCTTTACGCCCCCTTCATGCGCAAGCTCGCGTTCGGGACGCTGCGCACCTCGCGCAGCCGCCGGATCAAATGGCTCGACTATCACAATCTTCTCGGCATCACCGCGCTTGCCTGGATGACGGTGGTCGGCGGAACGGGCGTCATCAACGCGCTCGCGACGCCGATTTTCCAATATTGGCAAATGACCGAACTGGCCGAGATGACGAAGGCCTATGCGGGCAAGGGCGCCGTGGCCCCGTCGGACTATAGCTCGATCGACACGGCGATGGCCGCCGCGCGGCGGGAAATCCCCGGCAACAATCCCCAGTTCATCGCTTTTCCCGGCGGCGGCTTTTCCAGCCGGCATCATTATGCCGTCTTCTTTCAGGGCGACACGCCGCTCACCGAACGCCTGCTCACATCGGCGCTGATCGATGCCGAGACGGGCGAATTTACCGATGCGCGGCCGATGCCCTGGTATGTGAAGACGCTGGCCTTGTCGCAGCCGCTGCACTTCGGCGACTATGGCGGGCTGCCGCTCAAGATCCTGTGGGCGGTGCTGACGCTGTTCACGATGATCGTCCTCGGTTCGGGCCTGTATCTGTGGCTCGGCAAGCGCCGTTCGGGCACCGACGCCCTCGTCCGCGAGGTCGAGAGCGGCGGCAATCTGGTGCCCGCCGAATGAGCCGGCGTCACCGTCTTCGCGCGATTTTCGCCGTCCCGCTCCTGCTCGCGGCCGCCAGCATCGTCGGGCTGGTCGTCGCGCTGACCGGCGACGGCGCGCGCGACGCGGCGTCATGGGCCCTGCTCGCCATACCTGTCATCGCCGTCGGATGGGCCATGGGGGCCCGCCGATCCTGAAATTTTTGCGGGGGGTAGCGCCCCGCCCGAAGGGGAATATCCAATGACCAAGAATTGCACGCGCATCGCGATCGGCCTGGCCGCCGGCACCTCGGCGCTCGCCCTCGCGGCGCCCGCCATGGCGCAGGACGCGATCGCCGGCGACGAAATCATCGTCACCGCCCAGCGCAACAACCAGACCAAGGTGACGGGCGGCGGCAATGTCGGCGTTTTCGGCACCAAGGCGGCCGAAGACATCCCGTTCAACATCCGCAGCTATAACGAGGCGCTGATCCTGAACCAGCAGCCCGATACGCTGGGCGAAGTGCTGGAAAATGATCCCACGGTCCGCACCACGCTGGGCTTCGGCATCGCGGGCGAGGTTTTCGTCATCCGCGGTTTCGACCTGTCGTCGGACGACGTCGGTTTCGACGGCCTCTATGGCGTCACGCCGCGCCAGCTCGTCGCGCCCGAACTCTTTTCCTCGGTCCAGGTGATCAACGGCGCCAGCGCCTTTCTGAACGGCGCCGCGCCCGGCGGCAGCGGCATCGGCGGCAGCGTCAACCTGATCGCCAAGAAGGCCGAACGCGACATGGTGCGCGCGACGCTGGGCTACACCTCCGACGCGCATTTCTCGGGCGCGCTCGACGTCGCGCGCCGCTTCGGCGCCAATGGCGAGTGGGGCCTTCGCATCAACGGGTCGGCGCGCCGCGGCGACATCGCGATCAATGACGAGTTCCATTCCAGCTACGTGCTCGGCGCCACGCTCGATTATGACAACGGCCCGCTGCGCGCCGCGCTGAACCTGAATTACCAGCGGCTCAACCAGACCTATTGGCGCGGCCAGGTCGGCATCGGCGCGGTCGTCCCGCGCGTACCGCAAGCCGACACCAACTATTCGCAGCCGTGGAGCCAGATTCTGACCAAGGATTTCTTCGGCACGTTCAGCGTCGAATATGACCTGTCCGACGCCGCGATGCTCTATGCTAAGGTCGGCGCGCGCGACGGGCGCGAGGATCAGACGACCGCCAGCATCACCGTGCTCGACGCGGTGACCGGCGACGCGACGGGCAGCGGCTCCTACGTTCCGCGCGAAGACAATAATGAATCGGCGACCACCGGCATCCGCATCAAGCTGGAAGGCGGCGGCATCAGCCATGAAATCAACACCGGCCTCGCGATGAGCTGGCAGGAAAACCGCAACGCCTATGATTTCTCGGCGACCAATTACGCCACCAACCTCTACGATCCGGTCGTGGCCCCTGCACCGACGCCGGGCGGCTTCGTCGGCGGCGATCTCGACAATCCCTTCCCGATCAGCCGCAACCGGCTGTTCAGCGCCTTCTTCTCCGACACACTCGGCTTTTGGGACGACCGCATCCTGATCACCGGCGGCCTGCGGCTTCAGGAGATCAAGACGACGTCGTACAGCTATTTCGGCGGTGCGCGCAGTGGCGGCTACAAGAAGGATGCCATCACCCCGGTCGTCGGCGTCGTCATAAAGCCCGCCAAAGGATTCTCACTCTACGGCAACCGCATCGAAGGGCTGGTCGCGGGTTCGACCGCGCCGCTGACGATCGACGACGGGACGGGCAACCTCATCCCGGTCGTCAACGCGGGCGAGGTGCTGGGTCCCGTCAAGTCGACGCAGTATGAAATCGGCGGCAAGGTCAATTTCGGCCGCTTCAACGCCGGGCTCGCGCTGTTTCGCATCGACAAGCCCAACGCCTTCGTCGACCCGGTCACGCTGGTGTTCGGCAATTACGGGGTGCAGCGGAACCGCGGGATCGAAGTCACGCTGGACGGCGAGCCCGTCGACGGTCTGCGCATCATCACCGGCCTGACGATCAACGATGCCAAGCTGCGCCGGACCGAAGGCGGCATCAACGAGGGCAATGACGCGATCGGCGTGCCCGACGTGCTGGCCAACGCCAATGTCGAATGGGACCTGCCCTTCCTGCCCGAACTGACGCTGGTCGGCCGCGTCGTCTATACCGGCAAGCAGGCGGTCGATGCCGCCAACACGCTGGAGCTCGACGACTGGACGCGCTTCGACGTCGGCGCGCGCTACGTCGCGCTGGTCGGCGACACGCCGCTGACGCTGCGCTTCAATGTCGATAATGTCGCGAACAAGCGCTACTGGGCCTCGGCCTACAACGCTTTCAGCGCCTTCGGCTCGCGTCTGCTCCAGGGCGGCCCGCGCACCTTCAAGGCATCGGCATCGATCGAATTCTGATGCCACGGACGCCCTCCCCGTGGCGATGTCATGGGGAGGGCGTGGCCCGGCGCCTTGCCCGTTCGGGCGGCATCACGCCTCGCGCCATTCCCCCGGCGCCAGATCGCCGATCTCCCACCCCCCGATGCGCCAGCGGACCAGCCGCAGCGTCGGGTGGCCGACGGCCGCGGTCATGCGGCGGACCTGGCGGTTGCGGCCTTCGGTGATGGTCAGCTCGATCCAGCAGTCGGGCACGCTCTTGCGGTAACGCACCGGCGGATCGCGGTCCCACAATAGCGGCGGATCGATGCGGCGGACGGTCGCGGGGTGCGTCGGCCCGTCGTTCAGCGTCACGCCGCGGCCGAGCGCCGCCAGCGCGGCGGCATCGGGCTCGCCCTCGACCTGCGCCAGATAGGTTTTGGGCGTCTTGTGCCGGGGCGCGGAAATCCGCGCCTGCAGCGCGCCGTCGTCGGTCAGGATCAGCAGCCCCTCGCTGTCGCGGTCCAGCCGCCCGGCCGGATAGACGCCCGGCACAGCGATATAGTCGGACAAGGTGGCGCGCGGGCCGTCGGCGGGCGCGGTCATGCCCTTGTCGGTGAATTGCGACAGGACGCCATAGGGCTTGTTGAACAGGATCAGGCGGGTCAACGCGCGGGCTCCCTATAAGCCCCTCCCCTTCAGGGGAGGGGTTGGGGTGGGGGGCTCGCCCCCTGGCGCGAGACCGCTGGCCCCCACCCGCTGCGACTAGGGAGCAAGATCCCAAGTCTCGCTGCCCTCCCCTGAAGGAGAGGGCTTGAGTTGTTTACGCCGCTTCCTTCTTCCGCGACGCCTTCTTGCGTTCGTGCGGGTCGAGAATCGCCTTGCGGATGCGGATGTTCGCGGGCGTCACCTCGACCATCTCGTCATCGTCGATATAGGCGATCGCCTGTTCCAGCGTCATGCGCTTCGGCGGGGTCAGGCGGATCGCGTCGTCCTTGCCGGTCGAGCGGAAGTTGGTGAGCTGCTTCGACTTCATCGGATTGACTTCCAGATCGTCGGGCTTCGCATTCTCGCCGATGATCATCCCTTCATAGAGCGCCTCGCCGGGCGACACGAACAGGATGCCGCGCTCTTCGAGCGGGCCGAGCGCATAGGCCACCGCCTCGCCATTGCCGTTCGAGATCAGGACGCCGTTCTTCCGCCCCTCGATCGCGCCCTTGTAGGGGCCGTATTTCTCGAACAGGCGGTTCATGATGCCGGTGCCGCGCGTGTCGGACAGGAATTCGCCGTGATAGCCGATCAGGCCGCGCGACGGACCGCTGAAGGTGATGCGCGTCTTGCCGCCGCCCGACGGGCGCATGTCGGTCAGCTCCGCCTTGCGGATCTGCATCTTCTCGACCACCGTGCCCGAATGCTCGTCGTCGACGTCGATGACGACGCTTTCATAAGGCTCGGTGCGCTGGCCGTTCTCGTCGGTCTGGTACAGCACCTTGGGGCGGCTGATGCCCAGTTCGAAGCCCTCGCGGCGCATCGTTTCGATCAGCACGCCCAGCTGAAGCTCGCCGCGGCCGGCAACCTCGAAGCTGTCCTTGTCGGCGCTTTCGGTGATGCGGATCGCGACATTGGTCTCGGCCTCGCGCATCAGGCGGTCGCGGATCATGCGGCTCGTCACCTTGCTGCCCTCGCGGCCCGCCATCGGCGAATCATTGACCGAAAACCGCATCGACAGCGTCGGCGGATCGATCGGCTGCGCGGCGATCGGCTCGCTGACGCTGGTGTCGGCGATGGTGTTGGCGACCGTGGCGTTGGTCAGGCCCGCGATCGCGACGATGTCGCCCGCGCGCGCTTCCTCGACGGGGACGCGGTCGAGCCCGCGGAACGCGAGCAGCTTCGACGCGCGGCCCGCCTCGATCACCTTGCCGTCCATGTCGAGCGCGTGGATCGGCTGGTTGACCCTGACCGTGCCCGACTGGACGCGGCCGGTCAGGATGCGGCCGATGAAATTGTCGCGGTCGAGCAGCGTCGCCAGGAAGGTGAAGGGGCCGTCGACGTCCAGGCCCGGCGCAGGCACATGGCCGACGATGGTCTGGAACAGCGGCGTCAGATCGCCCTCGCGCGCTTCGGGGCTTTCGGAGGCGTAGCCGCCGCGGCCCGAGGCATAGAGGATCGGGAAGTCGAGCTGTTCGTCGCTGGCGTCGAGCGACAGGAACAGTTCGAACACTTCGTCCAGCACTTCGGCGGCGCGCGCATCGCTGCGGTCGATCTTGTTGACGACGACGATGGGACGCAGGCCGAGCGCCAGCGCCTTGCCGGTCACGAACTTGGTCTGCGGCATCGGCCCTTCGGCCGCGTCGACCAGCAGGATGACGCCGTCGACCATGCTCAGGATGCGTTCGACCTCGCCGCCGAAATCGGCGTGGCCGGGCGTGTCGACGATGTTGATGCGGGTCGCGTCGGCGCCCCCGTTTTCCTTGGGCGCCCATTCGACGCTGGTGCATTTCGCCAGGATGGTGATCCCGCGTTCCTTTTCCAGATCGTTCGAATCCATCGCGCGTTCCTCGACGCGCTGATTGTCGCGGAAGGTGCCCGACTGGCGGAACAGCTGGTCGACGAGGGTGGTCTTGCCATGATCGACGTGCGCGATGATGGCGATATTGCGCAGGGACATGCGGGTTTCGGCCTTATGGGAGGGGGCGACGCCGGAGCGCCGCGATTGGCCGCGCCCCTAACAGAAGCGGTGCTGCGGCGCAACAAGATAGCCGATGCCCTTGCCGGCGCGTCTGCCGGCACGCCCCGCGGACAATTTGTCCAGCTTCGCCAGAGCCCCCGCCTGTGGTAAGATCCGGTCATACCGCCCGATGAAGGGCGGAGAAACAGGGACAACAGCGATGGACGGCTTCGATCCGCTGATGCTGGCGCGTATGCAGTTCGCGGCCAATATCAGTTTTCATATCCTTTTCCCGACGATCACCATCGCGCTCGGCTGGGCGCTGCTCGGTTTCAAGCTCGCCTATAACCGCACCGGCGAAGAGGCGTGGATGGACGCCTATCGGCTGTGGGTGAAGATCTTTGCGCTGAGCTTCGCGATGGGCGTCGTGTCGGGCATCACGATGAGTTTCCAGTTCGGCACCAACTGGCCGGGCTATATGGAAAAGGTCGGCAATGTCGCCGGGCCGCTGCTCGCCTATGAAGTGCTGACCGCCTTCTTTCTGGAGGCGGTGTTCCTGGGCATCATGCTGTTCGGGTTCAGCCGCGTGCCGGGGTGGGTCCACACGCTCGCGACCTTTCTGGTCGCCGCGGGGACGACGCTCTCCGCCTTCTGGATCATCGTCCTCAACAGCTGGATGCAGACGCCGACCGGCTATGAAATCCGGGACGGCATCGTTCACGCCGCCGATTGGGGGGCGATCCTGTTCAATCCGTCGATGCCCTATCGCCTGACCCACATGCTGCTCGCCTCCGCGCTGACCGTCTCTTTCCTGATTGCGGGGATGAGCGCGTGGCGCTGGTTGCAGGACGGCGGCGGCGAAGGGGTGCGCCGATCGCTGAAAGCCGCCGTCTATGCCGCCGCGCTGCTGATTCCGGCGCAGATTTTCGTCGGCGACCTGCACGGGCTGAACACGCTGGAGCATCAGCCGCAAAAGGTCGCGGCGATGGAGGCGAATTGGGAAACGCGGAGCCATGTGCCGCTGGTCCTGTTCGCCATCCCGGACGAAGACGCGCGCACCAACCATGCCGAAATCGCCATCCCCTCGGGCGCCAGCCTGATCCTGAAACACGAAGCGGCGGGCGTCGTGCCGGGGCTCAATGATTATGAAGGCAATCATCCTCCCGTCGCGCCGCTGTTCTGGGGGTTCCGCATCATGGTCGGCATCGGCCTGCTGATGCTGGCGGCCGCCTGGTTCGCGGCCTGGACGATCCGCCGCCGCGGGGTCGATGCGATGCCGCGCTGGCTGGCCCGCGTGCTGGTGGCGATGACCTTTTCGGGCTGGCTCGCGACATTGGCCGGCTGGTATGTGACCGAGATTGGGCGCCAGCCGTGGCTGGTAGAGGGCGTGCTGCGGACCGCCGACGCGGTCGGTCCGACGGGGCCGGGGATGCTGACCACCTCGCTGGCGCTCTATCTTGCGGTCTATGCGGTGCTGCTGACCGCCTATATCGCCGTGCTCTACCGGCTCGCGCGCTTGGGCAAGGCCGCGCCCGAACCCAAGCCGATGTTCCCGGTTCCGGGCGGCGGCGAAGGGCCCGCCAAAGCGCTGGAGGTGACGCCATGACCCCCTTTTTCGATCCGTGGTGGCTGCCGGTGATCTTCGCCGGCTTGATGGGCCTGTCGATCCTCCTCTATGTCGTCCTCGACGGCTATGATCTGGGCGTCGGCATGCTGACGCGGCTGGAGACCGGCGAGAACCGCGACCTGATGGTCGCCTCGATCGGTCCCTTCTGGGACGCCAACGAGACGTGGCTGGTGCTGGGCATCGGATTGCTGCTGGTCGCTTTCCCGGTCGCGCACGGCATCATCCTGACCCAGCTCTACCTGCCCGTCGCGCTGATGCTGATCGCGCTGATCCTGCGCGGCGTGTCCTTCGAATTTCGGGCCAAGGCGCCGCCCGAACACAAGCATCGCTGGGACCAGGCCTTCTTCACCGGCTCGCTGCTGTGCGCGCTGTGTCAGGGCTATATGCTCGGCGCCTATGTCCTGGGTTTCGACCAGAGCCTGACCTCGGTGCTCTTCTGCCTGCTCGCCGCGCTCGGGCTGGTCGCGGGCTATCTGTTCATCGGCGCGTGCTGGCTGATCTACAAGGTCGAGGGGGAATTGCAGAAGCGCGCCGTGCGCTGGGCCGAAATCACGCTGTGGGCGACAGCCGCCGCGATGGCGGTCATTTCCATCGCGACGCCGCTGCTGTCCGAGCGTATTTTCGACCGCTGGTTCCGCCTGCCGGAAATCATCGCGCTGCTGCCGATCCCGATCGCGTCGGCGACGCTGTTCGTCGGCCTCGCCATTTTCCTGCGCCGCCCGCTGCGCGACAAGGACGCGCTGAGCTGGGTGCCGCTGGCGACCGCGGGCATCCTGTTCGCGCTGGGCTTCGTCGGCATCGCCTACAGCTTCTACCCCTATCTGATCGCCGACCGGCTCGACATCTGGCAGGCGGCGGCCAGCCCCGAATCGCTGACGATCATCCTGATCGGCGCGCTGTTCGTGCTGCCGGTGATCCTGGGCTATTCGATCCTCGCGCACTGGATCTTCCGCGGCAAGGCGACGCACCTCAGTTACGAATGAGGGCATGGCGAGGTCGCCCGTTTGGGGTGGGGAGAAAGCGTTCGCCTGCTCTCTGTCGTCATCCCGGACTTGATCCGGGATCCACCGCAGCGCTGACGTCATGGACCCCGGATCAAGTCCGGGGTGACGATACGTGATAGGCCCGCAACCGGCCGAAACCCGTCGCCCGTCAAATCATCGCCACCAGTCGCTCGACCTCTGTCGCCGCCAGCCGGGCCGCCCGTATCAGGTTCGCCTGGAAATCGCCCGCGCTCGCTCCATTCGCCTCGTCCGTCACCGCCTTGATCGCCGCCCACGGCTTGCCGAGCCGCGCCGCGGCCTGCGCCACCGCGCCGACCTCCATGTCGACGAGCGTCGCCCCCAGATCGTCCACCAAGTCGGCGGCCGCGTCGGGACAGGCCAGAAAACTGTCGCCGCTGGCGATTCGCGCGTGGGGCAGGCCCAGGCCGGGATCGGCGATCGCCGCAAAATGCGTCTCGCCCGCATCGCCCATCGGCCAGTCGCCGGCGCGGAAGCGGCGGAAGCGGCCCGGCTCCATCGCGCCATAATCATGCTGCACCGCCTCCGCGATCCACCAGGCGCCGGGCGCCGCCCCGCCGAGCGCCCCGCACGTCCCGCTCATCAACAGCATGTCGGCATCGGCGCCCAGCATCCCGGCGGCCAGCGCGGCATGGACCTTGCCCAGACCGCAGGTGGCGATGGCGATGTCATGCCCCTGCGCGATCAGGCGGCGAACCGCGAACGGGCCTTCGCCGCCCCCGCCCTTTCCGGGAAACAGGGCGTCGGCTTCTTCGGGAAGCGCGGCGAGGATCAATATGTGCGCCATGCCCCCTGTCTATCGTCTCGCGCGGGCTTGCCAAGGGCGGCGCCCCGCGCCATCGCACGCCCATGCTGGCGCGCCTCTTTCCCGACCGTTTCGTCCCCATCCTGTTCGCGACGATCCTGCTCGCCAGCCTGCTGCCGGTACGCGGCGCGGCGGTGCCGGTTGCCCAGGGGGTTTCGACCGCCGCGATCGTCTTTCTCTTTTTCCTGAACGGCGTCCGCCTGCCGCGTGACGAGGTGCTGCACGGCATCCGCAACTGGAAGCTGCAGGGCGGCGCGCTGGCCTATTGCTTCGGCGTCATGGCGCTGCTCGGCATCGCGGCGCAGGCGGCGACCCAGCCGCTGCTGCCCGCGACGCTGGCGCTGGGCTTCCTGTTTCTCGGCATCCTGCCCTCGACGGTGCAGTCGGCGACCGCGTCGAGTTCGATGGCGGGCGGCAATGTCGCCGCCAGCGTCGTGGCGGCGGCGTTGCTCAACCTCGGCGGTGTCATCCTGTCGCCGCTGCTGTTCGCGGCGCTGGCGGGCAGCGCGGGCGCGATCGGCGGTGAGGGCGCGCTGCGCATCGTCGCCATCCTGTTGCTGCCGTTCATCGTCGGGCAGGCGGCGCAGCGCTGGCTGCGCCCCTGGGTGATCGCGCATCGCGGGCTGGCGACGATCATGGACCGCACCGCGATCGCGGTCGCCGTCTATGTCGCCTTTTCCGCGGCCGTCGTCGCGGGCATCTGGCAATTGCTGGACGGGCGCGAGATCGGCGTCGTTGGCGCCGCCGTCGCGGTCCTGCTGGCCGCGGCGTTCAGCGGCGCGTGGCTGTTCGGGCGGCTGCTGGGACTGGCGCGCGCGGATCGCATCACCCTGCTCTTTTCGGGCGCCCAGAAAAGCATCGCGGTCGGCGCGCCGCTGGCCGCGACGCTGTTTCCGCCCGCAACGGCCGGCATGGTGCTGGTGCCGATCCTCGTCTATCATATGGCGCAGCTTATCCTCTCCGCATGGATCGCGCCGGGATTGGCGCGCCATCAAGAGGTGTGATGCTTGAATAACACAGCCGTGCATGCCATATAGGCGGACGGTAAGGGGCTGGAAGGAAGTGGAATGAGCGAACAGACCGCAACGGCGACCGCGACGGAAGAGCTGAGCCTTACCCCGCCCGACCCCGTCCCCGCCGTCGCCCCCGAAAGGGCCGCAGGGCTGGTGCCGCTGTCGACCGATCAGAAATCCAAGCTGGAGGAACGCGTCGACAGCTTCATCGACGACCTGGTGGCGCAGGATGAAAATTCGCCCGAATTCGGCAAGCGGATCGACCAGATCACCAATATGGGCCGCAAGGAAATGCTGGAAGCGGCCAGCCATTCGAACCGCTTTCTCGACCGTCCGATCAAGGCGATGGACCGTGACACCGACATCGGCCAGAATCTGATCGAACTGCGTAACACCGTCGAACGGCTCGACCCGTCCGCGAACGGCAAGCTGTTGTCCAAGCGCGGCTTGCTCGACAAGATTTTCGGCAGCTCCGTCACCAATTATTTCGCGCAGTATCGCAGCGCCCAGACGCATATCGGCGGCATCCTGACCGCATTGGCCAACGGCAAGGACGAACTGCTGATGGACAATGCCGCCATCGACGTCGAACGCCGCAAGATGTGGGAATCGATGGGCAAGCTGGAACAGATGATCCACATCGCCGGCACGCTCGACCAGCGGCTGGAGGACAAGGCGGCCGAACTCGACGGCAGCGATCCCGCCAAGGCGAAAATCCTGCGCGAGAACGCGCTTTTCTATGCCCGCCAGCGCTCGCAGGACCTGCTGACCCAGATGGCGGTGACGGTGCAGGGCTATCTGGCGCTCGATCTGGTCAAGAAGAATAATGTCGAACTGGTGAAGGGGGTCGACCGCGCGTCGACGACCACCGTCGGCGCCCTGAAGACCGCGATCACCGTCGCGCAGGCGATGACCAACCAGAAGCTGGTGCTGGAACAGATCACGGCGCTGAACACCACCACCGCGAACATCATCGACGGCACGTCGAAGATGCTGAAAGACAATACCGCCCGCATCCACGAACAGGCGGCATCCAGCACGATCCCGATGGAAACGCTGCAACGCGCCTTTCAGAATATCTATGACACGATGGACGCGATCGACACCTTCAAGCTGAAGGCGCTCGACACGATGAAGACCACCGTGACTTCGCTGGAAGGCGAAGTGGCGAAGTCCAAGGGCTATATCGCCCGCGCCGAAGGGGCATCGCAGGCACAGGCCAGCGTCGGCGGCGCCGACAGTCCGCTCGCCGCGCTCGAAAGCTGAGGGGTCGATGGCAATGAGCGAGACGGACCATACCGTCATGCTGGGCGCCGCGGCGATCGAACGCTCGCGGACACGCCGCCGCCCGATCGGCACCAAAAGCGTCGCGCTGCGCCGCCGGCATCTTTACCGGAAACTCGGCCGCGTGCTGATCGCGGGCGGCGTCGTGCTGCTCGGCGCGGCTCTGTTCGGCGCGCTGATCCAGCCGCTCGGCTTTACCGGCCTGCTCGCACTCTTTGTGCTGCTGATCGGCGTGGCAGTGCTGTTCGGCAAATGGCCCCCCTTCCCCGAACCGCGCCAGGCCGACCTGCCGCGCACCGACATCAAGCAGCTCGCGGGACGCACCGAAATCTGGCTGGAGGCACAGCGGCCCGCGCTCCCCGCGCCCGCGCGCACGCTGGTCGACGGCATCGGCGTCCAGCTCGACCTGCTCGCGCCGCAGCTTCAGACGCTCGACGCATCGAGCCCCGCCGCCGCCAATATCCGCAAGCTGGTGGGCGAGGATCTGCCCGAACTGGTCGCCGGCTATCAACGCATCCCGGCGGGATTGCGCAAGGAGGCCCATGCCGGCCGGACTCCCGACGAAACGCTGGTCGGGGGCCTTCGGACGCTGGAAAGCGAAATCGGCCAGGCCGCGCGCAGCCTGGCCGCGGGCGAACTCGACAAGCTGGCGACGCGCGAACGCTATCTCCAGCTGAAATATCAGGGATTCGAAGACCAGGAGACGCCCGGCGGCGGCGCCTGAACGGCCCGCGGGATCCGCGCCGGCCAGTTACGGGCGATTAACGGCATCATCCTGTAGCTTTCGGGGTTCAGGCCCGACGGCAAGGATGGATATTGGACGAAGCCGCGCTTTCCGTGCCCGCATTGGACCGGCGGCCCGCCTTGGGACGCGGCCGGGCGCTGCTGCTGCGCATGGCGGCGGCGCGGCACTCGGCTGGCTGGCGGGCGCCGCCGCCTTCGTGGCCGCGGACCTGCTGACCGGCGCCGATATGAAATGATGGCTCCCCGGGTAGGATTCGAACCTACGACCGATCGATTAACAGTCGATTGCTCTACCGCTGAGCTACCGAGGAACACGCCGCCGAAGCGGGCAAGGCGGCTCCTTTGCCGCCGCGCGTCGCATTTTGCAAGAGGGTATCGGTACAATTTGTCGCGGTGCCGGGCCGCGAACAGGCGCCTCGTCAGACGATGAATTGTTCCATCGCGATGCGTTCGTCCAGTCCCTGGTCGGGATCGAACAGCAAAGTCAGCGGCCGGCTGCGGTCCGTGGTGACGAGGACGGTCTTTACGTCGCGGATTTCGCGCTGATCCGCCACGGCGCTGACCGGGCGTTTCGCGGCTTCGCGGACGTTGAAGCGAATGCTCGTCGATTCGGGCACCAGCGCGCCGCGCCAGCGCCGCGGGCGGAAGGGGCTGATCGGGGTCAGCGCCAGCATCTGCGAATCGAGCGGCAGGATCGGGCCGTTCGCGCTGAGGTTGTAGGCGGTGGACCCGGCGGGCGTCGACACCAGCACCCCGTCGCAGGCCAGTTCCTCCAGCATCGTGCGTTCGTTGATCATCACCTCCAGCTTCGCCGCCTGGCGCGTTTCGCGCAGCAGCGAGATTTCGTTGATCGCGGGCAGGATGTGCCGCTCGCCGCTGATCGTCGTAATATCGCCCGACAGCGGATGGATCAGGAACGGCCGCGCGGCTGCGAGCCGGTCGAGCAGCCCTTCGACGCGAAATTCGTTCATCAGAAAGCCGATCGTGCCACGGTTCATGCCGAACACCGGCAGGCTGCGCCGCTGGTCGAGCAACTGGTGCAGCATATGGAGCAGGAAGCCGTCGCCGCCGAGCGCGATCAGCAGATCGGCCTCGTTCAGATCGACGAAATCATAGAGCGGCCGCAGTTCGGCCTCCGCTTCCATCGCCGCGGGCGCATTCGACGCGACGAGCGCGATTTTGCGTTGCATAGGATTCCCCCGAAGGGCCGCCTTGTCAGCCGCCCGTTGCACTCATGTGACGCGTGACCGCCGGCCCTGACCTTGCCCCGATCCGAAAATCGTGCGCGCGGGGTTTGCCAGCCAATGCCGCGTCGATCAAGGGGTCCACGGCGGCGGCGCCCCCCGCCCGCCATGCCGCGCGAAGGTCGACATGCTCGTCGCGGCCAAGGCACATATAGATGCGTCCCTCGACCGTCAGGCGGATGCGATTGCAGGTCGCACAGAAATTATCGCTGATCGGCGTGATCAGCCCCAGCGTCACCGGGCTGTCCTCGACCGCGAAATAGCGCGCCGGGCCACCCGTGCGCCGGGCGATGGGCGCGATCGCGCGTTCGGCGCGCAGCGGCGCGACGAAGCGGTGCAGCGGGATATAATGGTCGCTCCGGTCCTCCGCGACCTCGCCCAGCGGCATGGTTTCGATCAGCGTCAGATCGCAGCCGTTCGCGCCGCACCATTGCAGCATCGGCAGCAACTGGTCCTCGTTCAATCCGGCGAGCGCCACCATGTTGATCTTGACCGCCAGGCCCGCCGCCCGCGCCGCGGCGACCCCGTCGAGCGCGCGATGCAGGTCGCCGACGCGCGTGATGTGCCGGAACGCCGCGGGATCGAGCGTATCGAGGCTGACGTTGATGCGCCGGATGCCGGCATCGGCCAGCATCGGCGCAAGCCCCGCCAGCCGCATCGCGTTGGTGGTGAGCGTCAATTCGTCGAGCCCGTCGCCGATCAGCGCGCCGAGCCGCGCCGCCAGCGTGTCGATGCCGCGCCGTACCAGCGGCTCACCCCCGGTCAGGCGGATGCGGCGGATGCCCCGCGCGACAAAGCGTTCGGCAATGCCCGCCATCTCGTCCATGCCGAGCACGGCCGCCCTCGGCAGGAACTGCATATCTTCCGCCATGCAATAGCGGCAGCGCAGGTCGCAGCGGTCGGTCACCGACAGGCGCAGATAGTCGATCCGCCGCCCGTGCCGGTCTGTCAGGGCCTGCGTTGCCGCGGCCGCGCTGGACGAAAAATTCGCCATTGCCCGTTCATCCTGCAAAATGGCCATGCTTGGCAAGAAAAGCCTGATATGGAACCGCCATGAATCGCGTGACCGACTCCGTTTCCGAGTGCATCCGGAAACTTGAACAATTGCATGCCGCCCATGATGCCGACGCCGGGGTGATACTGGTTCAGGTCGACCAGCTGGCGCGCATCAACAACAGCGCCGGGACGGCGGCGGGCGACGCGGTGCTGGACGAGATCGGGCGGCGCCTGGAAAATTTCGCGGGCGACGAATTCGGCCGGGGCAGCTGCGTCGAGCGGTTGGAAGGGCCGCGTTTCCTGATCGTGCCGGCGATGCCGCTGTCACTGGGCGCGCTGCGGGCGCAGGAACGCGCCCTGCATGTCGCACTGGCCGAACCGATGGTCGGCGACCCGAATGGGCGGCTGGCGATCCGCATCGCGGCGGCGCTGATCACCCGCGACGAGCCGATCGCCGACCAGTTGCGCGAGGCGAGCGAACAGCTGGCCCGTCCGGCATCGGCGCGCGATGGCGCGATGGTCAAGGCCGCCCTGTCGCGCGGCGAGGTCGCGATCTTCTATCAACCGCAATATGATGTCGCGACGGGCGCGATGGTCGGGGTCGAGGCGTTGCTGCGCTGGCGGCATCCCGAACTCGGCTTGCTCGGCGCCGGTCCGCTCGTCACCGCGGCGCGCGCCGCGCGCATGGAACGCGAACTGACCGAACATGCCCACCGCATCGCGCTCGACGAGGTGGCCCATTGGCCCCGCGCGCTCGGCGGCCTGCGCGTGTCGCTCAATATCACCGCCGCCGACCTGGGCGATCCCGAATTTGCCGACCGCTTCGCCGCGATGGCCAAGAAAGCGAAGGTCGATCCCGACCGGCTGACGCTCGAACTCACCGAACAGGCGATGCTCAGCGATCCGGCGAGTGCGGCGGCGCAGCTGTCGCATATCCGTGCGCTCGGCTCGGCGATCGCGATCGACGATTTCGGCACCGGCTATTCCAGCCTGTCGCTGCTCGCGCGGCTGCCGATCGATTATCTGAAGATCGACAGCGGCTTCACCCGCACGCTGGACGGCAGCGACCGCGATCGCATCGTCGTGCGCGCGATCGTCGACCTCGCCCGCGCGCTGGGACTGCTGGTGGTCGCCGAAGGGGTCGAACATGACGCCCAGCTGGCGCGGCTGAAGGAAATCGGCGTCGCGACCTGGCAGGGCTTCCTGAAATCAGGGCCGGTGCCGGGGGAAGAACTGGTGGGATTGATGGAATAGCAAAGCCCCTCCCTGAAGGAGAGGGCGAAATCAGGATGCCTGCTTCGCAAGCTTCCCTAACCCTTTCGACAATTGCAGCGCGCCGTTCAGCCGGGCGCCGGTGCTGGCCCATTCGCCGCTGATCGACAATTTATTGTCGGGGCGAAGGCGCGCGCGGCCCTTCAGCCGCTCGACATAGGCGATCAGCCCGGCGACGTTCGCGAACGCATCGCCGTGGAAGCTGACCAGCGCGCCCTTGGTCCCGACATCCAGCTTGGCGATCCCCGCCGCCTTCGCATTGGCCTTGATCTCCATCAGCTGGATCAGGTTCGCCGTTTCGGGCGGCAGCGGTCCGAAACGGTCGATCATCTCCGCCGCGAAGCCGTCGAGCGCGGGCCGGTCCCCGGCTTCGTTGAGGCGGCGATAGAGCGCCATGCGGAGCGGCAGGTCGGGGACATAATCCTCCGGAATCAGGATCGGCGCGTCGACGGTGATGACCGGCGACAAGGCCTCGCGCGGCGGCGCCATGCCCGCGCCCTCGGCCTTGGCGACCAGGATCGCTTCCTCCAGCATCGCCTGATACAGTTCGAACCCGACCTCGCGGATATGCCCCGACTGTTCGTCGCCGACGAGGTTGCCCGCGCCGCGAATATCGAGGTCGTGGCTCGCCAGCTGAAACCCCGCCCCCAGCGTGTCGAGATCGCCGAGCAGCTTCAGCCTTTTTTCGGCGGTATCGGTGATGGCGCCGCCTTCGGGGGTGGTCAGATAGGCATAGGCGCGCGTCTTCGACCGCCCGACCCGGCCGCGCAACTGGTAAAGCTGCGCAAGGCCGAATCGGTCGGCGCGGTGGACGACCAGCGTGTTGGCGCTCGGAATATCGAGACCGCTTTCGACGATCGTGGTCGAAACGAGCACGTCATATTTGCGGTCGTAAAAGGCGCTCATCCGCTCCTCGACCTCGCCCGGCGCCATCTGACCATGCGCGACGACATATTTGATCTCGGGCACCCGTGCGCGCAGGAATTCCTCGATGTCGGGCAGGTCCTTGATGCGCGGCGTGACGAAAAAGCTCTGCCCGCCGCGGTCATGTTCGCGAAGCAGCGCCTCGCGGATCACGACCGGGTCCCATGGTGCCACGTAGGTGCGCACGGCGAGGCGGTCGACGGGCGGCGTCTGGATCACGCTGAGTTCGCGCAGGCCCGACATCGCCATTTGCAAGGTGCGCGGGATCGGGGTCGCGGTGAGCGTCAGGACGTGAACGTCAGCCTTCAATTGCTTCAGCCGTTCCTTGTGGACGACGCCGAACCGCTGCTCCTCGTCGACGATGACAAGGCCGAGGTTTTTGAATTCGACCGATTTCGCAATGACGGCGTGGGTGCCGACGACGATATCGATCTGGCCGCTGGCCAGGCCGTCGCGCGTCTTTTGCGCTTCAGCCGCCGGGACGAGCCGCGACAGGCGGCCGATGTTGACCGGGAAGCCTTTGAAGCGTTCGGCGAAATTGGTGTAATGCTGGCGCGCCAGCAGCGTCGTCGGACAGACGAGCGCGACCTGTACCCCCGCCATCGCGGCGACGAAAGCGGCGCGCAGCGCGACCTCGGTCTTGCCGAAACCAACGTCGCCGCACACCAGCCGGTCCATCGGCCGCCCCGATGCCATATCGGCGAGCACGTCGCCGATCGCGCGGTCCTGATCGTCGGTTTCCTGATAGGGAAAGCGGTCGGCAAAGGCGGGATAGGCGGCATCCTGTGCCAGCACATCGCCCGGACGAAGCGCGCGCTGGGCCGCGGTGGCGAGCAGTTCGCCCGCGATCTCGCGGATGCGCTCCTTCATCCGCGCCTTGCGCCGCTGCCAGGCTTCGCCGCCCAGCTTGTCGAGCGCGACGCCCTCGCTCTCGCCGCCGTAGCGCGACAGCACGTCGAGATTTTCGACCGGGACGTAAAGCTTGTCGCCCCCCGCATAGGTCAGCGCCACGCAGTCGTGCGGGCTGTTCCCGACCGGGATCGAGGTCAGCCCCTCGTACCGGCCGATGCCATGGTCGAGGTGAACGACCAGATCGCCGACGCTGAGCGTCGCCAGTTCGGCGAGGAAAGCGTCGGCGCTCTTGCGGCGTTTCTGGCGGCGGACGAGCCGTTCGCCAAGGATGTCCTGTTCGGTCAGCAGGCTGATCGCGTCCGAGGCAAATCCATGGTCGAGCGGCAGGACGACCATCGCGGTCGCGCCGCCGCTTGTCGCCGATGCGGTGCCGAGCGCATCCTGCCAGCTGTCCACCGGCGCAAGCGAGGTGACGCCATGATCGCGCAGCAGCCCCGACAAGCGCTCGCGCGCGCCGCCCGAATAGCTGGCGATGATCGTCTTGCGGCCCTTGCGGCGTTCGTCCGCCAGATGATCGGCGACCTTGTCATAGACATTGAGGTCGGCGGTGCGTTCGGGGGTGAAATCGCGCGCCGCGAAGCTCTCCAGATCGATCACCGACGCGGCGGGCGGCACGTCGAAGGGCGAGACGAGGTGGACCGGACGCGCGCGTTCGACCTCCGCCCATTCGTCGCGCGTCAGATACAGGGTTTCGGGGGCGAGCGGGCGATAGCTGCCCGCCTGTTCGCGCTCGGCCGCGACGCGGTTCGCATGATAGTCGGCGATCGCCTCGAACCGCGTTTCCGCGGTCGCGTCGGTACGATGACCGCGCAGCACGGGGGTCGCGGGGTCGATATGATCGAACAGCGTCGCCAGCCGGTCCTCGAACAGCGGCAGCCAGTGATCCATGCCCGCCTGCCGCCGGCCCTCGCTCACCGCCTGATACAGCGGGTCGCCCGTCGCCTGCGCGCCGAAAATCTCGCGATAGCTCGACCGGAAGCGCCGGATCGTATCCTGATCGAGCAGGGTTTCCGCCGCAGGCAACAGGTGCAGCGCCTTTGCCGGTCCCAGGCTGCGCTGGTCGGCGGGATCGAAGCGGCGGATGCTTTCGATCTCGTCGCCGAAGAAATCGACGCGCAGGCCCGTGTCCTCGCCCGCCGGGAACAGGTCGACCAGACTGCCGCGCACCGCGAACTCGCCCTGATCGGCGACCGTATCGACGCGGTTGAAGCCATTGGCCACCAGCAGTTCGGCGAGCGCGTCGCGGTCGATCCGCTGCCCCGGCGCGAGCGTCGTTGCGAGCTGGCGGATGCGAAAGGGCGTCAAGGTGCGCTGGGTGACCGCCGCGACGGTGGTCAGGATCAGTTCGCCGCGTTTCGGCGCCGCCTGCAACGCCGACAGCGTGGCCAGCCGGTCGGCGCTGACCCGCATCGACGGCCCGGCGCGATCATAGGGCAGGCAGTCCCACGCCGGAAAGCGGTGGACGGCAAGGTCGGGCGCGAAGAAAGGCGCGGCATCGGCCACCGCCTGCATCGCCGCATCGTCGGTCGCGACATAGACCAGGCGCCGGTCGCTCGCCCGCGCGAGGTCGGCGAGCAGCAGCGGCAGGAAGCCGTCGGCGGCGCGCGCCAGCGTCAACGGCGCCGATGCCGACGCGATGGCGGCGAAAATATCGGCGGCGGCGCGGGTCATGGCAGCGGGATATAGTCCAGCCGGCGCATCGCGGCGATCAGGTCGGGCCGGTCGAGATGCGCGGGCGGATGGCCGGTGCCGAGCGCCCACGCCATGATGTCGACGTCATCCTCTTCGACGACCCGTTCATACCACGCAATCTCCTCCTCGCCCCAATCGCCGCCATAGCGGTCGAAGAAGCCGCCGATCATATAGTCGGCCTCGCGCGTGCCGCGATGCCATGCGCGGAATTTCAGGCGTTTCAGGCGGTCTTGCATGATAATCTTCTAGACTGGTTGTGCGCGGTATCCACGAACATTCCCCAACCCGTTCGCATCGAGCGAGGTCGAGATGCCCGTCGGTCTGGCGCTTGCCATCGGGGTGTCTCGACTTCGCTCGACACGAACGGAAAGACGAGGCTAGACACGCCCTAGCCATGCGACCCGAAATCCTCAACCCGCTCTTTGCCGCGCTGACCGACCTGAAAGGCGTCGGGCCGCAGCTCGCCAAGCCGCTGGCGCGGTTGGGGCTGGAGCGCGTCGTCGATGTGCTGTTCCACCTGCCGACCGGCCTCATTTCCCGCATTCCGGTGGAGCGGCTCGATCAGGCGCAGGCCGGACAGACGATCATCGTCGATGTCACCGCGCAGGATTATCGTCCCGGCCGCAGCCCGCGCGCACCCTTCGGCGTCGAGGCGTTCGACAGCGCGGGCGATCATGTCCGGCTGGTCTATTTCGGCCGCACGTCGGGGCTGGCGCGCAAGCTGTTCCCGCTCGGCGAGACGCGGCGCGTGTCGGGGCGGCTCGACCTGTATGGCGACATGCGCCAGATCGTCCATCCCGACCATGTCGCCGAACCGGGCGACGAGGGCATAATTGCCGAGCATGAGCCCGTCTATCCGCTGACCGACGGGTTGACCAACGCCCGGCTGTCGCAGCTCGCCGCGATCGCGCTCGAACGGCGGCCCGAACTTGCCGAATGGATCGATGCGCCCTTGCTGGCGAGCCGGGACTGGCCCGGCTGGCACGCGGCCGTCGCGCGCGCGCATGCCAGCCCGCGCGACGAGGCGGCGCACGACCGGCTGGCCTATGACGAGATTTTCGCCAGCCAGGTCGCGCTGATGCTGATCCGGCAGGGACTACGCAGCCGCAAGGGGCGCGCGATCGGGGGCGATGGCCGCCTGACGGACGCGCTCAAACTGCCCTTTGGCCTCACCGGCGCGCAGGAACGCGTCGGGCGCGAGATTGCCGGCGACATGGCACAGGACCGGCCAATGCTGCGGATGCTGCAGGGCGATGTCGGGTCCGGCAAGACGCTGGTCGCCCTGCGCGCGATGCTGGCGGCGGTCGAGGCCGGGACGCAGGCGGCGCTGCTCGCCCCGACCGAAATCCTGGCCCGCCAGCATTATGCCACACTGCAAAAGATGCTGGGCGGCCTGCCCGTCAACCTGGCGATCCTGACCGGGCGCGACAAGGGACGGGCGCGCGAATCGACGCTGATGGGCCTCGCGGACGGCAGCATCGACCTGTTGGTCGGCACGCACGCGATCTTTCAGGAGGCCGTGAATTACCGCGACCTGTCGCTGGTGGTGGTCGATGAACAGCATCGGTTCGGGGTGGCGCAGCGATTGATGCTGACCGGCAAGGGCGCGCGGCCGCCGCACCTGCTGGTGATGACCGCGACGCCGATCCCGCGCACGCTGCTGCTCGCCAATCATGGCGAGATGGACGTGTCGCGGCTCGACGAGATGCCGCCGGGGCGCACGCCCGTCGATACGCGCGTGGTTTCGGTCGAACGGCTGGACGAGGTGATCGGCGGGCTGGAACGCCATATCGCCACCGGCGCGCAGGCTTACTGGGTCTGCCCGCTCGTCGCCGAAAGCGAGGGAAGCGAATTGGCCGCGGCCGAGGATCGCGCCGCGCTGCTTCGCGAACGGCTGGGCCCCGACCGGGTCGGGCTGGTTCACGGGCGCATGAAAGGACCCGACAAGGATGCGGTCATGGCGCGTTTTCAGGCGGGCGAGATCGGCGTCCTGGTCGCGACGACGGTGATCGAGGTCGGGGTCGACGTGCCCGCCGCCAGCCTGATGATCGTCGAACATGCCGAGAATTTCGGCCTCGCGCAGCTCCACCAGTTGCGCGGCCGGGTCGGGCGCGGCACGGCGCAATCGGTCTGCCTGTTGCTGCGTTCGCCCAGCCTTTCCGAAACCGCGCGCGACCGGCTGGCGCTGATGCGCGAGACGGGTGACGGGTTCGTGATCGCCGAAAAGGATCTGGAATTGCGCGGCGGCGGCGAATTGCTGGGCCTCAAGCAGTCGGGCGACGCCGATTATCGGCTGGCGACGCCGGAACAGCTCGTCCGCCTGCTCCCCGTCGCGCATGACGACGCGCGCCTGTTCGTCGAGCGCGACGGCGGCATGGACGGCGCCCGCGGCGATGCGGTGCGGCTCTGCCTCTACCTGTTCGAACGCGATGCGGCGGTGCCGCTGCTCAGAAGCGGGTAAAGCGCCCCTCCCGCTTGCGCGATGGGACATCAGCTTTTGATTTAAGCGCGGATCAGCTGGCGTCGGCGCGCGCGCCCATGGCCCGGACCATCGGCAGATAATCCTCGACCGAAATGCCCTTTTCGAACTGGACGCCGGTCTTGCCGCCCAGCGACCAGACGACCTTTGCCGCGATGCGGCCGACGATCGGCATGCGGAACACGACCAGATCGCCGGTTTCCAGCCCCCGTTCGAACCGCATCAGCAGGCCATCGGCGCTGATGTTGACGCAGGTGCACATTTCCTGCCGTCCGTCGGGCATGACGAAAGGCAGGCGGCAATAGACGTCGGATCGCGGTGCAATCCGCTGGTCGAGGCCGATATAATGAGCCTTGTTGGTATCGATCTTGCGCATACGTCCCGGACCTTTGTGGTTTGGCCGCGACCTTTTACCCGATTATTGAAGAATCGGTAAACGCAATCGTGCCGATCAGCCGCCGACCAGGCCGTGTTTCTTGGCGCCGAGGCTGACCGGAACGGCTTCGGCGGCGGGCAGGATCAGGTGGTGCGGATCGCGCACGACCGCTCCATCGACCTTCACCGCGCCTTCTTCCAGCTTGCGGCGGGCTTCCTTGTTCGATGCGACGAAACCGAGTTCGCGCAGCGCGTCGAGGATGCGAAGACCATCGGCGGGGACGGCGACGTGCGGCAGATCGCCGCCAATCTGTCCCTTTTCAAAGGTTTGCGCCGCGGTCTCGGCCGCGCTGCACGCCGCCTCCGCGCCGCGGCACAGGGCGGTCGCTTCGTTCGCCAGGATTTTCTTCGCCTCGTTGATCTCCGCGCCGTCCAGCGCCTCCAGCCGGGCGATCTCGTCCAGCGGCAGATCGGTGAACAGCCGCAGGAAGCGCCCGACGTCGCGGTCGTCGCAATTGCGCCAGAACTGCCAATAGTCAAAATGGGACAGTTGTTCGGGGTTGAGCCAGACCGCCCCGGCGGCCGTCTTGCCCATTTTCGTGCCCGCCGCGGTGGTCAGCAGCGGAGTCGTCAGGCCGAACAATTCGGTGCCGTCCATGCGGCGGCCGAGTTCCATCCCGTTGACGATATTGCCCCACTGGTCCGAACCGCCCATCTGAAGCCGCACCCCCATCGCGCGCGACAGGTGGCGGAAATCATAGCCCTGCAGGATCATGTAATTGAATTCGAGGAAGGTCATCGGCTGTTCGCGTTCCAGCCGCAGCTTCACCGAATCAAAGGTGAGCATCCGGTTGATCGTGAAATGCGTCCCCACTTCCTGAAGCAGTTCGATATAGCCAAGCTGGCCCAGCCAGTCCTGATTGTCGACCATCACCGCATCGCCCGGCCCATCGCCGAAGGTCAGGAATTGCTGGAATATGCTGAAGATCGACGCGATGTTCGCGGCGATCGTTTCGTCCGACAGCATCTTGCGGCTTTCGTCGCGCCCGGTCGGGTCGCCGATCCGCGTCGTCCCGCCGCCCATCAGCACGATCGGCTTGTGCCCCGTCTGTTGCAGGCGGCGCAGCATCATGATCTGGACCAGGCTTCCGACATGCAGGCTGGGCGCGGTGGCGTCGAAACCGATATAGGCGGGCACGACCTGCCGCGCGGCAAGAGCGTCGAGGCCCTCGACATCGGTCATCTGATGAATATAGCCGCGCTCGTCGAGCGTGCGAAGAAGATCGGATGTGTAACGGGTCATAGCGCGCGGGCGCTTAGCATGGGTGAGAAATTCCTCAAACCCGTCATTCCCGCAGCGACGCGATTGGCATAGGAGGAGGCATGACCCGCCTGCTCTGCCACCCCGACACGCCCTGTTCGGCCGACATCACCATTTCGGCCGAAGCGGTTCGGAACCGGCGCGATGGGCTGTATCTGCGGTTCATCATCGACGGCGCGATCGACCGGATCGTCCTGCCGCCGCGCGGCGCGCCCATGCGGACCGACGGCCTGTGGCAGACGACCTGCTGCGAGGCCTTTTTGCGGCCGGTCGGGCGTCCCGATTATCTCGAACTGAATTTTGCGCCCTCGACGGCCTGGGCCGCCTATCGCTTCGACGCGTATCGCGCCGGGATGCGGACCGCCGATGTCGCGCCCGACATGAGCCGGATCGGCGGCATCGTGCAGATACTGGTGGACCTTGCGTCTCTGCCCGACTGGCACGCCCACGACTGGTCGCTGGGCCTGTCGGCGGTGATCGAGGAACAGGATGGCGCCAAAAGCTATTGGGCGCTGCGTCACCCGCCGGGCCGGCCCGACTTTCATCATCCCGATTGCTTTGCGATGACGCTTGGGGCACCCCCCGCGCCATGACCATGACTTTCGGTATCGACCGCCTGCTCGCCGATCCCGCGCTGCGCAAGCCGCTGGAAGGAAAACGCGTGGCGCTGCTCGCGCATCCCGCCTCGGTGACGGCCGGCCTGACCCACAGCATCGACGCGCTGGTTGCGGCGGGGGTGAAGGTGACGGCGGTGTTCGGACCGCAGCACGGCGTGCGCGGCGATCTGCAGGACAATATGATGGAGTCGCCCGACTTCACCGATCCGACCTATGGCATGCCGGTGTTCAGCCTGTACGGCGACGTCCGCCGGCCGACGGGCCAGTCGATGCATACGTTCGACGTCATGCTGGTCGACCTGCAGGACCTTGGCTGCCGCATCTACACCTATGTCACGACCCTGCTCTATGTGCTGGAGGCGGCGGCGGCGCACGGCAAGGCGGTGTGGGTGCTCGACCGTCCGAACCCGGCGGGGCGCCCGGTCGAAGGCACGCGGCTGCGCGCCGGCTGGGAAAGTTTCGTCGGGGCCGGGCCGATGGTCATGCGCCACGGGCTGACGCTGGGCGAGATGGGCCACTGGTTCATCCGCCACTTCGCGCTCGACGTCGACTATCGCGTGATCGCGATGGACGGATGGGAGCCGGCCGGGCCCGGTTTCGGCTGGCCCGCGTCGCGGGTCTGGATCAACCCCAGCCCCAACGCGGCGAACGTCAACATGGCGCGCGCCTATGCCGGGACGGTGATGGTCGAGGGCGCGACCCTGAGCGAAGGGCGCGGCACGACGCGCCCGCTCGAACTGTTCGGCGCCCCCGACATCGACGCCAGGGCGGTGATCGCGGAGATGCGGCGGATCGCGCCCGCATGGCTCGCGGGCTGCCGCCTGCGCGATATCTGGTTCGAACCGACCTTTCACAAGCATATGAAGCAGCTGAACAGCGGCGTCTTCATCCATGCCGAGGGCGCGGGATATGATCATGCGGCATTCCGGCCGTGGCGCGTGCAGGCGCTGGGGTTCAAGGCGATCCGAAGCCTTTACCCCGATTATCCGATCTGGCGCGGCACCGATTTCCAATATGAATATACGAACGATATGCTGGCGATCGACGTGATCAACGGCGGGCCGGACCTGCGCGCGTGGGTGGACGATGCGGGCGCGACGCCGGGCGATCTCGATGCGCTCGCGCTGCCCGACGAAGCCGCATGGCGGGACGAAATCGCCCCCCTCCTCCTCTATCCCTGAAAGGCGACCCATGATGCAGCGACGGCATTTCCTCGGCACCGCGGCGCTCGCTGGCCTTGCGACGGCGCTGCCGTTTTCGGTCCGGGCGGCGGAGGGTGCGGCGGGCCTGCCCGACCTGGCCGCCAAAGCCGTCCCGATCGGCGCGGCGGAACGCCAGGCGCGGATCGCCAAGGCGGCGCAATTGATGCGCGTCCACGACATCGGCGCCCTGTTGATCGAGCCGGGATCGAGCCTGGTCTATTTCACCGGCGTCCAATGGTGGCGCAGCGAGCGGCTGACCGCCGCGATCCTGACGCGCGAGGGCGAAATCGCCATCGTCACGCCCTTTTTCGAGGAGCCGTCGGTGCGCGAAAGCCTGGGCATCGCGGCGGACGTGCTGACGTGGGACGAGCATGAAGACCCGCTGGCCCGGGTCGCGGCATGGCTTGGCCAGCGCGGCCTTGCGAAAGGCCGGATCGGCGTCGAGGAAACGGTGCGCTATTTCGCGGTCGACGGTCTGCAACAGGCGATGCCCGCTGCTGCGGTCGTGAGCGGCGCGCCGGTGGTGCGCGGGTGCCGGATGATCAAGTCGGCGGCCGAACTGGCGCTGATGCAGATCGCGACCGACGTCACGCTCGCCGCCTATCGCCACACGGCGCCGCGGATCGAGGCGGGAATGACCCCGGCGGCGATCGGCGCGATCATGCGCGCCGCGACCGAAGCACTGGGCGGCAAGAGCGAATTCGAGCTGATCCTGCTCGGCGAGGCCAGCGCCTATCCGCACGGCAGCGGCAAGCCGCAGGCGGTCAAGGCCGGCGAGGTCGTGCTGATGGACTGCGGCGCGTCGGTCCACGGCTATCAGTCCGACATTTCGCGCAGCTTCGTCTATGGCAAGCCCACCCCGCGCCAGCGGCAGGTGTGGGATCAGATGCGCAAGGGACAGGATATCGCCTTCGCCGCCGCGCAATCGGGCACCCCGGCGGGCCGCGTCGACGATGCGGTGCGCGCCTATTACGAAGGGCTCGGCTACGGCCCCGACTACAAGCTGCCCGGCACGTCGCACCGCACCGGGCACGGTATCGGCCTCGACGGGCACGAGCCGATCAATCTGGTGCGCGGCGAGGCGACGCGGCTGCGGGCGGGCATGTGCTTTTCCAACGAGCCCGGCATCTATATCCCCGGCGAATTCGGCATCCGCATCGAGGATTGCTTCCATGTCACCGAAGACGGTCCGCCGAAATGGTTCAGCACCCCGCCACCCTCGATCGATCAGCCGTTCGGTTGATCCGGCGCCTTCGGCCGCTGGACCAGGCTGACCAGAACGAAGCTGATGATCATCAGCAGATACCAGCTTCCCAGCTTGGCGAGGCCGACCATTTCCCACCCATCCTGTTGGCCGGGATAGGTCCAGGCGCGGGCGAAGGTGCCGATGTTTTCGGCGAACCAGATGAACAGCGCGACCAGGCCCCAGCCGACGAGCAACGGCATCCGGCGATGGACGTGCAGCGGGCGGAACCACACCTGACAGCGCCAGAACAGCAGCGCCGTCGCCGCGAACAGCGGCCAGCGGATGTCGGGCAGCCAGTGATGGGCAAAGAAATTGCCATAGATCGCGGCGGCAAGCCCATAGCTCGTCCACATCGGTGGATAGCCGGTGTAGCGAAAGTCGAAGATGCGCCAGACGCGCGCGATATAGCTGCCGACCGCGGCATACATGAAGCCCGAGAAGAGTGGCACCGCGCCGATGTGCAGCACGCTGGCCTCCGGATATATCCATGATCCCGCGGCGGTCTTGAACAATTCCATGATCGTGCCGACGATATGAAAGATCAGGATCACCAGCGCCTCGCGCGGGGTTTCCAGACGAAAGACCAGCATCGCAAGCTGGATCAGCACGGCGCCAATGGTGATCGCGTCATAGCGGTGCAGCGGCGCATCGGCGGGCCAGAACAGATGCGTGCCGAGCAGCAGCGCCAGCATCAAGGCGCCGAACAGGCAGGCCCAGCCCTGCTTGAAACCGAAGACCAGAAATTCGAGGAACCAGCCGCGCGGGCCGGGCTGAACCGCCATCGCCTCCAGCCGGGCGCGGACCGCATGGAAGCGGCTGTGCCGGCCCGCCCCGTTCGCGCCGCGATCAGACATGCACGGCGACGAAGGCGATCAGCATCGCGGCGGGCAGCAGCAACGCCTGCGCCAGCACCGTGCCGGCCAGCCGGCTGAGCGAGATATAGGTGATGGCGCGGCGGAAATCGGCCTCGTCCAGATCCCCCTGCGCCGCATCGTCGGTCATCACCGACAGTTGCGGATCGATGAAGGCGAAGAGCAGGATCGTCGCGAAACCGTTGATCAGCGCCGAAAGCTGTGACGCGGTGACGCGAAATTCGGGGGCGAGATAACCGGCATAGAGCGAGGCGACGACGCCGACGGCGAGCAGCGACTGGGCCAGGCAATTGGCGATCAATATGCCCCACCCCATGCCCTTCGGCATATGCCAGCCGCGCAAGTGGGCGAGGCTGGGCATCCGCAGCGAGCGGCGCATGGTGCGAAGACCGGCGGGGCTTGCCGCCTTCATCGCGAGCTTCGTGGTCGAGCGATTGTCCTGATACCAGCCGATCGCCGCCGCGAACAGGCGCTGGCCCGTCGGGACCAGCAATATGCCGACCAATGTCGCGACGCTCGCCGCCGCCAGCACGAGCTGCATGTCGACGAACAGCGACGCGCCGCTGCCGTCATGGATGCGCGTTTCGATGCGCTTGGCGAGGAAGGGGCCGAGAAAGCTGTTCGACGTGCGCGAAAACAGCAGCAGGATGTTGAACAGCGCGAACGACATCGCGATCCGCCCCGTCCGCACCCCCGCGATCCGCGCCGCATAGGCCAGCGCGCCGATCAGGTTGATGAAGCCGGTGAGCAGCAGGATGGTGACGAGGGGAAGGTCGAACATGGGAACTCTATATCAGATTCCCGTCTCCCCGAGCGAAGACGAGGGGCTATGCCGAGCGAAGACGAGGCAGCGACCTTGCAGGTTCTCGCTTCGCTCGAACGGGCCCCTCGTCTTCGCTCGGGGAGACGGATATTTTGTCTTTTATGGGGTTGGCGTCAATGCTTGCGCGTCAGCTCGCGCATCGCGTCGTCCAGCCCGGCCAGGGTCAGCGGATACATGCGGTCGTTCATCAGCTGTTTGATCAGCTTCACCGACTGGGTGTAGCCCCAATGCGCCTCCGGCACCGGGTTCAGCCACACGGCGGCGGGATAGACATGGGTGATCCGCTGCATCCACACCGCGCCCGATTCCTCGTTGAAATGTTCGACGCTGCCGCCCGGATGGGTGATTTCATAGGCGCTCATCGATGCATCGCCGACGAAGATCACCTTATAGTCGTGGCCATATTTGTGGAGGATGTCCCACATCTGGTGGCGTTCGGACCAGCGGCGCTTATTGTCCTTCCACACGCCCTCGTAAGGGCAATTGTGGAAATAGAAGAATTCCAGATTCTTGAACTCGGTCGTCGCGGCGCTGAACAATTCCTCGCACAGCTTGATGAACGGGTCCATCGACCCGCCGACGTCGAGGAACAGCAGCAGCTTGACCGCGTTGCGCCGTTCGGGGCGCATCCGGATGTCCAGCCAGCCCTGCCGCGCGGTGCCGTCGATCGTACCCGGAATGTCCAGTTCGTCGGCGGCGCCTTCGCGCGCGAATTTCCGCAGCCGGCGCAGCGCGATCTTGATGTTGCGGGTGCCCAGTTCCTTGGTGTTGTCGAGGTTCTGGAACTCGCGCTTTTCCCACACTTTCAGCGCGCGCTTATGCTTGCTTTCGCCGCCGATCCGCACGCCTTCGGGGTTATAGCCCGAATTGCCGAACGGCGACGTGCCGCCGGTGCCGATCCACTTGTTGCCGCCCTGGTGACGCTTCTGCTGTTCCTCCAGCCGCTTCTTCAGCGTGTCCATGATCTCGTCCCAGTCGCCGAGCGATTTGATCGCCTCCATCTCCTCGGGACTGAGATATTTCTCGGCGACGGCCTTCAGCCATTCTTCGGGCACGTCAACGGGGTTCTGGCCATAATCGGTGAGCAGGCCCTTGAAGACCTTGTTGAACACCTGATCGAAGCGGTCGAGCAGCCCCTCGTCCTTCACATAGACGGCGCGGCTGAGATAATAGAATTGTTCGGGACTGCGGTCGATGACCTCGCGGTCGAGCGCCTCGAGCAGCAGCAGATGCTCTTTCAGGCTGGCCGGAATGCCGGCGGCGCGCAGCTCGTCGAGGAAGCCGAAAAACATGGGACGATGCCTAACGCGTCGCGGCGGCAGGCGCAAACAGTTTACGTTTACGGAAAGCGTCAGGGCATTTCTTGCCGGTCGCGGGCGCGCCGAAAGGCGTCGCGGCCGGTGCAGCGGGCGAGCCACAGCTTCGTCGCATCGCCCAGCACATCCTCCGCGCCGACGCGGGTCGCGAGGAAAGCGGCATAGCCGATGACGATGTCGGCGATGGTGAAGCGCCCGGCGACCAGCCAGTCGCGGCCGTCGGCCAGCGCCGCCTCGATGCTCTTCGCGCGTCCGCCGAAGAACGCCTTATAGTCGTCGACCGCCTGGGCGAGCCGCCGTTCCTCGGGCTCGACGCGCGTGTAGCGCAGCATGATCGCGAGCGGAAAGGTCAGCGTCGCATCGCCGCGGTGCAGCCAGTTGCGCCAGTCCCAATAATCGGGCTCATCGCGCCCGACCGCCAGCGGCGTGCCTTCGGCGATGCGTTCGCAGATCGCCGCCGATTCGGTCATCAGCCGCCCGTGCTCGACCCACGCCGGCACCGTCATCAGCGGGTTGACGGCACGATAATCGGGCTCGAAGGCGCGCGGCGGGAATTGCAACAGGCGCAGGTCGACGGCGACCCCCGCTTCCTCGGCCGCCCACAGGCAGCGCAGCGACCGCGCGTCGGCGCAATGATAGAGGATCGGCGTGTCGGTCATGCGGTAATATCCTTGGGCCGGACGATGGCGCGGCGATGCTCGCGCCACACGATGAACAATCCGCTGGCGATGATCAGCGGCGCCCCGATCCAGGTCGTCTCGGCCGGCAGCGTTCCGAAGAACCACCAGCCGGCGATGATCGACCAGAGCAAAGCCGAATAATCCATCGGGATCACCACCGATACCGGCGCCAGCCGCAGCGCCCCGGTCAGCGACATCTGCACCACCGCCCCCGTGAAGCCGAGGCCGACGAGGAGCAGCCATTCATAGCGGGTGTGCGGCGTGAACACGAAGGGCAGCGCGATGCCGAGCGGGATCATCGACAGCAGGCTGAACCAGAACACGATGGTCGCGGCATTTTCGGTGCGGCCAAGGTCGCGGATCGCGATGGTGATCAGCGCGGTCATAATCGCGCCGCCCACCGCAATCATCAGCCCCGCCCCATGGCTGCCGCCGAATCCGGTCGCCAGCACGGTTCCGGGGTCGAGCACGACCAGGACGCCGACAAAGCCGACCAACACCGCGCTCCACCGCTGCCACCCCGTCGGCTCGCCGAGGAACAGCGCGGCAAAGACGACGGCAAAGATCGGCACCGACAGGTTGATCGTCGTCGCCTCCGCCATCGGCAACAGGATCATGCCGCCGAAATTGCAGGCCATGCCCATCAGCCCCATCATCGCGCGCCGGGCATGGGCGCCGACCCGCCGCGTCTTCAGCGACGCGAAGCCGCTGGTCGCCATCACCCATGCGAGCAGGAAGGGCAGCACCAGCGCCTGGCGCCAGAACAGGCTTTCCACGACATGGACGCCCGTTTCGGCCAGCAGCTTGACCAGAACGAACATCAGCGACAGGCTGAGCATCGCCAGCAGACGCAGCGCGATACCGCCAAGATAGTTTTGCGGGGCTGCGGTGGACAGGCTGGCGGACATGCGTCACCGCGCATATCAGCCCGGCGCCGTTAGGCAAGCCGTCATCCCCCTTGCTCCGCCCCGTCAATCCGGCTAGGGGCGGCGTCCGGCCTAGGGGTATAGCTCAGCTGGTAGAGCATCGGTCTCCAAAACCGAGGGTCGCGGGTTCGAATCCTGCTGCCCCTGCCAGGCCGGTCCATCGCGCATCCTATTTGCGATAGGCCTTCGGATCGATGCCGTGGCGCGCGATCTTGTCATAAAGGGTCTTGCGCGGAATCGTCAGCAGCGCGAGCGTCGCGGCGATGTCGCCCCGCGTTGCGGCGAGCGCGTCGCGGATCGCATGCGCCTCGAACTGCGCGACGCGTTCGGGCAGCGGGGGCAGCGCCGCCCCCTCGCCCGCCGCGGGCGTTTCCAGCCCCAGCACTTCCTTATAGGCGAAGTTCCGCAATTCGCGGACATTGCCCGGCCAGTCATGTTCGATCAGGTGGCGCCGCGCGGCATCACGCAGCGTGAATTCGGGCGCGGCGAGTCGGCCCGCCGCTTCCTCGACGAAGAAGGCGAAAAGCTGCGGTATATCGGCGCGCCGTTCGCGCAGCGGCGGCAGGCGCAGACGCACGACGTTGAGGCGATAGAAAAGATCCTCGCGGAAATCGCCGGCCTCGACCGCTTCGCCCAGGTCGCGCCGCGCCGACGCGACGACATGCAGGTCGACGGCGCGCGGTTCGGCGGCGCCGATCGGCTGCACCTTGCGCTCCTCCAGCACCCGCAGCAGTTTCGACTGGATCGCGGGCGGCATATTGTCGATGCCGTCCAGAAACAATGTCCCGCGATCGCTCTGTTCGATCCGTCCCGCGCGCGCGATGGGGCCGAAACCGGGGGCGCCGCGCTCGTGCCCGAACAATTCGACCTCGGCCAGTTGTTCGGGCAGCGCGCCGCAATCGACCGCCACGAAGGGGCGGCCCGATCGCGGCCCCTTGCGATGGAGCAGCAGCGCCGCCAATTCCTTGCCCGTCCCCGTCTCGCCCTCGACCAGCACGTCGATGTCGGCGCGGGCGATTTGCAGGATCGTCGCGCGAAGCTGTGCCATCACCGGACTGTCGCCGATCAGCGGACTGTCGACGCCGGTTTCGGCGGCGGCGCGGAGCATCCGGTTATCGATGATCAGCCGCCGCGTCTCGAGCGCCTTGCGGACCGACGCGATCAGATGGTCGGTCGCATAGGGTTTGGCCAGAAAGTCGAACGCCCCGCCTTTCAGGGCGCCGATCGCCATCGGCACATCGGCGTGGCCGGTGATCAGGATGACGGGAATTTCGGCATCGATCGCGCGGATACGGGCAAAGAATTCCAGCCCGTCGAGGCGCGGCATCCGGATGTCGGTGACGATCGCACCGGCAAATTCCGCATCGATCGCGGCGAGCGCGCTTTCGGCGTCGGCAAAGGCACGGACATCAAGATCGGCGAGTTCGAGCGACTGGGTTGTCGCGGCGCGGAGCGCGGAATCGTCGTCGACGAAAATGACCGACTGGCGCGTGACGAAATCGGTCATGCGCGGCGCACCGTCAGGCGGAAGGCCGCCCCGCCGAGCGGCGAGGGCACCAGATCGAGCGCGCCGCCGAATTCGCGCGCGATGTCGCGCGCGATGCCCAGGCCCAGGCCCAGGCCTTCGGCCTTTCCGGTCACGAAAGGCGTGAACAGATTGTCGGCGACCGCCGGATCGATGCCGGGACCATTGTCGGCAACGACCAGCGCCAGCGCATCCGCATCATCGACGATTTCGACCCGGATTCGCGGGTCCGCGCGGTCGCCAAGCGCATCGAGCGCATTCTGGAACAGGTTGACCAATATCTGTTCGAACCGCACGCGGTCGGCAATGCAGCGCAGGCCAGGCGCCTCGCCCGCCCGTTCGACCGCGACGCCATGTTCGCGGATGCGATCGCCGACCAACAGCAGCGCGCCGTCGATCACCGGCGTGATCTCCACCGGGCCGAGCGCCGGCGTGCTGCGCCGCGCAAAGCTGCGCAGTTCGGCGACGATCGCGCCGATCCGTTCGGTCAGCGACACGATCGTGCCCAGATTGGCGCGCGCCCCGGCCGGGTCGTCGCGGTCGAGGAAGGTGCCGGCATTTTCGGCGAACCCCCGGATCGCGGCGACCGGCTGGTTGATTTCGTGCGCGACGCCGGCGGTGATCTGGCCGATCGAGCCCAGCCGGCTGGCCTGCGCCAGTTCCTCGCGCGCCGAACGATAGCGGCGGTTCGCATCGACCAGATCGGCGGTGCGCGCGGCAACCTCCACCTCCAGCATCCGCCGTGCCTCCTGCTGCATCCGTTGTTTCTCGCGCGCGCGGAAAACCCAGGTCAGCAAGGCGGCGAGCAGGATGAAGGCGATCAGGATCGCGGTGCGCGCGGTGGCGTTCGCGCTCGCCTCGGCCGGCGCCAACGGCTGAAAGGCATGGAGGCGCGCGCCGGGCATCGGGATCGGCACCGCCGCTTCGCGGTATCGGGCGGCGCCGCGCGACCAGGTCGCGCCCGCGCGCGTCAGCGGCAGCGGGTCGAGCGGCAGGTTGCCGAATTGCAGCACGGCGCGGATGCCGGCGCGCGTCGCCTCGTCGATCGGCGCCATCGTGCGGAACCGCCATTCCGGGCGGCTGGTAATGATGACCACGCCATGGTCGTCGGTGACGAAGGTAGCGAGCGGCTGCCGCGCCCATTCGGCCTCCAGCCGGTCGAACTCGACCTTCACCACGATCACGCCCAGCGTGCGGCCGCCTTCCTCGACCCGGCGCGCGATGAACAGGCCGGGGCGGCCGCTGACCGTTCCCAGCGCGAACAGTTCGGCATCGCCGTTCGCCAGTGCGCCGCGAAAATAGGGGCGAAAGCCATAGCTCTGCCCGACGAAGCTTTCCGGCCGCCGCCAGTTGCTCGCCGCGATCGTCACCCCGTCGCGGCCGATCAGATAGATGGCCGACGCGTCGGTCCGTTCGGCCAGCAGTTCCAGCTTGCTGTTCATCCGCCGCACCGCCGCCGCGTCGCCGCCCGCCATGACGGCATGGGCGTCGGGATATTCGGTGAGCACCAGCGGCAGCAGCCGGAATTTCTGCAATTCGCCGGACAGGCGGCTGGCCGCGCTGCGCGCCTGCTGCCGGGCCGCTTCGTCGGCGGCGATACGGGCATGGCCCGACGCCCAGCCGAAGGCCGCCACGGCGATCAGCGCCAGCGCGAGCAGCGCCAGCAGCGCCGCCCATATCAGCCGTCGCCCCACGCCCGCAGCGCGCGAATCACCGGAAGAGGCCAGCTTCGCCATTTGTGCGGATTATCGCACTAATCGCCCGACGATAAGCGGAAAGTCGCACAAAATGACAAGGCGACACACGCAGATTGCAATATTAATTACTTATTATCAGATATTTGAGCAAAATTTCCGTATCGTTTGAACCGGCCTTTCATCCCGCCATAGAATCCCGGCGCAGCGGCACAACGCCGCGCCAGAGAGGATTTGCGTGTGGCCGCCATCGTGATCGACCAGCCCGAACCGGCGCCGACGGGGCCAAAGCCCTTCTACACCCATCTCTATGTCCAGGTGCTCGCCGCGATCCTGCTCGGCGCGATCATCGGCCATGTCTGGCCCGCGACCGGCGAAGCGCTGAAACCGCTTGGCGACGGCTTCATCAAGCTGGTGAAGATGATCATCACGCCGGTGATCTTTCTGACCGTGACGACCGGCATAGCGGGCATGAAACAGATGGCATCGGTCGGGCGTGTCGCCGGCAAGGCCTTCGGCTATTTCCTGTTCTTTTCGACGCTGGCGCTGATCCTCGGCCTGATCGTCGCCAATGTCGTCCAGCCGGGCGCGGGGATGAACATCGACCCCGCGACGCTCGATGCCGGCGCCGTCGCGGATTACAATCAGAAGGCGCATGAAGCGAGCCTGACCGCCTTCCTGCTCGACATCATCCCCGAAACCTTCCTGTCGGCCTTTACGGACGGATCGATCCTTCAGACATTGTTCGTGGCGATCCTGTTCGGCCTGTCGCTGTCGATGGTCGGCAAGCCGGCCGAGCCGGTGCTGGACCTGCTGGAGCGCGTCGGGCTGGTGGTGTTCCGCCTCGTCGGCGTGCTGATGCGCGCCGCGCCGATCGGCGCCTTTGGCGCGATCGCCTTCACGATCGGCAAATATGGCCTCGAATCGCTGGTCAATCTGGGGCAGCTCGTCGCGACCTTCTATCTGACCTCGCTGATCTTCGTGCTCGGCATATTGGGCGCGGTGGCGCGGCTGAACGGCTTTTCGATCCTGAAGCTCTGCCGCTATCTGAAGGCCGAACTGCTGCTCGTGCTCGGCACCTCCTCGTCCGAGGCGGCGCTGCCCAGCCTCATTGAAAAGATGCAGAAGGCGGGATGCGAAAAGTCGGTGGTCGGGCTGGTCGTGCCGACCGGCTACAGCTTCAACCTCGACGGCACCAACATCTATATGACGCTGGCCGCGCTGTTCATTGCCCAGGCGTGCAATGTCGACCTGTCGCTCGGCGATCAGATCGCGCTGCTGCTGGTCGCGATGATCAGTTCGAAGGGCGCGGCGGGCGTCACCGGGGCGGGCTTCATCACGCTGGCCGCGACGCTGTCGATCGTGCCGTCGGTGCCGGTCGCGGGCATGGCGCTGATCCTGGGTATCGACCGCTTCATGTCGGAATGCCGCAGCCTGACCAATTTCATCGGCAACGCCGTCGCGACCGTCGTCGTCGCGCGGTGGGACAAGGCGCTGGACCGCGACCAGTTGCGGCGCGCGCTCGACGGCGAACCGGCACCCGACATCGCCGCGCCGCCGATCGAACAGGACATGGATTGAACGGACAGGAACCGGGCCGCAACGGCCATCGACAACGATAATGGGGAGAAGGACAATGAGGGCTTCAACATCGGCCATGCTGCTTGCCGGCACCGCGATCTGCCTGTTCGCCGGCGCACCGGCGCAGGCGCAGGACGCCGCCGCGCAAGCGGATGACAGCAGCGCGAACGAAGACGGGGCCGCGGACAGCGAAATCGTCGTCGTCGGCAGCCGTATCGAAGGCGCACGCGTCACCGAGGCGCTGCCCGTGATCGTCGTCAGCCAGGACAAGATGGACGCGGTCGGCGCGGTCAGCGGCGACGAACTGATCCGCGCGATTCCCCAGATGGGCGACGTCACCTTCAACCCCGGCAACAGCGCCCAGACCAGCAACGCCGCGCGCGGCGACGTGGGGTCGGTCAACCTGCGCTCGCTGGGCGTCGGCAATACGCTGGTGCTGCTGAACGGCCGCCGCGTCGTCACCCATCCGGCGAGCCAGGGCCTGTCGGATACCGGGACGGTGCCGGTGCTGAGCTATAATTCCAACGCCATCCCGACGACCGGGCTGCAACGGCTGGAGGTGCTGCTCGACGGCGCCGCCGCGCTCTACGGGTCGGATGCGGTCGCCGGCGTCGTCAACACGGTGGTGAAGGACAATTACGACGGCCTGCGCACCCAATTGCAATATGGCGGCGCCGAAGGCACGCACCTGCGCGAATTTCAGGGCAATATC
>QFPJ01000063.1 GCA_003241685.1 Sphingopyxis macrogoltabida
GGCTTCAGGAAGCGCTGCTGGAGATCGGGACTGCCGACATGGCCGAGCAGATACATATTGCCCTCGTCGGGCGCGGCCGTGTTGCACGCCAGCGGGCCGAGCGGCGACAGGCCGCTCCGGATCAGCACATAGGCCGTCTCCGCCTGCGTCAGATGACTGCCGTCCGCCAGGATATGCGGCGTCAGCACCCCCACCGCCCGCGCCTTGTCCTTCAGTTCATCGACCAGCGCATCGGTCGGCGCGCCATGATGGTCGCGGCGCGGATCGGCCTCATAAGGCACCACCACGTCGCGCACAAACGCCTCGACACGCTCGCCGATCGCGGCGGCGCGGTCGGAAGGGGCGGTCATGCCGCAGCCTCGCCGGCGCCTGCTTTGACCAGAACAGGCGTTTTGGCCAGAACAGGCCGATCAATCTGCAATGCCATCCGAATCCTCTCCCGCCACATGGTCAGCGTTCAACCGGACGTTGACGTAAGCGTCAAGTGATAATCGACCCGCTAAAGGCAAGTTGCCGTAAGGGCAGGGCAGCAGGGCGGCCGGGGGTGCTGCGCGTTCGCCGGGCCGGACGCGGGCATCGGCCTATCATCCTGTCCGGCAGCATCTGTTCGGG
This sequence comes from Sphingopyxis macrogoltabida, assembly GCA_003241685.1. Taxonomy (GTDB): domain Bacteria; phylum Pseudomonadota; class Alphaproteobacteria; order Sphingomonadales; family Sphingomonadaceae; genus Sphingopyxis; species Sphingopyxis macrogoltabida_A. The sequence continues at coordinate 613 of QFPJ01000063.1, forward strand.
AAGGTCGCGGCATCGGGCCCGGCGCCGAAGGAAGGGCCGATCGACAGCCACCCCATCAAAACGGTGGTGAGCCCTGCTGGGTTCGAACCAGCGACCTACTGATTAAAAGTCAGTTGCTCTACCGACTGAGCTAAGGGCCCATCGCGGTGCCGCGGAGCGGCGCGCGAAGTGAGCCGCCGCCCTAGTGCGCCGATGCGCCGGGGTCAACCGGCTTCGGTCGCCGCAAACGCGCGAGCAGGTGGCGGACGCTGCGCTGCGCGAGGGGGTGCCGCCAGCGCGGCGCGACCGACGCGAGCGGCGCCAGCACGAAGTCGCGATCGGCCATCGCCGCGTGCGGGATGGTCAGGCCGCCGTCGCTCCACGCGCCGCCCGACCAGAGCAATATGTCGAGATCGAGGGTGCGCGTGCCCCAGCGTTGACCCAGGCGGCGGCCGAAGGCGCGTTCGATCGCCTGGAGGCGTTCGAGCATCGCGTCCGGCGCCAGCGGCGAGGCGACCAGCGCCACCGCATTGGCGTAGCGCCGCCGCGAGGGGCCGAGCGGCGCGCTGTCGATGATCGCGCTGGCGTCGACGGGTTCGATGTCGTCGCTTTCGAGCGCCGCCAGCGCGGCGAGCAGGACGCGCCGCGGATCGCCGAAGCGGGCATGACGGCGATTCGATCCAAGGCCGATCGCATAAAGGGGCAGGGGTTCTGCGCGGGGCAGGGGCGTTGCGCGGGTCATGCCCGGGCGCCTATCGCAGCGGCATGGAAATTGACAGCCCCTTGCCCGGCACCGAGCCGCCGCGCGATTGCCCGCGCTGTCCGCGGCTGGTCGACGCCAGGCGCCAATGCCGCGCCGAATACCCCCGCTGGTGGAATGCGCCCGTTCCCGCCTTTGGCGATCCCGCCGCCTGGCTGATGATCGCGGGACTGGCGCCGGGCAAGCATGGCGCGAACCGGACGGGCCGGCCCTTCACCGGCGATCATGCGGGCGATCTGTTGTTCGCGACGCTGGCCGAATTCGGGCTGAGCCACGGGCGCTACGACGCCCGGATCGACGATGGCCTGACGCTGGCGGGCGCGATCATCGTCAACAGCGTCAAATGCCTGCCGCCGCAGAACAAGCCGCTGCCGGTGGAAATCGCCGCCTGCCGTCCCTTTTTCGAGGCGCAGATGGCGGCATTGCCCGCCGTCTCGGTCATCATCGCCCTGGGACGGATCGCGCATGATGCGGTGCTGCGCGCGGTCGCGGCGCGTCCGGCGCACCATCGTTTCGCCCATGGCGCCGTGCACCGGCTGCCCGATGGACGGCATCTGGTCGATAGCTATCATTGCTCGCGCTACAACACCAACACCGGGCGGCTGACGGCGGCGATGTTCGCCGATGTGTTCCGCACCGCGTGGACGCTGCGCGATCAGACCAGCGGACGGAATTCGTCGACGACGCTGCGGTAAAGCTGACGCTTGAACGGGACGATCAGTTTTTCCAGCTCGTCCAGTTCGGCCCAGCGCCAGGCGCGAAATTCGGGATGGCTGGTCCGGATGTCGATGTCGCCGTCCTGACCCATGAAGCGCATCAGGAACCAGAACTGGCGCTGGCCGCGATATTTGCCGCCCCACATCTTGCCCATCAGATGGTCGGGCAGGTCGTAGAAATGTTCGATCTTGCTGCGCGCGATGATATCGACCAGCCCGCCGTGGACGCCCGTTTCCTCGCCCAGCTCGCGGATCGCCGCCGCTTCGGGGTCCTCGCCGGGGTCGATGCCGCCCTGCGGCATCTGCCACGCCTCGCTCGACGAATCGAGCCGCTGGCCGACGAAGACGCGGCCGGTGCGGTTGGCGAGCATCACCCCGGCACAGGGGCGATAGGGCAGGGCATTGGGGTCGGTCATGCGGTGCCGGTAGCTTCGGCGACGATCGCTTTCAAGACGGTCAGCGCGCCGCGCACATCGTCGGACGCGCTGGGGATCCCCTGACGCAGCGAGATAAAGCCGTGAATATTGCCCTTCGCCTCGCGATAGGTGGTCGGCACCCCGGCCTCGATCAGCTTGGCGGCATAGGCGCGGCCCTGATCGCGCAACGGGTCGAGCCCCGCCGTGATCAGCAGCGTCGGCGGCAGTCCTTCGGCGGAAAAATCGATCGGCGCGGCGCGGCGGTCGGCCGCGTCGGGCGCATATTGGTTGCCGAACCATTCCATCCCGCTGGTGGTCAGCAGATGCCCCTCGCCGAAATCGCGATAGCTTTGCCAGTCGTTGTGCGTCGTGACGGCGGGATAGATGGGGTGGATCGCCACCACCGGCTTCGACGCCGGTTCGTCGCGCAGCGCCAGCGCGGTGACGATCGTCAGATTGCCGCCCGCGCTGTCGCCCGACAGCACCAGGCCGGTGCAGGGGATATGGTCGGCGACCCAGCGCGTCGCCGCCTCGCAATCCTCCGGCGCGGCGGGGAAGGGATGTTCGGGGGCGAGCCGGTAATCGACCGCGACCACCGGCATGTCCAGGATGCGCGCCGCCTCCGCACAATAGGGATCGTGGGTTTCCAGATCGCCGATGACCCAGCCGCCACCGTGATAGAAGACCATCACCGGGCCGGGTTCGCGATCGGGGCGATCGTCATAGAGGCGGATCGGAATGTCGCCCGCCGGGCCGGGAATCGCGCGATCCTCCACCTTTGCGATCTCGCCCCGCGGCACGTCCGCCAACTGCCCCATCATCCGCATCATCTGCCGCGCGCCTTCGGGCGGCATGTCTTCCATCCTGGGCCCCTCCTGGGCATTCAGAAAGGCAAGAAACGCCGCCACGTCGGGGCGGGTAAAAGGGGGCGTGCCGTCGGTCATCCTGTCGTTCCCTCTGCTGTTTTCGGGGCACAGCTATTCGCCATCGCCGGTCCAAATTCAATCGCGAATTGAAACCGACCGGGCTACCTCGCTTTGCGGCGCACAATTTTTTCTGAATTGCGGCTTTGCGCGCAGAGGCCTAGGCCAAGGGGATAAGTACGCAGGAATATAAGGCGGAAACAGCAAATGGCGACAGCGGTAGCGGACCAGGCCGGACAAAATCCAGAAGACCGGCGGCAGTCCCCTCTTTCCGAAGCAATCGTGGTTCGATTCGCCGGCGACAGCGGCGACGGGATGCAGCTCACCGGCGGACAATTCACCCTGTCATCGGCGCTGGCGGGCAATGATTTTGCGACCTTTCCCGATTTCCCCGCCGAAATCCGCGCGCCGCAGGGCACGTTGTTCGGCGTGTCGGCGTTCCAGATCAATTTCGGGTCGTCGGCGATCGAGACCGCGGGCGACGCGCCCGACGTGCTCGTCGCCATGAACCCCGCGGCGCTCAAGACCAACGTGCCGCAGCTCAAGCAGGGCGGGCTCATCATCGCCGACGAGGGCGAGTTCAACGACCGCAATCTCGCCAAGGCCAAATATGACGCCAACCCGCTGGAGGACGGCAGCCTGGCGAAATGGCAGCTGCTGAAGCTCAATATCAGCCAGCTCACCATGGATGCGGTCAAGCCCTTCGGTCTTGGCAACAAGGAAGCGCTGCGCTGCAAGAATATGTGGACGCTGGGGCTGGCGCTGTGGATGTTCGACCGCGACCGCCAGCCGCTGATCGACTGGCTGAACGCCAAATTCGCGAAGGACCCGAATCTGGCCGCGGCGAACGTCGCGGCGCTGAACGCGGGCCATGCCTATGGCGAGACCGCCGAACTGGCGGGGCCGCTGAAACAGCATCATGTCGCGCCGGCGCCCGCCGCGCCGGGGCTGTACCGCACGCTGACGGGGGCCGAAGGCATCGCGCTGGGCCTTGTCGCGGGGGCGCAGCTTGCCGAACTGCCGATGTTCTTCGGCGGCTATCCGATCACGCCGGCGTCGGCGATCCTCCATCATCTGTCGCGGCTCAAGGAATATGACGTCACCACCTTTCAGGCGGAGGATGAAATCGCCGCCATCTGTTCGGCGATCGGGGCGAGCTATGGCGGCGCGCTTGGCGTTACATCGTCGTCGGGTCCGGGCATCGCGCTGAAGGGCGAGGCGATGGGCCTTGCGATCATGACCGAGCTGCCGCTGGTCATCGTCAATTCGCAGCGCGGCGGCCCGTCGACCGGCTTGCCGACCAAGACCGAGCAGTCGGATCTCTATCAGGCGGTTTACGGCCGCAACGGCGATGCGCCGATGCCGGTGATCGCGGCGCGTTCGCCCGGCGATGCGTTCGACTGCGCGATCGAGGCGTGCCGCATCGCGGTGCAATATATGACCCCGGTAATGCTGCTGACCGACGGTTATATCGCCAACGCGGCCGAGCCGTGGGCGGTGCCCGACCTGACGGCGTATGAGCGTTTCCCGGTCGAATTTCTGACCGAGGTGCCGGAGGGCGGCTTCAAGCCCTATGGCCGCGACGAAAATCTGAAGCGGCCGTGGGTCAAGCCCGGCACCCCCGGCCTGCTCCACCGCATCGGCGGGATCGAGAAGGAAGTCGACACGGGTCATATCAACTATGCGCCGTCGAACCATCAGGCGATGACCGATATTCGCAAGGCGAAGATCGACGGCATCAAGGTGCCCGAACAGATCGTCGAACTGGGCGCCGAGGGCGGCAAACTGGCGGTCGTCGGTTGGGGCTCGACCTTTGGTCCGGTCCATCAGGCGGTGCGGCGCAAGCGCGCCGAGGGCGCGGACGTCAGCCATATCCACATCCGCCACATCTGGCCGCTGCCCGCGAACCTGGGCGAGCTGCTCAAAAGCTATGACAAGGTGATCGTGCCCGAGATGAACACCGGCCAGCTCAAGACCGTGCTGCGCGACCAGTATCTGGTCGATGCGAAGCCGGTGAACAAGGTGTCGGGCCAGCCCTTCACCATCGCCGAAATCGAAGCCGCGATCGAGGAGGCTTTGGCATGAGCCCGGATAGCACCCCTCATGTTCCCCCGCGAAGGCGGGGGCCCATCTCCGGCCCCGTCGATAACCAGCAAGGCGTGCTGGGGGATGCGATCGTGGGAGATGGACCCCCGCCTTCGCGGGGGAACAGGGACTTTTCAGGAATTAAACCATGAACGAGATGACCACCATCGCGCGCCCGACGACGCTGAAGGATTGGGAAACCGATCAGGAAGTCCGCTGGTGCCCCGGATGCGGCGACTATGCGATTTTGAAGGCGGTGCAGCGCACCATGCCCGACATCGGCACCGCGCCCGAGAATACCGTGTTCATCAGCGGCATCGGCTGCTCGTCGCGCTTTCCCTATTATATGGAAACCTATGGCTTCCATACGATCCACGGCCGCGCGCCGGCGTTCGCGACGGGATTGAAGCTCGCCAATCCGAACCTCGACATCTGGATCGTCACGGGCGACGGCGACGGGCTGTCGATCGGCGGCAACCACACGATGCACCTGATCCGCCGCAATCTCGATTGCCAGATCATGCTGTTCAACAACGAGATTTACGGGCTGACCAAGGGGCAATATTCGCCGACCAGCCGCGTCGGCACCAACAGCCCGTCGACCCCCTATGGCTCGGTCGACCGGCCGGCGCAGCCCGCGGCCTTTGCGCTGGGGGCCGGCGCGCGCTTCGTCGCGCGCGGCTTCGACGTGTCGAAGGAATTGCCCAATGTGCTGAAGGCGGCGCATGCCCACAAGGGCGCGGCGTTCATCGAGATTTTCCAGAACTGCATCGTCTATAACAAGGATGTGTTCCAGGATTTCGCCGCGCCGAAGGGGGCGGAGGACCGCCAGCTCTGGCTTCAGAACAGCGAACCGATGCTGTTTGCGAAGGGGGCCAAGGGCATCGCGCTCGATACCGACGCGCTGATGCTGAAAGTCGTCGACGTCGTCGATGGCGACTGGCAGGGGGCGGGCGTGATCGTCCATGACGTCACCAACCGCAGCGTCGCGCACATGCTGGTCGAAATGCGCTTCGGCGAATTCCCGATGGCGCTCGGCGTCCTCTATGACGACCCGCGCCCGACGTTCGAGGGCGATGTGGTGCGCCAGAATGCCGCGGCGCGCGAAGGCAAGACCGCCGACCTGCAAGGCCTGCTGAAGAAAGGGCAGACCTGGACGGTGACGGCGGAGGGCCCCGAACTCTGACGCCTTGCCAAAGACTTGGCGCTCGGGTTTATAGTCCGATATGGACAATCTGACCCACAGCCTTGTCGGTGCCGTCATCGGCCAGCTGGGCCTCAAGAAGAAGACCGGGCTGGCGATGCCCACGCTGATCATCGCCGCCAACCTGCCCGATATCGACGCGGGCTGTGCGATCTATGGTCTGGAATCGTTGTCGATGCGGCGCGGGATTACCCATGGGCCGATCGCGCTGATCCTGTTGCCGATCATCCTGTGGGCGGCGATGCTGGCCTTCGACCGCTGGCAGGCGCGACGCGGCAAGCGGCCCGCGTCGCGCCTGCCGATCCATCGCGGCTGGCTGCTCGCGCTCGCCTATATCGGGTTTCTCAGCCACCCCGCGCTGGACTGGCTCAACAATTATGGCGTGCGCCTGCTCGAACCTTTCAGTTCGCGGTGGTTTTACGGCGACAGCATCTTCATCATCGATCCGTGGATCTGGATCGCGCTGGGCGTGGCCCTGTGGGTGTCGCTGGCGCGCGAGCGGCGCGGCGCGGCGAGCTGGCGGCGTCCGGCATGGATCGGATTTACCGCGGTCTGCGCCTATATACTGGGCAACGGCGTGCTGACCGGGATGGCCGAACGGCGCGGCAGCGACGCGCTGGCTGCGGCGGGGCACCGGGGCGCGCTGGTCGTCGCCAGCCCGCCGCCGCTGATCTTCTGGGAGCGCGACCTGTTCTGGCGGACGCCGCGGCTTTACGGGTCCGGCCATTATGCGGCGGGCAGGCTGGTGCTGGACACCCAAGGCGCGCCGACGGGCATGGGCGATCCGCGAATCGCCCTATGGGCCCGGGGCGATCCCGCGGCGCGCGCTTTCCTCTTCTGGTCGCGCATGCCGATCGCGGAGCCGGTCAGCGACGAAATCCGCCTGCGCGATCAGCGCTTCACCGACCCGCGGCTGGGCGACCGGATGTCGCTGTGGCTGCAGGCGCCCGACACGGCGAGCCATCCGCCCGAATGACGGCGCCGTCGATCGTCTGGTTCCGCCGCGATCTGCGCCTGTCCGATCAGGCGGCGCTGGCGGCGGCAGCGGCGGCGGGGCCGGTCGTTCCGGTCTTCGTCCTCGACGATGAATCCCCCCGGCAGCGGGCGATGGGAGCGGCATCGCGCTGGTGGCTGCATCACAGTCTGGAAAGGCTTGACTCGGCGCTGCGCGAAAAGGGATCGCGCCTGATCCTGCGATGCGGCAAGAGCGACGAGCAACTTGCAGCAATCGCGGAAGAAATCGGCGCGGCGCGCGTCCATTGCCTGCGCCATTACGAGCCATGGTGGCGCAATGCGGAGCGCGCGGTGGCGAAACGGCTCGACCTCGTCCGGCACGACGGCAATTATCTGGCGCCGCCCGGCGCGATCACGACGGGCGGCGGCAGTCCCTACAAGATCTACACCCCCTTCTGGCGCGCGCTGAAGGACAGGATGCCGCCGAGCGCACCGGCGAACCGTCCGCGCGACATCGCGGCGCCGGGGGCGTGGCCGGCGTCGGACATGCTCGCGGATTGGCGGCTGCTGCCGACCAGTCCCGATTGGGCGGCGGGTTTCGCTCCGGTGTGGACCCCGGGCGAAGAAGGCGCCCGCAGGCGCGTCGCCGATTTTGTCGACGAGGCGGCCGATTACGACCGCCGCCGCAACCTGCCGTCGGAGGAAGGCAGTTCGCGCCTGTCGCCGCACCTGCATTTCGGCGAGCTATCGCCCGCCTATGTCTGGCACCGGGTGGCCGATGCGGGCGGATCGGTCGATATGTTCCTCGGTGAAGTCGGTTGGCGCGACTATGCACAGAATATCATCCTGCAATTTCCGGACTATGGCAGCCGCAGCGCGCGCGCCGCCTTCGATCATTTTCCGTGGCGCAGCGGCCCCGGCGCGGATGCCGATTTCCGGGCGTGGACGCGCGGGCGAACGGGGTATCCGATCGTCGATGCCGGGATGCGCCAGCTGTGGACGACCGGCTGGATGCACAACCGGGTGCGGATGATCGCCGCCAGTTTCCTGATCAAGCATCTGCTGATCGACTGGCGGCGCGGCGAACGATGGTTCTGGGACACGCTGGTCGATGCCGATTATGGCAACAACAGCGTCAATTGGCAGTGGGTCGCGGGAACCGGCGTCGACAGCAACATGTTCCCGCGCATCATGGCGCCGCTGACCCAGTCGGAAAAATTCGATGCCGCCGCCTATATCCGCCAATGGGTGCCCGAACTGGCGCGACTCGACGATGCGGCGATTCACGATCCCGATGCGTCCGGACGGCGCCCGGCCGGCTATCCCGAAAAGCGGATCGGGCACCGCGAAGCACGCGAACGCGCGCTGGGCGCCTATGCCGTCATGAAGTCACGCGACTAGAGATTGTCAGGCGCGCCGCTTTGCGGCAGGACGGCGCGTATGAACACCCATGTCAGGAGAGGGCGAGGCAAGGGGCTGTTGCAGGCCGACCATGCCTTTCGTTCGGGCGGTCTTTTCGCCCGCGTGATGGCGCGCGCGCCGTCCTCCTTCTTTCATCGTCAACTCGACCGGATCGACGCGGGACTCGATTTCGGGACGCTGGAGGGGCATTTGCCCGACGGCACGGTGCGCGTTCTGGGCGGGCGCGGCCCCGGCCCGCTGGCCGTGGTCCATCTGCACGGCTGGTCGGCGCTCGTGCGGCTCGCGCTGTCGGGGTCGGTCGGCTGGTATCGCGCCTGGGACAAGGGCGAATGGTCCTCGCCCGATCCGGTGCCGCTGTTCGACCTGTTCATGCGCAATGCCGAGGCGCTGGGCGGCGCGGCGCGATCGCGAGGGCCGTGGCGCCTGTTCCACCGGGCGGCGCATTATCTGAACCGCAACAGCCGCGCCGGCGCGCGGCGCAACATCCTGGCCCATTATGATCTGGGCAATGATTTCTATCGCCCCTGGCTCGATAAGGGACTGAATTATTCCAGCGCCCTGTTCGACGATCCGTCGCAGTCGCTGGAGGAGGCGCAGGTCGAAAAGCTCGACGCGATCCTCGACCGGCTCGACCTGCGTTCGGGCAGCCGGCTGCTCGAGATCGGCTGCGGCTGGGGCGCGCTCGCCGAACGCGCGGTGGAACGACACGACGTGCTCTATACCGGCATCACCCTGTCGCCGGCGCAGGCGGAGGTCGCCGACGCGCGGCTGGCCGCCATCGACCTGTCGGGGCGGTCGCGGATCGAGCTATGCGATTATCGCGATGCGAAGGGCCCCTATGACGCCATCGCCAGCGTCGAGATGGTCGAGGCGGTGGGGCAGGCCTATTGGCCCGCCTATCTGGACGCGATCGCGCGGTTGCTCCGTCCCGGCGGCTGTGCGGCGATCCAGTATATCGCGATCGATGACGCGCTGTTCGAACGCTATGCGGCGAGCAGCGACTTCATCCAGGCCTATATCTTCCCCGGCGGCTGCCTGATGTCGGAAAGCCGCTTCCGCGCGCTGGCGGAGGCGCGTGGGCTGGTGTGGCGCAACGTCCATCGCTTTGGCGCCGACTATGCCGAAACGCTGCGGCAGTGGCGCGAGCGTTTCGATCTGGCGGTCGCGGAAAATCGGCTGCCGCCCGGTTTCGACGACCGCTTCGTCCGCCTGTGGCGCTATTATCTGCAATATTGCGAGGGCGGTTTTCGCGGCGGCGGTATCGACGTCGCGCAGGTTACGCTGGAAAAACCGGCGAACTGAGAGAGGGAGAGATGAGGATGCGACGATGGATGATGGCGGCGCTGCTGTGCACGGCGGCCGCGGGATGCGCGGACCCCGGCTCGACCCAGCCGCAAACCCAGACCCCGGCGCAAGCCGACGACACCATGCCGAAGGATCAGAATGTGCTGTTCTGGAGCCAGGATCAACGCGACGCCGCCTTTCGCACCATGGAAACCGTTCCCAAGGTGGTGGTCAACACGGTTCCGGCGGGCGGCCCCGTCTATCCGCTGCCGCAGGGCAGGCCGATCGACATCGGCGCCGATGTCGATGCCTATATGGCGCGGCAGCGGAATGCCGGGCTGATCATCGTTCAGGACGGCAAGGTGCGGCTGGAGAAATATGCGCTGGATTATGGCGCGGCGGGGCGCTGGACGAGCTTTTCGGTCGCCAAAAGCTTTACCTCGACGCTCGTCGGCGCGGCGGTCAAGGACGGTTATATCAAAAGTCTGGATGACAAGGTGACCGCCTATATTCCCGGCCTGAAAGGGTCGGCCTATGACGACGTCACCGTGCGGCAGTTGCTGACGATGACATCCGGGGTCGCCTGGAACGAGGATTATACCGATCCCAAATCCGACGTCGCGCTGTTCAACCTCCAGAAACCCGTCGCGGGCGAGGATATAACGGTCAGCTATATGAAGGGCTTGCGGCGCGAAGTGTCCGCGGGTTCGAAGTGGGTGTACAAGACCGGCGAGACCAATCTGATCGGCGTCCTGGTGTCG
>QFPJ01000064.1 GCA_003241685.1 Sphingopyxis macrogoltabida
TATGCCCCGCGCGATCGGAGAGCAGGAACAGCACCGCCTCCGCAACATCGTCGGGCGTCGCGAGCTTGCCGAGCGGGATGCCGTTCTTGAAGATGTCGCCCTGTCCCGCGATCACGCGGGCCGCGCCCTGATCGTCGCTCCACATGCCCGTCTGCATCGGGGTCAGCGTCGATCCCGGCGCGACGATATTGCAGCGCACGCCAAAGGGCGCGAGTTCGAGGCCGAGGCAGCGGGTGAACATCGTCGCCGCCGCCTTCGACGCGGCATAGGCGGCCATGCCGTGGCGGGGGATTCCCGCCGCGTTCGACCCGACGGTGACCAGGCTGCCGCGCCCCGCCGCCTTCATCTGCCGCCCCAGCGCGCGGCCGACGTGAAAGACGCCGTGCATATTGACGTCGAACACGCGCCGCCATTCATCATCGTCGGTGTCGAGTATTTGTGTCGTTGACAGCACGCCCGCGACGTTGACGCCGAGCTGCACGGGGCCCCAGCGCGCCGCGACCTCTTGCGCGAGCGCGTCGACCGCCGCCGCGTCGGCGACATCGAGCGCCGCCGGCCAGACATCATCGCCTTTCAGCGCGGGCGCTTCGAGGTCGCTCGCGACGACGCGCGCGCCTTCGGCGCGCAGCAGGCGGACGACCGCCTCGCCGATCCCGCCGCGAGCGCCGGTGACGAAGGCGATGCGCCCGGCGAGGCCGAGGTCGCGGCTCATCGCGTCATCCTTTCGGAAAGCGCGGGCGCGATCAGCGCCGACGCGGCGGGTCCGGTGAGCTGGCTGTGAAGGAAGGGCACGTCGATGGTTTCCAGTTCGCGGCAATAGGGTGCCCACAGGTCGGGCCGGAGTTGCGGGCGATCCTGATGGTCGGCGCCCGCGCGGATATGGGTGAGGCACCCGTCATAGCGCCGGTGGCGGTGCGCGCGCACCAGCCGGTTCGTCCCGAGCACGACGCCGATCACGCCCTCCAATATCCGCGGCGGCAAATTGCCGAGCGGGCTTTGACCCCGCCGCAGGAAGTCGGCGACCTGATCGCGCGTTTCGAGTTCGGGATGCGCTTCGGGATCGTAACCCGCGATCGCGAGCAGCGCGCGCAGCGCCTGCCCCTGCGTCGGCTCGGGCTCGGCGCGCCACGCGTCGGCGGGATAGGAATCGAGCAGCGCGACCAGTCCGACATCCCCGCCCGCCCCGGCCAGCTCCACCGCCACCGCCTGCGCGATCAGCCCGCCGACCGACCAGCCCGCCAGATGATAGGGGCCGTCCGGCTGCGCCGCGACGATCCGCCGCGCATAATCGGCCGCGAGCGCATCGATCGACGCGGGCGGCGCAACGTCGGGATCGAGCATCGGCGCCTGGATCCCGATCACCGTCCGTCGCGGCATCAACGCCATTGCGAGCGTGCGATAGCCCCAGCTCAGCCCGCCGGCCGGATGCACGACGAACAGCGGCGGCAGCCCGTCGCTGCCCGTGGCCAGCCGGATCAGCGGTTCGACCCCGGCGTCGCCGGCGGTCCCCGCGTCGAGACGCGCGGCAAGTGCCGACAGAACAGGATGTTCGAACAGCGCGCCCAAGCCGGGGTCCATCCCCCATTGCTCGCGAATGCGCAGCATCAGTTGCACCGCGACGAGCGAATCGCCACCGAGGGCAAAGAAATCATCGTCGCGCGAGATTTCGGGGACATCGAGCAATTCGGCGTAGAGTGCCGCCAGCCGCTCTTCGGTCGCGCCCGCGGGCGCGTTGCCCCCCGCGCTGACGAAATGCGGCGCGGGCAGCGCCTTGCGGTCGAGCTTGCCGTTGGCGGTGACGGGCAGGCTCGCCAGTTCGACGATCGCCGCGGGCAGCATATAGTCGGGGAGCCGGTCCGCGAGCGCCCTGCGCAACGCTTCACCGTCCCAGCCCGCGCCGGGGACGACGTAGGCAATGATCCGCCCCTCGCGCGCGATCACCGCCGAAGCGGCCGCCAGTCCCGACGCGGCGATCGCCGCCTCGATCTCGCCCAGTTCGATCCGCAGCCCGCGGATCTTCACCTGATCGTCGGCGCGCCCGAGAAAGACGACCGCGCCATCGTCCCGCCGCCGCGCAAGGTCGCCGGTCCGGTAGAGCCGTTCGCCGGGATGGAAGGGATCGTCGACGAACCGCTCGGCGGTGAGGTCGTCGCGCCCCAGATAGCCGCGCGCGAGCTGAACGCCGCCCAGATACAGCTCGCCGACGAACCCTGGCGGCACCGGTCGGCGCCGTTCGTCGAGGATGAGCAGCCGCGTGTTCCACACCGCATGGCCGATCGGCACCGGGCGCGACCTGTCGCCGGGGTGCGCGTCCCAATGGCTCACATCGACCGCGGCCTCGGTGGGGCCGTATAGATTATGCAGTTCGGCGGTCATGCGCCGATGAAAACGGTCGCGGATGTCCGCCGGCAGTTCCTCCCCGCTGCAAAAGACGCGCGCGACGACCAAAGCGTCGCTTTCCGGCGTATCGAGGAAAGCCGCGAGCATCGACGGCACGAAATGCAGCGCCGTCACCGCCTCGCGGCGGATCAGCGCCGCGATCGCGGGCGGGTCGCGGTGCGCGCCCGGCGGTGCGACGACCAGGGTGGCCCCGCGGATCAGCGGCAGGAAAAACTCCCACACCGACACATCGAAGGTCGCCGGGGTCTTTTGCAGGATGCGGTCGTCCGCCGTGATCGCATATCGGTCCGCCATCCACAGCAGGCGATTGACGATCGCCCGGTGGGCAACGACGACGCCCTTGGGATCGCCGGTCGACCCGCTGGTGAAGATGACATAGGCGGCATCATCGGGCTGCGGCCGCGGCAGGTCGCGCGGCGGTTCGCCGGGCCAGTCCGCCGGACGCAGCAGCCGTTCGCCGAACAGCCCGGCGATGTCCGCCTCGCCCAGCACGGCGACGGGATCGGCCTGTGCGATGATGCGCGCGATCCGGTCCGGCGGATGGTCGAGATCGAGCGGCAGATAAGCGCCGCCCGCGCGCAGCACCGCGACCAACGCGACCACCAGCTCGATCGAACGCGGCAGCGCGACCGCGACGATGCCCTCGGCCGCGACGCCGCGCGCGCGCAGCGCCCCGGCGAGCGCCAGCGTTCGCCGGTCGAGTTCGGCATAGCGCAGCGACCGCCCCTCGAACCGCAGCGCTTCGGCCTCCGGGTTCGCCGCCATCGCCCGCTGGATCAGGTCCGCGAGCGTGGCGGGCGCGACATCATGCCGGGTCGCGTTGAATGTTTCGAGCTCGCGCTGCGCTTCGGCGGGGGTCGCGGTCGGTATGGCGGCGAGCGACGGCGCGGCGATCGCGTGGGCGAGGAAATTCGCCAGCCGTTCGGCATGCGCCGCGACGTCGGCCTCGGAATAAAGGTCGGGATTGGCATCGACCTCCAGCGTCAGCGCCGAGGCCGCATCGCCGCGAAAGGTGAAGTTGATGTCCTCGACCGGCCCCGTCCCGGTGACATGAAGCGCGACGTCGAGCCCCGCGAAACGTGGCGGTCGATCATAGGGCTGGACGTTGACGAGCGGGCCATGGACGCGTTTCGTGCCGCCGATCAGGCCAAGGTCGCGGCGCAGCTGCTCGCTGCGATAGCGACCGTGCCGCCGCGCTTCGGCCATCGCCGCCGCCATGGCGGTCAGATAATCGCCAAGCGGCACCGCCTCGTCCGGCGCGACGCGCAGCGGCAGCACATTCATCACCATCGCGGGAACCCGCGCCGACGCGCTGCCGAAACGGCCCATGTGCGGCATGCCGACGACCGCCTCGTCGCCGGGGATGAGCCGCTGGCAATAGGCGGCGGCAAGCGCGGTGAGCACATCGGGCCAACCGAGCCGGTGCGCCTTGGCGAGCGCGATCAGGCCGAGCCGCGTCGCATCGGCCATCGGCCGGGCGTGGCGCAGAAAGCGGTGCGCCGACACCGCGCGGCCCGGCGCCATCCCGACGACATCACCCGATCCCGCCATCGCCGCGCGCCACCATTCGCCGTCGGCGGCACGGTCGGCGGAAGCGACATAGGCGGCGTCCTCCGCCCAGACTTTTTCCAGCGCCCCGAACGGCCGTCCGCTCCCCGCGCGCGCGCCGGTTGCCGCCGCATAAAGTTCGGCGACCCGCCCGGTCAGCAGCGCCATGCCATAGCCGTCGTTGGCGAGATGATGGACGCGCTGCGCCCAGATATGACGGTCGGCCGCAAGCCGGTAGAGCGTCTGCGCCGCGAGCGGGTCCGCCAGCGGATCGACCGGAGTCGCCATGTCGCGCCGGATCGCCGCCAGCGCCGCCGCTTCGGGATCGGCCTCGGCCGCCAGGTTGACGATCCGCAGTCGCGGCCGGAAGGCGGGGTCCGGATATTGCGCCGGCCCGTCGGGCGTCTCGACGAAGCGCAGGCTCAACGCCTCGGCCTCGCCCCCCATCGCATCGACCGCCGCGCCGAACGCCGCAACGTCGAGCGGCCCGCGCATATCGAGATATTGGCCGGTGTTGAAGATCGGGTTGGCGGGGTCGATCCGCTGCGCATACCACAGCCCCCATTGCGCTTCGGTCAGCGGCCGCGCCGCCGGGGTCTGGCTCAAGGCGTACCGCCCTGCCGTTCGCGCACGATCGCCCAGATCTCGGCCAGGCTCGGCGCTTCGGCAAGGTCGGTAAAGTCGATCGGCACGCCCGCTTCCTCCCATTGCATCGCCAGGTTCATCGCGCGCATCGAATCGAGCCCGATGTCGATCAGATTGTCGGTGTCGGCGAACGCCGTATCGGGTTCCTCGAGCATCGCGGCGATGTCGGCGCGAAGCCGATCGATGGTGACGGGGTCGGTCATGCCAGCCTTTCCAATACCTGCCGCGCCGACAGGACGACGGCGCAGCAATCGGCGGCCTGCGCCAGCGCCGCGTCGTGCCATGCGCGCGAGAAATCGCCGAGCGCGTCGGCGACGAAAAAGGGTTCGATGTCGCGCTGGAACGCCTCGGCGGCGGTAAAGAGGCAGCCGATATGGGCGTAAATGCCGCAGATGATCAGCTGGTCGCGCCCGCGCGCGCGCATCAGCACCTCCAGATTGCTCCGCTGAAAGGCGCTGTAGCGATGCTTGACGAGCACATGGTCCCCCGCCGCCGGTTCGAGCGCGGCGACGATCGGCTGATGCTCGGGCGCTTCACGCATTCCCGGCCCCCACAGATCGGCCTGCAAGCCCCGGTCGCGGCGATCCTGGTCGCCATTTTGCGCGGTATAGAAGACCGGCACCCCGGCGGCGCGCGCACCCCCGACCAGCTGCGCGATATGCGCGGTGATGGTAACGATCGGCTCGACGCCCGGGGTGAAGGCGTCGACGAAATAGTTCTGCATATCGTGGACGAGCAGCGCCGCACGGTCGCGGTCCAGCGACCAGTCGGGGCGCGACGCGGGCAGTTCGGCCTCGCCCGGCAGCGTATAGCCGGCGATTGACGGCAGGCGGCGCGGCGCGCTCATGATGCGGTCTCGCTTTCGACCAGCGTCGCGCGGAGCTTCGCGCGCAATTCCTTGCGGCTGATCTTGCCCACCGCGGTCGTGTCGAAACTGTCGACGAAGACGATCTGGTCGGGGATCTTGAACGCCGCAATGTCGCGCGCGCGCATCCACGCCTTGATCGCGGCGGGTTTCGGTGCCTCGCCCGCGGCGATGATGAAGGCGCAGCTTCGTTCGCCGAGGAAGGCATCGGGGATCGAAACGACGGCGGCGTCGAACACGCTGTCGTGCGCGAGCAGATGATCCTCGATCTCCTCGGCCGAAATTTTCTCGCCCGCGCGGTTGATATGATCGGTCGCGCGTCCCTGCACGACCAGATAGCCGCCGGGCAGCCGCTTCACGACATCGCCGGTGCGATAAAAGCCATCGGGGGTGAAGGCGCGCGCATTGGCGGCATCATCGTCATGATAGCCGCGGATCGTATAGGGGCCGCGCGTCAGCAGATTGCCCGGCTCGCCGTCGGCGACCGGATCGCCGCGATCGTCGAGGATCAATATCTCGTCGTCGGGCGAGATGGCGCGCCCCTGCGTTTCGTTGACGATGTCGTCGGGATCGTCGAGCCGCGTATAGTTGACCAGCCCCTCGGCCATGCCGAACACCTGCTGCAAGCGGCAACCGAGCGTCGGGCCGATGCGCCGCGCGGTTTCGGGCATCAGCTTTGCGCCGCCGACGAGCAGTATGTCGAGGCTCGCGAGGTCATGCGCCGTGCGCGGCGCGGCCTGGAGCCACAGCAGCGCGAGCGGCGGGACCAGCCCCGTGATCGTCACGCGCTCGCGCGCGATAAGCGGAAAGGCCACATCGGGCGTCGGCTGCGGCGCCATCACCACGCGCGCGCCGGCATGGATCGCGCCGAATATGCCGGGCGAACTCATCGGGAAATTATGCGCAGCCGGCAGCGCGGCCAGATAGACGCTGTCGCTGTCGACCCCGCAAATCCCGTTGCTCGCGCGAATGCTGTACAGATAGTCGCGGTGGGTGCGCGGGATCAGCTTCGACAGACCCGTGCTGCCGCCCGAAATCTGGACGAGCGCGACCTCGGCCGGATCGGCTTCGCCCGCGGGCAGGCGCGCCGGGTCGGGCCGGAAATCCGCGAAGGCGACATGGTCGCCGGGATCGCCGACCACCACGATATGGCGCATCGCGGGGCATTCGCGCTGGACCGCCGAGGCGAGCTCGCGATAGTCGAACGCGTCGTGCCGTTCGGCGACCACCAGCGCCTTCGCTTCGGCCTTGCGCGCGAAATGCGCGATTTCGGTCAGCCGATGCGCCGGCAATGCAAAGACGGGGATCAGCCCGGCGCGGAACAGGCCGAAAACGACCGACAAAAATTCGGGGATATTGGGGAGCTGGACGACGACGCGGTCGCCGATCGTCAGCCCGAGCGCCAGGAAACCCGCCGCGGCCGTTTCGGCACGCCCCTGCAGTTCGGCATAGGTCCAGCGTTCCGCGCCGCCGACAACCGCCAGCGCATCGGGATGCGCGGCGGCGCGCGCGCCGAGCAACGTGCGGAAATTCTCGTCGGTCCAATAGCCCTGCTCGCGGTATCGAGCTTCGACCTGTGGCGGCCATGTCTGGGTCAGCGGCTTTGCCATGATAGCGCCCCCTGTTCCATTTCTGCGCCATCAAGGTCAAGCGCGCGGAGCATCGCGCGGAATTTCGCGTCGGTTTCCGCCACCTCGTCGGCCGGGTCCGACCCCGCGACGATCCCCGCCCCCGCATGCAGGGTCAGCCGGTTGCCGCGAATTTCGGCACAGCGCAACGTCACATACCAATCGCCGTCGCCCTTCGCGTCGGTCCAGCCGATCGCCCCGGCATAGAAGCCGCGGTCGTGGGTTTCGATGTCGCTTATCGCGCTGAGCGCCGCGTCCAGCGGCACCCCGCCGACCGCGGGCGTCGGATGGAGCAGCGCCGCGAGGCCCGCCGCGCCGGGGCCATCGCCGCCGCGCAGTCGCCCCTCGATCCGCGTCCCCAAATGCCACATCGTCGCGGTCGATTGCAGCGCGGGCCCGGGTCCGGCCCGCAGTTCGGAGCAATAAGGCGCGAGCATGTCCATGATATAATCGACGACGAAACCATGTTCGCGCCGGTCCTTGTCCGATGCGAGCAGCTTTTCGCCCGCCGCGCGATCGAGCGCGGCATCCTCGCTGCGCCGCGCCGAGCCGGCGAGGGGATTGGAGAAAATCCGCTCGCCTCGCCGCGAAACCAGTTGTTCGGGGGTCGCCCCCACCAGTGCGTGCCGTTGTTCGGGGGTCTCGGGCGGCAGGTCGAGCAAAAAGGCCGTGACGGTCGGATCGGCCGCAAGCCGGGCGGCGACCGCGGGCAGGTCGATCGATGCGGCATCGACGTGCAGACCGCGTGCCAGCACGACTTTCGCGAATAGTCCGCGGTCGATGCGGCCAAGCGCTTCGCCGACCATCTTCGCATAATCGCCCGGCGAAGGGTCCGCGAAAACTTCAGCGCGCGCCGCGGGAGCGCGCCGCGTCGGCGCGAAATATCGGTCCAGCATCGCTGCATCGCCGCGAACGACGCGCGCCGGGCGATAAAGAATCGGCGACACCGTGCGATCGAAAGCGATCGCGCCGACCAACAGGGCGTCGGCGCGATCCGCACCGCCGAACCAGGCGCGAACCTGCTCGTCCAGCCGACTGGTCGAGGCGTCGGTTATCGAATCGACAACGCCTTCCGCGATCAACGCGCCTTGAGCGCCAGAGAGAGCAAACATTCGAACGGCACCATCTTGAATTTGCGAACGATTCGCAGAAGCGCCGATAGGCCAACGCCCCATAAAAGGCGAACGCAATTTTGTCGCATAATGTCGCAGGTCGCCCGAAAGACGCCGCCTGCTCGATAACGCCACCATCGTTCGCACGCACCGGCAGGCCGCGAGCGGAAAGGGGGACAAGGATCAGGTGCCGGGGCATAGCCGAGGTGAGCCGACCACCCAAGATCCGCATGCTCGCGACCGACGTCGTCTGCCTCCATGCCGCGATCATCCGGCTGGCTGGGGCGGCAGGAACCTCACCTAAGGAAAAGCTGCACCCCAAAAAGCCCTGTTTTCGGCCAATTTCGCGTGGCACCAGTTGCGACTGGCTACACTCACTGGCTACAGTTAGTGGCATCACAGACCAACCGCAATAGAACATCGGTGCGGCGTTCCCATGCAGGCGCTCAGGGTCTTTTGCTGCGCGCTGTGACAGCCGTGCGGTAGCCGTAATTCGGACGTGGCACGTCGCCTGATCTCGCTCGAATGAAGGCATTTTCCCCGTAGCTACCCCGCCTCGCACGCCCTGTCCTACCACAGAGATCGCCCATCGCTCCGCGTCCACTAGGTTAATCCTTAAACAAACGGCTGCCTGTGCGGCGACTGCACCTTAATCAGCGGCGCCAACTTACCTTAGCAACGACCAAGCACGTCCATTCACCTAGCAGGCTGTTGAAGAAGTCGCTGGCATCGGCGCGGGAGTTGTGATTCAGCCGGGAGGGTTTAGCTGAACATCGAGGACGCGATGCGCGGAGCGGATAGCCGGTCGGGGGAGCTGTTTTCATACGTCGATCTGGAGCAGCGGGTTCCAGCTTCACATCCGTTGCGGCTGATACGGGGCATCGTGAACGAGGCGCTGGGGGTGCTCTCGAGCGATTTTTCGGAGCTGTATTCGGGAATGGGACGCCCGTCGATTTCGCCCGAGATGCTGTTGCGGGCGATGCTGCTGCAAGCGTTCTACTCGGTCCGCTCGGAGCGGCAACTGATGGAGCGGATCGAGTTCGACCTGCTGTTCCGCTGGTTCGTCGGGCTTGGTATCGACGAGCCGGTGTGGGATCACTCGACCTTCTCGAAGAACCGTGAGCGGCTGCTGGCGGGAGACGTGGCGGCGAAGTTCCTTTGTGCGATCCTCGACCAGGCCCGCGTGCGCAAGCTCTTGTCGCGCGATCATTTCAGCGTTGATGGCACCCTGGTAGAGGCTTGGGCGAGCATGAAGAGCTTCCGGCCCAGGGACGACGAGGGCGATGGCGGCAATGACGCTGGTGGCCGCAATGCGCCCGCCGATTTCCGGGGCGAGAAGCGCTCGAACGCCACCCATGCGAGCCGCACCGATCCCGATGCCATGCTCTACAAGAAGGGGCCGGGGATGGAAGCGAAGCTGTGCTTCATCGGCCACGGTCTCATGGAGAACCGTTCGGGGCTGATCGTCGATGCCCGGCTCACCCGCGTCTCGGGCCATGCCGAGCGGTTGGCGGCGCTGGAGATGATCGAGCCGCATGCCGATCGGCCCGGCGCGATCACGCTCGGCGCAGACCGGGGCTATGACGCCGCGGACTTCGTCGAGGAACTGCGCGAGATCAATGTCCGCCCGCATGTCGCGCGCAACACCAACGGTCGCCGTTCGGCGATCGACCGGCGCACCACCCGCCATGCCGGATACGCCGCCAGCCAGCGGATCCGCAAACGGATCGAGGAAGCGTTCGGCTGGATCAAGACCGTTGCGGGCCTGCGCAAGACCAAGTTGCGGGGCCTCGCCAAGGTAGACTGGGCCTTCACCTTCGCCGCGGCCGCCTACAACCTCGTGCGATTGCCCAAGCTGCTGGAGGCGCCGCCATGACCCATCCGATGGCTGGCAAATGGCGCATCGCCGAGATGGAACTTTGGGACCGCGAGTTTATCGACCTGCTCGGCCCCGGCTATATCGCCTTCGACGATCCGGATGGCAGTGAATTCCGCTTCGGGGCGGTGACCGGCACTCTCGATTGCAGCTACGCCAAGGCCAGCATCCACTTCACATGGGAAGGCTTCGACGAAATGGACGAGGCATCCGGCGAAGGCTGGGCCGAACTCCAGGACGACGGCACGCTCAAGGGTGAAATCAGCTTCCACCACGGCGACCAGTCCACATTCATCGCCACGCAGTGGACTTCTTCAACAGCCTGCTAGGCAGCAGCGCCGCGATGATGATCCCAGAATCTAAGTGGGGTCAACCTTGGTGCGGTCGGGCGCCCATTACGTTGCGCCCAGATCTATCGAAATTCGAATAAATGAAAAAAACATTCTGAGTAGCTTGGGAGCAGCTTTCGACGATCCTATAACTCAGGGTCGGCGGAATAATCTCGTCCGACGAGCTTTGAACATTAGCTCCAAGGAGAATGAGAATGAAGACCAGTTTTAATCGAGAAATTGCGATGGATTTCCTGATTTGTCTCGGCAGGATGATAACCCTTAGACGAGAAGTAGACGGGATCCCTTTCAGAGAGGCTGCATTCACTGTTGCTGAAGCAGGGAATGAGCATGGTTTTGAGCAGGCGGTAAAAGAAGCCAACAAAGACCTGATTGTGCTTGCCTTCAAGCCCGGGAAGGAACGCCGTGGACCCGCCAATACGCGGTTTATGAGACCTATGACGGTAAAGTGAAGACGTGGCCTCGATGCTCGGTATGGGTTCTTTCCAGGGAAGGACCGGCTCTGATAGTTCCCAAGGGCGCGGATTTCGGCTTCGCTTATCACGATGCGGCACTGTCAAACGGCCCTTTAATTGCGGGTTTCTGTCAAGCCTGTAGTTGATCCATACCGGGGTCATGGTCCTTTTCGAGGTCATGGCCTCATGATGATGTCCTCGGGTGCCTCAACGTGTGCAACGCGGTCCTGAAGTCCGCAGCCGTTTGAACGAGGTCACCGCAACCACCGTCCCGGTGGATCATCACAGGGCTGGCTTCAGCCCTGCGATCTCAGGGTAGTTATGACGATCAAGCAGGCTGTTTTCCCCACTCGAACTCGGTTCCATCCACCCAGATGCAGTGGAGGATGATGGCGAGCTTTCGTGCGACTGCGACCTGCGCTTTCTTCATGCCACTGCGCTTTGCAATCCGTAGCCCCCAGGCCTTGAGCGCGCACCACCGCTTGGTTCGATGGAGCAAGACGCTGGCGGCCTCGAACAGATATGTGCGCAACAGCCTGTCGCCCCATCGCGAGACCTTTCCCGTCACGTCCATTTCACCCGATTGCTTTCGGCGGGGTGTGAGCCCGAGATAAGCTCCAACCTTCGTGGCGTTCTGAAAGCGGGTGGGATCATCGATCGTATGGCGGAATGTTAGGGCTGTAACGACACCGATGCCCGGAACCGTCATCAACCGCCGGGTCGTCTCGTCCTCTCGGGCGAGGTGACGGATGGTTCTATCGATCTTTTCCAACTCGCCGCATGTCTGTTCATGCACGGACAGAAGGGGAAGAAGAATGGGGCCGAGAGCATGGCCATCGGCGATAAGATCGCTGACCCGCCGCTGGAACTGCCCGCCGACAGCCCGTGGAAAGAGCATGCCACACTCCTTCAGCATGGAACGCATCTGGTTTTCGAGATCGCGCCGGATCCGTACCAACCGGGATCGACAGACAAGGATGGACCGTGCGGCCTGGCTTTCCTCGCTTTTGACGGCGACCTCCCGATACCATCCGACCCGGACGAGTTCCGCCAGGCCCCGAGCATCATTCTCGTCGCTCTTGTTCATGCGGACGGACAGTGCCGCATGGGCGTGGCGAGCATCGATGCAGACCACTGGCAGGCCGGTTCGCTTGAGCTCATGCCAGAGCCAGCTCGACATAGCACCTGTCTCGAGACCTACGCGTTCGGCATTGGGAGCCTTCTTGGCGACGACGGCGGCCAGGACGCCCGGATCTGATTTCACCCGGCCTTGGTATAATGGCCGCCCGGCTTCATCAACAATGCAAATCGACGTCTCTTTTTGTGACACGTCCAGCCCGACATATTGCTTCATGGCGATATCCCTTCGTTACGATGACCTCACTCATTCTGAAGCCGTCGCATCCCAATGGGAACAACGGCAGCAATTACGTCATCGTGTTCAAACGCCCCCCCCCCCCCCCCCCCGATCGGCGTCGAAGAAGGCCCCCCTTGCGGATATGATAGGGGTTTGTCGAGGTGAGCCTTGATAGATTTTTGAAGGCGGCGAAGGTGGCGGTCAGCTGCGGTTTTTGAAGCGCCAGCTATCGTTGCCCGTCTCGACGATATCGCAGTGGTGGGTGACGCGGTCGAGCAGTGCCGTGGTCGTCTTGGGATCGCCGAAGACGGTGGGCCATGCGCCGCGCGCTTTGCCGGTCTGGAGCCCGCGATGCTCGAACAGGTGCTGCTCATCGAATATGGCGCGGGCGCGGGCGCGGGGATCGGCTGGCACAAGGACCGGCCGGTGTTCGACCATGTCATCGGGCTTTCGCTCGGCGCGCCGGCCGCGATGCGATTTCGCCGCCGCGCCGGGGACGGGTTCGATCGCGCCACCGCCGCGCTGGCGCCGCGCTCGATCTATCATCTTGCCGGTGAAGTCCGGGACGACTGGGAGCATAGCATCGCGCCGATGGACAGCCCGCGCTGGTCGATCACGCTTCGCAGCCTGCGGCGCCCCCCCCCAAGAGCTGATCTGGAACAAATATTGACTTTTGATCCTTAAAGGAACATATGAGGGGAGGAGGTTGATATGGCAACAGCAGTCAAGGCACTCGACCGCAAGGAATTGACGGGCCCCGCGCTCCGCACCTTCTTCAATATTGCGGACGCCTGGGACCTGAGCGAGGTCGAGCAGATGAAGCTGCTCGGTCTCGATAGCCGTTCGACCCTCCAGAACTGGAAGCGCGGCGAGGTCGCGGCGCTCGGCAAAGATGCCCTCGAACGGATTTCCTATATTTTCGGCATCTTCAAGGGGCTGCAGATCCTCGTGCCGCAGACGGCCGATCAGTGGGTACGCAAACCCAACAAGGCGAATGTCTTCGGTGGCGGGTCGGCGATCGACCGGATGGCGTCGGGCAATGTCGCCGACCTTTATGTTGTGCGGCAATATATCGACGGCCAGCGCGGCTGATCCCTTGGATATTCCGGTCGCACCCACGGCGTGGGCTCCCTGTTATCGCATCATCCCGAGCCGCTTCCCGCCGATCGGATTGTTCGACCGGGTCGCCGACCCGGCCGACCTCGAAGCGGTGTTCCTGATCGAGGCGATGACGAACGACCGGCTCCGCGACGAGGCCGGCGACATCATGCTCGTGCCGCCCGAAGACCGTATCGCCGGCCAGGGCACGACGCCGATCATGGCCGCGTTCACGCATCTCAACCCGGAGGGCAGCCGCTTTTCGGACGGAAATTTCGGGGTCTTCTACGCAGGCCTCACGATCGAGACGGCGATCGCCGAGACCAAGTACCACCGCGGCCGCTTCCTCGCCGCGACGGAGGAGCCGGCGCAGGAAATCGACATGCGCGTCTATGCGGTCGATCTCGCGGCCGATCTCCATGATATCCGCGGCCATACTGAGAGCCATGCCCATCTCTACGATGCGGGCAGCTATGCCCATTCGCAGGGGCTCGCGACCGAGCTGCGCGACGCCGGCGCCGACGGCATCCTTTACCTCAGCGTCCGCGATCCAGGCGGCGAATGCGCCGCCGCCTTCCGGCCGCGCCTGCTCTCGAACTGCCGGCAGGAGCGTCACCTCTGTTATGTCTGGGATGGCGAGGCGATCGGCACCGTCTATGAAAAGAAGAATTTCGAAGGCTGAGAAGGACAGAGGAACCATCGCTCCGGCCCCGTGTTTCAAGAACCTGTCCAGACGAAAGAATGGCAGAATTTGATCGGCATCTTCGGGTGTGACCTGCCCCCCATTTTCTCCACCAGTTGAAGCGAGAGTCCGACCTGACGAAGGGACGGACAGATGAAGCGGAAGCAGTTTTCGGAAAAACAGATTATCGGCATCCTGAAGGAGGCCGAAGCTGGCGCGGTGGTCACGGATCTGTGCCGTCGTCACGGCATGTCGAGCGCGACCTATTATGCGTGGAAGGCCAAGTTCGGCGGATTGGAGGTGTGGGACGCCAGACGGCTTCGGGCGCTCGAGGAAGAGAACGCGCGCCTGAAGCGGCTGCTCGCCGAACCGCTCGCCTTTACTGGCGCCATCCTTGGTCACGCGAATATGCGGTCCACGATGATTTACGCCCACGTCGATCTTGATCCGTCTCGACACGCCGCAAACCGCGTCGCCGCCAAGATTGCAGACGTGTTGCTGCCGCAGCGCAAAGGCTCCCGGTAAAGTGGTGGGTTCTCGGCTGTCCGGTCTTCTGTTCAAGTCTCGATAGCGAGACGCTAACCTTCATTCGCTAAGCCATGATGCGACGGCTACCTGTCCGCGGTCTGCCCGATCGTTTCAGTATGATATTCGTACCGGACTTCCGCTTCCTCCATCGCGGCGAAGACCGTGGACCAACGGTCGAGAGCCTCATGCTGAACAGACGCGGTAGCAACCGAACAACTCGACTATTGCTTTGCAGTTTCAAGGAATCGTTCCCGGAGGATGTTCTTGAGCACTTTTCCCGCTGCAGAGAGGGGAAGGGTGTCAACAAAGCTGAACGTTTTCGGTACTTTGTACCCCGCAATCTGCGCCCGCACATGAGCTTGAAGATCTTCGGCCTCCGGTGCGACCGGACCTTTGGGAATAACTACCGCATGCACCCTTTCGCCCCAGCGATCATCGGGAAGCGCGATCACAGCTACGCTTGACACGGATGGATGGCTCGACAGAGCGTTCTCAACCTCCGCAGAATAAACATTCTCCCCCCCGGTGATGATCAGATCCTTGAGGCGATCGACGATCACAACATAACCTTCAGTATCCATGGTTCCAAGGTCGCCTGTGTGCATCCACCCGTTTCGGATCGCTTCCGCGGTGGCTTCCGGCTTTCCCCAATAGCCCATCATCACCGTATCGCCGCGGACGACGATCTCCCCAACTTCCCCGCGAGGAAGCTCTTCCGCGTCCGGCCCAATGATACGAACTTCGACAGCGGACGTTGCGCGTCCGGCCGTGCTTGTTTTGCCCCGCGCCCTTGCTTCACCTATATGATCCTCCGGCGCCAGAATGGTCGCCACAGGCGAAAGCTCGGTCATTCCGTAGGCCTGAACGAAGGATACTCCAGGAAATATCCCGAGCGCCCTTTCGAGCAGCGCATCGTCAATCGTCGACGCACCGTACCGGATTTTGCGCAAGCATGAGAGATCGAAATCGCCGAACTGCGGGTGATCGAGAAGCATCCGGATCATCGTCGGGACAAGGAAAATCTCCGTGACACGCTCGCGCATAACCGTTTCCATGACGGAGACGGGATCGAAGGCCTTTAGAAATACGTTCGTGCTCCCCGACACCATCGCGAGCACTAGGCCGGCGAGTGCCCCGATATGGAAGAGCGGCGGCACATGCATATAGCAGCCGGTGGTCTGGCATCCCGGCATCGCCATGACGCCGAGCGCAGATGCAAGCATATTGCGGTGACTAAGCATTACGCCCTTCGGAAAGCCTGTCGTACCGCCTGTATACAGGATCGCCGCCATATCATCGCTGGTGGGGCGTTGATCCGGAACGGGCTCGTAGGACGCGATCCATTCTTCATGCTCGGCAGCATCAATCGATCTCACCATCCTGAGGGATGTCGACTTTTCAAGGATTTCGGGAATCAGATGCTCAAAATTGCGGTCAACGAAAAGAAGCTCGGTCAGGCTGTCGTCGAGTGAATAGGCAATCTCGCCTGTCGACCAGCGAATGTTCACTGGGTTTACGACCGCTCCTAACCACCAGGTCGCATAAAAATAGTCGAAATAGTGGTCGCTGTTTTGAGCGAGGAGCGCAACTCGGTCGCCTCGCTTGATCCCCAGCGAAGCCAGAGCTGCAGCGAAGCGAGATATACGCTCATGAACCTCGCTCCATGTCCGCCGACGATCGGCGTCTATCGTGGCATATTCAGATGGGCGACATTGTGCGTGCCGATGCAGATGCTGGGTGAGCGTCATATTCCTTCTTCTCCATCGTCTCGAGTTTTCGATGTCCTCAAGAGCGCCCGACCCTCATAATGCGTACCAAAACTCTAGATTTTTTTACACAATAGGACATCAATAGGAGCCAATATCCAATTTTGCGTCTCTAGCAACAGAGAAGCTTATCCACGAGGGGGTTAATAGCTGCGCGGCATCCCCAGCACATGCTCCGAGACATAGGACAGGATCATGTTCGTGCTGATCGGCGCGACCTGGTAGAGGCGCGTTTCGCGGAATTTGCGCTCGATGTCATATTCGGCCGCGAAGCCGAA